>JAATFX010000100.1 GCA_015654925.1 Enterobacterales bacterium | reverse complement strand
ACATTTCAGGATAGTAGCCGGGTAAGTTGGCTATTCGCGGTATTTTCTAGATAAACTTGGAGGTTCTCATGGCTGTCGCTGCCAACAAACGTTCGGTGATGACGCTGTTTTCCGGCCCGACCGACATTTTTAGCCATCAAGTACGTATTGTACTGGCGGAGAAAGGTGTCAGTGTCGAAATTGAGCAGGTAGAACTCGATAATCTACCGCAGGACCTGATTGACCTCAACCCTTACCGCACCGTACCGACGTTAGTCGATCGCGAGCTGACGCTCTATGAATCGCGCATCATCATGGAATATCTCGACGAGCGCTTCCCCCATCCGCCGCTGATGCCGGTATATCCCGTCGCGCGCGGCACCAGCCGTTTGATGATGCACCGCATTGAAAGCGACTGGTATTCCCTGATGCGTAAAATCGAGCAGGGCACCAACCAGGAAGCGGAAAGCGCCCGTCGCCAACTGCGCGAAGAGCTGCTGGCGGTGGCGCCGGTATTTAACGAAGCCCCGTATTTTATGAGCGAAGAGTTCAGCCTGGTGGATTGCTACCTGGCCCCGCTGCTGTGGCGTTTGCCGCAAATGGGCATTGAACTGTCCGGCGCCGGCGCCAAAGAACTCAAAGGATACATGACGCGCGTATTCGAGCGCGATGCATTCCTGGCGTCATTAACCGAAGCTGAGCGCGAAATGCGCCTGCAAACCCGGGGCTAAGGGTTATGGAGGTCTCTCAACTTACTCCGCGCCGTCCGTACCTGCTCAGGGCGTTTTATGAATGGCTGCTGGATAACCAGTTAACGCCTCATCTGGTGGTTGATGTGGCGGTTGAGGGCGTATCGGTGCCGATGGAATTTGCCCGCGACGGCCAGATAGTCCTGAATATCGCTCCCCGGGCGGTGGCCAATCTGGAGCTGACCAACGCTGAAGTGAGTTTTAACGCGCGCTTCGGCGGCATCCCGCGCCAGGTGAACGTGCCCATCGGGGCGGTGCTGGCCATTTATGCCCGTGAAAACGGCGCCGGTACCATGTTTGAGCCGGAAGTCGGTTACGAACAAAATGGCGTGGCGGAAGATGCGTCGACCGTGGATAACGGCCCGGAAACGGTGATGTCGATTATCGACGGCGATCGCCCGGATAACAGCGACGACAACAATCCGGATGACGAACCGCCGACCCCGCCGCGCGGCGGAAGGCCGGCACTGCGGGTCGTCAAATAGCGGTAACAGCTTAACATCGCGCTTTTCCCGCCCATCCCGGGCGGGAAATATTTCATCCCACGCTTCTTACACGCCGATGCCTTACACTTCCAGGTAGTTCATGATGCCGTCGGCGGCCTTGCGGCCCTCGGCGATGGCCGTCACCACCAGATCGGAACCGCGCACCGCGTCCCCACCGGCGAAGATCTTCGGATTACTGGTCTGGAAGGCGCTTTCACTGTTTTCCGGCGCGATAATCCGCCCCTGGCTATCCAATTCCACGCTGAAATCGGCCAGCCAGCCCATGCTGTGCGGACGAAAACCAAACGCCATCACCACCCTGTCCGCCGCCAGCACGTGCTCGGAACCGGCAACGATTTCGGCGCGGCGCCGGCCGTGCGCGTCCGGTTCACCCATCTGGGTACGGACCATTTTCACGCCGCACACCTTACCGGCGGCGTCGATTTCAATACTCACCGGCTGCAGATTGAACATGAATTCAACCCCTTCTTCCCGCGAGTTTTTCACCTCGCGCTTAGAGCCGGGCATGTTCTCTTCGTCGCGGCGATAAGCGCAGATGACATGCGTTGCGCCCTGGCGAATGGAGGTGCGTACGCAGTCCATGGCCGTATCGCCGCCGCCCAGCACCACTACCCGTTTGCCTTCCATGCTGACATAGGGCGCTGATTCCGGGTTTTCATAACCCATCAACTGCTTGGTATTGGCGATCAGGAACGGCAGCGCGTCGACCACGCCCGGCGCGTCTTCATTTTCCAGGCCGCCGCGCATGGATTGATAGGTGCCGACGCCCAGGAATACCGCGTCGAATTCACCCAGCAGGTCGCTCATCATGACATCTTTGCCGACTTCGGTATTCAGGCGAAACTCAATGCCCATTTCGCTGAAGATTTCCCGGCGTTTGACCATCACGTCTTTTTCCAGCTTGAACGACGGGATGCCAAAGGTCAGCAGGCCGCCGATTTCCGGATGGCGATCAAACACCACCGCCTGCACGCCGTTGCGGGTCAGCACATCGGCGCAGCCAAGCCCGGCGGGACCCGCGCCGATAATCGCCACCCGCTTGCCGGTGGATACAATACCGGACACATTGGGCTTCCAGCCCATTTCAATGGCTTTATCGTTAATATAACGCTCGATATTGCCGATGGTCACCGCGCCGAATTCGTCGTTAAGCGTACATGATCCCTCACACAGCCGGTCCTGCGGGCAGACGCGGCCGCACACTTCCGGCAGGCTATTGGTCTGGTGCGACAATTCCGCCGCCTCGATAATCCGTCCTTCATTGGCCAGCTTCAGCCAGTTGGGAATATAGTTATGGACCGGGCATTTCCATTCACAGTAAGGGTTGCCGCAGGAAATGCAGCGATCCGCCTGTGCCTTCGACTGCGATTCCGAGAACGGTTCGTAGATTTCCACAAACTCAATTTTTCGGATCTTCAGCGGTTTTTTCGGCGGATCAACGCGCTGCAAGTCGATAAATTGATAAACATTTTGACTCATCTTTAACCTCTTACTGCGCTTGCACGCGAAGCTCAGCCGCGGAACGGCTGCGGTGGCCCAGCAACGCTTTCACATCACTTGATTTTGGTTTTACCAACGTAAATTTGGATGCCCATGCCGGCCAGTCGGCCAGAATTTCTTCCCCACGATGGGAACCGGTCAACTGTACGTGTTCCGTAATCAGACCGCGCAGATGCTCTTCATGAATGGCCAGTTGCTCGACGTCCAGCACTTCCACCAGCTCATTATTCACCCGCTTGCGGAAATCGCCCTCTTCATCGAGAACGTAGGCGAAACCGCCGGTCATGCCCGCGCCAAAATTGACGCCGGTGCGGCCCAATACGCAGACGATGCCGCCGGTCATATATTCACAGCCATTGTCACCGATGCCTTCCACTACGGTGATGGCGCCGGAGTTGCGTACGGCAAAACGCTCGCCCGCGCGGCCCGCGGCCAGCAGTTTGCCGCCGGTGGCGCCGTACAGGCAGGTATTGCCGATAATCGTCGCCTCATGGCTGCGGAACGCCGAACCTACCGGCGGGCGGATCACGATGCTGCCGCCCGCCATGCCCTTGCCCACGTAGTCATTGGCATCGCCGGTCAGGGTCAGCTCCACGCCGCCGGCGTTCCATACGCCGAAGCTCTGGCCCGCGGTGCCGGTGAAATAGGCCTTGATCGGATCGGCGGACAAACCCTGGTCCCCGTGCCGGGCGGCGATAGCGCCGGACAGCGAGGCGCCTACCGAACGATCGGTGTTATGGATATCGTAATAGAACGTTTTGCTCTGGCGGTTTTCCACATAAGGCATGGCCTGTTCCAGCAGAGTCTTGTTCATCAGGCCCTTATCGAACGGCGGATTGCTGCTCTCGGTGCAATAGAGCGCTTTGCCCTGATGCGGGGTGGCGGTCTTGAGCAGCGGCGACAGATCCAGCTTATGCTGCCGGGCGGAAATGCCGTCCAGCTCCAGCAGCAGATCGGTGCGGCCAATCAGATCCACCAGACGGGTAACCCCCAGTTCGGCCATGAATTCGCGGGTCTCCTGGGCGATAAAACGGAAGTAGTTGGTGACCAGTCCCGGCAGGCCGTGATAGTGGTCGCGGCGCAATTTCTCATCCTGGGTCGCCACGCCGGTGGCGCAGTTGTTCAGATGGCAAATCCGCAGATATTTACAGCCGAGCGCCACCATCGGGCCGGTGCCGAAACCAAAACTTTCCGCCCCAAGAATGGCCGCCTTGATAATGTCCTGGCCGGTTTTCAGCCCGCCGTCCACTTGCAGGCGGATTTTATGGCGCAGGCCGTTGGCCACCAGGGCCTGCTGGGTTTCCACCAGCCCCAGTTCCCAAGGGCAACCGGCATATTTGACCGAGGATAGCGGACTGGCGCCGGTGCCGCCGTCGTAGCCGGCGATGGTGATTAAATCCGCATAGGCTTTGGCCACCCCGGTGGCGATGGTGCCGACGCCGGGTTCCGACACCAGTTTGACCGAAATCAGCGCCTTGGGGTTCACCTGTTTTAAATCGAAAATCAGCTGCGCCAAATCCTCGATGGAGTAGATATCATGGTGAGGCGGGGGCGATATCAGCGTGACGCCGGGCACCGAATACCGCAGCCTGGCGATATAAGGCGTGACTTTATCCCCCGGCAACTGGCCGCCTTCGCCGGGTTTCGCCCCTTGGGCCACTTTGATTTGGATAACGTCTGCATTGACCAGATACGCCGGAGTCACGCCAAAGCGGCCGGACGCCACCTGCTTGATGCGCGAGACTTTATCGGTGCCGTAGCGCGCCGGGTCCTCGCCGCCTTCGCCGGAGTTGGAGAAGCCGCCGATGCTGTTCATCGCCTGCGCCAGCGATTCATGGGCATCCGGGCTCAGTGCGCCGATGGACATCGCGGCGGTATCAAAGCGTTTATACAAATTTTCCGCCGGTTCCACCTGATCCAGGGCGACCGCCTGACCGTTGGGTTTAATCGCCAGCAAATCGCGCAGCATGGCGATGGGACGTTCGTTCACCAGCTTGGCGTACTGCTGGTAATCGCGATATTCGCCGCTTTTCACCGCCAGTTGCAGGGTTTTGACTACATCCGGGTTGTAGGCATGGTATTCGCCGCCGTGCACATATTTAAGCAGCCCGCCCTGATCCAGGGGTTTGCGTTTGAGCCAGGCGCGTTTTGACAGGTTCAGCAAATCTTGTTCAAAATCACTGAAGCTGGCGCCGCCGATACGGCTTACCACGCCCTGGAAGCACAAATCGGTCAGTTCGCGATGCAGGCCCACCGCCTCGAATAGCTTGGAACAGCGGTACGACGCCACCGTAGAAATGCCCATTTTGGACATGATTTTGTACAGGCCTTTATTGATGCCGTTACGGTAGTTCAGCATCACGGTGCGGTAATCTTTTTCGATGGTGCCATTATCGATCATGGCGGCCAGGGTTTCATAAGCCAGATAAGGATAAATCGCCGTCGCGCCAAAACCGATCAATACCGCGAAGTGGTGCGGGTCGCGGGCGCTGGCGGTTTCAACGATCAGGTTGGCGTCGCAGCGCAGGTTTTTTTCCACCAGGCGGGTATGAATCGCACCCACCGCCATCGGCGCGGGCACCGGCAGCCGGGTAGGGGAGATCGCCCGGTCGGTGAGCACCAGCAGCACCGTGCCCTGACGCACTTTTTCTTCCGCGTCGTCGCACAGCTTCAACAGCGTCTGGTGCATATCCATCTGGCCGGGTTCGTAGGTAATATCCAGCTTATCGGCGCGATAATGGTGCTCTTCCTGGGTGGTGAGCTGGGTAAAATCGGAATACAGCAGGATCGGCGATTTAAACGCCAGGCGGAACGCCTGGCCCTCGGCTTCGCAGAACACGTTCATTTCCCGGCCGATACAGGTGGCCAGCGACATCACGTGGGCTTCGCGCAGTGAATCGATGGGCGGATTGGTCACCTGGGCGAACTGCTGGCGGAAATAATCGTAAATCACCCGCGGGCGGCTCGACAGCACCGCAAAGGGGGTATCGTCGCCCATGGACCCGGTGGCTTCCTGGCCGTTTTCGCCTAACACCCGCAATATGGAATCCAGCTCTTCGTTGGAGTAACCGAACTGCTTCTGATAGGTTTCCAGCAGGGTATCATCCAGCTCGCGGTGGCCGACCTGATCGTCCGCCAGATCTTCAAACGGCGTTAAGCGACGGACATTCTTCTCCATCCATTCTTTGTACGGATGACGGCTTTTCAGGTCGTTATCGGTTTCCGCCGAGTGCAGTATGCGCCCGTTTCGGGTATCGATGACCATCAGTTCGCCCGGTCCGACGCGGCCCTTTTCCACCACTTCATCCGGCTGGTAATCCCAGATGCCCACTTCGGAGGCGCAGGTGATCAGCTTGTCGGTGGTAATGACATAGCGGGCCGGGCGCAAACCGTTGCGATCGAGGTTGCAGGCGGCAAAACGGCCGTCGGACATCACCAGGCCGGCCGGGCCGTCCCAGGGTTCCATATGCATGGAGTTAAAGTCGAAGAAGGCCCGCAGCTCCGGGTCCATGTTCGGGTTGTTTTGCCAGGCCGGCGGCACCAGCAAGCGCATGGCGCGGATCAAGTCCATGCCGCCGCTTAAAAACAGCTCCAGCATATTATCCAGGGAACTGGAGTCGGAACCGGTTTCGTTAACAAACGGCGCGGCATCCTGCAAATCGGGAATCAGCGGCGTCTTTAATTTATAGGCGCGGGCGCGGGCCCACTGCCGGTTGCCGGTAATGGTGTTGATTTCGCCGTTATGGGCCAGGTAGCGGAACGGCTGGGCCAGCGGCCAGCGCGGCACGGTATTGGTGGAGAAGCGTTGGTGGAACAGGCAAATGGCCGACTCCAGCCGCAAATCCGCCAGATCCAGATAAAAGCGCGGCAAATCCGCCGGCATGCACAGGCCTTTATAAATCGTCACCAGGTTGGAGAGGCTGCAAACATAGAAGCTGTCGTCCACCACGCGTTTTTCGATACGGCGCCGCGCCACGTACAGGCGGCGTTCCATATCGCGCGGACGCCAGCCGGCCGGGGCGTTAACGAAGATTTGCTCGATGCGGGGCAGCGAGGAGAGCGCGATTTCACCCAATACATCCGCATTGATGGGAACTTCGCGCCAGCCGACGATCGACAACGTTTCGTTTTGCAGTTCCTCTTCGACAATCCGGCGGCTGGCGCGGGCTTCTTCTTCATCCTGGCTGAGGAAAATCATACCGACGGCGTAGTTCTTGGCCAGCCGCCAGCCGCGCTCCTGCGCCACCATGGTGAAGAAGCGATCCGGCTTTTGCAGCAGCAGGCCGCAGCCGTCTCCGGTCTTGCCGTCGGCGAGGATAGCGCCGCGATGCTGCATCCGGGCCAGCGCGTGGATAGCGGTGCGGACCACCTTATGACTGGGCTCGCCTTCTATATGGGCAATCAGGCCGAAGCCGCAGTTGTCCTTCTCTTGGGATTCATCGTACAACATATCATGGACCTCCCCAGGCTCCAGGTGACTCTCACAACCTCCGGCGAGAAGGCGTATCGGTATTGAGCGGCAGCGGGGTACTACTCCTGCTGTTCCACTCTCTCCGGGTTACCCTATCGTGGCGGTCTTACTTGATAAACGACTTGCTTTAAGAAGGAGTCTTCATAACTGCATAACTATGACGAGTCGTTGGCCCGTCCAGAATTCTTCCAGCGGCCTTCCAAATTAACGACAAACACCACGCAGGTCAAATCTCTCCGCCAAGCGTGTCGAAAGATACCTTATTATAAGTAGGTGATTGATTATTATTAAATTAATGACCTATTAACGGTGTTATACGCTGCCAAAACATCCCCCGGCAATATGCGCTGTCTCACTATAGTGCAGCCTTACTATCTCTGCACCATGCTAGTGCCCACGCCCACAATAGCAGGATGTGCTGGTTATCGCTATTTTTGCCCTTTATGTCACTGTTTTGACTGAACAGTGACAATATGAATAATTTACCCGTTGGGAATAAGAATTATTAATCAGCGGTTGATGATTTTATTTTCATCTAATTTGCATAAATATGCGGTTGTCATAGGGCCGGTCGCGAGCATTGATCGATATCATCATCCCCAACGGCCGGATAAGGTAGCCTTTACGGCCTCAGCGGGCCAGGATAAACAGAATATGCAGTTGCTCCAGGTAGTCAATATGTTTAGCGGCGATCTCCTGCGCCGCTACGGGCAGAAAGTATTTAAACTCTCGCTGCATGGCGGGTTTAGCTGCCCTAACCGCGATGGAACCCTGGGGCGCGGCGGCTGTACGTTTTGCAATGTCGCCTCGTTTGCCGACGAACAGCGTCAATTCCAGAGCATCGGCGAACAGCTGGCCGGGCAGGTGGGCAGCGTCGATCGGGCGAAACGTTATCTGGCCTATTTCCAGGCTTATACCAGTACTTATGCAGAAGTCGCGGTTTTGGATCGCCTCTATCGCGAAGCGCTGGCGCAGGCGGATATCGTCGGGATCTGCGTGGGCACCCGGCCGGATTGCGCGCCGTCCGAAGTGCTGGAGCTGCTGGCCGGCTACCAGCGGCAGGGATATGAAGTCTGGCTCGAACTGGGGCTGCAAACCGCACAGGATAAAACCCTGCACCGCATTAACCGCGGCCATGATTTTGCCTGTTACCGGCAAACCGTCATGCGGGCGAGGCGATTGGGCCTGCGCGTCTGTACTCATTTAATCGTCGGCCTGCCGGGTGAGACGGCGACCGACTGCCGGTCCACCCTGGAGCAAGTGCTTGCGGCGGGGGTGGATGGCTTGAAGCTGCATCCGCTGCTGCTGGTGGAAGGCAGCGTGATGGCGCGGGCATGGCGGGCGGGGCGGCTGGCTGAGCTGACCCTGGAAGGATACACCGCTATCGCCGGTGAGATGATCCGCCATACGCCGCCGGAAATTGTCTTTCACCGCATTTGCGCCAGCGCGCGGCCGCCGACCCTGCTTGCCCCATTATGGTGCGCCAACCACTGGACCGGCATGAACGCCCTCTATAATAATCTGCACACCGAGGGCGGCCAGGGCGCCGCGCTGGGGATGCCTTTCCAGCCGGCGGCGAGTTAGTTGCGCCAACGCTGTCGCCCATTCAAAAGGTTTTTTTTACGGTATGATTGACGGTCTGGATATTCAAGGAAATCGCTATGAAGCAAATCCGCCTGCTGGCGCAATATTATGTCGACCTGATGGTCAAGTTGGGGTTGGTCCGTTTTTCGCTGCTCCTGGCTTCGGCGCTGGTGGTGCTGGCGATGATCGTGCAAATGGCCGTGACAATGCTGCTGCGCGGGGAAGTGGAAAGTATCGACGTGGTGCGCTCGATATTCTTTGGCCTGCTGATTACCCCCTGGGCGGTTTACTTCCTGTCGGTGGTGGTCGAACAACTGGAGGAGTCGCGCCAGCGGTTGGCCCGCCTGGTGGATAAGCTTGAGGAAATGCGCAACCGCGATTTGCAGCTTAACCAGCGGCTGCAGGACAATATCGGCCATTTAAACCAGGAGATCGCCGATCGCGAGAAGGCGGAGGATGCGCGCCAGCGCGCCATGGCCAAGCTTACCGAAGAGATGGCGCGGCGCGAACAGGCCCAGGTGGAGCTGGAGCAGCAATCATCGCTGCTGCGCTCTTTTCTCGATGCCTCCCCCGACCTGGTCTATTACCGCAATGAAAACAAAGAATTCTCCGGCTGTAATCGGGCGATGGAACTGCTGGTGGGGAAAAGCGAGAAGCAGTTGGTCGGCCTGACGCCCAGGGACGTGTATGCGGCGGATATCGCGGAAAAAGTCATCGAAACCGATGAGAAAGTATTTCGCCATAATGTCTCGCTCACCTATGAGCAGTGGCTGGTTTACCCGGACGGGCGGAAATCCTGTTTTGAACTGCGCAAGGTGCCTTTTTACGATCGGATGGGCAAGCGGCACGGGCTAATGGGGTTTGGCCGCGATATAACCGAGCGTAAGCGCTACCAGGACGCGCTGGAGAACGCCAGCAGGGAGAAGACCACCTTTATTTCAACCATCAGCCATGAGCTGCGTACGCCGCTTAATGGCATCGTCGGCCTGAGCCGTATCCTGCTCGATACCCATCTGGATAAAGAGCAGCTCAATTACCTGAAAACCATTCACGTCAGCGCCATCACCTTGGGTAATATTTTTAACGATATTATCGAAATGGATAAGCTGGAACGCCGCAAAGTCCAATTGGATAACCAGCCGATGGATTTCACCGCCTTCCTGACGGATTTGGAAAACCTCTCCGGCCTGCTGGTGCAGCCCAAGGGGTTGAAGCTGGTCATGGAGCCGGAAGAGGCATTGCCGCGCAATATCGTCGCCGACGGCACCCGTTTACGCCAAATTCTCTGGAACCTGATTGGCAATGCGGTGAAGTTTACCCAGCGGGGCGAAATTATCATTCGCATCCGCCGCGGAGCGGGCGATTTGCTGTGCTTCGACGTGCAGGATTCAGGTATTGGCATTCCCGACGACGAGCAGGACAAGATTTTTGCCATGTACTATCAGGTTAAAGATCAGCAAGGGGGCAAACCCGCGACCGGCACCGGTATCGGCCTGGCGGTGTCAAAACGGCTGGCGCAGGCCATGGGCGGCGATATCCAGGTGAAGAGCCGGCCGGGGGAAGGTTCCTGCTTTACGCTGTCCGTGATGGCCCCTGAGGGGCTGGCGGCCACGGAGGACGAGGAAGAAGACATGCCGCTGCCGGCGCTCAACGTGCTGCTGGTGGAGGATATCGAGCTGAACGTGGTGGTGGCGCGCTCGGTGTTGGAAAAGCTGGGCAGCAGCGTGGATGTGGCGATGAACGGCCGCGATGCGCTGGCGATGTTCGATCCCGATGAATACGATCTGGTGCTATTGGATATCCAGTTGCCGGATATGACCGGCCTGGATATTTCGCGGGAATTGCGCAAGCGTTACCAGGGGCAGCAGTTGCCGCCGCTGATTGCCCTGACCGCCAATGTCCTTAAAAATAAGCAGGAGTATCTGGACGCCGGCATGGATGATGTGCTGAGCAAGCCGCTGGCGGTGTCGGCCCTGACCGGCATTATCCAGAAATATTGGGACCAGCCGGACGATGGGCCGGAGGATAATGGCGATGATGCCGCGCCTGTCCCGGCAACTCAGGCGATCCTCGATACCGCGATGCTGGAGCAATATATGGAGTTGGTCGGGCCGTCGTTGATCCATCAAGGCCTGGCGATGTTCGAGAAGATGATGCCGGGGTACATGGCGATTCTGTCGTCCAATATGACCGCCCGCGATCGCCATGGCATCACCGAAGAGGGGCATAAGATCAAGGGTGCCGCCGGTTCCATCGGGCTGGTGCATTTACAGCAGTTGGCGCAACAGATTCAGTCGCCCGATTTGCCGGCCTGGTGGGACAACGTCCAGGAGTGGGTGGATGAGTTGGGTCACGAATGGCGCAATGACGTGCAAACGCTGCGGGATTGGGTGGAGCAGGCTGAAACAAAGAAGGGAAAAAAATGACCCCGACCTAAGCCGGGGTGCGCGAAGATTGCGCCAACACCAGGGAAATCGATACTCGCCGTTAATTATGTGGCGTTTTGGTTGGCAAGGTAAAAAAAATTCAGTAAACGTTATTTAACAACATAGCAAAAGAACACAGTAATGTTACAAGAACCATTAAAATTTGGGATGTAGAATAGACTTTGTCAATAGAAATAACATTTTCACCGGCGTGAGTTGAGAGGGGAATTTATGAAACGTGTTGGCGTCGTTTTGAGTGGATGCGGGGTAAATGACGGCAGTGAAATTCACGAAGCGGTGCTGACGCTGCTGGCGTTGGATCGGGCCGGGGCCGAGGCGGTTTGCTTTGCGCCTGATAAATTGCAATCCCATGTTATTAATCATTTTTCCGGCGACGAGATGAACGAGCAACGCAACGTGTTGGTGGAATCCGCGCGTATTGCCCGCGGTCATATCCGACCGCTGTCCGAGGCGCGGGCCGACGATCTGGATGCATTGATCGTGCCCGGGGGTTTCGGCGCCGTCAGGAATCTGAGCGACCTGGCCGTCAGGGGTGAAGAGGGCGAAGTGGATGCCGATTTGCGGCGTTTGACCCAGGCAATACATAAGCAATCTAAAGCTATTGGGTTCATTTGCATCGCGCCGGCGTTATTGCCAAAGCTTATCGATACGCCGCTGCGCTTGACCATCGGTACCGATGGGGATACGGCTGAATTGGTCGAAAATATGGGCGGGATTCATGTGACGTGTCCGGTGGACGATATTGTGGTGGATGCCGAAAACAAGGTGATTACCACCCCGGGTTATATGCTGGCGACCTCCATCACCGAGGCGGCGAAAGGTATCGATAAGTTGGTGGCCCGGGTGCTGGACTTTACCCGATGAGGGGAAAGCAAGGCGCCAGGGGGCGGGTTATCAGGGGCGCGAAGTGGCTGCTGGCCGGCGCCGGGATTATTCTCGGCTTCTGGCTGGCGGCGGTGATCCTGTTTGCGTTTTTGCCGGTGCCGTTTTCGGCGGTTATGACGGAGCGCCAGGCGAGCGCCTGGCTGCATGGGGACTTTAGTTATGTCGCCCATTCCGACTGGGTGGCTATGGATGAGATTTCCCCGCATATGGCGTTGGCGGTGATTGCGGCCGAGGATCAGAAGTTTCCGACGCATTGGGGGTTTGATATTGACGCCATCCAGGCCGCGGCGGCGCATAACGAGCGCAGCCAGCGGATGCGCGGCGCGTCCACTATTTCACAGCAGACCGCGAAGAATTTACTGTTGTGGAATGGCCGCAGTTGGACGCGCAAGGGGCTGGAGGCAGGCATTACCCTGGCGATGGAGGGGATCTGGACCAAGCGGCGCATTTTGACGGTGTATTTAAATATCGCCGAGTTCGGCGCGGGTACGTTTGGGGTGGAGGCCGCGGCGCGGCGTTATTTCCATAAGCCCGCGGCCCGCTTGACGCCGTCCGAGGCGGCGCTGCTGGCGGCGGTGTTGCCTAATCCTTTGCTGTTTCGCGCGGATGCGCCTTCCCGTTATGTGCAGATGCGCCAGCAGTGGATTTTGCGGCAGATGCGGCAGATGGGCGGGGAGGCGTATTTGCGGGCCAATCGGTTGCATTAAGGGAGGCGCCCCTACGGCACGGTCTCCCTTTAGCCGGGTTCGCCGCGGGTGCGGTGGTTGCTGTGGTGGTCCCCGCCGGTGGCGGCGGGGCGGGGGAGATTATTGTAGGTAGGTGAAGGCGGTGGTGACGTGTTTTACGCCGCTGACCTGGCTGGCGATTTCCGCTGCCGATTTACCTTCCGCGTTGGTTACCAATCCCAGTAAAAAGACTTCGCCATTTTCCGTGGTGACTTTGACATTGGATGATTTCACCGAGTCGCTGGCCAGGAGCTGGGAGCGGATTTTGGTGGTGATCCAGGTATCCACGGAAGCGCGCCCCAGGGTGACCGGCTGGCCCTGGCGAATTTCATTATAGACTTCCGTGGCGCCGTCCACGCCCATTACAATCTGTTTGGCCCGGTTGGAGAGTTCGGTGGTCGGGGATTGCCCGGTTAACAGCACTTTGCCCTGGTAGGCGGTGGCCACTATCCGGGTTTCTTTCTTGATTTGCTCATCTTTGGACAACGCGTTGGCTACGCGGGCTTCGAGCGTGCCGTCGTCGACCTGGGTGCCGACCGTTCGCGGGTCGGTGGCGGTTTTGGTCGCCACCGCGGCGCTGCCGACCACTACCGCACCGACGCATCCCTGGAGTAGCAGGGCGGTGAATAGCAGTACAAATGGGAAACGAACCTTCATTTGAGCTCCTTAGTCGTCCTGGTGAGGAAACAATGAATTATCAATAAGATCGCATAAGCAATTTACCGTCAGCATGTGCATTTCCTGTATGCGGGCGCTGCGATGGGAAGGAATTCGGATTTCGACGTCCTGTTGGCCGAGCAGCCCGGCCAGTTCCCCGCCATCGTAACCGGTCAGGGCAATGATGGTCATATCCCGGGTCACGGCGGCTTCGACCGCCTTCACGATATCACGGCTGTTGCCCCGGGTGGAGATGGCGAGCAGAATATCGCCGGCCTGGCCCAGTGCGCGCACCTGCTTGGCGTAGATTTCCTGATGCAGCCGATCGTTGGCGATGGCGGTGAGCACCACGCTGTCGGCGTTTAATGCCACGGCCGGCAGGCTGGGCCGTTCGGTTTCGTAACGGTTAATCATGCTGGCGGCAAAGTGTTGCGCGTTGGCGGCGGAAGTACCGTTGCCGCAGCATAAGATTTTATTGCCATTGAGCAAGGCCTGCACCAGGGCCGTGGCGGCGCGCGATATCGCGTCGGGTAGCGCTTCCGCCGCGGCGATTTGGGTTTGGATGCTCTCTGTGAAACAGCCTTTTATTCTTTCCAGCACGGTAATTAAGCCTAATAGGTTATAAATGGATTAGCAGTTATCCCGATTCGCCGAAGGCGTTGATCAGCCATTCTACGCGGCAACCGGTGATCGCCAAAATATCGAAACGGCAAGCGGATGTGTCAAGGCTTTCCCCCCGACGCGCCAGCCAAACCGCTGCCGCCAGCAATAAGCGGCGTTGCTTGCGTGACGTGATGCTCTCGGCGGCGCTGCCGAAGGCGCTGTTTTTGCGATAACGCACTTCGACAAACACCCAGGCGTGGTCGTCTTGCATGATTAAATCGATCTCGCCGCCGCGCACCCGCATATTGGCGGCGACGAAGCGCAATCCGGCCTGTTCCAGGTATAGGCGCGCCCGGCGTTCGGCCCGCGCCCCGGATTGCTGCCGATTTACAGCATTTGGGTCAGTTTCCCCTGTTGGTATTTCAGCCAAGACAATTTCCTGTTGATGACGCATTCCGATGTTGCCGTCAGGACGCCGGTATCGCCGCTGACCTGGAAACCGGGGATTTGGCGCATTTCAGAGAAATGGTTGACCAATGTCCAGGCATCCATGCCCATTGCGTACAGCCGTACCAGCGAATAGTCTTCCTTAAATTGCGCGCTGGTCTGCTGCAATAAGCCCGGATTGGCCCCTGCCAGCAACGGTATATCGCTGAATTCCAGCCCTTCCATTTCCAGGCGGTAATCGGGACCGGCGTCGGCCTGGTAGCTGCGCGAGCTGGCGAACAGCCCCAGCCTGGAGCGCGAACTGCTGCGCATGTCGATCATGGGCTTGATCAGCGCCAGTTCGGACGGCGTGGCGATAATATAAACCGCGTCGACGTCGCCGTTACCGGTGGCGGAAGGGGAGATCGCCGCATCGCTCGGCGGGGCCGGGATGGTCAGGCCGGCAATGGTGACCGCCTGGGGCGCGGGGGCGGCAGTGGCGGAGGATACCGGCTGGCCGGCGAGCTGAATGCCCGCGCCGCTGTTAATCGCCTGTTTCAGTTCGCTGACCGAACCGATGCGCTGCTCCAGTACGGTACCGCCGCCCGCCTTGGTCCAGGCATCGTCAAAGGCTTTAACCACCCGATCGCCAAGGGAGCCGCGCGGTACCAGCAATAACGGCTGCTGCCGGTGCTGCTGGAAGATATGGTTGGCCGCATCGCGGGCCTCATCTTCCGGCGATAGTGAGAAATAGCAGATGTTCGGCCGGTTTTGCAGATTCTCCGGCTGGTTCAGCGCCAGGATATTGATGGTGCTTTGGTTGGCATAAAGCTGCTCGACCTCGTTTTTCAGCAGCGGGCCGACAATCATGGTGGCGCCGTCCTGCTGAGCCTGGGCCAGCAGCGCCGGCAGCGGCTGGCTGGAGGTGTCATACACTTTTACCGGCGCGCTGCTGGCGGCATTGGCCGCTGGCGCCGCGACCGCGGCTGGGGTCTGGGCGGCGACAGGAGTGCTGCCGTCTGCGGACGGCTCGGCGCCGGGCGCGGTCAAGGGCGCGGCCGCAGCCTGGTCGGGCGCCGCGGCGCCATCGGCCGGCGCCGGGGCACCAGCGCCGGGCAGGCCGTTTTTGGCGGCGTTAAACCCTTGCTGGATGGCGTTGGAGAACACCTGCGCCTGGCCGTTCATCGGCAGGAACAGCGCGATCTGGCCCACCGACGAGGGCTGATAATTCAGCACCTGGTTCAACTGGGTGGGCAGGGTTTTGGCCGCCGGGTTTTGCGGGTAACGGGTTTGCCAATCCTTGATGCCGGCTTTGAGCAAAGCAGGGTCCTGCTTATTGTCCTGGTAGACGTGCTGCAAATCCAGCCAGCCCTGCAAGACGTTTTCATTGGCGTTGATCACCAGGCTGGTTTGCGGCTGCGCCGCGAAAGCCAGTAAGGCTTGCCAGGTCTGGTCGATATTTTGCTGGTGGGCCTGGTCTTTCAGCAGCGGCTCCTGGGCAATATAGGCCCGCAGCAGTTCCAGGGACGGCTGGCCCTGATTGGCGGCAATGCGCACTTGCAAGAACCTGGCCTGCTGGTCGGAGGTAAGTTGGCCGGGGTCCAGTTTTTGCAGCGCGGCGGCAGCATCCTGCGGCCGATTCTGCGCCGCTGCCAGCTCGGCGGACAGCAGAAGTCGCTCGCGCTGTTGGACATCGCTCAGCGCTTGGGGTAGCGTGCCGAGCTGCTGCTGCGCTTGATCGGTCTTGCCTTCGGAAATCAGCGCGCGAATGGCGAGTAATTGAAAGTCGGTCTTGCTATCATTGCCCGCCTGCTGCATTTGCTGTAGGTAGTAATCTGAGTTGGCACCGGCTTTGGCTTGCGCACCGCCGGCCGGGGTTTGCGGCGCCTGGCCGGAACATGCAGCCAGAATCAATGCAGCCAGCACGGCGGGGAGAACACGCCCTGTTTTAAAACCCATGACATATGAGTAAAGCATTCTGTATCCAGTGATGTTTTTTTCAAGATGCTCAATATTAAATCGGCAATCCGGATGAGACAATGAATCAACACCAACAAGCAGATATTTCCGCATCAACGCTT
>JAATFX010000026.1 GCA_015654925.1 Enterobacterales bacterium | reverse complement strand
TGGCTTTTTTATTGAGGAGCGCTTATGGCTGATTTCCGCGATTTATCCAAGCAGCTACAGGTGTTGAAAAAACAAATCCCATTCGCCACCGCCCAGGCGCTGACCAGTGTGGCCAGGAAGATTCAGGATGCCGAAAAGGCCCAGATGCGTAAGGTGTTGGAGAACCCCACGCCTTTTACCGTTAACGCCGTCGGCTCTATCGGCGCCCGCAAAGATAACCTGGTGGCGAAGGTCTTTATCCGCAATATCGCGGCAAATTATTTGGAACCCTTTGAGTTCGGCGGAATGCATAAGCTCAACGGCTCAGCTCTGCTTAATCCGAAAGACATCAAGCTGAACAAGTATGGCAACCTGTCGCGCAATAAGCTTTCCCAGCTTAAGGCCAAACCCACCACGTTTATCGGTGCTATCGATGGCGTCAACGGCGTATGGCAGCGGGTTAAGGCGAAGAAAGGGCGCAAGGGTAAGAAGCGGCTGCCACGTTCGGTGAATGGGACTCGCAGGGATAGAGAGAAAAATCCCGCCCCGCGGTTATTAATTCGATTCGGTAACGCCTTGCCAGTGCATGAGCATCTGGACTACATCAACACGGCCCAGGCCATGGCGGCACAACTGATGCCTAGCGAACTAAGCAAAGCGCTTGATGATGCAATGAAAACAGCAAAATAGCAGGTGATGTCAATGAGTGAAGCACAAGACAAAATGAACCAGGCTATTTTAGCCCGTGTGGCAGGCAGTGAGCGCTTTCCTGTCGCTTGGGTCATTCAACTGGGAAAAGATGAAGTACAATTTGCACGAGTGATTAAAGGGGGAATAGACGAAGACTACGCCCCCGTGGGGCGCTCAACTGCGAATGTATACGCCAGCGCTATTTTGAATGATCTTGAACCACCAAGATATCTTCATCCGTGCGATAAACCGTTTGATTAAATTCTATTTGAACGATATCGGGACCCTGCTGTTTAACCCGATAAAAATCCAAGCCGCCAAACGATACGCGAGTATCCCTGGGCAACGCTGATAACTGGTCAAGCAATGTACCAACATCAATGGTGTGGCTGTAAATACTGTCCTTTGATGGCATAGCGAACATCCTCGTATTTAAAAATCTGCAAAAGATAATATTCCACAGGAAGAACCATGGACAGCGATAGAAAAGCGGATGCGGCGGGCGCCATAATTTTTTTGGGTCCTTCCCCGAGGTATCTATTGCACGGGCATTGCGCGCCCCGTTCTGCGGCTAGGTATGAAATTTTAAAATTAGGGTAACAGGTAACAGCCAGGGTAACAGATGAACCAGTCCGATTTTGCCAAGCTCCACCACGTCAGTCGCAAGACGGTAACCGCCTGGAAGGCCCGCGGCTGGCTGGTTCTGCGCGGTGACGACATCGATGTGGATGCGTCAAATGCCAATATCGAACGGTACCGGAAAACTGTTACCCGGCCGGTAAAAAAAACGCCAGGTAACAAACAGGGTAACAAGTCGGGTAACACGCCCGTAGGTAACAGATCGGGTAACAGACCTGCCGGCGATCGTGACGAATCGCCGGCTAAAATAGCCGCGCGCCTGGTGGCGGAAAGCGGCGCGACCATGACGATTGATGAGGCGCGTACCCTGAAAGAAAATTTCTTCGCACTGCTGGCCAAGCTGGAATACGAGGAAAAATCCGGGCAGCTCTTGCCCTACAAAAATATGATCGCGGCGGTGGGACAGCAATATGCCCGTTTACGCACCCGGTTGATCGCCCTCGCGCCGGAGCATGGGCCTCGCTTAAGGATGCTGGCGACCACCACGCAGGATGCGGACTTTGTCGCGGCGCTGCAGGAAGTGGTATACGAGGCGATGGAGGAATTGACCCTTGATGCAGACAATTCCCGAAGGGACAACGCCAAATCAGATTGCCTGGAATAATTTCTATCAAGCGCTATGCCGGTGTAGCGCGCAACTAAAGCCGCCCGATCCGTTATCCCTCAGCCAGTGGGCCAATACCCACGCCGTCTTGTCCAAGGAAACCAGCGCGCAGACCGGGCGCTTTCGCTCATTCGCCTATCAGGACGGGATAATGGATGCGATAACCGATCCGCTGGTGACCCAGGTGTCGGTGATGAAGTCGGCGCGTGTGGGCTATACCAAAATCCTGGATCACGTGGTGGGCTATTTCCTTTCCCATGACCCGTCGCCGATTTTGGTGGTGCAGCCGCGTGTCGAGGATGCCGAGGACTACAGTAAAACCGAAATTGTTCCGATGCTGCGCGATACGCCGACGCTGGCCGGGATTACCGGCGACCCGAAAGCCAAAGACAGTAATCAAACCATTCTGAAAAAACAGTTTCTTAATGGCGCCAACTTAACACTGGTGGGCGCTAATAGCCCAGGCGGTTTCCGGCGTATTACCTGCCGCATTATCTTGTTCGATGAGGTGGACGGTTACCCGTCGGGCGGCGCCGGGATGGAAGGCGACCAGATAGCCCTGGGTATCAAGCGATCGGAAACCTTCTGGAATCGCAAAATTGTGCTGGGTTCCACGCCTACCGTTAAAGGCGTGAGCCGGATCGAGAAAGCCTATAACGATAGCGACCGGCGCAAATTCTACGTGCCATGTCCGCATTGCGGCGAATATCAGGTGTTGGAGTGGGGCGGTCCTGATACGCCCTACGGCATCAAATGGGACAAGGATGCCGACGGTAACGGCCTGCCGGATACCGCCTACTATGTGTGCCGATATACCGGCTGTGTGATCCGTCACAACGAACTGGCGGGTATGGTCAAGCATGGCGAATGGCGCGCTACCGCGCCGTTTACCGGTCACGCCGGTTTTCATATTTGGTCCGGTTATAGCCTGTTTCCCAATGCTGCCTGGAAATATCTGGTGGCGGAATGGCTGCGGGTGAAGGACGACCCGCTGATGCGCCAGACATTTATCAATACCACGCTCGGGGAGACCTACGAGGACCGCGGCGAAAAGGCGCTGAGCGAACAAAAACTATCGGAACGCTGTGAAGTTTACTCCGCTGAGGTGCCTGACGGCGTGGTGTTGCTGACCGTTGGCATCGATACCCAGGATGACCGTTTTGAACTGGAAGTGGTGGGCTGGGGCCGGAACGAGGAAACCTGGTCGATTGCATATGATGTTATCGAGGGGGATCTGGAAACTGACGAACCCTGGAACCGGCTGGATGCTTATCTTAAACAAATCTGGCGCCGCGCCGACGGCCGGGGTTTCACGGTGATGGCTGCGTGCATGGATTCCGGCGGCCACCATACGCAAAAGGTGTATGAGTTCGCCAAAGAACGTCTCGGCCGCCGTATTTGGGCCATCAAAGGGGAATCGGCCCGCGGCGGCAAACGTTCGCCGGTCTGGCCGACCAAAAAGCCAACCTCGCGTGGTAAATCACAGTTCAGGCCCATCATTTTAGGGGTTAACGCCGCCAAGGACGCTATTCGTTCTCGCTTGCATATCGAGCCGCCCGAACCGGGCGAGCCGGCGGCGGGGTATATGCATTATCCCGTTGATCGCGATCTGAACTATTTTGGCCAACTGCTTGCCGAGCGATCGGTATTGAAAACCGCCGGCGGCCAGCGTTACCGGGTATGGGAACAATTGCCCGGACGCGCCAACGAGGCGCTCGACTGCCGGGTGTATGCCTATGGCGCCCTGTGCGGCTTGTTTTACCTGGGTCTTAAATTAAACGCCATGGCCGACGCTATCGCGGCCAATCCTGAAAAACTGATGCCGCCCCCGGTACAACCCGAGGAAAAAGTCAATCTGCGCTTACCCGGCGTCGTTATCACGACACCGGTCGCACCACCGCGTAAACGCATGTCGCAACTTCTGCCATAAAGGATCTCCATGTTTAATCGCAATTCGAGCCTGCTGGCGGGGATGACCACCGCGCAGTTGCAAACCGCTTTGTCTAACGCCCAACAGGCCTAT
>JAATFX010000022.1 GCA_015654925.1 Enterobacterales bacterium | reverse complement strand
TCAGTATTCATTAGCTAGGAACTGCTGGTACTGTTTAGATTGTGGAAAACTTCGCGCAAGCCGTGCGCCATAACGTTTTACGTCATTCTGGCGTCCCGCTAACGCAGCGAAACGAATCTGTAACCATAAACTTTCAGCGCTTGCCGGAAGTATATGCTGATAAACATCCAATAATAGTTGTGCTTTGTCGCCTTTCCCTTCACTAAATTGCCGGTCGGCTTCCGCCAGCAAAGCCACGCCTTTTTCCGGATCGTATTTTAACGCACGACTGAGTAACGTCCGCGCTTCATCGTTTTGACCGGCTTTGTAAAAACAATAACCGGCATTTTCCAGGCTATCGGCAACCAGACCATAATCCGCTGCCTGGGCCGCGGCGGCAAACTGTTGTTGTGCCGGTACATACTGCCCTAAACTACATAAAAACGCACCGTAATTATTCAGAACCGTGCCGTTTTGCGGCGCCAGTTTCAGCGCCAGGCGATATCGCTTCTCCGCCGCGGCGTTCTCGCCGACCCGCTGTTCATACAGCGCCATGCCCAACTGCGTATGATAATCGTCCGGCGCGCCTTTGACCGCCAGGTCGAGATTTTTCCGCGCCGCGTCCAGATTATTGGCAGCCAGGTACTCCATGCCCAACTGCAGGCGCGTTTGCGCCGACTGGGAGGAAACATCGGTTTGCGGTTTGTCCCCCGCGCATCCGTACAAGAAAGTCATTACCAAGACTACCGCGATTCCATTTAACCGACTCAGCGTCATGCCTGTTCCCGTTTACCCTATGCAGTTATCGTTAATTATAACCCTTCCCTGCCCGCCGTCGCGACCGGTGTTCGCCGTCAGACGGCTTTGACCTCGATGGCCTCGCCGGCCTGGCGCTTGCGCAGCGTTCTTTTGGTGCGATCGATCACGTCGCCGGCCAGCTGGCCGCAGGCCGCATCGATATCATCGCCGCGAGTCTTACGCACGATAGTGGTAAAACCATAGTCCATCAGCACCTTGGAAAAACGATCGACGCGGCTGTTGGAGCTGCGGCCGTAAGGCGCCCCCGGGAAGGGATTCCAGGGAATGAGGTTGATTTTACACGGCGTGTCTTTCAGGCACTCCGCCAGTTGATGGGCGTGCTCGGTGCCGTCGTTGATATGATCCAGCATGACGTATTCCACCGTCACCCTCCCCTGGTTGGCATTGGATTTATCCAGATACCGCCGTACCGAACTCAAGAAAGTTTCAATATTATATTTCTTATTGATGGGGACGATTTCATCACGAATGGCATCGGTAGGGGCATGCAGTGAGATGGCCAGCGCCACGTCGATCATTTCACCCAGCTTGTCGAGCGCCGGCACCACCCCCGACGTGGATAACGTCACGCGGCGCTTGGACAGGCCGAAGCCAAAATCGTCCAGCATGATTTCCATGGCCGGCACCACATTGTTGAGGTTGAGCAACGGCTCGCCCATGCCCATCATGACGACGTTGGTTATGGGCCGCTGGCCGGTGACCCCGACGGCGCCGATAATCTTGGCGGCGCGCCAGACCTGGCCGATAATTTCCGACACCCGCAGGTTGCGGTTGAACCCTTGCTGGCCCGTGGAGCAAAAAGTGCATTGCAGGGCGCAGCCCACCTGGGACGACACGCACAGGGTGGCGCGGTCTTCTTCCGGGATATAAACGGTTTCAACCTGCTGGCCGCCGACCTGGATCGCCCATTTGATGGTACCGTCGGTGGAGCGCTGTTCGCTGGCCACTTCCGGCGCGCGGATTTCGGTCAGGTCCTTGAGCTTGGCGCGCAGATGCTTATTGATATCCGTCATCTGATCGAAATCATCGCAGCAGTAGTGATACATCCATTTCATGACCTGATCGGCACGAAAAGGCTTCTCACCCAGGCCGGCGAAAAACTCACGCATCTGCTGGCGATTCATGTCCAGAAGATTCAGTTTTTGGCTGGCGGGCACGGAGTCGGCGGTAGCCGAAACGGACGGCGCTGCTAAGAGCACGTCAGGGATTAATGGATCTGACATAATGTAAGAATGCCTCGTTATTACACGTTATGGCGTGGAAAAGATAAAGAAATGCCCCGGCGGAGTGCGGATTGGCTCTCATCCGGGGCGCATTGGGGATAGATTTTAGCGCAGAGCCGCGCGGCTTAAAAGCACAAGCCCGGCTTTTTTATCGATTATGCGGCGGCCATTAACGGGTACGCGGGCAAATTTCATCAGTGCTGAAGAAATAAGCGATCTCCCGCTCGGCAGATTCCACCGCGTCGGAGCCATGCACCGCGTTCTCGGTGAAACTGTCGGCATAATCGGCGCGCAGGGTACCGGCCAGCGCGTTGGCGGGGTTGGTCGCGCCCATGATATCGCGGTTGCGGTGCACGGCGTTTTCGCTTTCCAAGACCTGAACCATTACCGGCCCGGAGATCATAAAACCTACCAGTCCATCAAAGAAAGGCTTGCCCTTGTGCTCGGCATAAAAACCTTCAGCCTGTTCGCGGGTGAGTTGCAACATTTTGGCAGCAACAATGGTAAATCCGGCGCTTTCAAAACGGGTATAAATTGCGCCAATGGCATTCTTTGCCACCGCATTGGGTTTTAAAATGGATAAAGTACGTTCTATCGTCATTATGACCTCTATGTTACACAGCAATGGGGGCCGGGTTAATCGGTTGTTATGCCGGCCGGTTTAAGTGGCGCAGATTATAGGGATTGGATAGGCGCTTGCCTATCAGAAACGCAACATTTAGTTAAAAAAAATTTAGCTTATTCCCTACTTTTCAAGGGGCTATTCTATTTTCCATAAAAATTATTTTTATGCCAGCGCAAATAGCAGGCAACCGGTTAAAATAATCCTTGCCTGCCCGAATCGGCGCTAAGCCCTTGGCAAATCCGGTTTTTGCGCGCCAGACGTTAACATTAAATTTACCCCGATAACGCGCGTAAGGCATCATTTCGCCAAGATTTTCAGCGCCGGCGGCGCACGCTCGCGATCCGCTTGTCGAGGTGCGGAAAATCCCCGACAATGGGTGTTTATGTTCATCCCCGCCGGCGCTGCGACCGCCCGGCCGGATTACCGGAGTCTTGCCATGACGACATCCCTGTTTGTGTCCCCCCGCTGGCTGCAGGCCCATTTGGCCGATCCGCTGGTGCGCGTTATCGACGCGCGCATGCTGCCGCCCGGTTATCAGGGGCCGCGCGATATCAAGCTGGAGTATCTGGCCGGGCATCTGCCGCAGGCGGTGTTTTTTGACGTGGAAGAGCTGTCCGATCGCGGCACGGCCCTGCCGCATATGCTGCCCGCGCCGGAGGATTTCGCCCGCGCCATGGGGGAATTGGGCATCACCGAACGGCAGCATCTGGTGATTTATGATGAAGGAACGCTGTTTTCCGCCCCCAGGGCATGGTGGATGTTATCCATCGCCGGGGTGCGGCAGGTATCGATCCTGGCCGGCGGGCTGGCGGGCTGGCAGCGGGAGGGGCTGCCGCTGTCCCAAGGGCCGGTCAGTCCGGCGCCCGAGCACTTCCAGGGACGGTTTGACACCGCCCGGGTCAGGGATTTAACCGCGATCGGCGGGATTATCGCCGGGCATTCGGCGCAAATTATCGATGCGCGACCGGCGGCCCGGTTCAGCGGCGAAGCGCCGGAACCCCGCCCCGGTCTGCATCGCGGACATATTCCCGGCAGCGTGAATCTGCCCTGGAGCGATTTGGTGCGCGACGGGCAGCTAAAACCAAATGATGAACTGGCGGCACTGTTGGATAAGGCGGGAGTGGACCGGCGCCGGCCGCTGGTGGCCAGTTGCGGTTCCGGGGTGACGGCGGCGGTCGTGGTGCTGGCCTTGAGCGCGCTGGGGGTAACGGACGTGGCGCTTTATGACGGGTCCTGGAGTGAATGGGGCGCCAGGGATGACCTCCGCATTGAGGGCGGCGCGGCGCGCTGACACGGCTGGGAGGGTTATTGGCGCCGGCCGCGGGATGTTGCGTTGCGGCCGGCGCGGCCGGCTTGGTCAGTGGGGCGCGTTATCGTGCAGGCTGCGCAGCCAACTGCCCCATTTACGCACGTAAAACGGCGTAATATGGTGGATAAAATAGTGGCTGATACCCGCCCCGTCCTCGCCCACCAGGCAAATATCCACCGGCTGTTCATCCGGGGCGGTGTCGGTGGCGACTCGGCCCACCGCCTGGATGGCGGCCTCTTCATTACCTTCGCACTCCAGGCCTATCAGCCAATGCGGATCTTCCCGCGGGTCGTCGCGCACCTGCACGATAAACGCCCGGCGCACCTGCTTGACATCGGCGAACAGCCGCGTCAGGGAGTCGATCATTTGCGCGGGTTTTTCCTGCGTATCGCTCAGGGTAATACGCATTTCACCCTCAAGGATCTCGCGCTCGGTTAACGCATCCCCCTCATTCATCATCAGGGCGGCAATCTCGTCCGGGCCAAACTCCTTGCCGTAAGGCAGCTTCGGATTCAGAAACAGCTCCGCGCCGGCGGTCATGGCGAACAGCGTACGGGTCGGCAGCGCCAGGAACGGCTGCGGCCGATAGTCGCCCTGCCGCTGTGCCCGCTGCAACGCCTCCAACGAGGTAAAAAACGGGATCGTGCTGGTACCGTCGGGTTTTTCCCAATGCTGCAAATTGACCGGCTGTTCACTATCGTGGCGGGCGGCCCCTGCGATCCAGCCATCGCCCGCATCTCCCAGCACATAGACCGTGGAATCGAGCAATAAATTAAAAAACGCGGGACGATGGGCCGGTTCATTGGCCGCGAGCCGCAGCGCCTGCTCCAGCGCATTACCTTCTGGTGTACTCATGACTGTTTCCTGCTATCGCCAACGCTACATTACCCGGCCGCCTGGGCCAACAACAGGTTGGCCAGCGCACGCACGCCCAACCCGGTCGCGCCCGCCGACCATTGATCCACCGCGCTCTTGCGATAGGTGGCGGAGCAGTCGATATGCAGCCAGCCCTGGCGGTAATTCTCAACGAAATGCGATAGGAATCCCGCCGCGGTGCTGGCCCCTGCGGTATAAGCCCCGCCCGCCATATTGCTTAAATCGGCGAAGTTGGACGGTAGCTGGGCGCGATGAAACTCCGCCAGGGGCAGACGCCAGAACGGTTCGTTTTCCTGGGCGGCGCTGTCGAGCAATGATTGCGCCAGCGCATCGTCAAAGCTTAGCAGAGCATGGTAATCATTACCCAGCGCGGTTTTGGCGGCGCCGGTCAGCGTGGCGCAGTCGATGATAATCCGCGGGTTTTTCGCCGAGGCGTCGATCAGCCCGTCCGCCAGCACCAGGCGACCTTCGGCGTCGGTATTCATGACTTCAACGCTTTTACCGTTACGATAGCGGATGATATCCCCCAATTTGAAGGCATTGCCGCTCACCATATTGTCGGCGCAGCACAGATAAAGGCGCACGCGTTTGGTCAGGCCACGGGCGATGGCCAGCGCCAGCGCGCCGGTAACCAGCGCCGCGCCGCCCATATCGGATTTCATCGAATCCATATTGCTGCTGCCTTTGAGGCTATAGCCGCCGGTATCAAAGGTAATGCCTTTGCCCACCAGACAGGCCAGCACCGGTTCATCCGGATTGCCGCTGGGATTGTAATCCAGGGACAATAGTACCGGCTGCCGATCGGAACCGCGGCCCACGGTATGAATGCCCATATAGTTGTTGTCACGCAAATCCTCGGCCTTGGTGATACGGTATTTCACCGCATCGCAGGCGACGAAACACATCATATCCACCGCACGCTGCGCCAGTTGCTCGGGACCAAGCTCTTCGGCCGGCGTATTAATGGTGTGGCGCACCCAATCGATAATTTTCAGCCGGCTGTCCAGCTCCCGGCGCGCCTCGGCGGCCAGGTCGGGCCATACGACGTCGCGCTGCCCTTTAGGACCGCGATAACCCTGCCAAAAAGACCAGCAGCTTTCCAGATCCCAGCCTTCGCCTTCCAGGCGGACATGTTTAACGCCTTGCCCGTCAATCTTGCGGGCGGCGCGCTGAATATCCACCAGGCGGTTCTCGCCGGTCAGATGAATCGTCATACCGCTTTCGTTAGCGCTTACCAGCGCTTTTTCGCCCCAGCGGGCGTCGGCTGGTACCGTGGATAACATGACCAGCATCGCTTCGGTTGTCATAACCTGGCTCCGATAATTGTTGTGTTTAGTGCCATGTAGCGCCATCTTGCGCACATCTAACCAGACTGGCGGCCTCCCCGCCAGGTTTTTTTCTCTCGTCCCTGCATGCCGGACCCAGCATAGTCGCCAAGGAGGATGACAACAGGATGACAGGGAAGCGTTCATCGGCGCGGCTTGAAATAACGCGGCGCCACGGTCGGAAATGGGCTGATTATAGTGTGTCGCGCCGGGAGTGCGGCGCCGCAGGGCATACGGGATTCAGGACCGCAGGACTGATTCAGGACCGCATGGCAATGCCGCCGTGGCTGGCAGCGCCCTGTTTAAACGAGGCCCACTCGGGGGAGAGTTCGCGCAGGCGGCCGATGGACTGGCGCACCAGACCGATGGCATAATCGATTTCCTCGGCGGTGGTATAACGCCCCAGGGAAAAACGAATGGAGCTATGCGCCAATTCGTCTTCCACACCGAGGGCGCGCAGGACATATGACGGCTCCAGGCTGGCGGAAGTACAGGCCGAGCCGGAAGACACCGCCAAATCCTTTAACGCCATGATCAGGGATTCGCCTTCCACAAAATTAAAACTCACGTTGAGGATATTCGGGGCGCCCCGCTCCAGGCAACCGTTAAGATAGACCTCTTCTATATCCTTGAGGCCCGCCCACAGTCGGTCGCGCAGCGCGAGCAGGCGGGGCGACTCGGCGGCCATTTCCGCTTTGGCGATACGGTAGGCTTCGCCCATGCCCACAATCTGGTGTACCGGCAGGGTACCTGAACGCATGCCGCGCTCGTGGCCGCCGCCATGCATTTGCGCATCGATGCGCACCCGGGGTTTGCGGCTGACATATAACGCGCCGATGCCCTTCGGCCCATAAATTTTATGGCCGGAGAACGACATTAAATCAACCTTTAATTGCGCCAGGTCGATAGGGAGCTTGCCCACGCTTTGGGTGGCATCCACATGGAAAATAATCCCGCGGCCGCGACACCATTCGCCCATGGCCGCAATATCCTGTATCACGCCGATTTCATTGTTCACGTGCATGATCGAGACCAGGATGGTGTCGGCGCGCAGGGCGTGCTCCAACTGCGATAATTCAATAATACCGTTGCGCTGCGGCACCAGATAGGTCACGTCGAACCCTTCCCGCTCCAATTGGGCGCAGGTATCCAGTACGGCTTTATGTTCTGTCTGGCTGGTAATGATATGCCGGCCTTTGTCCCGATTGAACTGGGCCGCGCCTTTTATGGCCAGGTTATCCGATTCCGTGGCGCCGGAGGTAAACACGATTTCGCGCGGATCGGCACCCACCAATTCTGCGATTTGATTACGTGCGATATCCACCGCCTCTTCCGCCTGCCAGCCAAAACGGTGGGAGCGGGAAGCCGGATTGCCGAAAATACCGTCCAGGGTTAAACATTGCATCATTTTTTCAGCGACCCGCGGATCGGCGGGCGTGGTGGCTGAATAGTCCAGATAGATCGGTAATTTCATTGCTCATATGCCCCTGAAAGACTGCCAATGCAACAGTCGCCGTATTTCTGCTTATGCGCGCAGATTAACGTTAATGGTTTCTTGCACCCGGCCGTTGGCGGTACGGCGGATTTCATTGTTCTGCCGGTCGGCGACGTCCAGGATCTCTTCGTTATTCACCAGCTCGGCCAGGGAAATATTATTCAGAAAATCGCTGATGCGCACGCTGAGATCGCGCCACAGGGTATGCGTGAGGCAGCGATCGCCGTTTTGGCAGCCTTCTTTACCCTGGCAGCGGGTGGCGTCGACGGATTCATCAACGGCGGTGATAATAGCGCCGACGGCGATTTGATCGGCGGCCTTACCCAGCAAATAACCGCCGCCAGGACCGCGGACGCTGGCAACCAGTTCGTTTTTCCGTAAACGGGAAAACAGTTGCTCAAGATAGGAAAGGGAAATGCCCTGGCGCTCGGAAATTTCCGCCAGCGGCACGGGGCCGTCATTGGAATGCAAAGCAACGTCCAGCATAGCGGTTACCGCATAGCGGCCTTTGGAAGTGAGTCTCATGATGATGTGTCCCGATGGGTGAAATATGCCAAAAGTCTGCCATTCCTGACTAATTTAGTCAACTATTTAACCAACCATTTCACTCAAGTATTCCCGACCGACATCACACTTGCCGCGCAGGGGATAAAACCCCGGCCGCTTAATCTTTTTTGGTCACCGGCTGATGCTCGATGGAGGTCAAAATACCGCGCAGAATATGCAATTCCTGGGTTTCAGGACGCGCGCGGGCAAACAGGCGCCGCAGTTTATTCATCACCTGCCCCGGATGGGCCTGGCGGATAAAGCCGGTCTGGATCAGCACCTGTTCCAAATGTTGGTAAAAACGTTCGAGTTCATCCACCAGGGGGTAGGGAGAGACGTCGTGCTCTGGCGCCTGGACGGCGGCCTGCTGATGGTCGAGGTAGGCGATCCGGACTTCATAGGCCAGGATTTGCACCGCCATGGCCAGATTTAACGAACTGTATTGCGGATTTGCCGGTATCACCACGTGAAAGTGACATTTTTGCAACTCGTCATTGGTCAGGCCGACGCGCTCGCGGCCGAACAGCAGGGCCACCGGCGCCTGTTCGCCTTCCTGGACGCATTTGACCCCGCATTCCCGCGGTTCCAGCATCGGCCACGGCAGCGTGCGGGAACGGGCGCTGGTGCCGACCACCAGGCTGCATCCGGCCAATGCCTCGTCAAGGCTGCCGACGATGGTGGCGTTGCCGATAATATCGCTGGCGCCGGCGGACAAGGCAATGGCCTGTGAATCGGGTTTGGTCAGCGGATTGACCAGATAGAGATTGCTCAGGCCCATGGTCTTCATGGCCCGGGCGGCGGACCCGATATTGCCGGTGTGGGAGGTTTCTACCAGAACGACGCGAATATTGTGCAGCATAGTCTTATAAGGCAAAGGAGAAGTAAGCAATATATTATCACAGTCGTAGGCATTTTGCTGCGGCTCTGCTATAATCCGCGCCGTTTTAGTTCTTTAACATCTTAGTGGACGATATCCATGCATCCGATGCTCAACATCGCCATTCGCGCTGCGCGAAAGGCCGGTAATTTAATTGCTAAACATTACGAAACCCCTGACGCCGTTGAAGCCAGCCAGAAAGGCGACAATGACTTCGTGACCAACGTCGATCGCGAAGCGGAACGCTTGATCATTGAAGTTATCCGTAAATCTTACCCCCAGCACACCATTATCAGCGAAGAGTGCGGCGAGCTGGCCGGTGAAGATCAAGACGTACAATGGATTATCGACCCACTGGATGGCACCACTAATTTTATCAAACACCTGCCTCATTTTGCCGTTTCCATTGCCGTACGCATTAAAGGCCGCACCGAAGTGGCGGTAGTCTACGATCCCATGCGCAACGAGCTGTTCTCGGCCACCCGCGGCCAGGGTACCCAGCTAAACGGCTACCGCCTGCGCGGCAGCACCTCCCGCGATCTGGAAGGCACGATTATCGCCACCGGTTTCCCGTTCAAGCTGAAACAACACTCCGATACTTATATGAACCTGGTAGGCAAACTGTTCAAGCAGTGCGCTGATTTTCGCCGCAGCGGCTCCGCCGCCCTGGATCTGGCCTATGTCGCGGCCGGCCGGGTGGACGGCTTTTTTGAGATTGGCCTGAAGCCTTGGGATTACGCCGGCGGCGAGCTGCTGGTGCGTGAAGCCGGCGGCCTGGTGACCGATTTTGTCGGCGGCCATAATTACCTGCAATCCGGCAATCTGGTGGCGGGCAACCCACGCGTGGTCAAGTCCATGCTGTCGGCCATGCGCGAAGAGCTGAGCGACGCGCTTAAGCGTTAACGGCGTTAGCGCCCGTCCCATCGGACGGGCGCTCGAGTGATGAACGGTTACCACCATCCCTGATCCCACCCTCTATTATGTTTCTTTAACTACGCTCAAAGAACGTAGCGACGCCCCCTTGCTTTTTTTAATATACTGAATGGCTAATAATAGAATTGACCCATAGTTACCGAGCATATATAACAACATTAATATGCTATGTCTTTCATTTTTTAACTTCATGAGAAATATGTGGAATTCAAAAAATAAATATTGTATGCCACTTAACCAAAACATAAATAATACTCGGAGATAATGTTTCATGTATCTTCATATATTAAAAATCGCATCGAAGATTTAGCAGAGGTGACCTATGCACACTCGTTTTGCACCGGAAACGGTAGCGGACAAGAGTATTGTTCTGGAGCTTGCCGCGACATCGGGCGCACGTGCAAATGGCTACGACCCTAATACGGCTACGGCTAAACTACGCTCAGGAGATCGGATGCAGAGCGGCCAGGATTTAACGTTTAATTTAACTGGCCATGCCTTTTTCATCCCAAACCAAAAAAGTCTGACGATCAAAACAAACAATATCGGTGAGGCTATCGTACCTTTTATGGATAACGTAGCGGAATGCGTTGATATAATTTGTCAATACAATGGACAGCATATTGTTAATAATACTGTGTTCAGTAATTTTACTATCTTCCCCGCTCAATATATTAGTGCAAGAGTAATAACTGATAACGCACAGGCACAAACCGGCCATGAAAACATAATAACTTATACCGTAACAAACACTGCGAGCCAATTGCCGGTAAATGATGTGCTAATGCAATTTAGCGTTACGGGTAGCGCGATTCCCCATAGTTATTTAGGTCTAACCAATAACGAGGGACAATTCACATTACACATCCGAAACGCTACAGCAGAGGAAGTGATAGTTTCAGCGTCACTTCATGCAGATCCCTCGGCTGATAACCACACCTATATAAGATTCATTCCGGCCTTGCCGGCATACCAGATCTCTGCCGAGATTATTACTAATAATGCAATCGCCAATGGTACTGATAGAAATTCGGTTATAATATATATTAATGACATTAACTCTGGGATACCAGCGGGAAATGAACCATTCAATATTATTGCTCTTAACAATGCGCCGAGCATAACGGCGAGAATAACTGAAAACGATGGGCGATATATATATATCGTTAGCGATACGATCGCACGCACATGGAATTACCGTGCTGAACTCACCGGAGACACCACTGTAAGTGTCGATTTCAGCCTAAATTTCGTACAATAATCACAATCAAAATATAATATTTAAACATGCAAGTACAATAAATTGCCATTATATTAAACATCAATTATTGCGACAAATGAAATTTACATTTAAAATACATAATAGTGAGGTAACACATGTCGTCAATAAAACCATCCCCTATAACCCCGAGCTCTAATATTAGACTGGCCTTGTCTGTTACCAGTGGCGCTGAAGCAAATGGCACTGCCACTAATATCATCACAGTTAACGTAATATATTATCAAGGGGAGCGACCTAACCCCGCATGGGTGGCTTTGTCCGTGACCGGTAACGCTCTATTTTCCAATGGCTCAAACACTAATATGGTATCAACCGATACTTCAGGCCGAATCAGCGTACCTATAACCAACCGGACAATTGAAACAGTCACCGTCACCGCCGCTTATGCTAATTTAACCTCTTATGCTGATACGATTTTTCAAGCGCACGTCCCTGAGCCGCAATATAATCTTACTGGTCAAGTACTGGTAAATAATCAAGTGGCCAATGGTAGCAATGCCAACAGAGTCAGTTTTACATTACGCGATTCCAACCAGCCGGTTGGCAATGCCCAGCTTAACTTGTCTGCCACAAATGGCGCTATACTTTCGTCATCGCCGATTATTACCAATGTCAATGGAACGGCCGAGGTCTCATTGACCAACGCCCGCCCAGGCAATGCCAGCGTTACCGCCACCCTTGCCATAGCGCCGACGATTTCGAGAACCGTCGCCACCAATTTTATCGCCATACCGCCAAATTACGAGCTATATCCCGAACTTATACTCAATAATCAACCGGCTGATTCCCATAGTCCTAACGTGGCGCGCGTTAAGCTTTATGATTTAAATACCAACTTCGGTGTACCGGATATGGTTATAAATTATAACGAATTGGGAAGCCCATTCCCGCCGTTTCAGCAGATTACTAGTTCATCCGGTGAAATCACTATCTATGCCACTAGTGCGAATCCGATGGAAATTACATATCTAGTCTCTTTACAAGTCAATCCTGATATTAAAACATCATTTATTTTTAATTTCACATAAATGTTTTTAATTTTTTCGACATCCATAGGAGAAAAAATAATGAATACCACCCATACCATCCCAGAAGAAACAAACGCCGGCACGCAATTGACCTTGACGACCACCTCTGATGCGATTGCCAACGGTACCGACACGAATGTCGCAACGGTTAGATTGGCGCTAAATGTTACTCCGTCTCCGGGCAGCATAATCAACTTAGCGTTGACAGGCAGCGCGCGGTTTAATAATAATAGCCAAACTATCTCTGTTACCACGGGGGCGCAGGGGACTGCAACCGCCCATTTCACCAATACGGTAAATGAAACTGTTTCGCTCAGGGCCACCTATTTGGGCCACATCGCATATGCGAATTCATATTTTCGTGCTGTTCCGGAATACAGCTCACCATCCCTGACAGCGAATATCATCACTAATAATGCCCAGGCCAATGGTAATAGCCAGAATATCGTCGAATTTATATTTCGTAATCAACAAACCGGCGCCGTTGTAGCCAATCATCCTTTAAGCATATCAACCAACGGCCAGGCAAATTATCCTCCTATAATTACAACCAATAACCAGGGCATAGCAACGCTGCAAATTTCAAGCAATGTCGTCGGCAATATTTCCGTAACAGCCAAGTCGCAAACTCCTCCGGGACAAAGCGTTAGCATTGGCTTAAATTTTTCGTCACAATATCCTATTCTACTCGGTACACGCACTTTATCTCTGCATGGTTTCATAGGTACCCAAACGTTACTCACAGGGTATGAGTTGGTGCGAGATCATTTTTATACAATTGAATTGGATAGATCGCCATCTCAGATATTTAACTGTACATCTAATTGCAGTTTTTCTGAATCCGAAGCCACACTTGGCTGCTACTTCTTTGACCCGAATGTGACATTGCTAAAAAATGATTTAAGTGAAATAATTTTGCGTGCCTCTGTAAATGGTCGCAGGGCATATTCCCAGAGGTATTATAGTTTTAATAATATCACTCAAACTGTAGTAAGCGTATGGGACAATGGTCCAATATAACTTTCAATGATTAAGCTATAAAAATCATCAGGTCAAATCAACCTGATATCGATATAAACTGTCCTAAATGCCGTACGGGTGGCAGTAATATTTATACAGGCCAGGTTTCTCGAACAATACCCGACCGCTTGGCGCGTTGCTAAGATGGTCGGGTATCGTTGATTGCGTACCGGGACTTTACTAAAATTCAGTTAATTTTAACAAAATACTGAACATTCATAATTATCAGCATGTGAATAACTGCGCTTTTATTTCATAGCATAGGGAAAAGCCGCTGATGCCCCTCGCTTAGGCATCCCATTTCCGGCGGGCGGATGACTGGCAAAATGTGACCCCGCTCTGATAAAGCATAAACAAAATCAGCAAGCAGCCCGCATGGCAAAAATTTTCGCTATTCTTAGCTATAAACTTTTAACCAAGGGCATCGCTATCCATGAGCCTGCACACCCCTGCGGTGCCAGCGCTTTCCGGCCCGCAACGCCGCAGTCATCTGCTTTTAATGCTTTTTGCGCCGCTGCCCTCCTTGTCGCTGGTATCGTTGTCCCGTTATAACGGCGACGACATGTCGACGACGCGGCGCGATCTGGCGCACATTGAGAGCGAGATCCGCCGCATCTACCATCTCACCTTGGCGACGCACCATGACGGCAGCTACCGGATCGAAGGCAATATTTTAAACCAGCGGCTGTGCCTGATAGAAGGCATGCGCAGGGCCCTGCGCCTTTGTCCGGATAAAGTTAACCGGTATTTTTTGCCGCTGCAGGAACAGCAATGGGGCCAGGTGCCCCCCGAATTTCATGCCAGCCATGAACAGCTCGAAGAAGTCATCGAGCAGTATACCGAGCTGCTCGGCCGCGCGGTCGCGCCATACGATCGCCCTTTCCTGTCGCTCTATCTGCGTTACGCCCTCACGCAGTGTCCGTTGCCGCAACATCCCGAGTTCAACCAGCATCAGCAGCAATGGCTGCAACAGAAGGCGGAATACCCCAGGATATGCGAAGCATTGCGGCACTGGCCCATTCCCGCCGCCGAATTGCTCTGCTTTACGCTGCTGGTCGACCAGCTTAAAACGCCCCATCATCCCCAGGCCCGCTCAGGTTGCGATCGGCGGCTGATGGTGGAAATTGAGCAATTGATCCAGAATTTCGAGCGGCTATCCGCCATGAGTTTTAACCAGCCGGAGCTGCTGGCCGGTCAACTATTCTCCCATCTCAGCGCCGCGCTTGAGCGCTGCCATTTTCATATCGGCATCGACAATAGCCTGCAACCCGAGGTGGAGGAAAAATATCCCCGCCTGCTGCGCACTACCCGCGCCGCGGTGATGCCTTTTGAGGCTGCGTACCGCATTCGTTTTTCCCGCGAGGAGATGGGGCTGGTCGCGGTGATTTTTGGCGCCTGGCTGATGCAGGATAACGATTTGCAGGAAAAGCAGGTGGTCATCCTGACCAAGAGCGATGGCATGCAGGAAAAATCGCTGGAGTTGCAGATACGCGAATTAACATTATTGCCGCTGAATATTAAATTCCAGGAGATGGAAGAATTTCAGGCCCATGGCGCGCCCAAAAACACCGTGCTGATCGTTACCCCTTTCGCCATGCCGCTGCCGCTGTTCTCGCCGCCGCTGATGCTGGTGCGCCTGCCCCTGGTACAATCGCAGCAAGAGCGAATCCGTCAATTGCTAGAGGCCCCCGCCGGGTCCGGGAAAGTTTAATCCTGCCTGCGTTGCGGCCAAAAAAAAGGCTCTTGGCAACAAGAGCCCTGTGAAAACCGATCCCGGCGTTAACGATGCCGGGATTCAGATCCCATTTCAGGCATAAACCGGGTAACGGGCGCAAATTTCCAGCACTTTTTGTTTGGTGCGTTCAATTACCGCTTCATCGTTGATGCTATCGAGCACATCGCAGATCCAGCCGGCCAGCGCACGTACATCCTGCTCGTTAAACCCGCGGCGGGTAACCGCCGGGGTACCGATGCGGATGCCTGAGGTGACAAACGGGCTTTTCGGATCGTTGGGCACTGCGTTTTTATTCACCGTGATGTTGGCGCGGCCCAGAGCGGCATCCGCCTCTTTACCGGTCAGGTTTTTATCCACTAGATCCAGCAGGAACAGATGGTTATCGGTGCCGCCCGAAACGATGTTGTAACCGCGTTCCAAAAATACCGCTACCATGGCCTTGGCATTCTTGGCCACCTGCTGCTGATAAATACGGAATTCGGGTTCCATGGCTTCTTTCAACGCCACCGCTTTGCCTGCGATGACATGCATCAGCGGGCCGCCCTGGCCGCCGGGGAATACCGCGGAGTTAAGCTTCTTATACAGCTCTTCGCTGCCGCCCTTGGCCAGGATCAGGCCGCCGCGCGGACCGGCCAGGGTCTTATGGGTGGTGGTGGTGACCACGTGGGCATGGGGTACCGGGTTCGGATAGACGCCGGCGGCAATCAGCCCCGCCACGTGGGCCATATCCACAAACAGGTAGGCGCCGACGCTGTCCGCGATTTCACGCATCCTGGCCCAATCCACGATGCCGGAGTATGCGGAGAAGCCGCCGATAATCATTTTCGGCTTATGGGCCTGGGCCAGTTGCGCCAGCTCCGCATAATCGATATGGCCGCTTTCATCAATGCCGTAAGGAATGATGTTATAGAGTTTGCCGGAGAAGTTGACCGGGGAACCATGGGTCAGGTGGCCTCCGTGGGCCAGGTTCATGCCCAGCACGGTATCGCCCGGCTGCAGGAGGGCGGTATAGACGGCGAAATTCGCCTGCGAACCGGAGTGGGGCTGCACGTTGGCATAATCGGCGCCGAACAGCGCCTTGGCGCGATCGATGGCCAGTTGCTCGACCACATCGACAAATTCACAGCCGCCGTAGTAGCGTTTGCCCGGATAGCCTTCAGCATATTTATTGGTCAGCTGCGAACCCTGCGCCTGCATCACGCGCGGGCTGGTGTAGTTTTCCGAAGCAATCAGCTCGATGTGCTCTTCCTGGCGCACCACTTCCTGCTCCATTGCCTGCCATAGTTCGGCATCATAATCTGCAATGTTCATTTCACGCTTTAACATCCGCTTCTCCTGGATCAGCTGGCTCGGCTGGCTGAATTTGTCAATAAAAAAGACGAGTAAAATCGGGTAAGGCCATGGGGATAGTGTAAACTTTTTTGCCCCTGCTCCGATAGGGTCTGGCCATGGTTTTTACGCAAACGATTCCGTTGCACTGCCCTGGGGCTGGCGGCTGACGGGGGTTGGACGGGGATCGGGATATTTTTTCACGCCGGCGGAGGATTTTTTCATGACGGGCAGCGGGCCACCCCGGCCGGTTGGCGCACCGGGACAAGCCGACCCTGTATTAAATGGCTTCTTCGTCCTGTTCGCCGGTACGGATGCGAACCACCCGCGCCACGTCGAACACAAAGATCTTGCCGTCACCGATTTTACCGGTCTGGGCGGTGTGCATGATGGTGTCCACGCAGCTGTCGACGATATCATCCGACACCACCAGCTCGATTTTTACTTTCGGCAAAAAATCCACCATGTATTCCGCGCCGCGATAAAGCTCGGTATGGCCTTTCTGGCGCCCGAAGCCCTTGACCTCGGTTACGGTCATGCCGGTAATGCCGACTTCCGCCAACGCCTCACGTACATCGTCCAGTTTGAACGGTTTGATTATCGCATCGATTTTCTTCATTACAGCACCCTTTGCAAGCTGATTGGCGGCGCTTGCCGCATGTCATCGGAATAAATAGAGCCAAATTAGGCTTTAAAATCATTAGCATCCAGCTCATGGCGGGACAATAGTTTATAAAATTCAGTTCGGTTGCGCCCAGCCATACGTGCGGCCTGGGTCACATTTCCCTTGGTGATCTGCAATAATTTACGCAAATAATGCAGTTCGAACTGCAACCGGGCCTCAACAAAGGTCGGCAGGACGGTATTTTCACCTGCCAGCGCTTGCTCCACCAGCGCTTCGCTGATTACCGGCGCGGACGTCAGGGCCACACACTGTTCTATCACGTTAACCAACTGACGTACATTGCCGGGCCAACCGGCGGCCATCAGGCGCTTCATGGCGTCGGTGGAAAAACTGCGCACAAACGGCTTATGGCGCAGCGCCGCGACCCGCAGCAGATGGTTGGCCAATACCGGAATATCTTCCGCCCGCTCATGCAGGGCGGGCAATTTCAGGCTGACGACGTTCAGGCGGTAATAGAGATCTTCGCGAAATTCGCCCCCGGCCATGACCTTGGGTAAATCGCGGTGGGTGGCGGAGATAATTCTGACGTCGATATCCAAATCCCAATTGCTGCCCAGCGGCCGGACTTTACGCTCCTGCAGCACCCGTAATAATTTTACTTGCAAGGATAACGGCATATCGCCGATTTCATCCAGAAACAGCGTGCCGCCCGCCGCCGCCTGGAACAGCCCTTCCCGGCTGCTGACCGCGCCGGTAAACGCGCCTTTGGCGTGACCGAATAGCTCGGATTCCAGCAACTGCTCCGGCAGCGCGCCGCAGTTAATGGCGATAAAGGGGTGTTTGGCGCGGGGACTGGCGGCATGGATGGCCTGGGCCAGGATTTCCTTGCCGGTGCCGCTCTGGCCGTTAATCAAAACGCTGACATCCGACTGCGCCACCATTTTGGCCTGTTCCAGCAGCCTGAGCATCACCGGGCTGCGGGTAACGATGGCGTCGCGCCAACTGTCGTCACCGGCGGGCATCGACAGTTGCAGCGCATTGTCGATGGCCTGATATAAAGCATCCCTGTCCACCGGTTTGGTCAAAAAGCTGAACACGCCTTTTTGCGTGGCGGCCACGGCGTCGGGTATCGAGCCATGGGCGGTAAGGATAATCACCGGCATGCCGGGCTGGTGGCGCTGGATTTCGCCAAACAGCGCCAGGCCGTCCATTTCATCCATGCGCAGATCGCTTATCACCAGATCGATTTTCTCCCGCGCCAGCAGCCGCAGTGCTTCCTGCCCGCTTTCGGCGGTGGTGACATTAAACCCTTCGCTGGCCAGGCGCATTCCCAACAGTTTAAGCAGGCTGGCATCGTCGTCGACCAGCAGCAAATTGGCGGATTTACGTTGATTCATTGGCTGCCCGCTCCCTGTGATTGACCGGTTGCCCCATGGCCCCCGGCGGCCGTATCATCCTCGTCATTATCCGGCAATAGCTGCTTACGAGCCGATAACCGTCGCTCGATTTCCGTGAGGTTTTCCAATTTGCGGGACGTGATATCCAGTTTGCGCTGCAATTCGATTTGCTGCACCCGCATCTGATCGATCTGGCTGGCGCTGGCTTCCTGCTGCCGCTGGCTGCGGCTGCGTTCGTCCGCCAGCATCAGTCGCAGGGCCTGTTGCTGGCGCCACATTTTGAATAACGGATAAATCGAGGCGGGGAACTGGGAACGAAACCCCAGCAAATGCTGATAGGATTGGCGACGCTCCACTACGCTGATACCGGCGGAATTGAGCAAAATACTCTGTCTGAAGGCGTCGTGCCAGGTTTCGCCGTTTTGATTTTCCGCTTCCGCCCTGGCCTGGGACGGCGTAATACGCTCGGCGCACTGCATGGCGCGCAGCCAATAGCCGGCATCACTCAGTGCGGCCTTGTCGTCATTTTGCCAAATTTCATTGCATTCGGCGGCCATGCGGCTATGCGGCGTCGCCTGCTGCACCGGGTCCGGGGATAAACCGGAAAGATCGGAGCGCGCCGAATGGCCGGCGCACCCCGCCAGCAGCATTGGCGCCAGCAACATGGGGGCCAGCATGGGGGCCAGCATGGGGGCCGATATTCGCGCACGCGACATGGCGCGCGCGGAGAACGTCATCAGGCGGTTCAGGCGATGCGCCAGCCTGTAAATCGCCGGTGAGGTGCGTAAATTCATTGTTATTCATTCTCGGCGGTTAAGGGTAAATCTATGCGAAAACAGACGCCTGCGTAATCGGCCGTCACCAGATTAAGCTCGCCGTTCATCCGGCGGATACAATCCCTGGCAATACTTAGCCCCAGGCCGCTGCCTTTTACCGCGCCTTTACGCTGTACGCGGCCCTGGTAAAAGGGCTCGAAAATCATGCTTTGTTCCGCCGGCGGTATAGGCTGGCCGCTGTTGGCCACGTCGATAATGATACGCCCGGCGGACTGAGCGCCGCGAATCCAAATGGTACCGGATTCCTGGCCATAGTGCACCGCATTGGAGTAGAGATTATCAAGTACCCGCATTAATAACACCGGCTGCGCCCGGCAGCGCTCGCACGCCAGCTCGACCCGGGTCTGGATACCTTTGGAACGGGCGGGCAGGCTATGGGCGGCAATGACGGCATCTATCATCCCGCGCAGATCGATATCCTCATATTCAGCCGGGCTGTCCGCCAATTTACGGTTGTAATCGAGCAACTGTTCGATGAGTTGTTGCAAATGGCGGCTGCTGCTATCGAGAATCGCCACCACATCCTTTTGATCGGCGGTCAATGGCCCGGCAACTTCATCCGCCAGCAGCGCGGTACCCTCGCGCAGGCTGGCCAGCGGCGTTTTTAATTCATGGGAAATATGACGTAAAAATTCGTGGCGCTGGGACTCCAGCCAGGACAAGCGCTCATTAAGCCATAAAATCCGCTGAACCAAAGACTGGATTTCACGCGGGCCGGTAAACGACACGCTATCGTTCAGGGGCCGGCCCTGTCCCAGGCGGTTAATCATCTTCTCGACCAATTTGACCGGACCGATAATCATGCGGGTAAATAGCATCACCAAGATCAAGCTAAATAAAAACAGCAGCAACGCCTGCCAACCGAAAAAGCGGCCGCGTTCGGCAATCGCCTGCTGCAATTGCTGGCCGCGGGTAAAAATATTATTGCGGGTGGCCTGGATCATATCGCTGTTGGCATGGGAAAAATCCCTGAGCAAGGCGGACGCTTGCGCATTGGGGCCGCTATTTTCGCATTGCAATTGGGATAACTGATCCAGCAGTTGCGTTAACCGCTGGTAATAACGCCGATCGGGCAGCATACCGGCGCGGACATTTAGAATCTGCGCATATTGCTTGCGCTGGTTCTGGTACAAATTCACCAGCGTCTCGTCATCGAGCACGCAATATTGGCGATAGCTGCGCTCCATCTCCAGCGCTACGCTGCCCATGGACTCGATACGCCGGGCGTCCGCCAAGGTGGTGCGGTTGATATCCGCCGCCTGTTCGCTCAGATTATCCAGGCTTTGCCAGGCCTGATAGGCCAGCAATAATAACGGCAACAGCACCAGGGTAAACGCCAGGATCACCAGTTGCCGCAGCGATTGGGGGAACAAATGCCATTTCTTCAAAGAAATCATCCTGTGATTACCGCCAAGGTCAAAGCAGATGCTATCCGCTTCGCCCCTCTGAAGAAAGCACAAAAAAAGCACTTAACCTTGCGGCAAGTGCTTTTTTGACAGAATAGGGGGTGCCTCACTCAACGTGTCGTCCTGTGTGTGATAAAGCCCTGAGGCAAATATCGGTAAAGTTGGACGCTAGGCACCGTTCTTTGGCATCATTCGATAGTTATGAAGCAATAACTGCGCGGTATATATGATATCGGGCAGTGCTGTCATATCGGGGTGAATGAGCAACTACTTATAGTATGCAGTTAGTGTGCCAAAAGTAAAATATTTAATTAAACCATTGATAAAAAATGGAAATTAATTTCAAATTACCTATTAGCGCCCCGCACAAGCGATGAAGCCACCCCGATCCGTCGCTAAAAAGAGACGCAAACCAAGAAAAAATATAATATACTTATAAAACAATTAGTTGAATGTCGCCAAGTGGCGACAGACCACTGATAATAATCGATATAAAAACGACACCTGCCGCCTCTTAAACCAAATGCCCTTGGCGCGCTAAGCCCACCAACACCCGAACCCGCTGCGAGCCCTGTTAAAGGGAAAGCACGCCGACATCCGAACCCGCTGCGAGCCGGTTAAAGGGACGCCAGCCCTTTATCCCAACTGCTTGCGCGCATTGCGGAAGATCCGCATCCACGGCCCGTCTTCGCCCCACTCTTCCGGATGCCAGGAATTACTCACCGTCCGGAACACCCGCTCCGGATGCGGCATAGTCAGCGTCACCCGGCCATCAGTGCTGGTCACGGCGGTAATACCGTTGGGCGACCCGTTGGGATTGGCCGGATACGCTTCGGTCGGCTGGCCGGAATGATCAACAAACCGCAGCGCCACCAGCCCGGCGGCTTCCAACGCCGCCAAATGAGCCTGGTCGCGCACCTCCACCAGTCCCTCGCCGTGCGATACCGCGATGGGCAATCGCGAACCGATCATGCCCTGCAACAGCAACGACGGGCTCTGCGTCACTTCCACCAGGCTAAACCGGGCTTCAAAACGCTCCGATTTATTACGCACGAAACGCGGCCAAAGATCGGCGCCGGGCACCAGCTCGCGCAGATTGGACATCATCTGGCAACCGTTGCAAACGCCGAGGGCCAATGTCTGCGGCCGATGGAAAAAAGCCTCGAACTCATCGCGCACCCGCGAATTAAACAGAATCGACTTGGCCCAGCCCTCCCCCGCCCCCAGCACGTCGCCGTAGGAAAAGCCGCCGCAGGCCACCAGCGCCTGGAAGCCCTGCAGATCGCTCCGCCCGGCCAACAGATCGCTCATATGCACATCAATGGCATCAAATCCCGCCCGATGAAACGCCGCCCCCATCTCCACATGGGAATTCACGCCCTGCTCGCGCAAAATAGCCACCTTGGGCAGCGCGCCTTTGCCGATAGCAAAACCGGCAATCAACGGCGCGGCGATGTCCTCCGACGGATCGAAGGTCAACGCCACATTCAGGCCCGGATCGCCGTTGTCCTGCTTGGCGGCATGTTCCCGATCGGCGCAGTCCGGATTATCACGCAACCGCTGCATCTGCCAGGTGGTTTCCGCCCACCAGGTACGCAATAACGTACGGCTCTCCTGATATACCGCGGTATCCCCGGAGCGGATTTTCACCCCGTCGCCGTCCACCGCCTGCCCCAGATAATGCAGGCAATCCTCCAGGCCGTGCTGCGCGAAGACCTGTTCGACGCGGGCGCGATCGCCGGCGGCTATCTGAATCACCGCCCCCAGCTCTTCGTTAAACAGGGCCGCCAGCGAATCGCCGCCCAAGCGGGCAATATCCACATCCAGCCCGCAGTGGCCGGCAAAGGCCATTTCCAGCAACGTGACCAGCACGCCGCCGTCGGAACGATCGTGATAAGCCAGCAACAGGCGCTGCGCAACCAACTGTTGCAGCGCCTGATAAAAACCGGACAATTGCGCCACATCGCGCACATCCGCCGTCTCATCCCCCAATTGGCGATAAACCTGCGCCAGGGCCGTGGCGCCCAGCGCCTGGTGGCCGGCCCCCAGATCGATAAGCAGCAGGGCATTGTCCCGCCCGCAGCGCAACTGCGGCGTAACGGTGCCGCGCACATCTTCGACCCGGGCAAAGGCGGTAATCACCAGCGACAGCGGCGAGGTCATTTCACGCTGCCCGTCCCCATGCGGCCAGCGGGTTTTCATCGACATGGAATCCTTACCCACCGGGATGGTCAGCCCCAGCGCCGGACACAGCTCCTCGCCCACCGCTTTTACCGCATCATACAGGCCGGCATCTTCTCCCGGATGACCGGCGGCGGCCATCCAGTTGGCGGAGAGCTTGATCCGCTTGATATCGCCGATCTGCGTGGCCGCCACATTGGTCAGGGCCTCGCCCACCGCCAGTCGCGCAGAAGCGGCAAAATTCAATAATGCCACCGGCGCCCGTTCGCCGATGGACATGGCTTCGCCATAATAACTGTCGAGGCTGGCGGTGGTCACCCCGCAGTCCGCCACCGGCACCTGCCAGGGCCCGACCATTTGATCCCGCGCCACCATACCGGTGACCGTACGGTCGCCGATGGTAATCAGAAAGGTTTTTTCCGCCACCACCGGCAGATGCAGCACCCGCTTGATCGCCTCGGCCAAGTCGATGCCGTCGCGGTTAAGCGGAGTTCCCGCCGCCGGCAACCGGGTGACATCGCGCAGCATTTTAGGGGTTTTACCCAATAAAACGTCCAGCGGAAGATCGATGGGCTGATTGTCGAAATGGCTATCGCCCAGGCTCAGATGCAGTTCTTCCGTCGCTTCGCCAATCACCGCATAAGGCGCGCGCTCGCGGCGGCAAATGGCCTCGAAGGCGGCCAATTGATCCGGCGCCACCGCCATCACGTAACGCTCCTGGGATTCATTGCACCAGACTTCCAGCGGACTCATGCCCGGTTCGTCGTTGGGGATATCGCGCAGTTGGAAACGTCCGCCGCGGTTGCCGTCGCTGACCAGCTCAGGCATGGCGTTGGATAAACCGCCGGCGCCCACGTCGTGGATAAACAGAATCGGATTGTCTTCGCCCATCTGCCAGCAGCGGTCGATGACTTCCTGGCAGCGGCGCTCCATTTCCGGGTTGTCGCGCTGTACCGAGGCGAAATCCAGATCGGCATCGGACTGGCCGGAAGCCATGGAGGACGCGGCGCCGCCCCCCAGACCGATATTCATCGCCGGCCCGCCCAGCACGATAAGCTTGGCGCCGATGCTGATTTCGCCTTTCTGCACGTGGCCGTCGCGGATATTACCGACCCCGCCCGCCAGCATAATCGGCTTGTGGTAGCCCCGCAGCTCAACGCCGTTATGGCTGTTGACCCGCTCTTCATAAGTGCGGAAATACCCGGTCAGCGCCGGACGGCCGAATTCATTGTTAAACGCCGCGCCGCCCAGGGGGCCGTCGGTCATGATATCCAGCGCGCTGACGATACGATCCGGTTTGCCGAAGTCCTGTTCCCAGGGCTGCTCGAAACCGGGGATGCGCAGGTTGGAGACGGAAAAACCCACCAGCCCGGCCTTGGGTTTGGAGCCGCGGCCGGTCGCGCCTTCGTCGCGGATTTCGCCGCCGGAACCGGTGGCGGCGCCCGGCCAGGGCGAGATAGCCGTGGGGTGGTTATGGGTTTCCACCTTCATCAGGATATGCGTCGGCTCCTGATGGTAGTCATAGCGGCCGTCCAGCGGGTCGGCAAAAAAGCGCCCCGCCGATGGGCCTTCCATCACCGCCGCATTGTCTTTATAGGCGGATAACACGAAATCCGGCGTCTGCTCGAAGGTGTTCTTGATCATCTTAAACAGCGATTTCGGCTGCGCCTGGCCGTCGATGACCCAGTCGGCGTTGAAAATTTTATGGCGGCAATGTTCGGAATTGGCCTGGGCGAACATATAGAGTTCGACATCGGTGGGATTACGGCCCAGGCGGGTAAACGCCTCAAGCAGATAATCAATTTCATCCGGCGCCAGCGCCAGCCCCAGTTTGAGATTGGCCTGTTCCAGCGCGGAACGCCCGGCGGCGAGCATATCCACCCTCTGCACCGGCGCGGGCTGATGGTGGGCAAACAGCGCGGCGGCTTGCTCCAGCTCATCGAAAACGGTTTCCATCATCCGGTCATGCAGCAGTACGCCTAATTGCCGCCACTGCGGGTCGGTCATATCCTTGCCCTGGACATAAAACGCCAGGCCGCGCTCCAGGCGCTTAACCTGCGCCAGGCCGCAGTTATGGGCGATATCGGTGGCTTTGGACGACCAGGGGGATAAAGTGCCGGGGCGCGGCGTGACCAGGAGTAGGCGCCCCTGGGGCGCGTGTTCGGCGAGAGACGGGCCGTATTTCAACAGCCGTTGCAGTCTGGCGCGCTCATCTTGATTAAGCGGAGCGCTCAGATCGGCAAAGTGGACATATTCAGCATAAATATCGCTAACCGGAAGCCGGGCTTCCTGGCAGCGGGACAGCAGCTTGTGGATACGAAATGCTGACAGAGCGGGCGAACCACGCAGTATTTCCATAATAAAAGATCTCTCGTCTTTGAACCGCCGGCCGCAGGTACTTAAGGACGGCTTGCCATGGGGCGCAACTTCTGCACACAACTTCAGGGGGGAAACGCGCGTCATTATAGAGAATCCCGGCCGAGGACGAAACCGTTTGCGCGGTAATTGTTGCTATTCTTATATCCTTACAGAATGAATGGTCTTAAAGCAATAAAGTTGCACAGCGGCGTTTTGTTGCGCAAAATGCCCCCACTCCAGGGAGAAAATGATAATAACACTGCCGCAGAGACAGCGAGATATTCGCTCCATTGAGAGATAACTATTTGAAGCGTTTTAAATTAAATTATGTCGTGATTGGCATTATCACCGTCATGCTGACCTGGGCGTTGTGGTTTAACGTTCCCTGGCACAGCATGCAGGACGATAAACTCAGTCAGATAAAATCCAGGGGGACGTTGCGTATCAGTACGCTGAACGCTCCGCTGAGTTTTTATACCGCCAATAACCAGCAAACCGGATTCGATTACGAACTGGCGAAGCGTTTCGCCGATTATTTAGGCGTCAAGCTGGAGATCCGCCAGCGTAAAACCCTTAATGAACTGTTTGACGACCTGGATAATGATGACGCCGACCTGCTGGCCGCCGGCCTTATCTATAACAACGAGCGTCTGCAGCGCTTTACCACCGGTCCGGCCTATTATTATGTTTCCCAGCAATTGGTCTATCGCCTGGGCCAGCCGCGGCCGAAAAACCTGGGCGCGCTGCAAGGCCGCCTGGCGGTGTCCTCCGGGTCGGCGCATATTTCGCAGTTACGGGAGTTAAAAGAAAAAAAGTATCCCCAGTTGCAATGGGAAGTCTCCTCCGATCTCAGCAGCAAAGCCTTATTGGAGCAAGTGGCCGACGGCAAGCTGGATTATACGCTGGTGGACTCGGCCACCGTCGGGCTGCTACAGCGCGTGCATCCGCAACTGGCGGTGGCATTTGATGTGACTGAGGAGGAGCCGGTCACCTGGTATCTGCAACAGCAAAACAGCAATAATCTCTCGGCCGCCCTGCTGGACTTTTTTAGCGAGCAGGAGGCGGACGGCACCATGGCGCGGCTGGAGGAGAAATATCTGGGCCATGTGGGCAGCTTTGATTATGTGGATACCAAAACTTTTCTGACCTCGATTGATGCCACGCTGCCGGCGCTGCAAGCCATGTTCCAGCAATATGCCAAAGAAATCGACTGGAAACTGCTTGCCGCCATCTCGTATCAGGAATCTCATTGGAACCCGCAGGCCGTTTCTCCTACCGGGGTGCGCGGCCTGATGATGCTGACCCGCACCACGGCCGATAGCCTGGGGATTGCGGATCGCATGGACGCCGAGCAAAGCATTCGGGGCGGCGCCCTGTATTTATCGCGCATGATGCAGCGCGTGCCCGAGTCCATCCCTGAGGATGAGAAGATCTGGTTTGCCCTGGCGGCCTACAACATGGGGTACGCCCATATGCTGGATGCCCGGGCGTTGACCGCCAAGCAGCAAGGCAACCCCGACAGCTGGGTGGATGTGAAGCTGCGCTTGCCGATGCTCAGCCAGCCGCGTTATTACCAGCAAACCACCTATGGTTATGCCCGCGGCCAGCAGGCGTACAATTATGTAGAAAATATCCGCCGTTACGAAATGAGCCTGGTGGGATATCTGGAAGAAAAAGAGAAAAAAGCCGCATTGCTGGCGGCGAGCGCGGCTGAACCGCCAACCGACGCCGCTAAGCCCCTGGCGGCGGACGCCAAACCGGTAACCCCCCAGGCCAGCCCCATGGCCACGGCGGCGAAACCGCCGCTCGCCGGGGTGCAACCGGCCGTCAGGGACGTTCCTAAAAGCGTCCCGGTCATCCCCGGCGCTTTCCCGGCCAGCGCAGTGACCGCCCCCTCCTGGGCCACCCCGCGGGTGACGCGTTAATCAATCGTCGGATTCTGCGCTTTCAGCGCCAGGCGCCGCGCCTTATGCTGTTCGCGGCGCAGGCGAAAGAAATCGCTAAGCTGCCTTGAGCACTCTTCGCCGAGCACCCCCGCGGTAATCGCTACCTGATGATTAATACCCGGCTGGCGCAACACTTCGCAAAATGAGCCTGCCGCCCCGGTTTTTTCATCGCGGGCGCCGAACACCAGCCGGCCGATGCGCGCGTGGATCATCGCGCCGGCGCACATCACGCAGGGCTCCAGGGTGACATACAGCGTGGTATTGAGCAGGCGGTAGTTGGCCAATACCGCCCCGCCCCGGCGCAATGCCATGATTTCCGCATGGGCGGTGGGATCGTGGCGGCCAATGGACCGGTTCCATCCTTCGCCGATAACCTCGCCGTCCAGCACCAGGACCGCGCCAACCGGCACTTCGCCCTCATCCCCCGCCCGTCCGGCCAGGGCCATGGCGTGGCGCATCCAGAATTCGTCGCCCCGTTCGCCGTGCATTATTTTCTCCAGGGTTGTTCGCAGCCGGCGATTATACAGGGATAAACCGGCCGGCGGCAAAAGCGTCAAGCAACAGAGGGCATGGAACGGCGGCGTTAAGCGGGACGGGCCCCATAAATCCCGTCCAATAAATGCGGAACAATAATTTCGAAACAATGCCTTGCATATAATTTTGACAACAGCGGTCTCAGTCCAATGGCTTCAGCTCGCCGTCGCGGGTCACGCGCCAGCGGTGCTCGCAAAAATAAAGCAACGGGCTGTCATGCTGGCTGTCGCTATAACCGCTGAACAACTTCAGGGGCGTCCCCAGCTCACGCTCCAGCTGCGCCACTTTCTCATGCCCTAGGCAGCGCAGGGTCAATACCCAGCCGCCATGCCGGCGCTTCATCCGGCTGCCGATCAGTTTTACCCGCGGTAGAAACAGCGCATCGGCGTAGACCCCCTGCACCAGCGGCTCCGGCGAGCCGGTGATCAGCCAGACCTGCGCATCCTGGCTGGCCAGATACTCGTTTAAGCGTTGCAGCACCACGGGGAAGCCGGTCACGCGCAGGCGAAACCAGACGACAAAATCCGCCTGCAATTGATTCAGCCGGGCCTCGCTGTGGCCGAAGGTCATGGCCCATAATAACAGGCTCATCGGCCAACGCGCCGAGCGTCCCTTGGCCAGCAGGCCGATGCCCACGACCGGCAATAGCGGCAGCACCAGAATAACGTTCAGGGGCAGATGACGCAGCAAATAACGCAAAAAACAGCCGAACATATCCTGTTGATGCAATGTGCCGTCCAAATCGAAAAAAATTATACGTTGGGCCGTTGCAGGATCCAAAGCTACTCCTCAGGATTGTTAAATCCGTTCATCCCTATAACCACATACCCCGTTATCCGGGTCAGCCGTTCACCGGCAGGCGCCGGGGCAGCGTAATTATCGACGAAACCGTAATCAGTGTAGTCAGTGATGGCCGAATTATCGATCCTGGCCTTCCGCCAGCGCCCGGCGTAAATATCCCCGGTGCTGCGCCAGGGAGCGCCGCGCGTCGTCCGCGCAGGCGCCGGTGAGGAGCATCAGGATCGCCGGTTTCACCTCAAGGCCGGTTTGCGCCAGCGCCGCCCGCGCCTGCGCCATGTCGACGCCGGTGGCCTGCACGACGATGCGGCAGGCGCGGTCCACCAGCTTGATATTGGTGGCTTTGACATCCACCATCAGGTTCTGGTACACCTTGCCGAGCTTGACCATCGCCCCGGTGGAAATCATATTTAACACCAGTTTCTGCGCGGTGCCGGATTTCATCCGGGTGGAGCCGGTAAGCACTTCCGGGCCGACCACCGGCGAAATCGCCACCCGCGCTTCGCGGGCAATGGGGGAACCTGGGTTACAGGATATCGCCACCGTGGCGCAGCCCAGCCGCGCCGCGTAACGCAGGCCGCCGATAACATAGGGGGTGCGCCCGGACGCCGCCAGACCAACCACCAGGTCAGCCGCGTTTGCATTAATTGCCTTAAGATCCTCGCCGGCCAATTCGAAACTGTCCTCGGCGCCCTCCACCGCTTTAAGCAAAGCGCCGGGACCGCCGGCAATCAGGCCGATCACCAGGTCATGAGGCACACCAAAGGTCGGCGGGCATTCGGATGCGTCCAATACGCCCAGGCGGCCGCTGGTGCCGGCCCCCAGATAGATCAGGCGGCCCCCCGCGGACAACGCCGCCGCCGCCAGATCCACCGCGGCGGCAATGGCCGGCAGTTCGCGGCCGACGGCCTCGGGCACCAATCGATCCTGCTGGTTAAACAGTCGCATCATCTCCAGCGTGGAGAGCGTATCGAGGTTCATCGAGTCCGGGTTGCGGGTTTCCGAAATTAACGCGCCAATGGTTGCCACATCGCCCTTCATCTTGTCATCGGTCATAACAGCGCCTTGAATTTTTAATTCATCTAATTAAAACTATTATTGAATATTTAATTCCGGCAGGCGAGAAAATTCTGTACCCTGTCGGCTATCCGGCGATCCGACGCCGCGGACCCAACACAATGATGAGTCATTTGTTATGAGCCGTTTTCATGAGTAGCGTACTGCGTATTCGCCAGTTATACCGTTCTTTGTCGCTTAACGATCGCAAGCTGGCCGATTATCTCCTGACGCAAACCGATCGGGCCCGCCATCTTAGTTCGCAAAAAGTGGCCGAGCAGGTGGGGGTAAGCCAGTCCAGCGTGGTGAAATTCGCCCAGAAACTGGGTTATAAAGGCTTTACGGCGTTAAAGCTGGCGCTGAGCGAGGCCCTGGTCAGCGCCCACGATCTGCCCTCCGTCGCAGTGCATAATCATATTTTAAGCGACGATCCGTTAAAAACCGTCGGGGAAAAACTGCTGACCGAAAAAGTGGCCGCCCTGCGCGCCACGCTGGATATTAACAGCGAGGAACGGCTCCGGCAGGGGGTGGCGCTGCTGCAGGAAGCCAGACGGGTGATTATCGTCGGTATCGGCGCATCCGGGCTGGTGGCAAAGGATTTTTCCTACAAGCTAATGAAAATCGGCATGTCGGCGGTGGCCGAAACCGATATGCACATACTGCTGGCCACCGTTCAGGCCATCAGCCCGCAAGATCTGCTGCTGGCCATTTCATTTAGCGGTTCGCGGCGGGAAATTAACCTGGCGGCGCAGGAAGCGCACCGGGTGGGCGCACGGGTGCTGGCGATCACTCATTTTTCACCTAACGCCCTGCAACAGCATGCGGATATCGCCTTATATACCGTGGCCCAGGAGCAAGCCCAAGGCAGCGGCGCCATCTCGTCCACTATCGCCCAGCTGGCGCTGACCGATCTGCTGTTTATGGCCCTGGTGCAGCGCGACCTGGAACATGCGCCGGAGCGGATACGGCATAGCGAGGAGTTGGTAAAGAAATTAATTTGACCATCGCCGATGAGCGGCAACAATGGGGTATTCTAACGGAGGCAATATACTTTACTCGATCAATTGATGTTGCTTGCATAAATAGCATCCCTTTTGAAAAAAAAGATAGCTTTGCCAAGCAACAAAAAACAGCGCTAGTGCAAATGAAAGCAATAATAAACGACAAGCTGACTTTAAGAATGCCATGGCAAAGCATATATGATGCTAAAGGTAGAATTGGGGATATCATAAGCAAAGGTGATAAATTCTATCTCGATAATGCTCATAAAAATCATCCTGAAGTATTCAATGTAAATAGAATTTTCAAAGCTGCACTTAATTTGGACGGTTCCATCAATCGAGATAAAACAGCAAAAAGAATTGCTAAAAAAAAGAGATTACCGAGATGAATACAACAAATTTTCTAGAAGCACTTAAACAGGATATCTTTGATATTTTCAAAAGAAAACAAGCAAAAAATTAAGTCTGAAAATCTAAGAATGGACGTTAGTGATGACATAGATAATATCTTGAATATTTATCTTGATTTAATACGGCAAAAATTCAATATATTACCCCTCGCAAAAGAACAAAATGATGAATTTGCAATGCGTTCCGCTTTACTGGAAATATGCGCACACGCAATGAGTTTATCAAGTTTTTTTGATGCCATACGTGATGATACTGAACAGTTAGCTTTACTTGAAAATTGGCCGGACTTTCCAGAAGATTATAAATTACCCGATCATTACAAGTACCCTCTTAAATGAAAATATCGGTTCGCATCCTGATCTCTTCACGCTAAATGGCGTCGATACTAAAAACCGGAGGGACTACACCTTGACGATGTGCCTTTTGATACACGGGATTTGGCGAAAAAAGCTGGCGCCGCCCCACCGGAAGGGTATAATTTTCGCCCTGCTTTATGACGATTAACGAGAACCCTTATGGCCCTGCTTATCACGAAAAAATGCATTAACTGTGATATGTGCGAGCCGGAGTGTCCGAACCAGGCGATCGCCATGGGCGCGGAGATCTATGAAATTGACTCCAGCCGCTGCACCGAATGCGTGGGGCACTATGATACGCCGACCTGCATGAAGGTATGTCCTATCGATAATACCATACTGCCCGATCCGGCCCGGGCCGAGAGCAATGAGCAGCTATGGGAAAAATTTGTCGTGATGTACCACGGCGATCGGATCTAATTCTCCAGAATCACCGTGGCGCAGGCATAGCGCCGCTCGTCGGCCAGCGTGACATGCACGCTTGCCACCCCCAGTTCCAGCGCCAAATCGGCGGCCTGCAAATAAAGCTTTAATCCCGGTTTCCCCAAGATATCGTTGATCACTTCAAACTGGGCAAACGCCAGCCCGTTGCGGATACCCGTGCCGAAAGCCTTGGCCGCCGCCTCCTTGACCGCAAAGCGTTTGGCCAGAAAGCGAATCGGCTGCTTGTGGCCGAGGTACTGCGCCCATTCCGCGTCGCTGAGAATGCGCCGGGCAAACCTGTCGCCGCTGCGCCCGACCACCGCTTCGATGCGTTCGATTTCGACGATATCGGTGCCAATGCCGAGGATCGCCATTAAACGCGCGCTGCCCGCAGCCGGGGCCACACCGCGATGCGACCGTGATTCAGAGTTGATGACAATACGGACATTTAATCCTCACCTGGCGAACCCGCCGATAAATTTATTACGCCCCCAGCGGCATCAGGTACGCGGGGTCAAGAACATAGCGGACAGTTTACCCGGCGGGACCGTCGGGGGGCAATGCTTTCGGCGGGGGTTTTCTGGTCATAAACTGGCGGAACAATTCGCGGCTTTTTAGCGGCTTGCCGCCCAGGTAGGGTTGAAGAGCCATGCGGGTAAAACGCTTGGCGGCGCGCAGAGTGGGTATATCTGGAAAGTCGCGGGCGGCCAGGGCCTGGAGTTCGCGACCGGTAAAACTATAGTGATCGATCACCACGCTGGCGATAAAACCTTTCTCCGCGCGAAAACGATAGGTCATATCATCGTCCACCGGCAGTCCGGTGGCGGCGCAGTGCAGAAAATCCACGCCGTATCCCAAATGACCGAGCAGGGCCAGCTCAAAGCGCCTAAGCGCCGGTTCAGGCGAACCGGTGGCGCCGGCCAGCGATTGCAGGCAGTGCAGGTAATCAAAGAACAGCGAGGAGTAGTCGGTTTCGTGGGTCAGGACGCGGGAAAGCAGTTCGTTGGTATATAGCCCGCTATAGAGCATCAGGCCGGTCAGCGGCAACCCCAGCGAAACCGGCTCGGCGCTGCGCAGGGTTTTCACTTCGCCGCGCCCGCTCCAGCGGATCAGCAGCGGCGTAAAAGGCTGTAATACCCCTTTTAACGCGGAACGACGGGAGCGCGCGCCCTTGGCCAGGATACGCACGCGCCCGTCGTTTTCGGTAAAAAAATCCAACAGCAGGCTGGTTTCGCTATAGTGGCGTCCATGCAGGACGAATGCGCGCTGCCAGCCTTCCATCGGGTTGACCCTCAGAGATCGTCGGTGTAACCCAGGCTACGCAGGGCGCGTTCATCATCGGCCCAGCCGGATTTCACTTTCACCCACAGTTCGAGATGTACTTTCGACTCGAACATGGTTTCCATATCCTGGCGGGCTTCAATCCCGATGGTCTTGATCTTGGAGCCTTTATTGCCGATGACCATTTTTTTCTGGCCTTCGCGCTCCACCAGGATCAGGCCGTGGATATCATATCCGCCGCGCTCATTGGTGATAAAGCGTTCAATTTCCACCGTAACGGAATACGGCAGCTCTTCGCCCAGAAAACGCATCAGCTTTTCACGAATGATTTCCGAGGCCATAAACCGCTGGGACCGGTCGGTAATATAATCTTCCGGGAACTGATGCTCCCCTTCCGGCATGAGTTTGCGCACAATACCCGCCAGGGTATCCACATTCATCCCGGTTTCAGCGCAAATCGGCACCACGTCCAGGAAATTCATCTGCTGGCTGAGGAACGTGATATGGGGCAGCAATTTGCTTTTATCGGTGACGTTATCCACTTTGTTGATGGCCAACACTACCGGGCAGCTCAGGCCGCGCAGTTTGTTAACCACCATCTCGTCGTCCGGCGTCCAGTGGGTGCCTTCCACCACGAAGATCACCAGCTCCACGTCGCCCATCGAACTGCTGGCGGCGCGGTTCATCAAGCGGTTGATGGCGCGTTTTTCTTCGATGTGCAGACCGGGGGTATCGACGTAGACCGCCTGGTATGGCCCTTCGGTATGGATGCCCATAATCCGGTGGCGCGTGGTCTGCGGCTTGCGGGAGGTAATAGAAATCTTCTGCCCCAGAAACTGGTTCAGCAGCGTGGACTTGCCGACGTTCGGCCGTCCTACAATGGCAATAAATCCGCAATACGTTTTATCTTCGTTCATTCAAGCTCCAGCTCTTTCAGCGCCTGCTCGGCGGCTGACTGTTCGGCTTTACGGCGGCTTGAGCCATTACCCACGACGGGTTCCGGCAAGCCACTGACATGGCAGTGAATAGTAAATTCCTGGTCATGCGCCTCGCCACGAACCTGAACCACCAGATAGGTAGGTAACGGCAAATGACGCCCCTGCAGGTACTCTTGCAGACGAGTCTTCGGATCCTTTTGTTTGTCGCCCGGACTGATCTCTTCCAGGCGGCTATGGTACCAATTGAGGATCAGACGCTCGATATTTTCAATGTCGCTATCGAGGAAAATGCCGCCGATTAACGCTTCTACCGTATCGGCCAGAATTGACTCACGGCGGAATCCGCCGCTTTTCAGCTCACCCGGCCCCAGGCGCAGGCACTCTCCCAGCTCGAACTCGCGGGCCATTTCCGCCAGGGTGTTACCTCTGACCAGCGTGGCGCGCATCCGGCTCATATCCCCTTCGTCAACCCGCGGAAAGCGCAGATAGAGCGCATTGGCGATGACGAAACTCAGTATGGAGTCACCCAAGAATTCCAGCCGTTCATTATGTTTACTGCTGGCGCTTCGGTGCGTCAGAGCCTGTAATAAGAGCTCGTGCTGTTGAAAAGTGTAGCCCAGTTTTTTCTGGAGCCTATTAATTAAGATGGGATTCATGCGTTACCAATAACTCAACCATGCGTCAAATAACTACAGCATACGGGACAGGTCTGTCGATGCGTCTGGCACTCGTGCTGTTCAGGCAGTAACCAGGCCGGACAAAACTGTTTCGTTTGCAGTGGCCCCCGAATCGGGGGCCAGTCTTTATAACCAGAGCGGGGTATTCTACAACGGGAAGCGTAATAATGCTTCGCTTAAAAAACGATTTGATTAATGTATTGCACCGATGCGGCGTAAACGCACGCCGGTGGGCCATTGACCTTCCTGTTTTTCAAAACTCATCCAAATCGCGCTTGCCCGGCCCACCAGGTTCTTCTCGGGCACAAAACCCCAGAAGCGGCTGTCGGCGCTGTCGTCGCGATTATCGCCCATCATAAAATAGTGCCCTTCCGGTACGGACCATTCCGCCAGTTGCTGATTGCGCTGGCGATAATAGACCCCCACCTGATCCTGCTGCCCCGGCACCGTCAGGATATGGTGGGTCACGTTCCCCAGGTTTTCCGTACGCTCCGCCAGGCGGATACCGCCGTCCACCTGCCGATCGGGCGGGACCTGCAAAAAGCCGGTGGCGGATTCGCCGTTGCCGGTTGAATCATAGGTCTGCACAAAGTCGCTCGGCGCCATATCGCTATAGGTGACCGGCAATGCGCTGGAGCAGTTCTGGCTATTCGCGCAACCCGGCTGCACCGTTACGGTCTTGCTAAGCGGATCGTAAATGATGCGATCGCCCGGCAGGCCAATTACCCGTTTAATATAATCCAGCTTGGGATCGGGCGGATATTTAAACACCACGATGTCGCCGCGCTGCGGGTGGCCGGTAGGGATAATCGTCGTCTGGGTGATGGGATTTTTGAGCCCATAAGCGAATTTTTCCACCAGGATAAAATCGCCCACCAGCAGCGTCGGCATCATGGAGCCGGACGGGATCTGGAATGGCTCGTAGATAAACGAACGGACGATAAAGACCACCAGCAGCACCGGGAAAATAGACGCGCAGGTTTCGATCCAGCCCGGCTGTTTCGCTTTTTTCTGCAATTCTTTGTCGGCAATAACGTCGTCGCCGGCGGCGGTTAACTGCGCCTGTCTGACGCGGCGCGCCGGTGCCAGTTTAAATCGATCCACGCACCAGATAATACCGGTTATCAAGGTGGCTATTGCCAGGATCAGGGCAAACATATTTGCCATGCTAACTCCTTTGCGTTATTTACTGTCTTTGCCAACGTGCAGAATCGCCAGGAATGCTTCCTGCGGTAACTCGACGTTACCCACCTGCTTCATGCGTTTCTTCCCTTCTTTCTGTTTTTGCAGCAATTTCTTTTTACGGCTCACGTCGCCGCCATAACATTTCGCCAGTACGTTTTTACGCAATTGCTTAATGGTGGAACGGGCAATAATGTGGTTGCCGATGGCCGCCTGGATCGCAATATCAAACTGCTGGCGCGGAATCAGCTCCTGCATTTTTTCCACGATCTCGCGGCCGCGGCGCTGGGAATTATCGCGATGGGTAATCATTGCCAGGGCATCGACCCGCTCGGTATTGATCAAAATATCCACCCGCACCATATCCGAGGTCTGGAAGCGTTTAAAACCATAATCCAGCGAGGCATAGCCGCGCGAGGTGGATTTAAGCCGGTCGAAAAAGTCCAGGACGACTTCGGACATCGGGATCTCATAGGTCAGCGCCACCTGGTTGCCGTGATAGACCATATTGGTCTGCATGCCGCGTTTTTCGATGCACAGGGTTATCACGTTGCCGAGAAACTCCTGCGGTAGCAGCATATGGCATTCGGCAATGGGTTCGCGCAGTTCCAGGATATTGTTCAGCGGCGGCAGTTTAGCCGGGCTGTCCACGTAGATCGTCTGGTTATCGGTGGTGACCACTTCATAGATAACCGTCGGCGCGGTGGTGATCAGCTCCAGGTCGTATTCGCGCTCCAGGCGCTCCTGAATGATTTCCATATGCAGCAAGCCAAGGAAACCGCAGCGAAAACCGAAACCCAGCGCGGTGGAACTTTCCGGTTCATAGAACAGCGAGGCGTCGTTAAGGCTCAGCTTGCCCAGCGCGTCGCGAAAGGCTTCGTAGTCGTCGGAGCTGATGGTGAACATGCCCGCATAAACCTGGGGCTTGACCTTTTTAAAGCCCGGCAGCGCTTTTTCCGCCGGTTGGCGGGCCAGCGTCAGGGTATCGCCTACCGGCGCGCCAAGAATATCCTTGATGGCGCACACCAGCCAGCCGACTTCGCCGCATTGCAGGATATCGCGGTCGATGCGCTTGGGTGTGAATATGCCCAGGCGGTCGGCATTGTAACTCAGGCCGGTGCTCATGACCTTGACCTTTTCGCCCTTGCGCAAAGTACCGTTTTTTACCCGGATTAACGACACGACGCCTAAATAGTTATCAAACCATGAGTCGATGATCAGCGCCTGCAGCGGCCCTTCCGGATCGCCTTCGGGCGGGGGAATGTCCCGCACCAGCCGTTCCAGCAATTCGGGGATGCCCACGCCGGTTTTGGCCGAGCAGCGCACCGCATCGGTGGCGTCGATACCGACGATATCCTCGATTTCCTGCGCGACGCGATCGGGATCGGCGGCGGGTAAATCGATTTTATTAAGCACCGGCACCACTTCCAGATCCATTTCCATGGCGGTGTAGCAGTTGGCCAGCGTCTGCGCTTCCACGCCCTGCCCGGCATCCACCACCAGCAGCGCGCCTTCGCAGGCTGCCAGGGAACGGGATACCTCATAGGAGAAATCCACATGCCCCGGGGTGTCGATGAAATTCAGATGATAGATCTGGCCATCGTTGGCTTTGTAATCAAGCGTAACGCTTTGGGCCTTGATGGTAATACCGCGCTCGCGCTCCAAATCCATGGAATCCAAAACCTGGGCTTCCATTTCACGCTCGGCCAGGCCGCCACAGGTTTGGATCAGCCGGTCAGAGAGGGTCGACTTACCATGGTCGATATGGGCGATGATGGAAAAGTTTCTGATGTGCTTCATTTATATGAATTTTTCTCTAATTATGTCGCTTAGATTTATTTCGGTGGACACAGCGATGGACTAAAAAGTAAAACTACCCAATCTGGCATTGGCGCATATTACACTGTATGGCTGTTTCAAGGAAGGATGGGAGGGGCAGACAAGAGCCTAAGTTTGTAAGCATCCGCCCGTCATTATGCGCCGCGGGCGACGCGGCGGGCACAATGGAGCCGGGACGGAACGCCGGCGTTATTCCGCTTTATCCTGGCGCAGATAAAACGACGAAGGCGGCAAGGCTATTTGCAGGATAACGGGCTGGTATTGACGTTCATTACCCAGCCGCAGGGCATAAAAACGCGCCAGCATAAAACCGCCGACGCCGCCGATAAGGCCGCCGAACGCCGCGGCCAGATCGGTATTGAACCACCCCTGCATCAACGCAGCGCAGCCAATCAAGCCCACCAGCGGCAGCATATAAACCAGCAGCGCCGAGCGGATCAGGCTGGCTTCGGTAATGCCCACCTCTACCCGCTGCCCGGGCACCAGGGGATGTTTGCTTTCCACTTTCAGCTGGTGTGCGGATTCAGGCCCCATTTTATTGAGGATGCTGGTGCCGCAGCTGCCGCTGGAATGGCAATTGCCGCAGCCCGAACGCTGTTCGCAGCGCAACTGCGCCACGCCCTGCTGCCATGAGATAACCGTTGCCCATTCTTTGATCATGGTTGCGCCTTAAATACCACGCTGTCGGCGATGCGTTTGGCGGTAGCCGGGGGCAATTCGCCGACAACGGTGATTTCTTTATTGCTGCGGATTTCAGTATGAATCGTACGCCGTCCGGTACGGATAAAGCGCTCGGTGTTATTACCTTCACCCGCCTGGGCGATATTCACCGAAAAACTAAACAGCCCGTCGGTATACAACCTGGTCTCAATCGGCACGTTAATGCCGGGCAGCGTGCGGCGGCTGCGCGATACTTCGGTGACGCCCGCCGGCAGCCAGTTTACCGCCCAGCCGAAATCGGCTTTTTCCGATACCGGCATTGCCAGCAGCGGAGGCAGATTTACCGTTTCAAGCCCCTGCATCAGAGACTGCACCTGCGGATCGACAATAAAGGAGATCACGCGGAACTGCTCCAGCGCCTCGCCGTCGCGATCGAGCAAATCAGCGCGCAGCGGCAGTTTGGTGGCGGTATCGATCCATAACACATAACCGAACCGGGTGCCGTCCCGCGCGACGACGCGCACGACTTCGCATAAACGATCGGAAACGCGCGTACGGCCAACGGGGATAAAATCATAGAACTGCGCTAAACGCTCGAAATCAGCGTAAACGATAGAAGGGAGAGAATCAACGATATGATCGCCGGCCAAAGTGAAAGGTTCGAGACCGGGCTCAAAAAAACTGATTTCATTATCGCGCTGCAAAATTTCGCGGCGGGGGCCGTCCATTTGCAACAGCTGCGCCAGGCGATGTTTTTCAAACACGGCGTGGCGATACCGTAGCGAGTCGACACCCTGCTTGCTGACGCTGATAAAAGCAAATTCATAGTTCAAGGACTGGCTAGCCTGGCTCATCTGTTGCAACAACGCTCCGGGTGCCGTTGTGGGGGCGTCGGCCGGAGCGTAGGTGGAATAGAGCAGGCTGCCTGTCATGAGACAAACAGCACACCAAAATTGCTTCATTACTGCGGTTGCATTCCTAATGACTGGGTTCCAGGCACCTGGACTGCGGCCTGCTGGGTTTCATGCTGATCAAACTGCAGCTGCGTGGAGTGCACCCGACGCTGCAACTCATAATCCTGCAATATGGCATTGATGCGCTTGCGCTGTTCCTGCACCTGCTGCTGGGAACCGTTATCGGCGGTGGTGGAGGCCGAAGGCACGCCCAGGCTGACCGGCGAAGCCTGCCCCATCATAGGCAGGGTGTTGAATACCGGCGCTTCCGGCTGCGCGTCGTTATTTACCGGCTGGTTGTAGTGCTGAACACCGACAATCACCGCTAACGAAACGCAGGCCGCCAGGCCGATTTGCGTAAGCTGCGCGGCCCAGGGGCGCGCTTTATGCCAGAACGGCAGTTTGTGCCAGGTTTCCGGCGCGGGCTGCGATTCTTTAGCGTCAATGACGCCAGGCACCAGGCGCACCGGCTCTTTGGCAATCGCCGCGGCGACGCGGCCGGCGATGTCAAGGTGCAAGGTTTCACCGATGTCCCCGCGGATCGTATCGCGAATCAGATGATACCTTTGCCAGCTTTGTTGTAACTCATCATCCCTGGATAAATCGTTGAGCAGTTCGTTATCGAACGACTCCCCATCCATAAGAGCGGAAAGCTTTTCGTTATGCATGCGTGGGTACCTTCTCCTGCCGCCATCATTATCGCTGAATCAGCGGTTGAATTTTATTGTCAATAGCTTCGCGTGCACGGAAGATACGGGATCTTACCGTTCCCACAGGGCAGTCCATGATGGAGGCTATCTCTTCATAGCTGAGCCCATCCAGTTCCCGAAGAGTGATTGCCATACGCAAGTCCTCGGGAAGCCCTTCGATAGTGCGAAACACTATCTGTCGCAACTCTTCAGACAACATTAAATTCTCAGGGTTCGATATTTCTTTCAATGCGCCGGCACTTTCGTAATTTTCCGCATCGTTGGCATCCACGTCGCTTGACGGTGGGCGCCGACCCTGAGCAACCAAATAATTTTTTGCTGTGTTGACAGCGATACGATACAACCATGTATAAAAAGCGCTATCCCCACGGAACGACTCCAGGGCGCGATAGGCTTTGATAAACGATTCCTGGGCAACGTCCGGGACATCCCCTTGGGGAACGTACCGGGAGACCAGGCTCGCCACTTTGTGCTGGTAACGCACAACCAATAAATTAAACGCTTTTTGGTCGCCTTTTTGAACCCGTTCAACCAGCACTTGATCCGTTAACTGCTCGCTCATCCGAGGTAAATTCTCCTCAAATTTATCTCCACGCGAAAAATAGTACCGCCAGCCACTAAACCGATAACACGAGCAAGCTCCCGTTTGGAGTTTTCGCAATGCATAAAGTTCCGTCCCGTCTGTATTTTTTGTTAAATTAAATGGGAGACGGCTCTTGGTGCGCCGGCGTTCACGCCGGGTGACTGTCAGACTATCATGAAATAAAATGTTAAGATCGTAGAATCCCGAAATCACGGTACCGGAGCGCATGTAATCATCCAGCACCCTATAGACAGCGCAGGGTACCGTGAAATCAATTGGCTGTCAGTAAACATGCGTAAAAAGTCCCGGGTAAAATATCAGCAATTACCCTTTCAGACCTAAATCATAGAGTGCTACCATCATAAAACTATTATTTCTTCCATGGTAACCACCATTCATTATGCAACCTTTAACTGAACATGTAACCGATGTGCTGGTGATAGGCAGCGGCGCAGCGGGTCTCTCCCTGGCATTACGCCTCGCCGGGCATTGTCAGGTCATGGTGTTAAGCAAAGGCCCTCTCAATGAAGGATCAACCTACTATGCGCAGGGGGGGATCGCGGCGGTATTTGATGAAACCGACAGCATCGCCTCCCACGTTGAAGATACCCTGATCGCCGGCGCGGGATTGTGCGATCGCGAAGCGGTGGAATTTATCGCCGGCAACGCGCGCCACTGCGTGCAGTGGTTAATCGATCAGGGGGTGCTGTTCGATACCGAAACCGATCCCAATAGCGATGCCCAGGCCGCGGGCCAACCCGCCGAGGAGCGTTACCACCTGACGCGCGAGGGCGGCCATAGCCATCGGCGAATCCTGCACGCGGCCGACGCCACCGGCAAGGAAGTGGAAACCACGCTGGTTTCCCAGGCGGCCAACCATCCCAATATCCATATCATGGAACGCTGCAACGCGGTGGACCTGATCAGCTCGAATAAAATCGGGCTGGCCGGCACCCGGCGCGTCGTGGGCGCCTATATCTGGAACCGCGAGCAGGAGCGGGTCGAAACCTGCCGGGCAAAATCGGTAGTGCTGGCCACCGGCGGCACCTCCAAGGTCTATCAGTACACCACCAATCCCGATATATCTTCCGGCGATGGCATCGCCATGGCCTGGCGCGCCGGCTGTCGCGTCGCCAACCTCGAATTCAACCAATTCCACCCTACCTGCCTGTTTCATCCGCAGGCGCGTAATTTCCTGCTGACCGAGGCGCTGCGCGGCGAAGGGGCTTTTCTCAAACGGCCCGACGGTACGCGTTTCATGCCCGATTTCGACGAGCGGGGCGAACTCGCGCCGCGTGATATCGTCGCGCGCGCCATCGACCATGAGATGAAGCGGCTCGGTGCTGATTGCATGTACCTGGATATCAGCCATAAACCGGCGGATTTCATTCAGCACCATTTCCCGATGATTTACCAAAAGCTGCTTTCGCTGGATATCGACCTGACCAAAGAGCCGATTCCCATCGTCCCGGCGGCGCATTATACCTGCGGCGGCGTGATGGTCGATCAGCATGGCCGCACCGATCTCGACGGGCTCTATGCCATCGGCGAAGTGAGTTATACCGGCCTGCATGGCGCTAACCGGCTGGCGTCCAATTCCCTGCTGGAGTGCCTGGTCTACGGTTGGTCGGCTTCGGAGGATATTATCAAGCGCCTGCCCACGATTAAACTGGCCAAACAGGTGCCGGCGTGGGATGAAAGCCGGGTGGACAATTCCGACGAAGCGGTGGTGCTTCAGCACAACTGGCACGAGCTGCGGTTATTTATGTGGGATTACGTCGGCATTGTGCGAACCACCAAGCGGTTGGAGCGCGCGTTGCACCGCATCAATCTGCTGCAGCGGGAAATCGACGAGTATTATTCCAATTTCCGCATCTCCAATAATTTGCTGGAAGTGCGTAACCTGACCCAGGTGGCGGAGCTGATAGTGAAAAGCGCCATGCAACGCAAAGAGAGCCGCGGTTTGCACTACACCCTGGATTATCCTGAGATGAGCGAAAATCCGCAGCCGACCATCCTGCATCCCTGAGCCGGATGTCCCGATCCCCGGCGGCGCGCCATAAGGCTACTCAGCCCGCGACGCCGCCATCCGCCGCTTGCCGGCCGGAGGTGGCTACGCCGGACAGGGACAGATAAAACTCGCCGGTCAATGCGCGATACGCCGGCGAATAGCGCCGATCGGCGTCCCGCAGCGCCATGGCGCTATAAACCAGTTCCCCGGGCCGGGGTGAAAACGCCAGCAGCACCCGGTGCGCCGGTTGGCCCTCCCGATCCGCCACATCGGTACGATAATGTAAATGCCAGCCCTGCTTGCGGGCGAGGGCGATGACGTTCTCCCCCACCTCCAGCGGCAACACCATCGAGAACAGCCCGAACGGGGCCAACAGCGCGCGGGCGGCGTCAAGCAGGCGCTGATGGGTCAAGGTCGCCGTGTACCGCGCTGAATCGCGCTCAGGGCTGCGGCAGGCGATGCCCACCGGGAAATACGGGGGATTGCTGACAATCAGTTCATAAGGTTCGATGGCGCGCGGGGAAACATCATATCGGCCGGAAGTATTCTGGCCCGCGAAAGCGGCGGCGTCGGCGGCGCCAGGGGATGCATAATCCAGAATATCGCCGTGAATAATCCGCAGGCGGCGCGACCAGGGGCTGAGGGCAAAATTTTCCCCGGCCTGTCCGGCGGCCCGCGCATCCAGTTCAATCCCGTCCACCTGAACGTTATCACCGGTCCGCTGCGCCACCATCAGGGCAATCACCCCGCAGCCGGTGCCGATATCCAACACCCGTTGCGCCCGGGCCAGCGGCGTCCAGGCGCCCAGCAGCACGCCGTCGGTGCCCACTTTCATGGCGCAGCGATCGTGGGCGGCAAAAAATTGTTTAAAGGTAAAACCGTCCCGGCGCAGCAGGTTTTTTTGTTTCGGCGAATCGATCATCATTTGGCTCTCAGGACATATCAAGGTACTTTATCACATGCTCAATCACATGCTTAAACCAGGTACTTTATCCGGGCAGGCGGGCGGGCGCCTGGCGCCACGCTTTTATCGCTCTTCAGACAGACCGGCCGCGGATGAAATCACCCGTCCGAGCGGAAACAGATGAAGATTGCCCGCGATCCGTCTATAATCTGCGCCCCAACCAGAGGTAGCCCATGACTGTAACCCAATTTACCGAACTCGACCTACATGAAAGCCTGCTCGCCGCCTTGCAGGATAAAGGCTATGAACGCCCCACCGCCATTCAGGCCGAGGCTATCCCGCCGGCCATGGAAGGACGCGACGTGTTGGGTTCGGCGCCTACCGGAACCGGTAAAACCGCCGCCTATCTGCTGCCGGTGCTGCAGCATCTGCTTGATTTTCCCCGTAAAAAATCCGGGCCGCCGCGGGTATTGATAATCACCCCCACCCGCGAACTGGCCATGCAGGTGGCGGAACAGGCCAAAGAACTGGCGGCCCATACCCGGCTGGATATCGCCACTATCACCGGCGGCGTGGCGTATATGAATCATGCCGTGGTATTCAGCGACAATCAGGATATCGTCGTTGCCACCACCGGACGATTGCTGCAGTACATTAAAGAAGAGAATTTCGATTGCCGCGCGGTGGAAACGCTGATTCTGGATGAAGCGGACCGGATGCTCGATATGGGTTTTGCCCACGATGTGGAACTTATTGCCGCCGAAACCCGCTGGCGCAAGCAGACACTGTTGTTCTCCGCCACCCTTGAGGGCAATGCGGTGAAAGATTTTGCCGAACGCCTGCTCAACGACCCGGTTGAGATCGACGCCTCGCCATCCCGGCGCGAACGCAAAAAAATCGTACAGTGGTATTATCGGGCCGACGACCTGCAACATAAAACCGCCCTGCTCTGCCATTTACTGAAACAGCCCGACGTCACCAAAACCATCGTTTTCGTCCGTAAGCGCGAGCGGGTCCATGAGCTGGTGGGCTGGCTGCACGAAGCGGGCATCGCCTCCTGTTATCTGGAAGGCGAAATGGTGCAGGCCAAACGCAACGAAGCCATAAAACGCATGAGCGACGGACGGATGACGGTGCTCGTCGCCACTGATGTCGCGGCGCGAGGGCTGGATATAGATGATATCAGCCATGTGATCAATTTTGACCTGCCCACCACCGCCGATGTGTATCTGCACCGTATCGGCCGTACCGCCAGGGCGGGGCGGAAAGGTTCGGCGATTTCGCTGGTGGAGGCCCATGATCATCTGCTGCTGGGCAAAATCAGCCGCTATCTGAACGAACCCCTGAAAGCCCGGGTCGTGGATGAATTACGCCCCGCCACCAGGGCACCGTCGGCAAAAGCCACCGGCAAGCCATCGAAAAAAGTCCTGGCGAAGCGGAAAGAGAAAAAACAGCAAAGCCAGGTGAAAGACAAGGTCAAAGTCCGCTTGCGGGATAAAAGAAACATCGGCAAACGCCGGATCAACAAACAGGCCGATACCGAGCCGGCCGTCACCCTGAAACCTGTTGATGAATAATGCATCGCCCGTACAACAAAGCCGCCCGGTCAGGCGGCTTTGTTTTATGCGAACACATCCCTTTTAGCGGTTTAGCGCGGTGGAAATGTAAATAACCGCATTTTGGATACTTAACGTAAATTTCCTATCTTTGATTGTATTTTATAAAAGATAATTTCCTAATTATTTCATATTGTTAACAGTAGTATGATTTGAAACAGATTTTGTTCAAAATACTGACAGCGGATCAATTCCGTTTTTTGATCTAGGCACCCTTTCAGGTTATTGCTTTTTTAACATATTGATTGATTGGTATATTTTTAACGATTCACAAACCAGCCCCATGAAAAAAGGGAGCCTGGGCCCCCTTTTTGCGCTGCGTGGACCATTACATGGCCGCAGTAAAGGTACGGGTGATAACATCGCGCTGCTGTTCCGGCGTCAATGAATTAAAACGTACTGCATAACCTGAGACGCGAATGGTCAACTGCGGATATTTATCCGGATTGTCGACGGCGTCTTCCAGCGTTTCTCGGGTCAACACGTTTACATTCAAATGCTGCCCCCCCTCAACGCGCACGGCATCTGTTTGCTCAATCGGGATCTGCCGATATTCAATATTGCCCAGTTCGCTCAACGCTACAACCTGATCTTCAGCATAACCGGCAACGGCGCACAGGCAACGCGCCTGTTCCACGCTGTTATCCAGCAGCCAGATAGAGTTAACCAATGCTTTATTGTCAGCTTTGGTAATTTGCACTCCGATAATTTTCGACGCCATAGATACCTCCTGGTGTGGCTTACAAAATCTTCACGTCTTGTCCCTGATGCAGGTTTTGCATTTGTGGACATTTGGTAAAACCAATTCGTCTGTCTGACTATATACCAGTCAGGCCGAGAGCCATCCTTGATTTAAATCAATTTTTGGCATAATAACTTATTTACCAAAATGACATGTTTTTGTTTTATATCAATTTTGTCATTTTTGGACAGACGGAAATCCTCAAATTTATTTGAAAGAAGACAATTTAATTTGCTATGCATATCATCTACAGAAAGCATTTCGCCGGCGGTCGTTACCCGGTAAGCTACCTGCTAAGTCATCATCCAACATGGAGCGTACCATGACGCAGAGCCCGACCTGGCGGGATACCCTCGCCGAAGAAAAAGACAAATCCTACTTCAGGCAAACCCTGGCTTTTGTCGCGCAGGAAAGGGCTGAAGGGAAAACCATTTACCCTCCCCAGCACGACGTGTTCAACGCATTTCGCTACACCGAACTGGCGGCGGTGAAAGTGGTTATTCTCGGCCAGGATCCCTACCACGGTCCCAATCAGGCCCATGGTCTGTCCTTTTCCGTCCGGCCGGGTGTGCCCGCACCGCCTTCGCTGGTGAATATCTATAAAGAGCTGTCAACGGACATAACCGGCTTTACGCCGCCCGATCACGGTTGTCTGCAAAGCTGGGCCGGGCAAGGCGTGTTACTGCTCAATACCGTGTTGACGGTGGAAGCGGGCAAGGCCCATTCCCATGCCAGTCTGGGCTGGGAAACATTTACCGATAGAGTGATAGAAGTGTTGAATGAATGCCGCGAGGGAGTGGTGTTTCTACTCTGGGGTTCTCATGCGCAAAAGAAAGGCGGGATCATCGATCCCCGCCGCCACCATGTTCTCAAGGCTCCCCATCCGTCGCCGCTTTCGGCGCATCGGGGTTTTTTAGGCTGCAGGCATTTTTCCCGGGCCAACGCGTTTTTGGTGCAACAAGGGCAAACCCCCATTGATTGGCAACCGCAATTGCCGACGCAATGATCTGATTCAAGCCCGATGACGCCATGCCGGCGAAAAGAGCGCCTCTTTGGGTGAACCCGTATCGATACCGGCCTATAAAGCAGAAATTCAGACTCCTGGCTGAGCGATTACCGCCGGCCCGGAGCTGGTTTTTCAACCCGCTGGCATAAGGACGCTAACCCGTTGGCGTCACAACTCCCGCCAGGGCCGGCGAGTCGCCAGCCAGCGGGGGTCAAAATCGATAACCGGATTAACTGATAATGCTCACGCCAATGTCCGATACCGTCAGCTACGGGCTTTCGACACCGCCACCATGGCCGGGCGCAACAGACGTCCATGCAGGGTATAGCCCTTTTGCATCACCATCATGACCTGGTTAGGCTCATGCTCATCGGATTCCAGCATGGTCATGGCCTGATGCACTGCGGGATCGAACGGAACATGGGTATCCCCCACCACCTCGATACCGAATTTGCGCACCGCATCCAGCAAGGATTTCAATGTCAGCTCAGTGCCTTCGATGAGCGGAGTCAACTCGCTGTTGGACTTGTCGGCCGTCTCCAGCCCGCGCTCAAGATTATCAATGACCGGCAGCAATTCACCGGCAAATCTTTCCAACGCGAATTTATGGGCTTTTTCCACATCCAGCTCAGCGCGACGGCGCACATTTTCCATTTCCGCCTTGACGCGTAGCAGACTGTCGCGTTCCCGCTGTTGTACTTCATCCAGTTTGGCTTGCAGAACAGCGATTTGCTCATCGCGCGGATCCACGACTTCGGCCGTCTCGGGCAAAGCTTCCGACTGTTGCCCTGTTTCCCTATCATTTTCCGGTGAGACTTGCTCGTCAGGGGTCTTCTGTTCTTTACTACTCATCATGAGTTTCTCCGCGTTTTAGCCTTTTTAATCTTGCTACTCCGCTTATTATGGGGATGAATAGCGGGGATTCAAGGGATGTCGCATAATGTAGTCAGCAAAACATGGCGAGGAAAAGCAATAACATGAATAAACCCTTTCAGAGTATCGGCATTGTCGGCCATCCGCGTCATCCAAACGCCCTGGCCACCCATGAAATGCTGTACCACTGGCTGGTAGCGAAAGGACATGAAGTCATCATCGAACATCAAATCGCCCGGGATCTCAATCTGGAGGGCGCCATTACCGGCAGTCTGGCGGACATCGGCCAGCGCGCCGACCTGGCGGTTGTCGTGGGCGGGGACGGCAACATGCTGGGAGCGGCGCGCATACTGGCCCGCTACGATACCAAGGTGATTGGCATAAATCGCGGCAATCTGGGCTTCCTTACCGATCTCGATCCGGATTCGGCCTTGCAGCAACTGTCGGATGTCCTGGCGGGAGACTACCGCTGTGAAGAACGTTTCCTGCTGGAAGCCCAGGTCTGCCGCGACAACCAATGCGGACGGCTCAGCACCGCCATCAACGAAGTGGTGCTGCATCCCGGCAAAGTCGCGCATATGATTGAATTCGAAGTGTATATCGACGACAGCTTCGCCTTTTCACAACGCTCCGACGGACTGATCATCGCCACCCCCACCGGGTCCACCGCGTATTCGCTTTCCGCCGGCGGCCCCATCCTCACCCCGCCGCTGGATGCCATCGTCCTGGTGCCGATGTTCCCCCACACCCTGTCGTCCCGGCCGCTGGTGATCAACGGCAACAGCACCATCCGGCTGAAATTTTCCCAGAACGGCAGCGAACTGGAGATCAGCTGCGACAGCCAAATCGCCCTGCCCATCCAGGAAGGAGAAGAGATTTTCATTCGCCGCAGCGATTACCATCTGGCTCTGGTGCATCCCCTTGATTACAACTATTTCAATACGCTGAGCACCAAACTGGGCTGGTCGAAAAAATTATTTTAAAAATTGTCAGCCATGGCTTTACTGTATAAAAAACCAGTTTATACTGTGCTTAACTCCAGCTATGTTGTTTTGTACAGGAATGCCGCCATGCTGTCTCAACTGACCATCGCTAATTTTGCCATAGTGCGTGAATTGACCATCGATTTTCAAGCGGGAATGAGTGTGATAACCGGTGAAACCGGTGCGGGTAAATCCATTGCCATCGATGCGCTCGGCCTTTGCCTCGGCAGTCGATCAGATGCCGCCATGGTTCGGCCCGGCGCGCCCCGGGCGGATATCTGCGCCCGGTTCGTCCTTGGCGATACGCCGCTGGCGGCGCGTTGGCTGGCCGATAACGCGCTGGACAACGGCAATGAATGCCTTTTGCGCCGGGTAGTGGGCCACGACGGGCGATCCCGCGGCTTTATCAACGGGGTATCGGTGCCGTTGTCGCAACTGCGCGATCTGGGCCATCACCTGATTCAGATTCACGGACAGCACGCCCATCAGCTGCTGATGCGGCCTGATCATCAAAAGCATCTGCTTGATGCCTACGCCGATGAAAAAGCGCTGCACCACGCCATGGCCGCCGCTTACCGGCAATGGCACCAAAGCTGCCTGGAGCTGGCCGCCTTCCGGCAAAGCGCCGCCGACCGCGCGGCCAGGCGCGAACTGTTGCAGTATCAGTTAAAGGAGCTTACTGAGTTCCTGCCGGTGGCGGATGAATACGAGCAAATGGATCTGGAGTACAAGCGCCTCGCCAATAGCGGCCAGTTGATTACCACCACCCGTCAGGCCCTCGATACCTTGAGCGAAGGGGAAGATCAGAACCTGCTCGGTTTATTGCACGGCGTCAAGCAGCGTGTGGGCGAATTGATCGGCATGGATGCCGCCCTCTCTCCCATCATGGAATTGCTGGAAGAAGCCTCCATTCAACTCACCGAAGCCAGCGATGAGCTGCGCCACTACGGCGATAATCTTGACCTGGATCCCGGACGGCTGTTTGAACTGGAGCAGCGGTTATCGCGCCAGATGAACCTGGCGCGCAAACATCATGTTAGACCGGAGGAATTGCCGGAATTATATCAGCGTTTACTGCAGGAGCAGGAATCAAGCGAGCGGCAGGACATGGATGCGCAAGTATTGGCGGAGGCGGTGGAGCAACTCCATGAACAGGCGATGCAAACCGCGCGCCAGCTCCACCAGAAACGCCGGGAGCATGCCGACGAACTCTCAGAATTGATTACCCGCAGCATCCGCGACCTGTCATTGCCTCACGGGAAATTATTTATCGCCACCCATTTTGACGAGGATCAGCTCGGTGTCGATGGCGCGGATCGCATTGAGTTGCTGGTCACCACCAACCCGGGACAGCCGCTGCAACCCCTGGCGAAAGTGGCGTCCGGCGGCGAGCTATCCCGTATCGCCTTGGCAATCCAGGTAATTACCGCCCGCAAGATGGATACCCCGGCATTAATATTTGATGAAGTTGATGTCGGCATCAGTGGCCCCACCGCGGCGATTGTGGGTAAAATGCTGCGTCAGCTGGGCGAGTCCACCCAGGTGATGTGCGTTACCCATTTACCGCAGGTTGCCGGCTCGGGCCATCATCACTTTTATGTCAGCAAAAACACCGATGGCAACGAGACCGAAACACAGATGCTTTCACTGAATAAAAAAGCCCGCCTGCAAGAGCTGGCGCGTCTGTTGGGCGGTAGCGAAGTGACTAAAAATACGCTGGCAAATGCTAAAGAACTGCTCGCAGCATAGAAAAGCTCAACTTTTTTACGTTCCCGCGGTCATAGATGGGCCTTCTAGAGGTTCCCAATGTCGGCAAGGTCTATTATCATCGGCATCCTATGCCCAAAAGGAATGTGATTATTATGAGCTGTAAGACGTTGACCGCCGCTGCCGTCGTTCTTCTGATG
>JAATFX010000120.1 GCA_015654925.1 Enterobacterales bacterium | reverse complement strand
GTAATCAATATCGGCGGGCCGGGCGTCATCGTCGTTGACGGCAAAACCTATGAAATCGGCCATCAGGAAGCCCTGTATGTGGGCATGGGCGCAAAAGACGTGCAGTTCACCAGCGTGGACGCCGCCAAGCCGGCTAAATTCTATTACAACAGCGCGCCGGCGCACATGACCTACCCCAGCCGTAAAATCACCATGGCCGAAGCGTCTCCGCAGACCATTGGCGATAATGCCACCAGCAATCTGCGCACCATCAATAAATTTATCGTTCCCGATGTCTTGCCGACCTGTCAATTGACGATGGGCCTGACCAAGCTGGCCGAAGGCAATCTGTGGAATACGATGCCTTGCCATACCCATGAACGCCGCATGGAAGTTTACTTTTATTTTGATATGGACGACGAAACCGCGGTATTCCACATGATGGGCCAACCGCAGGAAACCCGCCATCTGCTGGTGCATAACGAACAGGCGGTCATTTCACCGAGCTGGTCGATCCATGCGGGCGTCGGCACTAAAAATTATACCTTTATCTGGGGCATGGTCGGCGAGAACCAGGTATTTGACGATATGGACCATGTAAAAGTCAGCGAAATTCGCTAATGACGTTTTCCGGCCGGCCCGTTCGGCTATTTTGTACGCAAGGTGCTGGCGGCGGCGTTGCGTCGCCAATAATGAGGTTAAGGTATGATTTTAGATTCATTTAATTTGCAGGGTAAAGTGGCGTTGATCACCGGCTGTGACACCGGTTTGGGTCAAGGCATGGCTATCGGCCTGGCCGAAGCGGGCTGCGACATCGTCGGCGTGAATATTGTCGACCCTGAAGAAACCATCGCCAAAGTCACCGCTTTGGGCCGCCGTTTCCTGAGCCTGACCGCTGATTTAACCAAAATTGACGATATCCCGGGCATCATCGAAAAATCGGTAGCCGAATATGGCCATATCGATATTCTGGTGAACAATGCCGGTATAATCCGCCGCGAGGACGCCATCGAATTCAGTGAAAAAAACTGGGACGATGTCATGAATATCAATATCAAGACCGTCTTCTTTATGTCCCAGGCGGCGGCCCGTCAGTTTATCAAGCAGGGTAAAGGCGGCAAAATCATCAATATCGCCTCCATGCTGTCCTTCCAGGGCGGGATACGCGTACCGTCTTATACCGCCTCCAAGAGCGCGGTTATGGGCGTGACCCGCCTGCTGGCCAATGAATGGGCGAAACATAATATCAATGTCAACGCCATCGCGCCGGGCTATATGGCCACCAACAATACCCAGCAACTGCGGGCCGATGAAGATCGCAGCAAAGAGATCCTGGAACGTATTCCAGCCGGCCGCTGGGGCCTGCCTGCCGATCTGAAAGGCCCGGCGATTTTCCTGGCCTCCACGGCATCCGATTACATCAACGGCTACACCATTGCCGTTGACGGCGGCTGGCTGGCGCGCTAAACCCTCCCCACCCCGGTGTCAAAAGCCCCGTACCTGCGGGGCTTTTGCTTTCTGGCAACCCAGAAAATCGCGCGCGGCAGTCATTTGTTACAAGGTAACCTATTTCAGGATGCGGTGGATTGCTTTATACTGGACATATGACCAGCAATAAAGACCTTATCTTATCATGACCGCTGAAGGGCACCTCATTTTCGCTCTGGCGAGCACCATTTTAGCAAAAAAAATGGAGCTGTCCCCTGCGCTCGCCCAAGGCGACTGGTGGCATATCATTGCCGGCGGCCTGCTGACCTGCCTGCTGCCGGATATCGATCATCCCCACTCCTTTCTCGGCCAACGCCTGAAATGGCTGTCGTTGCCCATTGCCCGCATGTTCGGCCACCGCGGTTTTACCCATAGCCTGCTGGCCATTATGGGCGGCATTATGCTGTTCACCCTCCAGGTCACGCCGGGGCTGATTCCCCTGGACGCGTTTCACGGCATGATTATCGGTTATCTCAGCCATATTATCGCCGATATGCTGACCCCTGCCGGCGTGCCGCTGCTGTGGCCCTGCCGCTGGCGCTTTCGCCTGCCCATCCTGCAGTCGCAAAAAGGCAACCAGCTTGAACGCATCCTCTGCCTGGCCGTATTGGTATTCGCCATGCAGCACCCGCAGGGCGCGCCGCTAAGCGATAAGATGACCATGCCCGACTCGGTGCAGATATTATGGCATAAGGTGCGCGGCAGCCTGTTTCCCGGCCAGCGGATTTAACAATCGCCAGCGCTCATTATGTTACTGCCGGCAATATCTTCTTTTCATTCACTCCTATCACAATTGATTAGCGCCGGCGATCCGCGGCAAAAAATCTGTTCTATAGTTGATCTAGCATCCTAATAACCACAAGCCGCAAACGGTCATTAACCTTTTCAACTTGGTAAGAGGAGCAATGTCAAATGTCGAAACCTTCAGGCCCTGCCCAGGATAAAATACCGCTGACCCATCAGGCCCCGGCGCCGGACGGAAGTTCAGCACAGCCCGGCCTCGGGCATCTGGCCCCCGATGATAATAGCCATCTGCCCCAACCCGGCACGTCGGAACCGGGCAAACAGCCGCTCGCCCCCGGCTCGGTGAAAAGCCCGCAAAACAGCAACGCTAAACTCGACGCATTGGAACCCCACCGTAAGTCCGGCGATCAACAGCCGTTGACCACCAATCAGGGACTAAAAATCGCCAATGACCAGAATTCGCTGCGCGCCGGTAAACGGGGGCCCACGCTGCTGGAAGATTTTATCCTGCGCGAAAAAATCACCCATTTTGACCATGAGCGCATCCCGGAGCGCATTGTCCATGCCCGCGGATCCGCCGCGCATGGGATATTTGAGGTCTACCGCCCGTTAACGGAGATCACCCAAGCCGGATTCCTACAAGACCCGTCGGTCAAGACGCCGGTTTATGTGCGATTCTCTACCGTCCAGGGCTCCCGTGGTTCGGCGGATACCGTGCGCGATATCCGCGGCTTCGCCACTAAGTTTTATACCCAGGAAGGAAATTTTGATCTGGTGGGCAACAATACCCCGGTGTTTTTTATCCAGGATGCGGTGAAATTCCCCGATTTCGTCCATGCGGTCAAACCCGAACCCCATCACGAAATGCCCCAGGGCGGTTCGGCCCACGATACCTTCTGGGATTATGTTTCGCTGCAGCCCGAAACGCTGCATAACGTGTTCTGGGCCATGTCGGATCGCGGCATCCCGCGCAGTTACCGCACCATGGAAGGATTCGGCATTCATACCTTCCGCCTGATTAACGGCAAAGGCAAAGCCACCTTTGTGCGTTTCCATTGGAAACCCGTGGCCGGCAAAGCATCCCTGGTATGGGATGAAGCGCAAAAACTGGCGGGCAAAGACGCCGATTTCCACCGGCGCGACCTGTGGGAAGCCATTGAAGCCGGTGATTACCCGGAATATGAGCTGGGCCTGCAATTAATTGCGGAAGAAGACGAGCACAAATTTGACTTTGACCTGCTCGACCCCACCAAGCTGATACCCGAAGCGCTGGTCCCGGTGGAAATCGTCGGCAAGATGACCCTTAACCGTAATCCGGATAATTTTTTCGCCGAGACCGAGCAGGTGGCTTTCCATCCCGGCCACATCGTTCCCGGCATCGATTTCTCCAATGACCCGTTGCTGCAGGGCCGCTTATTTTCTTATACCGATACCCAGATCAGCCGGTTGGGCGGACCCAATTTCCATGAAATTCCCATTAACCGCCCGGTCTGCCCTTACCACAATTTCCAGCGCGACGGCATGCACCGCCAGGATATCGATACCAATCCGGCGGCCCATGGCCCTAATTCCATTAATGACAACTGGCCGCGCGAAACCCCTCCGGCGGAGGAAGGCGGCGGTTTCGAGTCCTATCAGGAACGGGTGGACGGCCAGAAGATCCGCGAACGCAGCGACTCTTTCCTGGAATATTTTTCCCATCCCCGCCTGTTCTGGCTAAGCCAGACCCCGGCCGAGCAAGAGCATATCGTGGATGCGTTCAGCTTTGAATTGGGCAAAGTGGCCCGGCCCTATATCCGCGAGCGGGTGATCGATTTATTGACCCGCGTGGACGTGACGCTCGCCCAAAAAGTGGCGGCCAAGCTGGGCCTTACGCTGTCGGAAGATGCGCTGAATACCCCGCCGCCCAAGCCGGTCAGCGGGATAGCCCAGGACCCGACCCTTAGCCTGTACGCCACCGGCAGCGGCGCGTTAAAAGGCAAACAGGTGGCGTTGCTGGTCAGCGACGGCGTGGACGCCGCCGATGTCCTCGCCGCGCTGCAGGCGTTGAAAGCGGCAGGGGTGCATGCCAAGATTCTGGCCGGACACGGCGGCAATGTGATTGCCAGCGATGGGTCAACCCTGCCCATAGACGCCACTTTTGACGGTTCGCCCTCGATAACCGTGGACGGCGTTATCGTACCTGATGGCAATCTTGATGCCCTGCTGCTCGATGGCGCGGCGCGGCACTATATCCTGGAGGCTTACAAGCATCTTAAAGTGATTGGCCTGAGCGGCGACGCTAATCGCTTTAAGCAGCAATTAGGCCTGACGGACCTGCCGGAAGACGGGATTAGCGAGGGCGCCGGCACGCAGGGGGCGTTAATGCAGAACTTCCTCGATTTGTTGAAGCTGCATCGCGTCTGGTCAAGAATCAGTAAAATTGCGGGGGTCCCCGCCTAAGAAAGGCGTTAAACATAACGAAATGGGCGATAAGTGAAATTATTCACTTATCGCCCATCACTTACATTATCTACATTATCTGGACTTCCGTTATCGGCAAAAGTCACCCGATAACGTCAGACAAAAACCACCCTCGTTATTTCTGCGGGTTGGTGTCATATTCCTGGCAGCTCTGGAAGCCCTTGTTCAGGACAATATTGTTCTGGTCATAGCTGACAAAATAGTTAATAGGTTTGCCGTCACGTGTGCCCAGCACATAGGAATCACAGGTGCCGCGGGCATTGATCATGGTAGCTGAAGTCGACGGGATGCCGCCGATGGCGCGGGCCTGTTGTTTAGTCATGCCTTTTTTCACATCGCTCACGACGGGTTTTTTCATGTAGCTATCGGCGCGATCGTATACGGTACAGCCGGAAAGAATGGTAAGAGCGGTAGCGGCGGTAAAAGCGATCAGTATCTTCTTATTCATAAATGTCACCTCATTTGGGTATGTATAGTTAAGTGTAGAAGACGAAAGGCTTTTTCACAAATTTAAGCGCAGCGGTAAGTCACTTTTTTTCATCTGCGGGGTTTATGGCCTGTTAATGCGCCGGCTAACGGTTACACTTTCGCTTGGCACCGTTTCACTTTACACTCTGGATAATACGTCTACCTTTCGCTGCGATATCACATTGCCATTCTGATGAGGAGAATATACGCATGGCCCAGCAACAAGACATTATTGAAGCACTAGGGGTAAAACCGAATATCGACCCGGCCGCCGAGTTTCGCGTGAGCGTCGACTTCCTGAAAAAATATCTGAAAAGATATACTTTCGTGCGCACGCTGGTATTGGGAATCAGCGGCGGCCAGGACTCCACCCTCACCGGCATCGTCAGCCAAACGGCTATTCGGGAACTGCGCCAGGAAACCGGCGATGACAGCTATCAGTTTATCGCCGTGCGTTTGCCGTATGGCGAACAGAAGGACGAAGCCGACTGTCAGGATGCCATCGCCTTTATCCAGCCGGATCGGGTACTGACGATCAATATCAAGAATGCCATTCTGGCCAGCGAAGCCACGCTGCGTGATGCCGGAATTGTCCTGAGCGACTTTATCAAGGGCAATGAAAAGGCCCGGGAACGGATGAAAGCGCAATATAGCATCGCCGGCATGACCTCCGGCCTGGTGGTGGGAACCGATCATGCCGCCGAGGCGGTAACCGGATTTTTCACCAAATATGGCGACGGCGGCACCGATATCAATCCGCTTTTCCGGCTCAATAAACGCCAGGGCCGCGCGGTATTGAAACATCTGGGCTGTCCCGAACATTTATACCTTAAAGCCCCCACCGCCGATCTGGAAGAAGACCGTCCCGCTTTGCCGGATGAATCGGCTCTTGGCGTGACCTACGAATTGATCGATGATTATTTGGAAGGGAAAACCGTCGCGCCGGAAGTCGCCAGGATCATCGAAGACTGGTATGTGCGTACCGAACACAAACGCCACCCGCCGGTCACGGTATTTGATGATTTTTGGCAAAAATAACCGGGATATCACCCGGCGCAGAGAATTAATCCGGCCCTGGGACCCGGAGCGGGATAAGCATGAAAAAACGCGGCCGGTGGGCCGCGTTTTTTATTAACCAATCATGACCGGTAAATTTTTATTTACCGTCTTTCTGGCCCATTTTTTCGGCGCGTTGCTGGAATTGTTTATTAAATTCCTGCTTTTGTTCCGCGGTTAACACATTGTACATTTTGTTCTGCGTTTCCAAATGGGCCAGCATGCGTTGATTCTGCTCTTGCGCCATGGAGTTTACCAGGGCCTGGGCCTTGGCGGAATCAAAGGTATCGGCGGCGATGACGTCATGCATTTGCTGGCGCTCGGCGGCGGAAGGACGCTTCATGTCTTTCATGGAATCACGGGCAATCGTCTTCATTTGCTCACGCTGTTGGTCGGTCAGCTTCAGGCCTTTGAACATGTGGTCCATCATAGGGCCATGCATGCCGCCGTGCATCGGACGATGATGCATCTCGCCGCTGGCCGGAGCGGTGGCGGTCGCGGCGGTATCCGCAGCGCTGGCCAATTGAACCGAACCTAACACCAGGGTAGTAGCCATGAATAAAGCGGTTAATTTGCGCATAATTTCCTCATATCTGTTTATAGTCTGCCGCGATTAATATTGCCGGCAGCGTTCGTGACAAATATAAGTGTACGCTGCTTATCTTCAAGTAACGCGAGTATGAGTAAATAACTTAAAGCCTAAAACTCATTTTTATGCCAATCATGGAGAAACCGTGAATTTTATGTCTGAAAAGAGTTATTTTCCATGGCGATATACATTTATTCTAAAACGATTATGGCCCTCTGTACCATTAAGATAACTCTGAATGCCCGTCAGGCAAAATGTTTATTCCCTATATTACCACTCACTCCCTGGCGCGAATATTAACGCGACGACGCCAGGGAGAAAGCCGACTATATACCCGCATACCCGCGCTAGCGCTGAAAAGGATAAATCGAACCCAGATTCAGCAACCGGGTTAACTCATCCAGGCCGACGCGCACTTCGTCCAGCAACGCGGGATCGGCCAAATCGCCCTGGCGCAGGCGATCGCGATAATGGCGATCGACCCAGGCGTTAAGCTGCGCAAACAGGTCATCGTTCATCAATACGCGCGGATTCACCGCCTGATACTCGCCGTCATTCAGAATCACCCGTAACCGCAGGCAGGCCGGCCCGCCGCCATTACGCATGCTTTCCCGCAGGTCAAACACCCTGATGGCATCAATGGCGCGCCCGTCGGCCGCCAGTTCGCCAAGATAGTCCCAGACCTGGGGATTATCGCGCACCTCCTGGGGCACCACTATGGTCATTTTACCATCCTGGCGGCTTAACAACTGGCTATTGAACAGATAAGTGCTTACCGCGTCGGCCACCGACACCCGCCGCTCCGGCACCTCGATGGGCATGAACTCTTGCCCCAGCCGGGCCAGGCGGCGTTGCAGTTGGTCGCGCACCGACCGGGTGTCCACAAACGCCTGCTGATGATAAAACAGCACCTGCTCGTTGCTGACCGCGATGACGTCATTATGAAATACTCCCCGGTCGATGACCTCGGGGTTTTGCTGCACCAGCAAACAGCCTTCCGGCGACAGCTGATGCAGGCGGGCCACTGCTTCGCTGGCCTCCCGGGTCTGCCTGGCGGGATAACGCGCCGGCGCGAGGTCAACGCCGAAACCGCTCTTGCCATACACGAACATTTGCACGCCTGGGCCGGCATAGGCTCCCAGCCGGCTGTGATTGGCCGCCCCTTCGTCGCCGAACAGCGCCGATTGCGGCAGCGCGGCATGATGGTGGAAATAACGCGGGTCGGGGAAGACCGCGCGCAAAACGGCGGCGGTGGTCTCGGCTTCGATCGCTCGATGGAATTTATTATTTAAGTTGGCGGGCGTGAAATGCACCTTGCCGTCGGCGCTGTCCGCCGAGGGACTGACGGTGGCGGCATTGGCCACCCACATGGCCGACGCCGAACCCAGCGCCGATAACAGTTTGGGATGATGCGCGGCGACCTGGGCCAGAATTTGCCCATCGCTGCCGCTGAACCCCAATTGGCGCAGAGAGGGGATGTGCGGGCGCTCGTGCGGGGGCAGCACGCCCTGCGCAAAGCCCGCATCCGCCAGCGCTTTCATTTTCTCCAGGCCCTGGCGGGCGGCCAGCCGCGGGTTGGCATCTTGCAGGCTGTGGCGGGTGGAGGCTTCGTTGCCGAACGACAGTCCGGCATAATGATGGGTCGCGCCGACCAGTCCGTCAAAATTGACTTCAACACATTGCGGCATAGGCATCTCCCGTTTGCCGATCCTGGGGGTGGGTTCCGGTTCGGGCGGCGCCGTGGCCATGACCGGCGGCGTACAGCTCCACCACGCGCACGCTGTCCCCGTCGGCCATCCCGAGCGCCAGGGCCGTATCCTCGCCGATCGCCAGCGGCTCGCTCCCCGGCGCGCATTGGCCGACCACGGCGCGGAATTGCTGATAACGATCGTTGGCCAGCAGGCACCAGGCCGCGTCAGGCGCCGGAGCCGGAGCGGCTATAATCCGCGCGGTTACCGGCCGGCTGTCGCGCACCGTGCGCAGTTGATCGATTTCCGCCTCCAGAGTCGGGCCGCCGTCGAAGATATCAACGTAGCCCTGGTAGCGCAGGCCTTCGGCTTCGAGCACCGCTTTGGCGGGTTCGGTTTGCGGATGCACCTTACCGATGATGGCGCGCGCTTCCGGCGCCAGAAAATCCACATAGAGCGGATGTTTCGGCATCAATTCGGCGATAAAGGATTTATTGCCGGTGCCGCTCAGGTAATCCGCATGGGCAAAGTCAATGGAGAAAAAGCGCTGGCCCAGATTGGCCCAGAACGGCGAATGGCCCTGTTCATCGCAGTAGCCGCGCATCTCGGCGAGCACCCGCTGGCCGAAATACCGGCGAAACGCCGCCATAAACATCAGCCGCGACTTCATCAGCAATTGGCCATTTTTACCGTGGCGATAATCGGGATCGAGAAACAGGGTGCAGAGTTCGCTTTGGCCGGTATGATCGTTACTCAGAAACAGGGTCGGCACCGCGTTGTAAACATTCAGGGCGCGGGAGGCGTGCACCAGCGTGCCGACCCGAAAATTATACCAGGGCTCGCTCAGGCCAACCGCCACTTCAATCGCGCTGACCCCCACCACCTTGCGGCAGTCGCTATCCTCCAGCACAAATAAATAACCCTGCTCCGCGCGGGCCGCGCTGCCTTGCCAGGTGCGCACCGAACGATCGATCCGGGCCGACAGGACATCTTCATTGGACGGCAACGAGGTGAGCCCGGCGCCGGTCTTACCCGCCAGCGCAAGGATATCCGGTAAATCGCGGTATTCGACCGGTCGGATGATCATCATAGTCAAGACTCCTCAGTACGCTTGAGATAAGTATAGATAGCACACTTCATGCCAGCCACCTCGGCCAAAAATGAATAAAACTAACGCGATGCTTAAAAATCAAAGAGTTAAAAACTTTAATTATTCATTTTATGTGAATAAAAAATGAATATTATGCAAGCAAGAGGCGATTGCTCCAGAATAAGAGAGGATTTATGCAAGCCGCAGACTATTTTATTCCCGCCGCCGCGCGGGCGGCAGCCAGGCGCCCCGCCGCCTTTTTTCGGCCGCAGGCAACGTATGAAAAGAGGGCAATCGCACCATCATGGTGCATGGCGCGTTCTAAAGGGGAGCGCTAATACGGGATGGGGGCAGTTTGCGCCGTCAACGGCGGCTCGACTTTAAGCGCGATCCAGTTGGACGTGACCCGCTGCTGCTTGTCATCTTCCACGGTGACCGACAGGGAATAAGCGTTGATCGCTCCCGGCGCGGCGTCCCAGGGCGGCATGATGATACTCCAGCCGTTGGGCTGGTTGCCGCGCGCGGGCGGCGTCAGGCTCAGCGCATGGGTGTCGCCTTGCCAACTTACGGCGCTGATTTTATTGTGCGCCTCCACCTGTACTTTCAATTGCACGGTATCGCCGCTGTGCAACAACCAAGGGGGCGTGGCGAGAAACACCGACAGGGTTTTACGCTGCCGGAATGAGAGCACCGGGGTATTATTGCGTTGCACCAAATCATAGCGGCTGCCCATTAGCGAGTGCGCTTCGGCCACGTTTTGGGCGGATATTTGCTGTTGAAACGGCACCCCGAGCCGATAATTCACCGTCAGGGAGTATTGGTCCTGGGTTTCGCCGCTGTCGCCCGCTTTATGCCTGGCGGACAGGGTCATCAGGGGAACCGGGGTATAATCGACCCCAAACTCCAGCGCCGAGGGATCGCTGCGATAATTGCCGCTATCAAACAGATCGACGTTATCGCCGTAATAGCGCTCGTATTTGACCGACGCGCCCACCTGACGATAAAACGGGAGATATCCCTGGGTGGTGATATCGTAACCCGCGGCGCTTTGGCGCAGGAACGTATCGGCCCCCCGGCCGGCCCGCATTGCGGAAAGAGGATAATAATAATTGGAAGATAAACTCAGGTAATCCCCGCGGGCTTCGGCACCGATGGCCCCGCGCCGCAGGGCATCGCCTTGCAAATAGCGATCGTAAAATACGTTATACCCCAGTTGCCATCCCCCGGTCAGCCAGCGTTGCCCCAGCCCCACGTTGCCTACCGCGCCCTGCGCCGTTCCCTGTACGCCCACCTGGCTGTAGGTGAGCGCGCCATGGGCCGTGTCGCGCAGGGGCAGCAGCAATTGCCCGTAGCTGCCGGTAAATTTACCGGCGGAATTCACATCGAGGGAGACGCTGGAATACCCCAGCGGAGAGAGCAGCGCTTCGCTCTGCTGCTGTAATTGGGTGAGGATTTTGCCCTTAGCCTGTTCCAGCAAAAAGGTGCGCCAGGAGAGATCGCTGGCGTCATTGTTGGCCTCGGCCAATTGTTTGGCGAGGGATGCCAGCTTTTGTTCTGCGTCGCTTTGGTTTAAACTATCGCCCCCGAGCGTCGGCAGGCCGGGCGGGGTTTCCGCTGCCAAAACGCCGGCGTCGGGGATATTCGCGCTTAGCGTATCCGTGGCCAGCGCCGCTACGTTTAACGGCAATAGGCCCATGATTACGCCGCATAACGCCAGCGGTAAAAAAAACTGACCGGCTCGATTTGGCCGCTTATTCTGGCCGCATGGGGGGAATAAGTGCAATACATACCTCTCAGTTCGCGTCTGCTCATCGGCGTGACGCGTTGCTTTGATGACCGGCATATTGCCGGACTGCTCATAAAGTAACCCGAGATAGCGACTATAACATAATCCTAGGGGGGAAGAATCCCTTAGCTTGATTAACATTTTAAACTACAATTATTATGCTGTTATGTTACAAATAGCACCTGCCCGCCACCAAGATGTCTTAGACGACATCGGCCCGGAGATAATGGTATGAAACCTCTCGAAAAGGAACGATTCATAGGCCTTGAGTGGCTGCGCTTTTTACTGGGGTGTTATGTGATGCTGTACCATACCGCCCATACTTACCCCCAGATCCAAAACATAACCGGCGTGGGCGAACTGACCAGCATGGGTTTTTTCGCCACCAGCTCCTTTTTCGTGTTATCCGGTTTTTTACTGGCCCATGTGTATGTCAGGGGGGACCGGCTGCGCGATCCGGCCACCACCTTCTGGGCCAAGCGGTTTTTTAATCTTTATCCTATCCATATCGTGGCGCTGGTTTCATCGGTCCTGGTCATTACGCTGATGCAATGGTTGGCCATTGCGCCGGAAGGCCCGGGAGCCAGCGTGCGTTTCGTGGTTTACGACACCAATGAAATTTTGGGGCAAACCAACCCCGAGCTGTTTCGCCATTATATGGACAATGTCCAGTTGGCCTTTAACAGCGTATTGCAGGTGTTTATGCTGCAGGCCTGGAATCCGTACTTCCTGACCTTTAACGCCCCGCTGTGGTCCCTTTCCACTTTGTTTTTCTTTTATGTGTTGTTCCCCTATTGCGCGCCAAAATTAATGAGCGCCCGCCGCACCTGGTTATGGCTGGCGATTATTTGGGCGCTTTACCTGCTGCCGCCGGTATTGATTATCTGGAAGAATCTGTACGGCGTGCCCTACACCGGACTGCTTCAACGGGTGCCCATTTTCCGCGTGCCCGAATTTTTCGGCGGTATCCTGGGCTATGCCTTATTTCGCCGGGCGCGGTTAAACCAGCAGATATTATCGCTGTGGCAGCGCCGCGGCATGGGGCTGTTTATTGCCGCGTGTTTTCTGATTGCGGCGGCATTATTCACCCATGGCCCGAAATATTGGTATTTCCTGCTGCATAACGGCCTGCTGCTGCCTTCGCAAATAGCGCTGGTTTACCTTTGCGCCCTGGCGCGCACCCCGGACAGCGCCTGGCTGCGCCACTGGTCGCCGCGCCTGGGGGCGGCGTCGCTGTCCATGTTTGCCCTGCACGTTCCGCTATTTAATCTTTTCCGCACTTTGGAGCAGTTTTTCCGGGGCAATCCCACGGCCTGCTTTAGCGATTGGGAGGGGTGCATTGCCGCGGCGGGCGAGGTACAGCTGTCATTGGGCGGGTATGTGATGTATTTGCTGCTGACTATTGCGGTATGCGTGCTGTTCCAGGAACAGTTCGTGGTGCGGGTGCGTAAACGTCTGGTGGCGCAATTCCTGAGCAAGGATCGGGAAGACGGCCGCCTGGATGCCCCGGACCGGTCGCGCTCCTGATCGCTTATCCTTCATCCCCGGCCATCGCCATGGCCGGGCAACCCTAATCGGAATACGCCAGCGGCGGCCCGTCGAACGGGTTGCGATTCACCGCCGAACGGGCTTGCAGCAATTGGCGCACATGATTGACCAACTCCACCATGCACTCGTCATGCATGCCATAATTGTTCAGTTCCTGTTCCAGGGCAAACAGGTATTGCGCATTGGTGCCCAGCGGGCCGCTGGCGCAGGCAATCAGCGGCGCGATAACCTGCGAACGGGTATCGGCCTCGAAAAAAGGATGCTGCGGGTCCATGACAAACGCCAGCGCCGTGACCTTCTGGTCCTCCTCCAGGGTAAGTTCGGTCCAGGTGGGAATATAGCAGCCGGTAACCATCTCGCGTTTCCAGAGCAGCGCCAGTTCATCGTACAGCTGGTCTTCCGGCAGCCTGAATGCCAGGCCGGTGGTTTGTCCGCCCTCTTTTAACGCCAGCATCCTGCCCGGCTGGGCCGCCGTACCGCGTCCGGCGGTCAGACGCAGGCAAAACGCGCGATGCCAGCCCGTAAGCGTGGCGGGACTCACTTTATCCGCTTCAAAGATGGGATTCCACATTAACGACCCGTAGCCGAATATCCATACCGGACTATTATCCGGCCGGCGCGACAACGTGCATTGCAAAGAAGCATGGCGTTGTTCCGGAGTTAACAACAGTGCCTCGTCAATAATGCCAAAGGCGGTTTTACAGTCAGCTTTTTGCAAAAAATCGCGTGTTAACACTTGCTCACTCTCTCCCGACCACGTTTGCCACAAACCAGGTACAGCCGTCCAGCAGATACCTACAACGTTAATTATGTAAGAGTCAATTATTTTCAAAGGAATACTATGACACTATTCGTTTATGCCCGATCTGGCAAGTTTGATCTCAATCACAAAACCAAAAAATGATGTTTCAACACGCTTCAGGACGGGTGCGGGGGTCATGGCGGCATCTGCGCGCGTTGGGGACAAAGGCCCCGTACGGGGCCCGTAGGAGGGAAGCGTTGGGCGTGCGGTAAAGGGGAAGTTGAGAAAAGCAGCGCTATTTTTTCGGATGCCAGCGGTCGTCGTCGCCTTTTTGGTAACCATGTTTGACCGCCGCCCAGGCGACTTTATGCGCCGTTTCCTCACGGGATTCGTCACCCCGGCGCTCTGATTTATCCTCATACTGATCCCATGCGTGATTAAAAGCTTCGCGATAAATATCCTGCGCATGTTTTGGCAGTACATTAGTTACACTGTCGGGTAATGATGAATTAGATTTATAGGGCATGGCGCTAGTCTCCGTGGTTCCGGCTGTTTATCGGAGTCGGCTGTAGGGTTATAACCGGTATGCCTTACCATTAAGTGTAGGCAAGGTTGAGCAAATCGCCAAAGCGGCGCGGGAGGCCGCAGAAAGAGTGATAATGCTATTATGCAACATTGACAAAAATATGGCAGATAACCACTGAAAGCTGCTATTTAGCGCCGAAAGATGTCTACATACGGGCCTCTATAACATGATAACATTTTATGATTAACGGGCTTATCCGATAAATATCACTAACAAACCTCCGTTTTACCCGCCTTTACGGGTATTTTTTCCTAAGCGGCGGTTTATACACAAATTGACATTTATTAGCCGCTTTTCTGGTAAGCTTGTCTCCGGATATTTCATAGCTGGTGCCCGATAACTATAACGTCTGGTAACAAGCCTTATTATGCAAGGAGATTACCTATCATGAAGTCTTCCGTTCCAGGGATTAAAACCCGTCATAAAGAATATACCCTGCTCTTTCCCATCGCTGCGCTGGCGATATTGATAGTCTGGGGCTCCGCCGCTCCGCTATCATTTGCGCTGGCGGTGGTGATCAATCTGCTGGCCCTGGCCGCCATCCTGGTAAGCGCCTTTAACGTGGTGCGCCACGCCGATGTCCTGGCGCATCGCCTGGGCGAGCCCTTCGGTTCCCTGATCCTGAGCCTGTCGGTGGTCATCCTTGAGGTGAGCCTGATATCCGCATTAATGGCCACCGGCAATGCGTCGCCCGGGCTGATGCGCGATACCCTGTTCTCGGTCATCATGATAGTCACCACCGGATTGGTGGGGTTTTCGCTGCTGCTCGGCGGTCGTAAATTCGCCACCCAGTCCGTGAACCTGGCGGGCATCAAACAATATCTGATGGCCATAATTCCCCTGGCGGTGATCGTACTGGTGCTGCCGGCTTCCCTGCCCGACGGTAACTTCAGCACCGCCCAGGCGCTGATTGCCGCCGCCATCTCCGCCGCCATGTACGGCGTGTTTTTGCTGATACAAACCACGACCCACCAGAAATGGTTTATTTACGAGCATGAAGACGGCGACGACGACGACCCCCACGGCAAACCGTCCGCCCACAGCTCGACCTGGCACAGCATCTGGTTAATCCTGCATCTGATCGCGGTGGTGGCGGTGACCAAGTTCAACGCCGTGCCGCTGGAACAACTGCTCAGCGATTTAAACGCCCCGCAGCAAATCACCGGTTTTCTGGTCGCGCTGCTGATCCTGTCGCCGGAAGGCCTGGGCGCCATCAAAGCCGTGCTGAAAAATCAGGTGCAGCGCGCCATGAATCTATTCTTCGGTTCGGTACTGGCCACTATTTCCCTGACAGTGCCCACCGTCACCATCATCGCCATATTAACCGGCCATCCCCTGGCGTTTGGCCTGGAACTGCCGCAGGTGGTGGTGATGCTTACAGCGATGATCTTGTGCCAAATATCCTTTTCCACCGGGCGCACCAATGTCCTCAACGGCACCGCGCATCTGGCGCTGTTTGGCGCTTATCTTATGACGCTGATGTTATAAGCGGACAGGCAAAGATTATATTCCACCGGGAGCGCTCTGCTTCCGGTGATGCCTGGGCCTAAAAGCGAGACCAGCGGTAAAAAAAAGTGCAATGACAAAGATACTGATTCTTTTTCGCCTCTCCCATGATTTAACGCTGGTTTTTACTTTCCAATACCGTGTATTTTAGTGATTCTTTATGACGGACCCCTGGCCCGCCTTGGTTAACGTTTTGGTTCGTTGTATTCATGAAAAATCGTCTCTTCGCTGGAATCCGCCCTTTTAGCGCGTTTATCGACGCCTGCTGGAAAGAACCTTACACTACGCAGCGTTTTATCAAAGATATTATCGCCGGTATTACCGTCGGCATCATTGCCATCCCCCTGGCCATGGCGCTGGCCATCGGCAGCGGCGTGGCGCCGCAATACGGCTTATATACCTCCGCCGTTGCCGGTATTGTCATCGCCCTGTGCGGCGGGTCGCGCTTTAGCGTTTCCGGGCCGACCGCGGCCTTTGTGGTCATCCTTTATCCGGTTTCCCAGCAATTTGGCCTGGCGGGGTTATTAATCGCCACCCTGCTCTCGGGGCTGATATTGGTGGTAATGGGGTTTGCCCGCTTAGGCAAGCTGATCGAGTTTATCCCGCTGTCGGTAACGCTGGGATTCACTTCGGGCATCGCCATCACGATTGCCACCATGCAAATCAAGGATTTTTTCGGCCTGACGCTTGAGCAGGTGCCGGAACAATATGTCGGCAAAGTCGCGGCGCTGGTGGGCGCGCTGCCGACCATCAACCTCGCCGATACGCTTATCGGCGTGGGAACCATGGCGGTTCTGGTCTATTGGCCGCGGTTGGGCATCCGCTTTCCCGCCCATTTGCCGGCGCTGATCGTCGGGTCCGGTATTATGTGGATCTTATGGCTGTTGGATATGCCGGTGGCCACCATCGGCACCCGGTTCGGCTATATACTGGCGGACGGCACCCACGGCCAGGGCATCCCCCCCATCCTGCCGCAGTGGCTGCTACCCTGGAATTTTCCCGATGCCCACGGCGTGCCCATGGGCTTCAATTGGCACACCGTTTCGGCGCTGCTGCCCGCCGCGTTTTCCATGGCTATGCTGGGCGCCATTGAATCCCTGCTGTGCGCCGTGGTGCTCGACGGTATGACCGGCAAAAAACACCAGTCCAATAATGAACTGATTGGCCAGGGACTGGGCAATATCATTGCGCCTTTCTTCGGCGGGATCACCGCCACCGCGGCCATCGCCCGCTCGGCGGCCAACGTTCGCGCCGGCGCCACCTCGCCGGTTTCGTCGCTGGTGCATGCGGGGCTGGTGCTGCTGGCATTACTGGTGCTGGCACCGGCATTATCCTACCTGCCGCTGTCGGCCATGGCGGCGTTATTGCTGCTGGTCGCCTGGAATATGAGCGAGGCGCGTAAAGTCGTCTACCTGCTGCGCCGCGCCCCGAAAGACGACATCATAGTGATGCTGATATGCATGTCGCTGACGGTGCTGTTTGATATGGTGATTGCCATCACGGTCGGGATCGTACTGGCATCGCTGCTGTTTATGCGGCGCATCGCCAGCATGACCCGGATCAATGAACTGCCGCAAAGCATCGCCGGGCAGCGGCGGGTCATCAGGGTGAACGGCCCGCTGTTTTTCGCCGCCGCCGAGCGGATATTCGAAGAAATCGCCGAGCTGACGGCGCAGGACCCGGTAATTATTTTGCAGTGGGATGCGGTGCCGGTATTGGATGCCGGCGGCCTGCAGGCATTCAGAAACTTCAGCGAGCATCTGCCGGCGGGCGCCAGGCTTATCGTCACCGATATCCCGTTCCAGCCGTTAAAAACCCTGGCGCGGGCCAATATCCATCCCATCCCCGGCCGGCTGGAATTTTACAGCACCCTGCCGCAGGCGCTGCAAGCGCAAGACCAGATCCTGCCGGCCACGGCCAACGGCAATTAACCCGCGCCGCCCGGCCGACAGTAATAAAAAACGGGGGACATGGATGTCCCCCGTTTTTTATTGCTCATGCAACGCCATGTGCGCGAACCCGAATCATGTTAACGGGAGCGCGCACCCGCCCTTAGCGGCTGGTATCGAGCTCCGCGAAACTTTTGACCACTTCATCAATCGCCTTCATCTGCGCCAGAAAAGGCTCCAGCTTATCCAGCGGCAGCGCCGACGGACCGTCGCACTTGGCATGATCCGGGTCCGGATGCGCCTCGATAAACAACCCGGCAATCCCTACCGCCATGCCGGCGCGGGCCAGTTCGCCGACCTGCGCGCGGCGTCCGCCCGAGGCGGCGCCAAACGGATCGCGGGTCTGCAAGGCGTGGGTAACGTCGAAAATCACCGGACAGCCCCCGGAAACCCGGTTCATGATATTAAATCCCAACATATCGACCACCAGATTATCGTAGCCGAAATTACTGCCGCGATCGCACAGGATAACCTGTTCATTACCGGCTTCACGGAACTTATCAACGATATTGCCCACCTGGGACGGGCTGATAAACTGCGGTTTTTTCACGTTGATCACCGCGCCGGTGCGGGCCATGGCCTCCACCAAATCGGTCTGGCGCGCCAGGAAAGCCGGCAACTGGATTACATCCACCACATCCGCCACGATCTGCGCCTGGGAGGCTTCATGCACATCGGTAATCACCTTCACGCCGAACTGCGCTTTCAGCTCCTGGAAGATTTTCATCCCCTCTTCCAGCCCCGGCCCGCGGTAGGAATGGATCGACGAACGATTGGCTTTATCGAAGGAGGCCTTAAACACATACGGAATGCCCAATTTCTGCGTGACCGTGATGTAATGTTCACAAATACGCATCGCCAGATCTCGCGACTCCAGCACATTCATGCCGCCGAACAGCACAAACGGCAGGTTGTTCGCCACCGGGATATCGCCAATATTAACCACGAGTTGTTTCATACCTATACCTTATAATCTTTAATCGAAACGCCAGACAGGTTCTTGTTGAGCGCGGGTCGGATTAGTGTAGGGTCACCGATTTCTGCTCGATAGAGTGTATTTGTACTTTAATCATTTCGCTGATCGGGTCTTCAGGGCACTGCTCGACAAAATAATTAAGATCCGACAAAGCCACATGATCGCATTCCAATTGCGCATAAATCAAACCCCGATCGCGTATTTCATAGGGATCGTCCGGGTCGAATTCAATCATGGCCTCGCTGGCGCCCAGCGCCAGCACCATTTGTTTTTCGTCCATCAGCGCGGACTTCAGGGTGTCGAGCAATTTGCGCACCACGGTATTATTATCCGCCTCTTCCAGATCGTCATCCGTCAGCTCGATGCCCAAACCGATATTCCCGCGCAGCCAGATATCCAGGGTATGTTCGTCGAGAGTGTCGCCGTTGATCGGGTTTATCAGCCACATTTCGCCGTCAAGCCAGCCGGAGCGCAGAATCATCTGCGTCGGGAAGATCACCGGCGCGAGCGGAATGTTCAACGCCTGCGCCACGTGCAGCAAAATGATGCCCAGCGAGGCCGGCAAGCCCTGCCGGCGCTCCAGCACATTATCCAGCCACAGGGCATCCGACAGCCGGTATACTCCGCCGACGCCGCCAAATCCCCAGGTATGGTAAAACAATTTCAACAGCAGTCCGAGCTGCTCATCCTGATTTAATTCCGCCGGGATACGTTCCCGGGCATCCGCGGTTAGCGAGCGCAATTGCTGGCGGACGCTTTCGGCCGGGAAATCCTCGCGAACGGCGAGCGAAATACGAATCACGCCCTCGCTGAGCGGTGAAAGGTTATATTCAAAATCCGCGATATTACTCATAAAAATCCTGTCAGCAGGGGAAGCTTACTGCTAGCCAGCCGGTAAATAGTGTACAGACACGCCAGCCCGCAAATAAATGCCAGCCAGCGAATTTTTTCCCGCCGCGTATGTTTACCCAGGGCAATGGAACCCAGCAGGATATAAATAATGACCAGCACTATTTTATCCAGCAGCCAGCGACCGTCGGGGCTGAAAGGAGAAATTCCGGAAAGGAAAATCAGCGCGATACCGAACACCAATAACAGCGTATCGTTGACGTGCGGCGCGATGCGCACCCACCGCCGCGCCAGCAGGGGGGACTCCCGCCAGCGCCAATAAAAGCGAATGATAAACAGCGTAATGGTGATCCATACCGTCGTTAAATGTAAGTACTTGATTGCCGTATAAGCACTCATCACTGCTCCATCACCATTATTGTGGGACGAACCTTATGCCGCCGGCCATTGTCCCATCGATACACGTTCATTGCCGCCATAGTCTTTGCGGGTGTCGATTCGCGCGAAACCCGCCTGGGACAACAAGGCGCGCACGGGTTCTCCCTGGCGCCACCCGTGTTCAACCACCAGCCAGCCGCCGGCCTGCAAATGTCCGGCGGCTTCGCCGATGATAGTGATTAAATCAGCCAGCCCCGCCGCCGGCGCCACCAGCGCGCTGCGCGGCTCGAAGCGCACATCGCCCTGACCTAAATGAGGGTCATCGACATCAATATAGGGCGGGTTACTCACAATAAGGGTATAGCGCTTCCCCTGCAATGATTTAAACCAACTTCCGGCGTCGAACCCGACGTTGGTTAAACCGAGGCAGCGGGCGTTTTCCCGCGCCAGGGCCACCGCTTCCGGCTGTACATCGACGCCGGTGACCCGCCACTGCGGCCGCTCGCTGGCCAGCGCCAGGGCGATGGCGCCGGTGCCGGCACCTAAATCCAGCACCTCGGCCGGCGCCGCGCCGACCAATGCCAGCGCCTGCTCCACCAGGCACTCGGTATCGGGGCGGGGAATCAGCGTAGCCGGCGACACCTTCAGCCGCAGGGACCAAAACTCGCGTTCGCCCACCAGGTAGGCGATCGGCTCGCCCGCGGCCCGGCGATCCAGCAGCGCCGCCAACCGGCTCAACTGCCCGGCGGTAAGCGGGGTTTCGCCAAAAGCCAGCAGCCAGGTGCGCGGCCGGCCGGTCACGAAACCCAGCAGGATTTCGGCGTCCCGCTTAGGGCTTTCGCTCGCCGACAGGCGCCGGCTGGCGCCGTCAAGCCACTGGCGGATCTCCATCAGGACTGTTCTGCCAGCGCCGCCAGCTGATCGGCCTGATACTCCTGCATAATCGGCTGAATCAGCATATCGATCTTGCCTTCGATCACCTCATCCAGGCGATACAGCGTCAGGCCGATGCGGTGATCCGTTACCCGGCCCTGGGGGAAATTATAGGTCCGGATGCGATCGGAACGATCGCCGCTGCCGAGCAGATTACGCCGGGTCGAGGCCTCTTCCAACTGGCGCCTGCGCACTTCCGCGGCGCGCAGCCGGGCACCCAGCACCGCCAGAGCCTTGGCTTTGTTTTTATGTTGTGAACGCTCATCCTGGCACTCCACCACCAGCCCCGAAGGGATATGGGTGATGCGAATGGCGGAATCGGTGGTGTTAACGTGCTGGCCGCCCGCGCCGGACGAGCGGAACGTATCGATGCGCAAATCGCCGGGATTAATCACCGGCAGTTCTTCTTCCGGAATGGCCGGCATTACAGCCACCGTACAGGCGGAGGTATGGATACGACCCTGTGATTCGGTTTCCGGCACCCGCTGCACGCGATGGCCGCCCGATTCGAACTTAAGCAGGCCGTAAGCGCCGTCGTTATCGATTTTGGCGATAACTTCTTTGTAGCCGCCATGCTCGCCGTCGCTGGCGCTGACAATCTCCACCCGCCAGCGCCGCGCTTCGGCAAAACGGCTATACATGCGGAATAAATCGCCGGCGAAAATGGCGGCTTCATCGCCGCCGGTGCCGGCCCGCACTTCCAGGAAGCACCCCCGCTCATCGTCGGGATCTTTGGGCAGCAGCAGCAATTGCAACTGCTGTTCAAGCTCTTCTTGCTGCGCCCTGGCGTCCTTGAGCTCTTCCTGCGCCAGATCGCGCATTTCGGGATCGTCGAGCATCATTTCCGCGGCCTGGATATCCGACTGCACTTGCTGCCAGCGCTGGAAGGACGCCGTAACATCGGTCAGTTGCGCATACTCCTTCGACAGCGCGCGAAAACGATCCTGATCGGTAATAATGCCGGCGTCGCCAAGCAACACCTCAACTTCTTCCTGGCGCTCTTGCAACGCTTCCAGTTTGGCAACAATAGAAGGCTTCATGGATGGTGGTTTTACCTTATTAGTATAATGCGCTAGTCCAGTCCAAGACTGTCCCGCAGGATTTGCAGCCGCTCGACGTCACCGTCGCGGGCGGCCTGTTGCAGCGATTTTGTGGGGGCGTGGATAAGACTGTTGGTCAACCGGTGCGCCATTTCCCTGACGACCTGTTCGGGGTCGGCGCCCAGCCGTAGCGCGGCCACGGCGCGCTCTTCCATATCGGCGCGCAGGGTATCGGCCCGGGCGCGGAAATCGCGAATGGTCTCCACGGCGTTTTGCGCCCGCAGCCAGCCCATAAAATCCAGGCACTCCTGCTCAACGATGGTTTCCGCCTGGACGGCGGCGGATTTACGCTGGGCCAGGTTTTTCTCGATGATGGCCTGAAGATCGTCCACGGTATACAGGTAGGCATTGGCGACTTTACCCACCTCCGCCTCGATATCCCGCGGCACCGCGATATCCACCAGCAGCATGGGCTGGTTGCGGCGCAGCTTCATGGCCCGTTCCACCATGCCCTTGCCGATAACCGGCAGGGTACTGGCTGTGGAGCTGATAATGATATCGGCCTGGGCCAGCCGGCTGTCGATATCGGCCAGGCCGATCACCTCCGCGCCCACCTGGTCGGCCAGAATTTGCGCCCGCTCGCGGGTGCGGTTGGCGATAATCAGCCGTTTAACGTTATGCTCGCGCAGATGACGCGACACCAGTTCGATGGTCTCGCCGGCGCCCACCAGCAGCACCGTCACGTCGGCCAGGGATTCAAATATCTGCCGGGCCAGGGTACAGGCGGCGAACGCCACCGACACGGCGTTAGAGCCGATTTCGGTTTCGGTGCGCACCCGTTTGGCCACGGAAAACGATTTTTGGAACAGCCGCTCCAGCTCGCCGGACAGGTTATGCCCGCGCTGGGACTCGGCGAAGGCTTTTTTTACCTGCCCCAGAATCTGCGGTTCGCCCAGCACCAGCGAATCCAGCCCGCTGGCGACCCGCATCAAATGGCTTACCGCTTCGTCGCCCAAATGCCAGTAGAGGCTTTGCCGCACGTCTTCCGGGCGCAGGTGGTGATAATCGCATAACCAGCGTATCAGTGATTCCTTGAAATCATCCTGCTGCCCGACGCTTAGATATAATTCGGTCCGGTTACAGGTAGACAGCACGACGCCGCCCTGCACCAGCGGTTGCTGAAGCAGACTGATCAGCGCCTGGTCGAGCGTTTCGGGCGAGAATGTCACCCGTTCGCGCAGCGCGACCGGTGCTGTTTTATGGTTGATACCTAACGCAAGGAGAGTCATGGAATACGGCTATTAAATAATACGAGTGTTAGTATGGTTATCGTTTCACTGCATTCTACTTGATGCGCGTGATCAAGAAAAGTCACACCGCATTTTCGACCCATCCAGGGGTTGATACCGGGGTAGCCGCGCAGCGAAATAAATGCCGCTTAGCGCGGAAATTGACGCTATCATGGTTTTGTTGGCCCGAATCAAAGCCGTATCCCAAAAGAAAAAATAAGGAAGCCGTTTTTTATGCCGAAGCGTATTTTAGCCTTCTACCGCGTGCTGCCGCTGGCCAGCCTGATCCTGGCCGCCTGTAGCGTCCATGCGCCTAGCGGCCCGGCGAAAAGCCAGACGTCCCCCGAATGGCGCCAGCACGAGCAGTCCGTGGCGCGGCTGACCCATTACCAGACCCGCGGTTCGTTCGCCTATATCTCCGGCTCGCAAAAAGTCTATGCCCGCTTTAACTGGCAGCAAATCGGCCCCGACCGCTATCGCCTGCTGCTTACCAATCCGCTGGGCAGTACCGAATTGGACCTTAACGTGCAGCCCGGCATGGCGCAGGTGACCAATAATCAGGGTAAGAAGTATATCAGCGACAATCCCCAGGAGATGATTACCAAACTCACCGGCATGAATATCCCGCTGGAGAATTTGCGTAAATGGATGCTCGGCCTGCCGGGCGACGCCAGCGATTTCACCCTCGACGATCGCGGCCTGCTCAAACAGGTCGACTATGACCAGGACGGGCATAAATGGACGGTGACCTATCTGGGCTATCGCGATGACACCCAACCGGCGCTGCCGGCCAACCTGGAGCTGAATCAGGGCGAACAGCGGATCAAACTTAAAATGGATAACTGGAATCTGAAATGATTTATCAGTGGCCCGCCCCGGCCAAACTTAATTTATTTTTATATATCACCGGCCGCCGCGCCGACGGCTATCATCTGCTGCAAACGCTGTTCCAGTTTCTGGATTATGGCGATACCCTGACCTTTGAACCGCGCAACACCCCCGAAATCAGGCTGAGAACCCCGCTGGCCGGCGTTAACGACGACGATAACCTGATTATCAGGGCGGCTCGGCTGCTGCAAAGCCATCCGCAGGTGCAAAAAAATAATTTTACCCCGCCCGGCGCCGATATTTGGCTGGAGAAACGTCTGCCGATGGGCGGCGGATTGGGCGGCGGATCGTCTAACGCCGCCACGGCTCTGGTAGCGCTGAATCATTTGTGGCAATGTGGTCTTGCAAGCGACGAATTGGCCCGCATGGGGCTACGTCTGGGCGCCGATGTTCCGGTGTTCATCCGCGGCCACGCGGCGTTTGCCGAAGGAATCGGCGAAATGTTGACCCCCGCCGCCCCGCCGGAGAAATGGTACCTGGTAGCCGTGCCGGAAGTGAGTATATCCACCCCGGTCATTTTCGCCGATCCGGACTTGAAAAGAGACTCGCCGGTCCGCTCGCTGGACGCGTTATTGGCGCTGCCATTTAGTAACGATTGTGAGCCAATCGCAAGAAAACGTTTTTGCGAGGTTGAACAGCATCTTTCATGGCTGTTAGAATACGCGCCGTCGCGACTGACTGGCACCGGTGCTTGTGTATTTGCCCAATTCGATACCGAAACCGCCGCCCGTCAGGTGCTTGAGCAGGCCCCGGCGTGGATGCGTGGTTTTGTAGCGCGCGGCGCCAACGTCTCTGCGCTGCATGAAACGTTGGCCGGGGCTGATTAATTAAGATAGCCGGACCGTTACGCCGCCGAAAGACGACGGTTCTGCCAGGTTGTTTTAAAAAGATATACCCGTATGGAATTGTCCTGTATGGCGCTCCGGTCTCGAGTGTTATGCTGTCGGCAATACCTTCTCTGGACGCAAGCCTGAGGTTCTTCTCGTGCCTGATATGAAGCTTTTTGCTGGTAACGCCACCCCGGAACTAGCACAACGTATTGCCAACCGTTTATATACCAGCCTTGGTGACGCCGCTGTAGGTCGCTTTAGCGATGGCGAAGTCAGCGTGCAAATCAATGAAAATGTACGCGGTGGTGATATTTTCATCATCCAGTCCACCTGTGCGCCGACCAACGATAACCTGATGGAACTGGTTGTCATGGTCGACGCGTTGCGCCGGGCATCCGCCGGGCGTATCACCGCCGTAATCCCCTACTTCGGTTATGCCCGCCAGGACCGTCGCGTTCGTTCCGCCCGCGTTCCCATCACCGCCAAAGTGGTCGCCGACTTTCTGTCTAGCGTAGGCGTTGACCGGGTTCTGACGGTGGACTTGCACGCGGAACAGATCCAGGGCTTCTTCGACGTCCCGGTTGATAACGTATTCGGCAGCCCGATTCTGCTGGAAGATATGTTGCAGCAGGACCTGGAAAACCCGATTGTGGTTTCGCCGGATATCGGCGGCGTGGTCCGCGCCCGCGCCATTGCCAAGCTGCTCAACGATACCGATATGGCCATCATCGACAAACGCCGTCCACGGGCCAACGTCTCGCAGGTGATGCACATCATCGGCGACGTGGCGGGTCGTGACTGCGTGCTGGTGGATGATATGATCGATACCGGCGGCACCTTGTGCAAAGCGGCTGAAGCGCTTAAAGACCGCGGCGCCAAGCGCGTCTTTGCTTATGCCACCCATCCGATTTTTTCCGGTAATGCCTACGAAAATATCCAGAATTCGGTTATCGATGAAGTGATTGTTTGCGATACCATTCCCCTGGACCCGAAAATTAAAGCTTTACCGAACGTCCGCACCCTGACCTTGTCGGGCATGCTGGCCGAGGCCATTCGTCGCATCAGCAACGAAGAATCCATTTCCGCCATGTTCGAGCATTAATATTTAACGCCGCCGCCGAGGCGGCGCGCCAAGCGCGCGATCCTAGGCAGGACGCTTAAGGATGGCGCCGCCATGATGTTGCCAGCCATCTATCCGGATACGGGCCGCCAGGCCCGCCCGTAAAAAAAATCCCGAACCGGCAGTGCGGGTCCAGGATTGGGAGAATAAAAAATGCTAGGTATTGTTATTTTTCTGGAAGACAATTAACCCGCTGAGCCAGAGTGATTAATGGTGTCCGCTACGACGGCAGCGATCGTCGAACCGGCGGTGCCACCAGTAGCGATCGGATATGCGTTCATGGCCGCCCATACGCGCGCCGGCAACCCACAGCAGCGCGCCGATAAAAATGCCCATAATCGCGGCATGCGCAACCAGCGGGGTGAAGTGCAGCTGGGGCAGCTGGTTTAATACCGAGCATCCCAACCCGACAATCATCATGACCATGCCCACACCCATCAAACCGTTACCACACAAGAGTGCTGATTTACGTTTCATCGTTCACCTCCGGGTTAATCAATGAAATCGAGAACTTTTTTCTCTTAGTCATTATCTGGTTAAAGTATAGTCACCGGATGGCTTAGAGCATCGTGCCCGCGATCACAGAGTCGCAAATTAATCACACAAATCGTTAAACAATTTCTTTTTTCATATCAGCATGCTTAATGGGATTGGCGGCGATTTATCTTGCCGGCGGAAGCTTGTTGTCACATTCAGTCCGACTTTTTTACTTAATTGAACACCGGATCACAATCAGGTGCGGCGGGCGGCGTCATGATCGGTCAGGAGACAGGAGGTGACTATGTACACTGACGATCTGGAAGTCATGTCCACCATGGCGATAGCCCTGACGATTATCGCGCTGTTTTGCGCATTGCTCTGATGGTCCGAGCGCGCAAACGAGGCAATTTTCAGGCTCGCGCCGCAGAGCGGGCGGTGCCGTTATAAGGCGAGCATAGCAAAGCAGGGTAAATACCGTTGCGCCGATGCGGAGTAATAGTGGTCCGGCCCGACCAGGGTGAAACTTTGCCGGCGGTAAAAATCCACGGCATTAGGTGTGGAGGATAGCGCCAGCCGCAGCGTCTTCAATGCGCGCGCCTTAATTTCAACGTCTAATCCCTTTTATCCACCGGCGTCCCCCCTGCCATCGTATCCGATATTATCAGCCCATGCCCGCTTACGAAAACTATAATAATAACGTCTTAACTAACGTAGGGCTGACTGATGATCATCCAAGCCTGTATTAATGGTGCCCGTTCAGCAGAATATCACCCGCGGCTACCCCTGACGCCGGCGGCCATGGCCGCGGCGGCGCGCGGGTGCGTCCTGGCCGGCGCGGCGGAAATCCATCTGCATATCCGCGATCGCCAGGGCAAGGAATCGCTGGCCGCCGCCGATGTGGACGCCACCGTCCAGGAAATCAGGCGCGCCTGTCCCGGCACGCTGCTGGGCATATCCACCGGGGAATGGATTGAAAACGATATGGAACGGACGCTGTCTTGCATCAGGCAATGGCGCGTTGGCCCCGACTACGCCTCGGTGAACCTGGGCGAATCCGGCGCCCTGCCGGTGATGCGGCAGCTACGGGCCGCAGGCGTAGGCATAGAAGCCGGCCTGGGTTCTCTGGCGGATGCGGAAAAATTGCTGGCGTCGGGCTACCTGCCGCAGGTATTGCGGATTTTAATTGAAATAGAGCAGCAGGATGCCGTCCAGGCCATGGCGCAGGCCCATGGCATCATGGGATTGCTGGCCGGCCAGCGAGTGCGGCGCCCGAGGCTGCTGCACGGTTTTGACGCCACGGTCTGGCCCCTGGCCGCCCTGGCCCTGGGCCAGGGAATATCGACCCGGGTGGGACTGGAAGATAGCCGCTATCTCCCTGATGGACAGCTGGCCGCCGACAACGCGGCGCTGGTCGCGGCGGCCATGGCGATAAAGCACCCTGGCTAACAACCTGGTTAAAAAAACGGCTGGCTGCCTGTGCCGCGCAGCCATGGCGTACCGAAGAAACCCGCCCCGTTTTGCGCCGTCCGGGTATAAATCTGCTAACATGGCCGCCTGATTGCGATATGCCGGGCGCGCGCTCAAGTTTATCGGACCTCCCCGGCGCGGCCTATCAAAAACTGATTAATTAATCTATTGAAATAATTGAGAATTATAGCGTAATGACTATCAAATTGATTGTGGGCCTGGCCAATCCCGGCGCCGAATACGCCGCCACCAGACACAACGCCGGCGCCTGGTATGTCGATTTGCTGGCGCGGCAGTTTCGCCAGTCCCTCAAGGAAGAAAGCAAATTCTATGGCTATACCGGCCGTTTAACCCTCGCCGACCAGGATGTGCGCCTGCTGGTGCCCACCACCTTTATGAACTTGAGCGGCAAGGCCGTGGCGGCCATGGCCGCTTTTTACCGGGTATTGCCCGAAGAGATCCTGGTGGCCCACGATGAGCTGGATTTATTGCCGGGCAACGCCCGGTTAAAGCTGGGCGGCGGCCACGGCGGCCATAACGGCCTGAAGGATATTATCAGCCGGCTGGGCAACAACCCCAATTTTCACCGGTTGCGCATCGGCATCGGCCACCCGGGGGATAAAACCAAAGTGGTGGGGTTTGTGCTGGGCAAACCCCCGGCCAGCGAACTGGCGCTAATCGATCAGGCGATTAACGAAGCGGTGAGCTGTACCGGCATTTTACTGCAGGACGGCGCGGTAAAAGCCATGAACCGCCTGCACAGCTTTAAAGCGGTTTAAATACCGATTCGGCGGCCGGTTCGTCCAGTTCATGGCTGCAAAACGGTCCGGCCCGCCGCAACAGCGCAATACACTCCGCGCTAAGATGGCGTAAGCGGATCTGTTTGCCGGCCGCCAAATATCGCGCGGTCAGTTTATCTACCGCCTCGACGCCGCTGGCATCAATCACTCGCGTACGGGCAAAATCCAGCACCACGCATGCCGGATCGTTTGCGGGCGCAAACAACTCGGCAAAGGCGGTCGCCGACCCAAAAAACAGCGGTCCGTCCAGATGATAGACCACTTCATCCGCTCGGCGCCGTTCGCAGTGGCTGATACGGATACGCGCCTGTTGCCAGGCAAACACCAGCGCCGAGATAATGACGCCTGATATCACCGCCACCGCCAGATCGGTAAAGAGGGTAATCACCGTCACCGCCACCAGGACCAGCGCGTCCGCGCGCGGCATACGGCGAATGCGCTTCAGCGAGCTCCATTCGAAGGTGTTGATGCAAACCATAAACATAATGCCCGCCAGCGCCGCTACCGGCAGAACGGCGATATAATCCGACAGGCTGACCACAAAGATAATCAGTAACAGCGCGGCCACCGTACCCGAGATGCGGCTGCGTCCCCCGGAAGTGAAATTGATGATTGACTGACCAATCATCGCACAGCCGGCAAAACTGCCGAACAGGCCGCACAGCACATTGCCCGCGCCCTGGGCCAGGCACTCCCGGTTGCCGGAGCCTTTTTTACCGCCCATTTCATCCAGCACCGTGAGGGTGAGCAGCGATTCAATCAAACCGACAAAAGCGATAATCACCGCATAGGGCAATACGACTTTCAGCGTCGCCAGGTTCAATGGCACATCCGGCCAGGTAAACGCCGGCAGGCTACCGGAAATATCCGCCAGGTCGCCGACCCGTTTGGTATCGATATCCAGACCTATCACTACCGCGCTGACGATCAGCAGCGCCGCCAGCGAGCCGGGGATAGCCCGGCTGATTTTAGGAAACCCCCAGATTATCAGCATCGCCAGGGCCACCAGGGCATACATCACCGGCCCCTGCCCACGGATCATCGGCCACTGCGCCATCATAATGACAATAGCCAGGCCGTTGACAAAACCATAAATCGCCGGCAGCGGCACCAGGCGGATAAATTTACCCAGCCTGAGCAGGCCGATAAGCAGTTGTATCGCCCCGGCCAGCAGCGTCGCCCATAGGACATAATCCAGGCTGTATCGGGCGGCCAGGCTGGCCAATACCACGACGATGGCGCCGGTGGCGCCGGATATCATGCCCGGCTTGCCGCCGAATAAGGCGGTGACCAGCCCCAGGATAAAAGCGGTATGCAGGCCGATTATCGGTGATAATCCTGCCACCAGGGAAAAGGCGACCGCCTCGGGAATCAGCGCTACCGCCACTACCGAGCCTGACAGTACGTCGTTTTTAACGCCGGCCAGGGGCAAAGACTTCAGATGAAACATGGTAATATTCCAGCAGCCAGACCGGAATACCAAGGTATGCCGGGAAGGTAAACAGCACAGCGAGTGATGACACCGCTAAACCAGGAGAAGGCGCGGCAGAATAGCCGTCGCCGGACGGCGGGCTATTCTGTTGGCAACCTATTTATAACATCGCTAAGTATCCCGGTTAACCGGACGCAACTCAAGCTTAACGTCCCACCGGCGCCGCCTTGAAGTATGATTCGGACTTAACGGAGCGTGCCGCGGCGGCAAGCGGCGGCACGGTCCCGGCGTCTGCATCATCCCGGCCGCCGCCAATCGAGTTATGGCCGTTTTATGTGTATAATAATGGCTTGCGTTGTCGATTGTCCCGTCAGCCAAACTTAACCGTCTGATAATAAAGCTATTTAAGGTGATATAACCATGGGTTTCAAATGCGGCATTGTGGGTCTGCCCAATGTGGGCAAGTCCACGCTATTCAATGCATTGACCAAAGCGGGAATCGAAGCAGCCAATTTCCCGTTTTGCACTATCGAACCGAATACCGGTATCGTACCGATGCCCGATCCGCGCATGGATCAACTGGCCGCCATCGTCAAGCCGCAGCGCATCGTACCCACCACCATGGAATTTGTTGATATCGCCGGCCTGGTCAAAGGGGCGTCGAAAGGCGAAGGCCTGGGCAACCAGTTCCTGACCAATATTCGCGAAACCGAGGCCATCGGCCACGTGGTGCGCTGCTTTGAGAACGACAACATCATCCATGTCGCCGGTAAAGTCGATCCCGTGGACGATATCGATGTCATCAACACCGAACTGGCGCTGTCCGACCTGGATGCCTGCGAACGCGCCATCTTCCGGGTGCAAAAACGCGCCAAGGGCGGCGATAAAGACGCCAAGATTGAGCTGTCCGCCCTGGAAAAATGCCTGCCGCACCTGAGCGAAGCCGGCATGCTGCGCACGCTTGATCTGAGTGATGAAGAAAAGGCGGCCATCCGCTATTTAAGCTTCCTGACCCTTAAACCCACCATGTATATCGCCAACGTCAACGAAGACGGCTACGAGAATAATCCGTACCTGGATAAAGTCCGAGCCATCGCCGACGCCGAAGGGTCGGTCGTGGTGGCGGTATGCGCGGCGGTTGAGTCGGATATCGCCGAGCTGGAAGAAGAAGAGCGCGCTGAGTTCATGGCCGAGCTGGGCCTGGAAGAGCCGGGGCTGAACCGGGTGATCCGCGCCGGTTATGAATTGCTGAACCTGCAAACCTACTTCACCGCCGGGGTAAAAGAAGTGCGCGCCTGGACCATTCCGGTGGGCGCCACCGCGCCGCAGGCGGCGGGCAAAATCCATACCGACTTTGAGAAAGGTTTTATCCGCGCCCAGACTATCGCTTTTGACGACTTTATCACCTATAAGGGTGAACAAGGCGCCAAGGAAGCCGGCAAGATGCGCTCCGAAGGCAAAGAATATGTGGTCAAGGACGGCGACGTAATGAACTTCCTGTTCAACGTCTAAATGGCTTTGGTCGTCTCATGACATCCCGGCATGTTTCATAAAGACGGATCAAGATTGTAAAATCCACGCAATTGCGTGGATTTTTCTTTTTTAACCGTCTACTCGCAACAGCGCCCCGCCGAATGGCGGGGCTCAAAGAGTGGATAGCGCCGGGTGACGCGGCCCAGGCCAGTAAGATCTAGGTGGTTTTATTTCATCAACGATGGAAAGCCATGCCGCCTGGCCGCCCACACCACGATTAGCGTCGCCGCCAGCAGCGCGAGCAAGGCGGGGGCGAATGCGCCGATGCCCAGCCGTCCTAGCAACACGCCCCCGAGAATGCCGCCGCCGGCAATTGCCGTGTTCCAGGCCGTCACCAGCATGGACTGCGCGACATCCGCCGCGTCGCCGGCCGTCTTGGCCAGCGCGGTCTGGAATAACGTCGCCGCGCCGCCGAAGGCCAAGCCCCAGACGCCGACCATCGTGTAGACGACGGCGGGCGCCTGGCCGCCCACACCCAGCGCCAGCGCCGCCAGTCCGAACGAAGCGGTGCTGGCCAGGGTCAGCATCCGCAGATGGCGGTCGATCAGCGCGCCGACGATCCAAATTCCGAGCAAGGACGCGGCGCCAAACACCAGCAGTACCCGATCCGTGCACTCTGCCATGCCGGCCGGTGACAGGAAAGGAGCGATGTAGGTGTAAAGAATGTTGTGCGCCAGCACGAAGGCCAGCACCACGAACAGCACCGGCCGCACGCCGGGCAAAAGGAATACCCGCCGCAGCGGCTGTCGCCGGTCCTGGGCCTGCCCGGCGAAATCCGGTACCCGCAGGCGCACCCAAAACATCAGGATCAGCGCCAGCCCGCTCATGATGCCGAAGCAGATGCGCCAGCCTACCAGCGTGCCGAGGAAGGTGCCCACCGGCACCCCCACCGACAATGCCAACGGCGTGCCCGCCATCGCCACCGCGATCGCGCGGCCTTGCTGGTACGCGGGCACCAACCGCGCAGCATAACCGGCCAGCAGCGCCCATAGCAGGCCCGCCGACACACCCGCCAGGAAGCGCGCCGCCATGGTTAGCGCATAACTGGAGGACAGCGTGGTCACCGTGTTGGCGACCACGAAGCCGGCGATTGCCGCCAGCAGCAGCGGACGCCGCCGAAAGCCCTGCGTGGCGGTGGTCAGCGGAATCGCCGCCGCCAGCGAACCGATGGCATAAATCGTCACGGTCTGGCCGACCCAGGCCTCGGATACCGCCAGGCCTTGCGCCATCTGCAGCAGCAGGCCGGCCGGCAGCGCCTCGGTCAGGATGGTGATGAAAGCCGTCATGGCCAGCGCCAGCAGCGACGCCAGCGGCAGGCGGTCATTGGCGGCGGCGCTCATCGTCCGGGTTCCCGCGCTTGCCGTGCCGTCTCTTCCAGACAAGGCGCCACGACCACCTTGCCGGCGACGCCACCGCCTTCCACCAGCCTGTGGGCCTCGATCATGCGGGCCGCACCGAGCGGATGCGATACGCGGGGGGCAATCGATCGCAGCGCGCCGGACTCCAGCGGCGCCGCCACTTCGTCGAGACGGAGATATCATCATCACCGCGCCTCCGGCACGCCATAAACCGCGTCGCGCAGATCGGTGACGAAACGGCCGGACATGCCTTCGTACAGCGTGTTGGTGAAAGCGACCACGCTCAGGCCCTGCGTCCGGTCCACGAACCAGGAATGGCCATAGGCGCCGCCCCAGCGCCAGGTGCCCGCCGATTCCGGCGAAGCGGCAAGCCGGGGGTCACGCAGCACCGAGAAGCCCAGGCCGAAACCGAAGCCCGGAGCAGCGGGCAGCTCCATCCCGCAAGTCTGATCCCGCGCCATTTCCGCGATTAGCTCGTCGGGCAGGAGAGCGCCGCCCCCCTGACGCAGGGTTTCCAGCAGGCGCAGGAAATCCCCGGCCGTGCCCGCCATGCCCGCGCCGCCCGAAGGGAAGGCCAGTGCATCAAAAATGCGGGCCGGGCTGTAGGCGACCCCGACCACATCGTCGAAGGCCGAGACCGTCTCGCCCTCCTCCAGCCGGTGCGGCTGTGGCGTGTCGTTCACATAGGCGGCGGCCACGCGCTGCGGATCGCACGCGACGAAGCCGGTCCCGGCCATGCTCAGCGGGCCGGTGACCAGTTGGCGCACCGCCTCGTCCAGCGACGTGCCCCGGATACGCTCGATCAGCGCGCCCAGTACATCAGTCGCCAGCGAGTAGCCCCAGGCGGTTCCCGGCTCGTACAGCAGCGGCACGCCGGCGAGGCGCCGCAGGTTCTCCTGCAAACTGATGCCGGACGCATCCATGCCGTCCGACACGCCCGCCCGCGCGTAAGGGCCATGGGCATCGGTTTCGAAGAAGCGATAGCCGAGACCAGCCGTGTGGCTGAGCAACTGCCGGGCGGTGATGCGCGCCGGGCGACCATCGGCCAGCCGGGGACGGAACTCGGGCAGCCAGCGTCCGATATCTTCATCCAGGCCGAGCCGGCCTTGCGCCGCCAGGACCAGCGCCGCGGTGGAGACGATGGGCTTGCTTACCGAAGCCAGGCGGAAGACGGTTTCCAGGACCATCGGTCGCGCGCTTTCGCGCTCGGCAAAACCGGCCGCTTGCTGGTGGATCGGCTGGCCATCGCGGGCAACCAAAACAACGGCGCCAACCAGCCGCCGATCGTCAAGCGCCTGCTGGACGACGCTCTGGATGCGGGCGGATAGCCGCGCGGGCGAAATGCCCCGGTGCAAGGGATGGGGGAAATTTGTCATGGCACGCTCCTCGATAAATCGGCTAAATCGGCCGTGCCCATACGATAGAAACTTCGTGATTAAAGAAAAAGTAGGCTACAGTTCCTTGATGCACGGAACATTTTGTCCGTAATTGAGCTATGGGATAAGGAATGGACAGTCTAAATGGCTTTGTGGTATTCGTTCAGGTGGCCGAGACGCGCAGCTTCGTCGCCGCGGGCCGGCTGCTGGGCGTGTCGGCCTCGGCGGTCGGCAAAAGCGTGGTGCGGTTGGAAGAGAAGCTGGGCGTACGCCTCTTCCACCGCAGCACGCGCAGCGTGACGTTAACGGCTGAAGGCTCGCTGTTCCTGGAGCGTAGCCGCCGCATCCTGGCCGAGATCGAGGCGGCGGAATTGGAGCTATCGCAGGTCAGCGCCGCACCGCGCGGCCGCCTGCGCGTGAGCCTGCCGCTGGTCAGCTCGCTGGTGCTGCCGGTACTCGGCGAGTTTATGCGCGCTTACCCCGAGATCGAGCTGGACCTGGATTTCACCGACCGACTGGTCGATGTGATTGAGGAAGGCTTCGATGCCGTGGTGCGCACGGGCGAACCGGTCGACTCGCGCCTGTCGGCCCGATGCCTGGGCACCTTCCCGATGCGGGTGGTTGCTTCGCCCGACTACCTTGCGCGGCGGGGCACGCCCCTGGTGCCGGCAGATTTACTCAAGCACGCCTGCCTGCACTATCGCTGGCCCAACAGCGGCAAGCTGGCGACCTGGGCGCTGCGCCAGGAGCCCGGCGAGCCCGAATTGCAACTGCCTACGTCGATGATCTGCAATAACATCGAGACGCGGGTGTGTTTTGCGTTGCAAGGTCTGGGAATTGCCTACCTGCCGGACTTCGCTATTCGCGAGCCGTTGGCGGATGGACGCTTGCAGCCGATCCTGGCTGACTATGTAGCCTGCACCGGCGTGTTCCATGTGCTGTGGCCGGCGAGCAAGCATCCCTCGCCCAAGGTGCGGGCGCTGGTGGATTTCCTGTACGCGGGGGTATTCCCCGCCAGCGAGCCGACGCCAGCGCCAAGTCGGCGTCCCTCTGCCAGCCGATAGCCAAGCTGCTGCTTGCCTTGCTTGCTCAAATAATTAGCTGGTCAGTATCGGCCTGGCGGCGGGTAATAACATATCAAGCCGCTGCTGTTTTTCAATAAGGGTATATAACAACAGCTCCCGGACATTTTCATCTTCAATTTTATAAGCGTATAAGCGGCGTAGGCCAGGGCCTGGCATTGGCACTGCACATCGTCGAAACACAGCTCGGCGGGGTTGATAAGTTTTTCCATGGTAAGCACCTGATAACGGTGAGGTGCAGCGCAGGTGTTCACTTTGTATAAAAGCATAAACAGATACGGTGACCTCGGTTGCGAGCGCCACCGCTTAAAAATCAATGGCGGTGGCCCAAATCGGGATCTCACAACCGGGTCTCAACTACTCTCGGCCAGCCCTAAAGCTGCCCGATCTGAGCCACCATTGATATTACAAACGAGGGTTAGCCCGCCGTGCAATGATTACTTAGAAGATTACCCGGGTGCGCTCAAACCGCCCTCGATCAGCGCAGCGAAGGTTTCGGCCGCTTCAGACTCGCTGTGGCTGCCGCGCACCATCGCTGCCGAGAGCGCCTCGCCCGCGCCCACCAATCCTACGCAGCGCCGTTCCAGCTCGCCGGGCGGCAAGGTGACGTACGGCTTTAACACCGACGCGAACAGCTGGACATAGCCGTCGATCAGTTCCTGGTACACCGCCTCCATCTCCCCGCTTCCCGCCAGCGCGGCGCCTACCGCGTGCCACTCGCCGCTGGTATTGACGGCGCAATGGATATAGGCGTCGGCAAGGACGGCGGCCGTGTCCTCCATGCTCCGCCTGCCGCTGGTCAAGGCAGCGCGGAGCGCATCGGCCTGCTCTATGTCGATTGATTTGTAGAGTTCGATCAGCAGCCCCGATCGGGTGCCGAAGTGATCGTAGGCGACCGGTTTAGAGACGCCGGCGCGTGCGGCCAGATGTCCCAGGGTCAGCCGGTCCGCTCCCTCCTCGCGCACGATCGCCAGCGCCGTATCGAGCAACTGCCGCTTGCGCTGCGCCTTCGAAAGCCTGCGCGAGACGGACCTCCCGGTCGTGCTCCCCTGCTCGCTTGTCATGATTGCCATTTTCTCCTCGTGAATCTACTGCGTTACAACCTACCAATAGTAGTTTATTGTTAGATATCTACTTATAGTAGGTTTTTAACACAAGACCCGGAGGCATAGCAATGCTAGCCAATCCCATTCGCCTTATCGGCGGTTCCGGCATTATCGGCCGCTGGACGGCGCGCCCGGTTAGCGCCGTCGCCGCCTTCTTAAAAGAGGATATGCTTGCCGGGCTGCGTTTTGGCCAGGCGCGCGGCGTGCCGCATATCAGCATCTCGTCGGACATCCACGAGATCGGCCCCGCGGCAGCGGCGATTGTTCTCGGTGCCGAATGGCTGATGGGGGCGACGACGGTCCCCACCCTCCAATTCGCCAAGCAATTCGGCAAGATCCGCGCCATCACCATCGGTGCGCCGGTACTCCACGTGCAGAATATTTCATAGGGCAAAATAGATAAGCAATGGTATTGCAATAAATATAATTGACGAAAAGAGGATATCCCCGGAGAACCCTTTTAACGCGTCCGTGTTTTCATTAGCCGCTTCATTTAATTTTTCTATTGCCTGCTTCTTGTTTTCAGCCATGATTTCAAGATAGTATTTTTTGAAGCCATCTTGCTTTAACCTATTGATATCAAGAGTAGAAAGTGTGCTTTTGGCAAAGACTTTCGTGGTCGCCCCTTTAACGTAAAATACATAGGTGTCCATGATGTTGCTCTCCTGTGGACGTACAGATAAATATCCTGTGCGTCAGTTTATTAATTAACGATTTTTAACTGCCTCATATTTACTGGTGGATATCTGTTTCATCGTATATTACATCGCCAAGATATCCTGCGGCAACGCTACTGCGCCACAGACCGCAATGCCGCGATATCGCGCCGCGGCGGCGCCCCGAACATGCGGGCATATTCGCGGCTGAACTGCGAGGGGCTTTCATAGCCCACCTGGAAAGCGGCGGTCTCGGCGTTGGCGGCGCCGCTGACCAGCAGGTGGCGGGCTTCGAGCAAGCGCAGCTGCTTTTGATATTGCAGGGGGGTCATGGCGGTCAGCGCCTTGAACTGCCGGTGGAAGGCCGAGGGGCTCAACTGCGCGATGGCCGCCAGCTCTTCAATCGGCATCGCCGCCGTAAAACGCTCCCTCAAGACATTAATGGCATGAATAATTTTCTGCGTATGGCCATTGGCCAGCGCTATACGGGCCACTTCGCCGCCGTGGGGACCGGTTAACAGCCAATAACATATTTCGCGCATGATGACCGGCGTCAGCATGGCGATGGCCTCCGGCCGGTCGAGCAATTGCACCATACGCAGCACGCAGTCCGCCAGCGGGCCGTCAAAATCGCTGACGAACACTCCGCGGTCCACTTGCGCCGCGGCCTGGGGCGGCGGATCGATCCGGTGCATAACGTCGCTCATCACCGCCAGATCGAATTCGATAACCACGCCCAGATAGGGCTGTTGCGCGCTGGCCTGCACCACCCGACTGAGCGCCGGCATCTCGACGCTGACCACCAGCGCCTGCCCTGCTCCGTAGTCAAAGCGCCGGTCGCCGAAGGTGGTCCATTTGGCGCCCTGCGCCACCACGCACAGGGCGGGTTTAAAAATCACGTGGGCGGGATGCTTCGCATGATCCGAGCGCAGCAGGGTCAAGCCCGGGATGGCGGTGGTGAAGGGGCTTCCGGTGGCCTGCATGTCGGTATAGCGTTTGACCGCCTGCGCCAAAAGAGTGGGCATAATATGTTTTTCCCGTATTTTGCAACCAGACCATAAACTGTTTATAAGCCTGCGGGCAGGATTAGGCAAGAACGAGGCGAGTTCAGGCATTCAGGCCCTCCGCCCGCCGCGATAACCTTAAGGCCAAGCCATATCATCAGGAGTGGGTCATGCAGACAGAAAATACGGCTTCATCAGCCAAAATCGCCATCGTCACGGGCGCAAGCCGCGGCCTGGGCCGCAATACCGTGCTAAGCCTGGCCGCGCGCGGCGTCGATTCAATCTTCACCTACCGCGCCAACCGGGCGCAAGCCGAACAGGTGGCCGGCCTGGCGGCCGCGCTGGGCCGCCAGGCCATCCCGCTACAGCTCGACACCGGCGATACCGGCACTTTCGGCGCGTTCGCGCAGGAGGCGGGCCAGGCATTGGCGGCGCTGGGCGCGGAGCGTTTTGATTATCTGGTCAACAATGCCGGCACTTCGCACCATGCCGCCTTCGACCAGATTACCGAGGAGGAGCTGGACGGTCTCTACCAGGTCCATGTCAAAGGGGTCTTCTTCCTGACGCAGCGGTTGCTGCCGCTGATTAACGACGGCGGCAGGATCGTGAACATTTCTTCCGGGCTCACCCGCATTGTCGTCCCGGGCAGCGCGGCATATGCGGCCATGAAAGCCGCCGTGGAGGTGCTTACGCGCTATCTGGCCAAAGAACTGGGACCGCGGCGCATTACGGTGAATACGGTCGCTCCGGGGGCCATCGCCACCGATTTCAGCGGCGGCATGGTGCGCGACAATCCCGAACTGAACCAGCGCATCGCGGGGATGACGGCCCTGGGCCGCGCCGGCCTGCCGGACGACATCGGCCCGATGATTGCGGCGCTGCTTTCCGAAGATAACCGGTGGGTCAACGCCCAGCGTATCGAAGTTTCCGGCGGCATGGCGATCTGACGAAGCATTGCCGGCGCCGGGTGAAGGTTCTGGCCGGGGAATCCCGGCCACCCTCGCCGGCGGGCGGGTCACCGCCGGTGATAAAGCTTGGGCCAGGGTAACCGCAGTTTCTATTCCAGGTTAGCGTGGCGATAGTACATCTGCTCGTCGGTTTGCTGTTTGATCGCTTTTAAGCGGATGATGATACTGTCGTAAATCAGCCAGCTAAGCTGTTCGAATGACGATCCGGAGGGCTGTACCGACGCCGCTTTGGCGGACGTTTCGCTGCTTTTTTGCGTGACGCCGGGGATTACGATGCGCGCCGCGGACAATCCGCCGATGGTATGCTGCGGAAAAATGGTCAGCGTGGCCAGCTTTGCGCCCTGTTTGACGGCCTTGTTGGCCATGGTCACCAGGCTGGCGGTCTCTCCCGATCCCGAGCCAATCACCAGCAGATCGCCGCGCTGGATGGACGGCGTGGTCGGCTCGCCAACAAAATACACGGTAAAACCCAGGTGCATCAGGCGATTGGCAAAGGCCCTGGCCGCAAAACCCGAGCGCCCCGCTCCGGCGATAAAAATCCGCCGGCTGTTAAGAATCAAATCCCCCAATTGCTCCACCGCCACGCCATCCACCTGGCGGGCATCCTGGGCCAGTTCGTCGATAATGGCGATAAGATTTTGACATACTGCCATGGTATCTCCTCCTATGATAAAGCTGTCATCGCCTGCTTGATCAAGCGGGCTTCTTCCACCGGGTCGGCGGCGTGGGTGATAGCCGACCCCACAATGATTATGTCGGGTTTCAGCGCCACATATTTATCGATGGTTTTGCTGTTAATCCCCCCGGCCACCGAGATCTGCGCGGTTTTGGCGTGCTGCACCATGACTTTTAAATCCTCAATCGGCTGCCGCCCCGCCGCCTGTTGATCCGCGCCGGTATGCACCGCGAGCACATGGGCGCCGATCGCCTCCATTTCCCGAATGCGCGTGGGCAGGTCGTCAACGCATATCATGTCGACCACCACCTGCTTGCCGTAATCGGCGGCGGCGCGTACGCAGGCCTGGGCGGTGAGGATATCGGTGACGCCCAGCACCGTGACATATTCCGCCCCGGCCTCAAACGCCAATTGGGATTCCAGATAGCCGCCATCCATGATTTTTTCATCCGACAAAATTTCTTTATCCGGGAACCTGGCCTTGAATTCCCGCACGGCGTTCATGCCCGCATCAATTACAAAAGGCGTGCCGATTTCGATGATATCCACGTATTCGATGACGCGTTCCGCCAGCGCCAGCGCGTCCGCCAATTTCAATTCATCAAGTGCCAACTGAAGTTTCATAGTGCTTATCCTCATTATTTAGATGGCGATCCCCGCGCTCCGCGCCGGGAAATCGAGGGCTTGTAAGATGTCGCGGTCAAGACGCAGCAGCGTCAGGCACACGCCGTTCATATCCAGCGACGTAACATAATCGCCAACCAGCGAGCGCGCGATGCGATGGCCCCGCGCCGCCAGGCTGTCGCTCACCTGGTCAAACAGGATGTAAAGCTCCATCAGCGGCGTGCAGCCCAGTCCGGACAACAGCACGGCGAACTCGGCATCGGGAGCCAGGTCATCGAAATCGGCCAGCAGCGCGGCGGTCATCTCCCGGGCGATTTCGGCGGCGGATTTGATGGGTTCGACCCGGATGCCGGCCTCGCCGTGATGGCCGATGCCAAACTCCAGCGTATCCGGCGCGATGGAGAAATTAGGCTGGCCGACGGCCGGGATAGTGCAGGCCGATAGGCCGACGCACAGGCTGCGCGTGTCATCCGCCGTTTTTTGCGCCATGGCGATAACCTCATCCAGCGAGCCGCCGCCGGCCGCCACCGCCCCGGCGGTCTTCCAGATCAGCACCCCGCCGGCTATGCCGTGGCGCTGATGGCTGAGCGCCTTGGGCGCGGACGCAATGTCATCCTTGGCCTTGACGGTTTTCACCACCAGTCCGTCTTGTTCCGCCATTTGCATCGCCAGCGTGACGTTCATGGTGTCGCCGGCATAATTGCCGAACAGGCAGGCGATACCGGCGCCGCCGTCCGCGGCGCGGAAGGCGTCGGCGAAGGACTGCGCCGTGGGCGAGGAAAAAACTTCGCCCACGGCCGCGGCATCGAGCAGGTTGTGCCCGACGTAGCCCAGGAAGGCGGGTTCATGGCCGCTGCCCCCGCCCGAGACCAGCCCGACTTTGCCGGACAGCGGCGCCTCCCGCAGTTTCAGCACCCGCGGATTGGCGTCGGACAGCGCCACCGCATCGCCATGGGCCTTGACATAACCGCGCAGCATGTCCTCGACTACGCAATCCGCATCATTGATAAATCGTTGCATTATCATTGCTCCTGAGCGTCGGCCAGCCGTATCGCTCCATCGGCCAGCGTGGTGAGAATCAAATGACAGGACGCCGCGCCGGCGTCCAGGTGGCCTAACGTGCGTTCGCCCAGCCGGCTGGCCCGTCCTACTTTCGCGACCAGGTTCCTGGTGGAATCCAGCCCCGCGGCGCCGGCTTGGGTCATGGCCAGCAAGCAGGCGGCAAAATCCTCGCCGCTATCGGCGGCGTGGCGGTACGCGGCGACCGCCGGTTCCAGGACGTCAATCAGCGTTTTGTCGCCCACCGCCGCCGTGGTCAGCCGCCGCACGTTTTCCTGCGCCTGTTGCAGCATGGCGCCCATGACCCGTTTATCAATGGTGTCCGCCCGCTGCGACGCGCTGCCCAGCCCGCTAAAAAATCCGCCGTATAATGGCCCCATCGATCCGCCGATTTTATTCATCAACGTTTGGCCGATAATTAGCAGCGCATCGCTCATGGTCATGGTTTGCGGATTAAATTCGGCTGACGCCAGGGTAAACCCCTTGCTCATATTAATCCCATGGTCGCCATCGCCGACCGCGCCGTCTAATCGGCTAAAATCGTCTTTATGGGTTTGGATGGCGGCCACCAGATTTACGGCAATAGCAAACCCTTCTTTATTTGAAAAAGACATATCACTCCCGTTAATCCGGATATATAAATTTAGTTGCGTAGCGTTGCTTTTATTTTTTTCAATTCTGAATATTTTCCCATGATAATATTGTGCATTCGTGAGTCAGCGGTGATGCCGGTATAGCGGGTAAGGGCCGCGCCAATACCCTGATCTTTAATTGCTTGCTGTAATTCCCGGCACTGCCCATCGTCCGGGTTGTCAAATAATAAAGCCGCGGCGATACCGGTTAATAATTTTTCATTATTCAAGCCGGCGTTTTCACATTGCACGCAGGGCGCCGTCAAACGATCGTCCGGCGCCAGTTTGCGGATCGGCGAACGGCAAACCCTGGCGATGGTATCTTTTATCCCAGGGGTTTTAAAACGCCCGATGGCGAAATCGATATAATCCGTCAACTCATCCAGGGGGAAATCATATTTTTCATGCAGCAAATTCGCGGTTTCCAGCATGGCGCCTTTCACTTCAGCAACCAGTTCGTCATTATTGAACACATCTTGGATGATATCGTAGCCGCGCACGTAGCCGATATAACCCGCCCAGGCGTGGCCGCCGTTGATAATATAGAGTTTACGCTCCAGGTACTTTTGCAAATTATCCGTATAAATTGCGCCGCTGATGGGTCTGCCGGCGGGGTCCGCCAGGCCGGTGCGGTCGATGACCAGCTCATGCTCGATGCCGATATCCACGGTATCTTTACCGGCATGCCGGGAGTTGAGCACCAGACGATCCACGGCGGTATTGGGAAAGCGGGCCATCGCATCCAGTTCGTCCGCAGCCAGTTGCGGATCGAGCTTCAGTATTTCACGGCGCAGAATAGCGCCGTTAAACCAGGCATTTTCGCACACAATCACGTTGATGAGATCCTGGGACCGGCGCCGCCGCTCTTTTAACCCGGCCAAGATCAATGGCGCAATCTTAGGTAAATTATCCGCCCATACCGAAGTGGTAATCACGTCGGCCGACGGAAAAAGCGCGATAATTTCGTCTTTATCGGTCACTGGCGATCGGGCGGAGACGTTTCCAATAAATTTCTGGCTGAAATTTTCTTCGATGATATATAAATCATAACCACGGTCTTGATTAATCTGGGCGTTCAGTTGTTCGTTGACGTCCACAAACGTAATGGCGTAACCCGCCTCATTGAGCAAGTCGCCGATAAATCCCCGGCCGATGCTCCCCGCGCCAAAGTGAATGGCTTTCATGTTGCCTCCTGTGTCAGGTTGGAGCGCAAATTAAAACAGGCCCAAAAATGCCCCGCCGATGGAAATAAATACAATCAGTATCATGATAATGGTGAAGTTCTGATTCTTTTTCAGCAGCCACCAATAAATGCCAAATACGGCCAGCAAAGGTAATATGCCGGGCACAATATTATCGATGACGCTTTGCAGGACAAACGGCTTATTCTGGCTGCCAAAGCTGAATTCAATTGGCGTGCTTAATTTAACGTAAGTCGAAGAGAGCGCGCCCATCATGAACAGCCCAAGCGTACTGGCGCCTATGATCAGGTTTTTAATATGTCCGGATTGCAGGATTTCCCGGATGGACGCTTGCCCGGCGCGGTAACCGTAAGCCGCCAGTTTGCGCCCCACCACGATTTGGATAATCGGCAGCAATAGCAGGAAAAACGCCCCTAAAATGCTGCCGTTGGCGGACAGCGTCACCGCCAGGCCGAAAATAATCGGTTTCAGGGTCGCCCAGTCGATGGAATCGCCGATCCCGGCCATCGGTCCCATCAGCCCGGTTTTAATGCCGGTGATGGTATCGTCTTCAATGTCGGCGCCATTGGCTTTCTGTTCTTCCATGGCGATCACGATGCCATTAATCGGCGCGCCGTAAACCGCTTCGGTGTTATAGAACACCAGATGGCGTTTAAGCGCCTGCTTGAGATCTTCCCGATCGGGGTAGAGTTTTTTCAGGATCGGGATCATGCCGGCCGTAAAGCCCAAGGCCTGGAGGCGTTCGTAAGAAATCCCCATCTCCGCGACCAGATAGTAATAGAGCCAGCTATTTTTGACGTCTTTTTCGCTAATTAATTTCTTTTCCATGAATTTCCCCTCACGCTTCTTTTTTATTCTGGTAGTAAGAAATCAGCAGTACCGCGCTGAGGCCGAAGATCGCGGCGCCAAATACCGGAATGCCGCTGAATTGCACCAGAAAGTACCCAATGAAGAACCACGGCAGCAGTTGTTTTTTGCCGATGACGAAAATCGTCAGGGCAAACCCCAGCGCCGGCAATAGCCCGCCCGCCACGCTGAATCCGTGGATCAGCCATTGCGGTACTCTGTTAAGGAACACATTGACGCTATCCTTGCCGTACATATTGGCCAGAAACGGTATAGGGAAGCGCAGGAAAAATCCCAGAATGGTTGGGTAAACTATCGCGCAAAAGGTAATTTGCCGCGTATTGCCTTCCTCGGCGTATTTATCCGCCATATGCACAAATACCGCGTTGATGGTTTTGCGAAACTGATCGATAAATACGCCCATGACCCCTACCGGCACCGCGATGGCAATGGCCAACTGGGGGCTTAACCCGGTATTAAGCGCCAGAGGAATGGCTATCAGTCCGGCCAGGCAATCATCCGCGGGCAGATTGGAACCCGCCGCCACCAGGCCGATATACAAGATCTGGATAGCCGCGCCGATAATGATGGCATTGGTGACGTCGTTCATCAGGATACCGATGATTAACGCCGAAAAAAGAGGCTGGCGAATGGCATGGGTGATCGCATAGCCAATATCCGTTTTACATATCCAATACCAGAGACCAGTGAATATCGCCACTTCAAACATGATTATCCTCCTAATTTAGCGATAGCTTTTTCCAACGTCAGCTTGACTTCTTCAGGCGTGACCTGGAAATAAATACTGACATCTTTGCTTTGGATATATTTAAGATCATCCAAATCCTGGTTATCGATAGAGATGCCATTGACCACGCTGCGCCGGTTTACGCCGCCGCCCAACCCGCCAATCTGGATCTCGGGGAAATGAATTCCGCGCTCTATCGTGTTGCGAACGTTGGCAATGGATTTAAACAATATCAAGGCATTTTCTTTGCCGTCCGCATACACGTCCTGATTTGCTTTATTAAAAAAATCATCTTCGGACAGGACATGCACCTTGATGCCCGGGGGCGCGGCCATAACGTAAATGTCAGATAAAAAATGGTCTTTCGACAATTTATCGTCAACGATGATGATTTCGGTAGCGGAAATAATATTGCGCCACTTAGTAATGACTTGGCCGTGAATTAATCGGAAATCAACACGTACGAGTTTAATGTTTTGCATAGCGTTACCTTTTATTTGCTATTTTGGTAATGTTTTTTATGCTTTGGTTGCCCGCTTCTAAAATTTTCTCCGCTAATGCTTCCCCCTCTACATCGGAACGGGACATTTCCGCTTCGATTAACATCGGTAAGTTAACGCCGCAAATCACCGGGCATTTTATTTTTTTAGAAAACACCGCTCCCACATTTGATGGCGTTCCCGCATAGATATCGGTAAAAATAATGCTATTTACCGGCGCCTGCTCCAATACTTTATTGACGTCTTCGATCAGCTGTTCCGGCGGCATCCCCACCAACAACGAAAAACAATAAACCTGCTCCATTTTTCCCAAGACCATTTCACAGCTCTTAACCAACTCCTCGCCAAATAGCCCATGGGTAATGATTAAAATCCAAGGTCGCGTTTCTGCACTATTCATCTATTACACCTGTCGCTAGCAATATTATTATCAGCATGCATATCCAGCTGCCTTTCAGCCTTTCGATTTGCCGCCGGTGATATTAATGGTTGTTCCGGTGATATAACTGGAATGGTCAGAAACCAGATAAGAAACCAAATCAGCGATCTCTTCCAGCCTGCCGCAACGTCCCAAGGGCAGCTTGCCGCTGTAGTCGCCGTCAATATCGGATGAATCAATGCCGCGGGTGTAAGCCAGCTCTTTACGGTGCTGGGCATTGCCCATCGGCGTAGGTTCATTAATTCCGGGCGCGACCCCTACCACCCGAATGCCGAATTGTCCCAGTTCTTTGGCCCAGGACAGGGTGAAACCCTGTACGGCGGCCTTGGTGGCGGCATAGCAGCTTTGCCCCCTGGAACCTTCAATGCCTGCTTCGGAAAGAATATTTACGATAACGCCGTTTTTTTGCTCGATCATTTTGCGCGCCGCTGTTTGCGCACAAACAAATACGCCTTTCTGATTCACTTTCACCATAAAGTCGAAATCATCATCCGTCAGTTCGTGGCCCGGCTCTTTTTGATAATAATCCACCAGCAGCCGCGCGCGATTCACCCCGGCATTATTAATAATACCGTCAATGCGGCCGAATTTTTCCCACACCGAATTAACCATGGCCTCAACATCCTGCCGGGAGGCAATATCGCAGGTGAAATAAACCACCTGTGCGTCGCGTTCCGCCGCGTTGATTTGATTAATATCGGCCACCACCACCTGCGCCCGGTTATCGCGCAGATTCTCGACGATTTTTTTGCCGATACCGGAGTTGCCGCCGGTAACAATCACCACCTTGCCTTGCAAATCAAGCCATTGGTTATTCTGCATCTATCTTTCTCCCGGTTTTGGTTTGGCTTATCAACGCTGGGAGAATAAGAGCAAGGGGCGTGCCAGGTTTTTTAATATTTATATAATCAGACAGTTACATCATTATTTAACAAAATTTAGACACAATAATGCCTATTTAGATACTAACCCGGCTGGCTATTTCGACAGATCCTCGGCCAGGGTGCCGGCAGTAATCCAGGGTTCCATCAGTTCATATACCATCAGCGATTCGGTCAGCGGCAGGGTAATACGATACTTGCGGATAAGCTGCTGGAATATTTCCGGCTGCTGGTCGATAAAAGCGCGTTGCTGAGCCGAGAGGGAGGTATCGTCGCGGTGGCGTAATCCGTCATTAACCATTAATCTCTCAATCATCGCGGCGATATGCATAAACAGATTGATACGCAGATAACTTTCAAAATGGACTTTGTAGCTGACTTCATACTGTTTGATTACGCTCTCCACCTCCTCAATAATGACGCTGGGATTAAGAAAACTCAGATGGCTGGCCACCCCTTCCACGGTAAATAGCTTAACGACCTCATCGATCATGCCATCCAGGCTTTCCTGAGCCGCCAACCCGAAAAAATAGTTGTGCCAAAGCTGGGCTGATTTTTCTTTCAGCAATTGCCGTACGTTAATCAGCGGAATATAACCCGCATCCAGATCGGTAGTGGTAATGATCAATTTGGTGCCATGCAGCGCGGAATCCGCCTTACTTAATTTCCATTTAAGATCGTCATATTCCATCGTGACGATATCGATGCGATCGTTAAGCAGGTAGCGCCCGACGATATCCTTGAGCTTGCGCGAGATTCCCGCGCCGGAAATACAAGAGATAATAATTTTATTGCCCTGCACGATGCCGGCGTAATAACGCGCCTCTACTTCATAAGCGCCTTTAATACTGTCGACGATCTCCTTCATGGTCAGCCGGTGATGAATTTTGTCGGCGATATCCAGCGCCATGGCGGTAGTGACATTATTCATCACCAGCAAATCCCCTTGCAGGTGAAGTTTTATTTCTTCATAGATCTCTTTAAGCGACCCCATATCCACCAGGATAATCATCCCGTTGCCACTTTTGATACTGTCGAGATGTTGGATCAGCATGTCGATAATACCGCGGGTATTGACCGAAAAAGGCATGTCGAACGCTTTCAGATAATAACCGCCAATCAGCTTATTCGCGGTGCCGGCGATACTTGAGGCCGTCGCCTTGCCGTGGGAAACGATAACCCCCTGCATCAGTTCTTCTTTTTCCACCGAGTTGTGAAAGGCCGCGTTAAGCAAGGGTTTCATCAGCCCCAGCCGCTCGGCGGCGAAATGCCGGGTAAATAGGGTCAGGCACTCTTCCGTCAGCATTTTCGCTTTCTGCGCCGTATATTCGGTGGCTTTGAGTAACGTGTCGAGACGTTGTCCGGAGCAGTCTTGGTTCAAACTGTACAACAGGCAAAAATAGATCAGTTTGTGCAGCGCCGGGCCGATGGCGATACCGGTCATCTCTTCCAGATCGTGCAATACCTGCACATTGTGCTGCCAAATCACCCCTTCAAATACGTCTCCCGACGGCAACAGGCCGCTGATACCGGCCAGGCGCTGTTCAAGCCGGCGGGAAAATACCGGCACATTGGCGCTATGGCAGAATTCCAGCAGCAGCGTGTCGTCGTCCAATATCTGCGACAGTAGCCCCGCCAGCAGTGTATGGCGATCGCGCTGATGGCGGTGGCTAATCGTCATGCTGTGGCGCGGCCCGCCCAACGGGAGCGCCGTGGGGGATAACACCAACCCGCCCGCGTCATGCCGCCGGCTGTACGCTTCGGCGCACAGCACTTTAATCTGATTTTTAAGCGCGCCGATATTACCCCGCGCGTGGGTGTCCACCAGCTGATTGATTAACGCGTGGTCGACGATGATATCCTGTCCCATGCGGCGGGCTTCCTGATGTAGGAAGGTTTCGATCAGCGATATGCGCTCGGCGATCGGGCGCGAGGCAAAACTGGGTAATTTCACCGTGATGGGAATACGCCGCTGAAAGGTGGTGAGCAGGACGTGATCGGCATTTTCGGTAGTGGCGAAAAGAAAACGCACCTCGGCCTTGCGCGGCGTGCGGCTGTCGCCCAACCGGTAGCTGTAGCCTTTGTCCATGAACAAAAATAGCTTTTCCTGATTTTCCGCCGACAGGCGATGTACTTCATCCAGGAACAGGAAGCTGCCGTCGGCATCGTCCAACAAACCCGCCTTGTCGCGCTCGGCGCCGGTAAATGCGCCTTTGACATAACCGAACAAGGTGCCCGACAGCAATTCGGGATTATTGGCGTAGTCAGCGCAATTGAGCTCGATCAACGGCTTATCCGCGGCAATGACGCCGGTTTCCACCGCATAGCGGTGAATCAGCGTCGCCAGGAAACTTTTGCCCACTCCGCTCTCGCCCACCAATAGCATCGGCAGTCCGCCCGTAGGGTAATTCACCGCCGCGCGGCACAGATCGACCGGCTGTCGCAGGCTTCCCCCGGCGCCGATGAAATCATCGAAAGCATCCGACGTCCTGGGTCCCTGCCCCGGCGGCGCATCCGCGCCGGTGGCGGCCACCACATGAAAACGCACCGGCCGGGTGATTTCCTTGGTGAGCTTACCGTCGTCGCACAGGCGGTTCAGGTAATGGCTGATCACGCTGCGGTTCAAGGAGAGAAATGCTTCGCAATCGTGCGCGGTAAAACCTCGCGGCGTATCGCCATACAACGCGATGACTTTTTCGAACAGTTGCTCTTTAGCGGACATTAGGCTTACCCTTTCGACACCAGACACTAGACTGTCGCGTTAGACACTACCGCTAGATTCCCGATCGGCGGCTAAAATGCAAGCGCCTGAATATCTAGAGAAGATCTGGGTCACATCCTTGATGCGCCGCGGGCGGTGTTTATCCTTTCAGGCCGAGCGTTTGCTTGAGCGACTTGAGATAACGACGGCTGACCGGCACCGACTGGCCGTTATTAAGCACAATTTCCGCCTGGCCGGACTCTTCCAGGCGGATTTCGCGCAAATGGGCCATATTCACCAGGAATTGCCGGTGGCAGCGCACCAGCGAAGTACGGCTTTCCAGGGTTTTCAGCGTCAGTTCGGTAAAACACTCCACGCCCTCGACGCCGGTGACATACACGCCGCTCAGGCGCGAATTGGCAAACAGCACTTCGTCGGTTTTCAGTAAATAAATCCGGCTGTGGCCGGTGCAGGGAATATAGTTCAGGCCGTCCTCTTGCCCCGCCAGCGTGGCGATATCCTGTTCCGGGCGTTCTTCGTGCAGGCGGCTGAGGGTTTTGGCCAGGCGCCGGGACTCGATGGGTTTAAGCAGATAATCGAATGCGCGTTCCTCGAAAGCCATAATCGCATACTCGTCATAGGCGGTGAGAAAAACGATATAAGGCATGCAGGCCGGATCGATCATACCGACCATTTCCAGCCCGCTGATGCGCGGCATCTGGATATCGAGAAAAATCACGTCGGGGTGCAGGCGGTGCACCGCGCCGATGGCTTCCAGCGCATTGGCGCATTCGCCGATGATATTGATGTGCGGGTCCTGCTGGAGCAGGCAGCGCAGGTTTTCACGGGCCAGCGGCTCGTCATCCACGATTAACACGGTTAGCATACCGCCATTTCCTCCAGGGGCAGGCTCAGGGTGATGCGGGTAAACAGCTCGGGCTGAAACTCGACGCTGACGCCGAAGGTATCGCCATAACGGACCCGGATACGTTTATCCACCAGGTTCATCCCCAGCCCGGTATTACCGGCGATAAAATGGTATAGCCCGGCGTTATCCTCGATACTCAGCAATAAGCGTTCGTCGCGGCGCTGTGCGCGCACGGTGATAATCCCCTGGCCGAGCAACTGGGACGTGCCGTGCTTAATGGCGTTTTCCACCAGGGGCTGGAGCGAAAACGCCGGCAAATGCATGCCCAGCAGCTCGGACGGCAGATCAAAGCGGATTTGCAGCCGATCCTGGAAACGGGCTTTTTCAATTTGCAAATAGGCGTTAACATGCTCGATTTCATCGGCCAGCGTCACCACTTCCGCCGACCGCTTGAGATTTTTACGGAAAAAAGTCGACAGATTTTGCACCAGCTCGCTGGCCTGGTCGCTGTCGCGGCGAATCACCGCCACCAGCGTATTAAGCGCGTTGAATAAAAAGTGGGGATTGACCTGGGCGTGCAGTAATTTGATTTCCGACTGGGTCAGCAACAGCTTGTGGCGTTCATATTGCCCGGCCAGGATTTGGGCCGATAACAGGCTGGCAATCCCTTCGCCCAATGTGCGGTTGATCGAGCCGAACAGCCGGTTTTTGGCCTCGTAGAGTTTAATGGTGCCGATCACTTTGTCGTTTTCGCCGCGCAGCGGTATCACCAGGGTCGATCCCAGCTTGCAGTTGCGCTGCAACGAGCATTGATAAGGCGTTTCATTGCCGTCGGCGTAGACCACCTCGTTATTATCGATGGCCCGGCGCGAATGGGATGACGAAATGGGCGTGCCCGGCAAATGGTGATCGTCGCCAATGCCGATAAAGGCCAGCAGCTTGTCCCGATCGGTAATGGCCACCGCGCCGATATCCAGTTCCTGATAAATAACCTCGGCCACCTTCATACTGTTTTCCTGGTTAAAACCCTGGCGCAGGAAACCTTCGGTACATACGGCTATTTTCAGCGCCCGGGCGGAAAACGCCGAGGTATATTTCTCGAACATCGCCCGGCGGTCCAGCAGGATGCGGGTAAACATCGCCGCGCCGACGCTGTTGGTGACAATCATCGGCAAGGCGATATTTTTTACCAGCCGCAGCGCCTCGTCGTAGGGGCGGGCCACCGACAGGATAATCGCCATCTGCACGATTTCCGCCACCAGCGTCACGCCCGCGGCGGTAAAGGGGTTGAATAACCGATCGATGCGCCCGCGCCTGATTAACAGCCGGTGCGCCAGCCCGCCCAGCAGCCCTTCCACCACGGTGGAAATCATGCAGCTCACGGCGGTCATGCCGCCGAGGGAGTAGCGGTGTATCCCGCCGGTCAACCCCACCAGCACCCCCACCACCGGACCGCCGAGCAGCCCGCCCAGCACCGCGCCGATCGCGCGGGTATTGGCGATGGAATCCTGGATATGCAAACCGAAGTAGGTGCCCATGATACAGAACATGGAAAACATGACATAGCACAGCAGCTTGTGGGGCAACCGGACGGTGACTTGCATCAGGGGAATAAAAAGAGGCGTTTTACTCAGCAGGTAGGCAATAACCAAATAGACGCACATCTGCTGAAGCAGCAGCAAAACCAAATTAAATTCGTGCATATACAGCGGCTCTGGATTAGCTCCCAGGGGACGCGGAACGCACCCCGGGCAGAATGCCGCTAAACTACCGAAAAAAGCCGCCGTTGTCTTTGACGGCTCTCACTAATTTCATTATTTTACTGCGCGGGGAATCCTTCAAGCACCACTTTACCCAGCGATTTCCCGCTTTCGATCAACGCGTGGGCGCGGCGGATATTGGCCGCGGTGATCTGGCCGAAATGCTGGCCCAGCGTGGTTTTAAGCACGCCTTGATCGATTAATGCCGCTACGCGTTCCAACGATAAATGCTGGTTTATCATATCCGCGGTTTCGTATTTGGAACGGGTGAACATTAATTCCCAATGCAGGGCCAGGGATTTGGCTTTCAACGGCAGCGCGTCCAGGGAGGCCGGATCGTCAATCAGGCCCAGATGCCCCTGCGGCGCCAGTATGTCCACCAACTGCGTATAATAGCTATCGGTATGGGTCAGGCTGGCGACATGGGTCACCTCGCTGATGCCCAAATCGCTTAGCTGCGCGGCGAAAGGACGGCTGTGATCAATCACATGGTGCGCCCCCAGATCGGCGACCCACTGCTGCGTTTCGGGACGCGAAGCGGTGCCGATCACCGTCAGGTGGGTTAATTGGCGCGCCAACTGCGTGAGAATGGAGCCCACCCCGCCGCCGGCGCCGACAATCAGCAATCCCCCCCCTTCGCCGCCGTTTTCCGGCACGCCCAGGCGATCGAACAGCAATTCCCAGGCGGTGATGGAGGTCAGCGGCAGCGCGGCCGCATGGGCGAAATCCAGCGACGCAGGTTTATGGCCGACGATCCGTTCATCCACCACGTGCAATTCGCTATAGCAGCCGGGACGGGTAATGGACCCGGCGTAAAACACCGCATCGCCCGGTTTGAACAGCGTTACCGCCGCGCCTACCGCCACCACCTCCCCGGCCACGTCCCAACCCAGCACTTTGGGCTCGGCTGCCTCGGCGCGGGCGCGGACTTTGGTATCGACGGGATTGATGGAAATCGCCTTGACCGCCACTAATAAATCACGGGGACCGGGGGTCGGTTCGGGCAGGTCGAGATCAAACAGCGACCGCGGATCTTCAATGGGTAATCCATGTTGGGTATAAGCGATGGCTTTCATAGGTTAACTCCTGGCTACGGGGTGATTATCGGCAAGCTTAAGCTTTTTTCCCTGCCGTGGTTACCCATCAAATGGAATAACACTTGTTCTGGCAGGATGAAAATAGACATAAGCGCCGGCGGCGCGCATGGGCATTTGACGTATCATGTTGTATATTTGATGCAGTATATTTGCTTTGCCGCCCTGGCGGCCATTTAGGCGGGTGAGCCGGTGAGTTACCAACCAGATCCTATCGAGCACTCTTTTCTCGGTTCCAGCGTGTATGCCAATTTGCGCCAGGCGTTAATCACCGGACAGCTCAAACCCAACGATCGCCTGCGCATTCGCGAGCTGGCCGCCCAGGTCGGCACCAGCGTCACGCCGGTCAGGGATGCCGTATTGCAATTGGCCAAAGAGCAAGCGCTGGAAATGCGCACCCCGAAGGATATCCGCGTCCCCTCGCTCAACCGCGAGCAATATCTGGAAATCCGCACCCTGCGCCTGGAACTGGAAGGCATCGGCGCCCAGCGGGCGGCGCAGCTGATTACCCCGGCAGCCCTGCAGCTCTTGACCGTAAATATCCGGCGCAATATCCGCGCCATTACCGAAGAAGACTTGGTGGCGGCGCTGCGGCTTAACAGCGAGTTTCATTTGCAGGTGGCGCACAGCGCCGGCATGCCGGTATTAAGCAGCTTTATCGACCGGCTATGGATGCGCATCGGGCCGCTGATCGCCCAGGCCTACACCCAATTGACCCAGCAGATGACCATCGGCCATCACCAGGCATTGCTGGCCGCGCTACGCCGCAATGACGGCGAAGCCGCCGCCGAAGCCATTCGCCTCGATATCATGGACAGCCACCAAATCCTACTGGAATATACCGCGTTGAATCAGCCAGGGCGGTGAGCGGCCTCAGACGTGCTGCCCGCCGTTTACCGGAATTTCCGCGCCGTTGACATACGCGGCGCCGCTGGTGCACAGGAAATAAATCAACGACGCCACTTCTTCCGGCTTGCCGAGACGCTGCATGGGCACCTGCCGTTCGATGAGATCCTGCGTGCCGGGGGATAAAATGGCGGTATCGATTTCACCCGGCGCGATGGCGTTGACCCGGATGCCGTGGCGGCCGAAATCGTAGGCCATTTCCCGGGTCAGGGCGGATAGCGCCGCTTTCGAGGTGGCGTACGCTACGCCGGCGAATGGATGCACCCGGGTGCCGGCAATGGACGTGACGTTGATAATGCTGCCCTGCGCCGCGTTAAGTTCCTCGAACAGGCCGGTGGCCAGCAAGGCGGTGGAAAACAGGTTGACGTTAAAGACCCTGATCCAGGTGTCATAGCCGGTTTCGCGCACTCCCAGCCGGCCGCCGTCGTCGGCCTTGGGGGAAATACCGGCGTTATTCACCAGGGCGTCGAGGCGTCCCCCCAGCTTTGCCTTGATCAGCGGCAGGGCGGCTTCAACCGCGGCGATATCCTCCAAATCCAGGTGAATATGATTCAGCATTTTTTCCGCCCAGGGGCATTCTTCCACCCAACTCTGGCGCGAAGCGGTAAAAATGCGCCAGCCGGCCGCATGGAAATGCTTGACCGTGGCATGACCGATACCGCGGCTGGCGCCGGTCAGCAATAATGTTTTCTCAACCATGACGTTCACCCCCCTGTGATCCGTGATGCTGCAAAATGTACGCTAAAAAAACGGCTGGGCACCAGTTTTTTTGCTATCCGCACCGCGGGGTTAAGCCTGGAGTTCAACGCGGGCTTCAACTGGTGCCGCGGATATGCGCGCTGCGCCGGCGCAGCAATTCCATCACCAGCAGTAATATCAGCGAGGCGCCGACCATCAGCGACGCGGCGGCGGCGATGGTCGGGTCCAGGTTTTCGCGGATGCCGGCGAACATTTGAATCGGCAACGTGCGCTGCGAGGGACTGGCCAGAAACAGGGTCACCACCACTTCATCAAAAGAGGCGGCAAAAGCGAACAGCGCCCCGGAAAAAACCCCGGGGGCGATCAGCGGCAAAGTGACTTTGGCAAACGCCAGCCAGGGCGACGCCCCGAGGCTGGCGGCGGCGCGCGACAGATTGCGGTCGTAGTTTTTTAATACCGCGGTCACGGTGATCACCACAAACGGCACCCCCAGCATGGCGTGCGCCAGCACCAATCCCAAATAGGTGTTGAGCAGCGACAGGCGGGCGAAAAAGAAGAACATGCCCACCGCGACAATCACCACCGGCGCAATCATCGGCGAAACGATAATCGCCATCACCAGGGTCTTGCCGCGAAACTCGCCGCGCACCAGCCCCACGGAGGCCAGCACCCCCAGCGCCGTCGCCAGCAGCGTGGCCAGGGGCGCAATCAGCAAGCTATTGCCCAGCGCGGTGAGCCACTCCCTGGAATGGAAAAAAGCCTGATACCAGCGCAGGGAAAAACCGTTCAGGGGGTAGCTGAGAAACGAACCGGCGTTAAATGACAGCGGTACGATAATCAGTACGGGCACCACCAAAAACAGCAGCATCGCCGCGCCGTAAAAATTAAACAGGCCGTGCCACAGGCGCATTACCGTCATACCTTGTTGTCTTATCATCTTTCTCTCCCGGATATACTGTGCGGATCTGGATTGGGACTTAACGGGCGGCTAATTCAGCCTGCGTCCGGGTCACCCGGATATAAACCACATACAGCAAGATCACAATCACCAGCAGCTGGCTGCCCAGCGCCGCCGCCATGCCCCAATTCATGGTGGTATTGGTGAAGAAGGCGACAAAGTAGCTCAGCATCTGATCGCCGGGGCCGCCGAGCAGCGCGGGGGTGATGTAATAGCCGATGGCCATCATGAACACCAGCAGCGCCCCCGCCGCCACGCCGGCGTAGGTCTGCGGGACATAGATCCGCCAGAAGGCGACGAAGGGGTGCGCGCCCAGGGAAATGGCCGCGCGCATATAATTCGGCGATATGCCTTTCATCACCGCGTACAGCGGCAGCACGATAAACGGCAGCAGAATATGGGTCATCGAGATATAAACCCCTGTGCGGTTGAACACCAGCACCAGCGGTTGGTCGATAATCCCGGTATGCAATAACGCGCTGTTGATCAATCCGCCGGACTGCAATAATACGATCCAGCTGGCGGTGCGCACGATAAGCGACGTCCAGAACGGCAGCAGCACCATGATCATCAGTAAATTGGCGCGGCCGGCCGGCTGTTTCGCCAGCCAATAGGCCAGGGGATACCCCAGCGCCACGCATAACAAGGTGACCACCGCCGCCATCAGCAGCGTGCGCGCCAGCACATCCACATACAGCGCCTGTTCGGCGGGCAGCGGGGTAATTTGTTCGGTATGGATATCCACCTTGCGGTCAAACACCGCCAGCAGGTAATAACTGGTCAAGGGCCGCGAGGCGCGCTGCAGGGAGCGCCAGGTGGTGACATCCCCCCATAGCGGCAAAGCGCCGATCAGCGCCGCGCGGGCGGCGCCCGGCGCGCCGTCGTCCGCGACGGCCACGCGCAGCGTATGCATGATCAAAGCGCGATAGGCGGGGTTTTCATAGCTCAGGCGTTTGGCCACGGCGGCGATCTGCCCCCCGGCGCGCGCCTGGCGCAGATCGCCGACCAATGCCTTGAACGTTGCGTCGTCCGGCAGGCCGTTGCCGTCCCAGCGGATCAGCGCCGCCGTGACGGCGGGCATGGCCGCGCGGACTTCGGGATTCGCCACGCTTTTCACCAGCACTGACGCAATGGGCACCACAAAACTGATGGCGATAAACAGCAGCAGCGGCGCCACCAGCAGCCAGGTGCGGCGTTTATAGATCTTCTGCGACTGCTGCAACTGCCGGCGAAGCGTGGTGCTCGCTTGGGCACCGACGGCGATGTCGCCGGCCGGTATCATGTCTATGGGTGTCATTGCTTCATCTCCGGTAGCCATGGCGCGACCCGCTTACTTAGCGGCCCAGGCGTTAAAACGTTGTTCGAGATCTTCGCCATGCTCAATCCAGAACTGCGTATCCACCGGCAGGGCGTTAACCAGGTTTTCCGGCGCGGTCGGCAGATTGGCGGCGATGGCCGGATCGATTAGCGCGATAGCCTGCTTATTGGTGGGACCGTAAGGAATGTTTTCGGCGAAAACCTTCTGGTTTTCAGGCTGATTGGCAAACGCGATAAACTGTTCCGCCAGCGCTTTGTGTTTGGACCCTTTAACAATGGCCCAGCTATCAAGGTCATACAGGCTATTATCCCAAACCATTTTAAACTCATGCCCTTCTTTGGCGGCCGCGCCCACCCGTCCGTTATAGGCCGAGGTCATCACCACGTCGCCGGAAACCAGCCATTGCAATGGCTGCGCGCCGGATTCCCACCATTGGATTTGCGGTTTGATTTCATCGAGTTTTCTGAATGCGCGATCGACGCCGACCTGGGTCGCCAATTGCGAATAGACATCCTCGCGCCTTACGCCGTCGGCCAACAGGGCGATTTCCAGGGTGAACTTGGCGCTTTTACGCAGGGCGCGCTTACCGGGGAAGTCCTTCAGATTCCAGAAATCGGCCCAGCTGGTGGGCGCGGTCTTGAGTTTTTGCGCGTCATAGGTCAGCACCGTCGACCAGAGGAAAATACCGGCGCCGCACTCGGTGGCCGAACCGGTCACATAACCGCTTTTATCACCCAGCTTCGACCAATCCAACGGCTCAAACAATCCCTCCTCGCAGCCGCGGCGCAGTTCCGGCCCCTCGACTTCCACCACGTCCCAACCCACCTGGCCGGTTTCGACCATGGCGCGGATTTTGGCCATTTCGCCGTTATACTCCCCCGCCTCGATCACGCCCTTGCCCGCCGCCTTGAACGGCTGGTAGAACGCTTTATCCTGCGCGTCTTTATTTTGCCCGCCGAACGAAACGACGGTGAGCGATTCTGCCTGGGCCTGGAATGCCAGCCCGATGAGAAGCGTCGATACCGCTATTTTTTTCAACATACCCTAACCCCTTAAAATTCCGCCAACCAATAAGCCATCATCGATGCGGCACGGAGACGCGGCCGCGATAACCGGCCACGCTCCGCGCGCTGTGTGTAGTCGTTGTCATCATCGGGAGCGCGCCGAAGGCGTACAAAATGATGCATCATACATCAAGCATCTTTCGTGCCACTTTGGCGAAACGGGGAAAAAGGCGGCAGGAGCGCAACGTCCTGGTTAAAACTGGCGGGGCGGGCAAAGTACTGCGTTATGGTTGTGCAATTTTTGCCGGGGTTGCACCTGTGGGATGCAACCCGGCCGGTGCGGCGGCCGGCGAAACGGAACCGGCCGCGGCGCCGCGTATTTACTGCGTTGCGCCGAGATCGACGCAGAGGTACTTCATCTCCAGATATTCGTCGATGCCAAAGCGCGATCCTTCCCGCCCCAGGCCGGATTGCTTGACGCCGCCAAACGGCGCCACTTCGTTGGAAATCAGGCCGGTATTGATGCCGACCATGCCATAGTCCAGGGCTTCGGGCACCCGCCACTGGCGGGCGGCGTCCCGCGTAAAGACGTAGGCCGCCAGTCCGAATTCGGTGTCGTTGGCCATGGCGATGACCTGCGCTTCATCAGCGAAGGGAAACAGCGGCGCCACCGGGCCGAACGTTTCTTCCCTGGCGAAACGCATGGCTGCGGTCACGCCGCCGATAACGGTGGGCTGGAAAAACGTGCCCCCCAGCGCGTGCGGCTTGCCGCCGGTAAGCAGGGTTGCGCCCTGGCTTAGCGCATCGGCAATATGCGCTTTGACTTTGCCGATGGCCCCGGCGTCGATCAAGGGGCCTTGAGTGGTGCCGGTTTGCGCGCCGTTGCCCACCTGCAGGGCTTGCACGGCGGTGACCAGCCGATCGGCCAGCGCCGGGTAAATGCCCTGCTGCACATAAATCCGGTTGGCGCAGACGCAGGTTTGCCCGCTATTGCGGAATTTCGAAGCCATGATGCCGGCCACCGCGCTGTCCAGATCGGCATCGTCAAACACGATAACCGGCGCGTTGCCGCCCAGTTCAAGGGAAAGTTTTTTAACCGTCGGGGCGCACTGCGCCATCAATAGCCGGCCGATTTCAGTGGAACCGGTAAAACTGAGCTTACGCACCACCGGGCTGTCGCACAGCACTTTGCCCACCGCCACCGCCGGGCCGGTCACCACTTGCAGCACGCCGCGGGGCACTCCGGCCAGCCGGGCCAACTCCGCCAGGGCCAGCGCGGTCAGCGGCGTTTGTTCCGCCGGCTTGACAATCATGGTGCAACCCGCCGCCAGAGCCGGTGCAACCTTGCGGGTAATCATGGCCGCCGGGAAGTTCCACGGCGTGATGGCCGCGGTCACGCCGATAGGCTGTTTGATAACCAACAAGCGCTGATTGGCCTGGGGAGATTGCAAGACGTTGCCCTCTACCCGTTTCGCTTCTTCGGCGAACCAGTGGATAAAACTATTGGCATAGGTGATTTCGCCGCGCGCCTCGGCCAGGGATTTGCCCTGCTCCGCGGTCAGCAACTGCGCGAGGTCTTCTTGATGTTGTTCAATCAGCCCCGCCCAATTTTGTAATACGGCCGCGCGCTGTTTGCCGGTCAATGCGCGCCAGGGAATCAGCGCGGCGGCGGCGGCGGCGATGGCGGCGGTGGTCTGGGCGGCGCTGACCTGCGCCACTTCAGCCAGGATTTCGCCGGTGGCCGGGTTGGCCACCGCCTCGCGCGCGCCGGTTTCGCCGTCGCACCAGGCGCCGTCGATAAACGCCTGGCGACGCAGCAATTGCGGGTTATTGAGCTGCATATCTTACAATCCTTGCTTATTTTATGACTTCAATAGCCGGCTCAGCAGATCCAGGGCCGCGGTGAATTGATCGTCGGGAATAGTGAGCGGATAGAGAAAACGAATAACATTGCCATGCACGCCGCAGGTGAGCAGTAGCAATCCGTTCTCCAGCGCTTGTTGCTGAATTTTTTTGGCGTATTGCGCATCCGGCTTGCCGGTCGCCGGCTCGGCGAACTCCACCGCCACCATGGAACCCTGGCCGCGGATCGCGGCAATGGCGGGACAGGACGCGCGGGCCTGTTGCAGTACTTCCACCAGGTGACCGCCCAGGCGCTGGGCGCGGGCGCACAGCTGTTCTTCGTCAATCACGTCCAGCACCGCCAGGGCCGAGGCCACCGCCAGCGGATTGCCGGCATAGGTTCCCCCCAGACCGCCGGGGGCCGGCGCATCCATCACATCGGCGCGGCCGGCCACGGCGGAGATGGGTATGCCGCCGCCCAGGCTTTTGGCCATGGTGATCAGATCGACTTTCACCTGCGGGCAGTGATCCATGGCGAACATTTTGCCGGTGCGGGCAAAGCCGCTCTGGACTTCATCGGCGATCAATAAAATGCCGTGCCGATCGCACAATTGACGCAGCGCGACGATAAAATCATTAGGCGCGATATTAAATCCGCCCTCGCCCTGGATCGGTTCGAACAAAATCGCCGCCACTTGATCCGGGCTGATATCGGTATGAAACAGGCTGTCGATGCTGGCCAAGGCCTGCGCGACGGAAACGCCGTGCAGCTCATTAGGATAGGACGCATGGAAGATCTGGCCGGGCAGCGGGCCGAACCCCAATTTATAAGGGGCCACTTTACCGGTGAGCGCCAGGGTCAACAGGGTGCGGCCGTGGAACGCGCCGCCAAAGGTGATGATGCCGGGGCGTTTGGTGTACGCGCGGGCGATTTTAACCGCGTTTTCCACCGCTTCGGCGCCGGTGCTGAACAAGGTGCTTTTTACCGGGCCGGCCACGGGCACCCTGGCGTTGAGCTTTTCCGCCAGGGTGACATAATTGCCGTAAGGGACAATTTGATAGGCGGTATGGGTAAACAGTTCCAGCTGCGCTTTAATGGCGGCGACGATTTTCGGGTGGCGGTGGCCGGTATTGAGTACGGCGATCCCGGCGGCAAAATCGGTAAACGCCCGATCTTCGACGTCCCACAGCGTGGCATTTTCCGCGCGGGCGGCATAAAAATCACACATGACCCCGACGCCGCGCGGCGTGGCTGACAAACGGCGTTGATTTAATTCGCTATTGTTCATGCTGCTTTCTCTCCCGAATACATGCGGCATAAAATGCGGTACGACTCACCCAAACTTAACTCCCATTGCTATTTATCCGCTTTGTGGCTCTATAATCCAGTGCCAGTTTTAAAAAAATGAAGGTACCAATTGCGTTCACTATTAACCGATATGCTGCTGCAACATCTTTGCGCCCGGACCGAAGGCCCGCTGCACCGGCGTTTATATGACTGTATCCGCCTGGCGATCCTTGGCGGCAGCATTGGCCCCGGCAGCCGTTTACCGCCGACGCGCGACCTGGCGGAAGAGCTGTCGCTGTCGCGCAATACCGTCAGCGCCGCCTATGAACAACTGCTGGCCGAAGGGTACCTGTATACCCGCGCCGGCAGCGGAACCTTTGTCACCGACCATATGCCCGACGGCGCCATGGCGCCGGTACAGGACCAGCAGCCGGCCAGCCGCCGCCTGGCGGCGGATGAGCTGTCGGACCGGGGCGCGCATCTGCTGGGCCGGGCCGGCGTCTCCCCCCACCAGTGGGGCGCATTTGCGCCGGGGGTACCGGATGTTTCCAGTTTTCCCCATAGCCTGTGGCGGCGGATTCATTCGCGGCTGATACGCCGCATTAAACCTGACTATTTAACTTATTCGCGCATGGGCGGCAGTCCGGAATTACAACAAGCCCTGGTGGATTACCTGCGGGTGGCGCGGTCGGTTAACTGCACGCCGGCGCAAATTATCATTACCGAGGGCACCCATCAGGCCATCGACCTGCTGGCCAAAATGCTGTGCAACCCCGGCGATCGCGCCTGGATCGAGGAACCCAGTTACTGGGGAATGCGCAATGTGCTGACCATTAACGGCGTCGAGGTGGTGCCCATCAGCGTCGACGGCCAGGGCCTGAACCCGCCGGAAACGGTGATAAACGGCGCCGGGCCGCGCTTGATATGCGTGACGCCGTCACATCAATATCCCACCGGCGCGGTCATGAGCCTGCAGCGTCGCCAGCGCCTGCTGGCCCAGGCACAAGAACATAACGCCTGGGTGATCGAAGATGATTACGACAGTGAATTCCGTTTTTCCGGCAATCCGATTCCGGCCCTGCAAAGTTTAATCCCCCATGCGCCGGTAATTTACATCGGCACCTTTAGCAAGACGCTGTATCCGGGATTGCGCATCAGTTATATGGTGCTGCCCGATACGCTGGCCGCCGAAATGCGGCTGGCCCATGCGGAGCTGTACCGCGGGGGGCATTGGATTACCCAGCTGGCCCTGGCGCAGTTTATCGCCGAAGGCCATTATGCGTCCCATATCCGGCGCATGCGGCTGTTGTATGGCAAGCGGCGATTGATACTTAGCCGCCTGATTTTGCAGCATCTGGGGACGGACGCCCTGCGCGACGATAGCAACGCCGGACTGCACCTGGTGATGTCGCTGCCCTATGAAACCGACGATGTGCAGGTGGCCCTGGCGGCGGACGCCGCGGGGGTATATGTGCGTCCGCTGTCCACCTATTATCTGACCGCCCATCATAAAAAGGGGCTGTTGCTGGGGTATGCCTGCGTGGAGGAGAGCCTGATCGAACCGGCGTTTATGACCTTGCTGGCCTGCCTGCGGGCGCAGCGCCCGTCCCGCTAGCCGGGAAATGTTTGCCTGGTTTTGGTGCGTGGCGGTGTCGGAAACTAGGCTCCGCCGCCTGTGGGCCGGGATATGCCCCGCCGCCGCCGCGGCATGAATATTTTTCGGTAAAAACACCATAGCATTCATTGAGTTGACAAGAATTTATCAACTCCAAAAAAATGCCTGATTGACGCTGAAATCCCTTGTCCCCCCGCGCTGGAAGTGCTAAAGATAGAAACTTCAGGGGCGGAAAACAGGCCGCCCTATCAGGCACTGCATAATCCGTGCCATAACCTCGTCGGCAAACATCTGCGCCTGCTTAACTCCCATTAACAGGATCTTGTTTCCGTAACGGTCTTTTATCCACAGGCAGGCGGCCAGGTCATCCCATGCCCCGCAGCCTTGTTCCTGGATGCCGCGAAGAGGTGAAGTTTTACGATGAAAAGCTATGTCAGTTTCAAGAATATTCAGAAAACCTACGATGGCGACAAACTGGTCGTTAAAAACCTGAATCTGGATATAGCCGAAGGAGAATTTCTGACGCTCCTGGGCCCGTCCGGCTCGGGAAAAACCACCAGCCTGATGATGCTGGCCGGCTTTGAAACCCCGACCCAGGGGGAAATTTACCTGCACGGCCAACCGCTGCACCATCTGCCGCCCCACCAGCGGGATATCGGCATGGTGTTCCAAAACTATGCGCTGTTTCCCCATATGACCGTGGCGGAAAACCTGGCGTTTCCTTTATCCATCCGCCGCATGAACCGCAGCGATCTCAAAGAAAAAGTCGATCGGGTGCTGGACCGGGTCAAACTGACCGAACTGGCGAACCGCTATCCCGCCCAGATGTCCGGCGGGCAGCAGCAGCGCGTGGCGCTGGCGCGGGCATTGGTATTCGAACCCAAGCTGGTCTTGATGGATGAGCCGCTTGGCGCGCTGGACAAACAGCTGCGCGAGCATATGCAGATGGAAATCAAAGCGCTGCATCAAGCGCTGGAATTAACCATTGTGTATGTCACCCACGATCAAAGCGAAGCGATGACCATGTCGGATCGGGTGGCGGTATTCAACGACGGCATCATCCAGCAGATCAACAGCCCCAGTAAGCTGTATGAAGAACCGCAAAATACGTTTGTCGCGCAGTTTATCGGCGAGAACAACAGCCTGTCGGCCACCCAGGCCGGCAGCGAAGGCGATTATTATCGGGCCACGCTCGATGACGGCACCGTGTTACGGGCGCTGAAAGTACGGCCCAGTTCACCGGGCCGCAGGATTATGTTATGTATTCGTCCCGAACGCGTGCGGGTGGATGTCCCTCCGGCCGAGCTGCCGCCCGGTTCGGGGCAAATCAGCGCGCGCATCGCGCAGTTTATTTATTTGGGCGACCATATCCGCATGATCGCCGAAGTGGCGGGACAGCCCGATTTCATGGTGAAACTGAGCGCCGCCGACATGAACCCCGATTGGCGGGCGGGCAGCGCGGTAACTTTGTCCTGGCAGGAACGCCACCTGCGAGCCCTGGATAACCCGGCCCTTGATAACATGGCGACCCCCTGACCGGCGCGTTATCCCGGTCAGCAGCGGCCGGCGCCGCGGCGTCATTCCTCCCCGGGGTCACCGCTCGGGACACTGAATATCATGGCAGGGCTGACTATGCTGAAATCGCCCGCCTGCGCGGTAATATGGGCGATGCCCGGCGTCAGCGAGCTTACAAATAGGGTGTCGCCCCCGGCCTGGGTAATTATCGGACTATTGGAGACCACGGCACCATTGTCAGCGCTCAAGGACACCGACAATCCCTGTATCGGATTACGGTAAGCATCGCGCACCACCAGCCGGAAACTATGGAAATTCTTACCCGTGGCGGGGATAGGGTTGGTGGTCAGCAAGACAAATTCCGACGCGGCTTCATCCGGCGGCCCGGCGACAAACTGCATGGCCCCGGTGGTTTTACTGAATCCGGCCACGGCGGCCCGCGCGATAACCGCCGAGGCCAGCGTCGAGGTCACCTCGCTCACCAGCGTGCCGTCCGCGCCGCTGGCCGCGGCGGCGGGCGTCAACCGCGCGCCGTTATCGGCGCTGAAGTCCACCTCTTGGCCCGCCACCGGGTTATTGAAGCGGTCGCGTAGCGTAATCCTCACTCGATGGGCGTCGCTGCCGTCGGCAATTTTATTCCCCGCGGTTAACAGCTCAAGGGCGCTATTGGCTGACGACGCTTCGCCGGCAACGAAATTCATCGCCGGGCTGGTTTTGTCCACCCCATCCACCGTGGCGGTCACGATAACCGTCCCGGCCATGGTATTGGTCACCCGCGCGATAAGCGCGCCCTGCGCGTCGGTCTTGCTTGCGGCCGGCGTAACCTGCCCCTGATTATCCGCCGTCAGGGTCACTTCCTGCCCGACCGCGGGGTTGCCCGCACCGTCGCGTACCGTAATTTTGACCTGATGCGCGTCCTGGCCGTCGGCGGTTTTGGCGCCGGTGGTCAATAGTTCGACGACGGTGGTAAAACCCTGGGCATCCGGGGCCAGGAACCGGGTATCCGCTTGCCGCGTTTCACCGCCCACCCTGGCCGTGACCGTAATAGTGCCCGCGACGGTGTGGGTCAGCGTGGCTTGCGCCAGACCCTGCTGGTCGGTGCTCACGCTGGGCGTCAAAATCCTGGCGCCGTTGCTGGCGGTAAATATTACCTCCTGGCCGGGCAGCGGATTGCCGCCTCCGTCAACCACTTTAACCTGGACGCGGTTAACGGAGACGCCATCGGCCCGCGCATCGTTGACCAGCACGCTGAAGTCGGCGAAGGCGACGATTTGCGGCGCGGTCACGGTAATCACGGTAGCGGCCCGATTGGACGCATTGCCCCGGCTGTCATAGGCGACCGCGCTTAGGGTATAGCTATTATCCGCCGCGCGCGCATAGCGATAAGGCGGCAAAGTCACCGCCAGGCTCCCTGCGGCCGTTTGCGACACCGTCCCGCCGGCGGCCAACAGCGCGGCGCTGTCCCACGCTAGCCGGTCGAAGCCGTGGCTGGACGTAACCTGTGCCGCGATTGTCAAGGTCTGCCCCGGGGCGCCGGTAAGCTGCTCCGGCAGGCTTAGGTGAATAGTCTCCTGCCGGCGATAATCCAGCACGATATTATTATTGCGTTCCACCAGGTCCAGCCGGCTGCCCGCCAAGGTGCGGGCAACCGCCACCTGGCCCGGATCGATCTGCGCGTCCCATGAGGCGCCGAGGCGATAATTCAGCTGAAAAATAATGCTGGTATCGTTAGCGCTGCCCTTGCCCATCCGGTGTTCACCCGCCAGCGTCAGCAGCGGAATCGGTGTGTAGCCGACCCCTACGGTTAGCGCATAGGGATCTTTTTGGCGATCGTCTTTACCGAACAGCGCCACGTTATCTCCGCGGTATTGCTCAAACATGAATTTGCCGCCCAATTGCGGATAGGACGGCAGCCAGGCCTCGGCGCGCAGATCGTAACCGTTGGCCGGCCGCTCGTCATAGTCGGCGAAATCACGGGACTGATGCCAGTCGGTCAGGCCAAAATAGCCGTTGGCCGATAGTTTGAGATTATCCGTCCAGGCCTCCGCCCCCGCTCCCAGGCGGCGGTTATGGCCGGTCATATCATAATCGTAAAAGGTATTGACGCCGTACAGCCAGTTGCCCAGTTGCGTGCGCACCCCGCCCCCCGCATTCACCGTGTTCCTGCTGTCTTTATTGCGTATTCCCAACTGGGTAAACAGGGTGAATGCGGGACGGTCATACAGCGGCGCCAACAGATCCACCGCGCTATTATCCAACTTAAAATCCTTATCCAGATTCAGTTGCACCCTGGCGGTGCCGAACTGGCTGAGCCATTGCTGGCCTGCCTGGCCCGCCGCGCCAAGGGCGCTGGAGCGGGCCATATCCGAGGCGCTGCCCTGGCCCGTGTCAGCCGGATACGTCGCCGCGCCGGGGATGGATAAGGTATTGCCGCCATATTGTGATTGCGGTGCGGATTGCTGAGAAAATGGCGATCTACCGGCCGCCAGCGCGGGGGGAAACGCCAGGCTTAGCGGCAGGGCCAATTGAACCGCGATAATAACCCAGGCGACGCAGCGGCGGAATACCGGCAATGTGTGGTTACGTCCGGTAATATAGGCATACCTACGCCGGGCGGCAATAAACGCAATACGGTTTGTTGTCATAGACGCCATCCTCGTAATAATTCATGATAAATGTTATATCCCTGGGCCGGCACGGAGTTGATCCGGGCCGCCGATAAATAACGAATAAAATGGTAATGGAATTGATTTATTATTAGCGTTACAAATACTCATCATAACTAATCAGCAGTCAACGCAACCTTTGGACAGACGATAACGACGCCAGAAGCTTAATAATTAATATAAATTGATAGCGATAGCTTCATTAATAAAACTCGGCCGCAAGAAATCATTATTTTTTTAACCTAAACAGGACCTGAGCGTGTTTTATAAAAGGTCTTTTAGGCAATGGCTTTTATACCATGGCATTCGGCCATGGCATTCGGCCATGGTCCCCAAAGCGCCGCCGCGGCCGCCGGCCAGTTCAGGACGGTATTACGCAAGCAGTATCTTGGATCACCATAACAATGATCATGATGAAAATATCACGAACCAGGCACAAACAAAAAAATATTTATAAAGCAAAGATTCAGTGTGAATAAAACGTAAAAAATATTCATTATTTTACGCCATAGCTGGGGGAATAAATAATAAGAATTTAGTTAGTTAATAGCATTACACCAATCGCTACCGCTATGCTTTATACGTCCGGCGCCTATCCGCCATTACCGTTTATCGCACGGAGTGAAAGCCTATGCTATAAGCCACCCGCGCCTGCATGGCGATAACCCGACACAGTGTTTATGGCTATTACGTAATATCAATCGCTTAATTTAAATTAACTATTGGAGCGTCATTGGCGGCCGCCAACGCGTGATATCATGCAATATAATTTATATACCGAGGCTTCATTGAAAGCATCCCGATGGTGGCCCGAGGGCCAATCATGCGGGATGCGCTGCGCTACCCTGAACAGAATTCAGGACAGCATCAAAGTATCAGGGGGAGCTTATCTGCGTACCAGACGATAGATCCACAGCACCACAATGGCGCCGATCACCGCCACCACAAAGCTGCCGAAGTTGAACCCATCCACCCGGCCATAACCGAAGAACGTACTGATATAGCCGCCGACCACCGCACCGATGATACCCAGGATGATAGTGATGATAAAACCACCGCCGTCCCTGCCGGGCATGAGCCATTTGGCAATGATGCCGGCGATTAGCCCAAAGATAATCCAGGATAAAATGCCCATCGTTAATCCCCTTTTTTGCCGGTTAAATAGATACCCGCTAATAAGCCAACTAAAGAACCTACGCCAATCGCCACCCAAGGATTATTTTTCGCCCAGGTACAGGATTGCCCGGCTGCCTGCCGTACGCCACTATACATATCCTCACCCAGCTGCTGGACCGTCTCTTGCACATCTTCGGCCCGATCGCGCGCCTTCTTACTGGAGAACATAGGATATCCTTTTATCACTTCATTTATCTCAACATTACCCATTGGCATGGGTAAAACCAAAAACCAGTATAATTATAGACACTGAGCGGCATAACGCGGAAAAATCACGGAAAAAAGCCGGCGGCGGGTAAAAAAAGGGGTCAAAGCGCCTGTTGCGTTATACCGGCAGCGTATTGAGTTCGACGACGCTCAGCGATCCGCCGAATACCGCGCCGGTATCGATATAAAATTGATTAAAATAATGTCTGATCCGAGCGAGGGGCGTATGGCCAAAGAAGAAATGCGTCGCGCCCTCGATGGGGGCGCCCCGTCCCCGCTGGTTGCGGTTGATGCGCCGCCGGCTCCATAACAGATCCTCTTGCGCCACCGCCCGGCCAAAGCCATAACTGTCCAGCGGATAATCCGCATGGGCCACCACGATATGCCGGTCGGCCATGGGAATATCGATCACCAGCGGCAAATCCGCGCATTCGGCAATCAGTCCCCGCGCGCGCTGCTGTTCGTCGTCGTCCAGGCGTAGAAACCAGCGACCGCCGTTGGCCAGCCATAAACCGCCGTCGCCCGATTGCAGCGCATCGATAGCCATTTGTTCGTGATTGCCGCGCACGGCGCAGAACCAGGGTTGTCGCAGCAATTCCAGACATTGCAGATTTTTGGGCCCGCGATCGATTAAATCACCGACGGAAACCAGCAGGTCCAGCTGCGTATCAAATCCGTGCTGGGCCAGTTTGTCCTGGAGTAAATCGTAACAACCGTGCAGGTCACCCACCACCAATATCCGCCGCCACGCATTGGGATCAATTTTGCGATAAACCGCGGCAGGAATATGCGTATTCATAACTCATCCCCGTAAAAGCATCTTATCGCCTTTAAGCATAGCAGCCGCCTTCCGCCCGGTGGCCGGCCGGAGGGAAATAGATAAAAAAAAACCTGTTAAAACAGCCCGCTGACAGGCAGCATAGCCATACCCCGTGGTTAAAATCGGATTATCCGGCCAGCTTAATGAATAAACGACACGCGTTAATCGCGCTGAATATCGCCGCGTTTTTTTTTGGACTTTCCGGTATTCTCGGCAAGGTCATCGCCACCTCCCCCGCATTTATCGTGTTCGGCCGCTCGCTGTTTGCCTTAATGGCCCTGGCATTATTAATGCTGGGCATCAAAAGTTTTCGCTGGGAGCGCCTGCATGCCAAAGGTCTGGGGCTGATTGTCATTGCCAGCCTTATTTTGGCGGGGCATTGGCTGACGTTTTTTATTTCCGTCAAAGCGGCGGGCGTCGCCATCGCCACCCTGGGTTTCGCCAGTTTCCCGGCTTTTACCACCCTGTTTGAGAGCCTGGGATTTAAAGAGCGCATCACCGTGCGCGAAATCGGCTTAATCAGCGTCATTTGCCTGGGACTGGTATTGGTTTGTCCGTCATTTGATTTTGGCAGCGCAAGCACCCGCGGTTTTTTATGGGGCATTATTTCCGGCGCGCTGCTGGCGTTATTGATCGTATGCAACCGGATTACCGCCGTAAACATCCGGCCGGTGCAGGTGGCCTTATTGCAAAATGGTTTCATCTGCCTGCTGATGTTGCCGTTCGCCCTGGGCGAAATAAGATCCGCTACGCTTGCCGACTGGTTTTACCTGGCCCTGCTGGGAATATTTTGCACCGGCGTGGCCCACAGCCTGATGGTGACCAGCCTGCGGTTCGTGAAGGCCAGGGCCGCGGCGGTATTTTTTGCCCTGGAACCGGTATACGCCATCGCCTTTGCCTGGTGGTGGTTCAACGAGCAGCCGACGCTCAGAATGATGGCCGGCGCTGCGTTGATTATTTTATCGGTCGTGCTGTTTACCCGGAAAAAAGCCGGCGGATGAAACCTTAGAGGATCATCGGGAGTTTAAGCCCATATTTTTCCGCACAGGCGATAGCTTCGGGATAACCGGCATCCGCATGGCGCATAACGCCGGTGGCCGGATCGTTCCACAGCACCCGCGCCAGGCGCTCGTCGGCTTTTTCGCTGCCATCGCAGACAATGACCATGCCCGCATGCTGTGAAAAGCCCATGCCGACCCCGCCGCCGTGATGCAGGCTGACCCAGGTGGCGCCGCCCGCGGTGCTAAGCAGCGCATTAAGCAGCGGCCAGTCGGAAACCGCGTCCGAACCATCCTTCATCGCTTCGGTTTCACGGTTCGGCGACGCCACCGAACCGCAGTCCAAATGATCGCGGCCGATCACGATGGGCGCTTTCAGCTCGCCGGTGCGCACCATTTCGTTAAACGCCAGGCCGGCGAGATGCCGTTCACCCAGGCCCAGCCAGCATATACGCGCCGGCAGCCCCTGGAAGGCGATGCGTTCCCGGGCCATATCCAGCCAGTTATGCAACAACGTATTGTCCGCAAACAGCTCTTTGAGTTTGGCATCGGTTTTGTAGATATCTTCCGGGTCGCCGGAAAGCGCTACCCAGCGAAACGGCCCTTTGCCTTCGCAAAACAGCGGTCGGATATAGGCCGGAACGAAACCGGGGAAATCAAAGGCGTTGGCCACCCCTTCGTCAAACGCCACCTGGCGGATATTATTACCGTAATCCACGGTCGGCACGCCCATTTCATGGAATGCCAGCATGGCCTTGACATGTATGGCCATGGATTGCCGGGCGGCGGCGATCACGCTTTGCGGGTCCGCCAGCTTGGCGGCATTCCATTTATCCAGGCTCCAGCCGGCCGGCAGATAACCATTGAGCGGGTCATGGGCCGAGGTCTGGTCGGTGACGATATGCGGACGGGCCCCGCCCGCGGCGGCGCGTTTGGCCAATTCAGGCATGATTTCGGCCGCATTGCCCAGCAGCCCGACGGATATCGCCTCGCCTTTGGCGCCGGCTTCTTCAATCATCGCCAGCGCTTCATCGATGGCATAGGCCTTGCGATCGAGATAGCGGGTGCGTAAACGGAAATCGATGCGCGACTCCTGGCATTCGATGGCCAGCACGCTGGCCCCGGCCAATACCCCGGCCAGCGGCTGCGCCCCGCCCATGCCGCCTAGGCCGGCGGTAAGTATCCATTTGCCGCGCAAATCGTTGCCATAATGCTGGCGCCCGGCTTCGGCGAAGGTTTCAAAGGTGCCCTGGACGATGCCCTGGGCGCCGATATAGATCCATGAGCCGGCGGTCATCTGGCCGTACATCATCAATCCGGCGCGATCCAACTCATGAAAATGCTCCCAGGTGGCCCAGTGGGGCACCAGGTTGGAATTGGCGATCATCACGCGCGGCGCATCCACATGCGTGCGGAATACCCCTACCGGTTTACCCGACTGCACCAGCAGGGTTTCATCTTCGTCCAGTTCCCGCAGGCTGGCGAGGATCGCTTCAAAACAGGGCCAGTTGCGGGCCGCTTTGCCGATGCCGCCGTACACCACCAGATCGTCTGGACGTTCGGCCACGTCCGGGTCGAGGTTGTTCTGGATCATGCGATAAGGCGCTTCGATCAGCCAGTTCTTGCAGGTCAGCTCGGTGCCGCGCGGTGCGCTGACCGGGCGGGCGACGGCATTGCTAAAATCATTTTTCATTACGGATTCCTCTCTCATCAGAGCGTAAGCGCGTGGCTGGGTAACAAGGTTTGCACTGCGTTTGGCAGGCTGAATTCGGCGACCCAAAGACGCATCGCTTCAATATCCGGCGCCAGCAGCCGATCGCTGGGCAAAAAAGCCACCCGGCGGCGAATGTCGGCCAACTGCTGTTCCAATAGATCCGAGCTGCGCAGCGGCCGGTTGAAATCAATGCCTTGCGCAGCGGCCATGGCTTCGATCCCCACCACCACCGAGGTGTTAAAACACATATCCCCCAGCCGGCGGGCGGCGAACGTGGCCATCGACACATGGTCTTCCTGGTTGGCCGAGGTGGGCAGGCTATCCACGCTGGCGGGATGGGCCAGGGATTTATTTTCTGACGCCAGGGCGGCCGCGGTCACCTGGGCGATCATAAATCCTGAATTGACGCCCCCTTCGTTAATCAGAAACGGCGGCAGCCCCGACAGGCCGGTATCGAGCAGCAATGCCAGGCGGCGCTCCGAGATGGCGCCGATTTCGGCGACGGCCAGCGCGATAATATCCGCGGCGAAGGCCACCGGTTCTGCATGGAAATTACCGCCCGAAATCACTTCCCCGCTATCGGTGAATACCAGCGGATTATCGGACGCGGCGTTGGCTTCGATTTGCAGGGTGCGCGCCGCGAATCGCAAATTATCCAGGCACGCCCCCATCACCTGCGGCACGCAGCGGATGGAATACGGGTCCTGCACCCGGCCGCAATCGGCATGGGAGACGACGATCTGGCTGCCGGCCAGCAGCGCGGACACCGATGCCGCCACCGCGATTTGCCCGGCCTGTCCCCGCGCCCGGTGGATACGGGCATCGAAGGGTTTGACCGAGCCTTTGATGGCTTCCAGGGTCAGCGCCCCGGCCACCAGCCCGGCGGCGAAGGAACGCTCGGCTTCAAACAGGCCCACCAGCGCCAGCGAGGTGGAAACCTGGGTGCCGTTCAACAGGGCCAGCCCCTCTTTCGGCGCCAGTTCAACCGGGGTCAGCCCGGCCAGCGCCAGCCCCTCTGGCGCGCTCATCAACCGCCCGTTAACCCGTACCTGGCCTTCGCCTATCAGCATCAGTGACAAATGCGCCAGCGGGGCCAAATCGCCGGAGGCGCCCACCGAACCTTTGGCCGGGATGCAGGGCATCACGCCCGCGTTATATAACGCCAGCAGGGCTTGCACCACGGACAAGCGAATGCCCGAATGGCCGCGCGCCAGGCTGATGATTTTGCAGGCCATGACCAGGCGCACCACATTGTCGTCCAGCAGTTGGCCGGTGCCGACGCTGTGCGACAGCACCAGATTACGCTGCAACTCCGCCAGGCGCTCGGCGGGAATCCGGGTTTGCGCCAGCTTACCAAAACCGGTGTTGATGCCATAGACCACTTCGCCGGTGGCGAGGATCTGCTCTACGGTTTGCTGGGCGGCGTTAATCGCGTCGCAGGCGCCGTCATCCAGCGACAATTCCACCTCGCCGTGGTAGATCGCCTTGAGCGTCCCCAGGTCCACTTCGCCCGGCACTAAACGGCAGGGGCGCAAAAATGTTGCAGAAGATGACATAATCTATTCCTGTCTATACAAGTAAAAAGAGTCCAATATTCCACCTGGTTTGGTGTTATTCGCTCCGTCATTAATCATCCATGCCTCGCAGCGTTTCGCTGCGGATCTCCTCGGTGACGCGCGCCTTTAGCGCCATGAATTCCGGCGTAGTCTTTAAGGTATAATCCCGCGGATGCGGAAAGTTTACCGCGACTTCGGTTTTAATTCTGCCCGGCCGGGCGCTGAAAATAGCCACCTTGTTGGCCATGAAAATGGCTTCGTCGATATCATGCGTGACAAACAGCACCGTTTTACGTGACGACTCCCAGATTTTCAGCAGTAATTCCTGCATCAGCACCCGGGTTTGATTGTCCAGCGCGCCGAAAGGTTCATCCATCAGCAGCACTTTGGGATCGTTGGCCAGCGCGCGGGCGATGGCGGTGCGCTGCTGCATCCCGCCGGACAATTGGCGCGGGAAATGCTGTTCGAACCCGCGCAGGCCCACCTGGTGGATAAAATAGTCGCAGCGTTCGCGCTGCGCGGCTTTAGCCAGCCCCCGTTCGCGCAGGCCAAAGCAGATATTCTGTTCTACCGTCAGCCAGGGAAACAGGGTGTAGCTCTGAAACACCATGCCGCGGTCCGCCCCCGGCCCGTCGATCAGGCCGCCGTCGAGCCAGACTTCGCCGCCGCTGGGCTGATCCAGGCCGGCGATAATGCGCAGCAGGGTGGACTTACCGCAGCCCGAAGGACCGAGGATAGTGATAAAATCATTTTCTTCCACCCGATAATCGATGGGCAGCAACGCTTGCGTCTGCTGCCCCTTGGGGCCGCTGAAAATGCGTGAAACCTGCCGGATAGCCAATTTGCCGTGGTTCATAAGGCATTACTCCAGGCAAACAGACGGCGGTTTACCGCTTTAAAAATAAAATCCGATATCAGCCCGATGCAGCCGATGACGATAATGCCGAAAATAATCTGCCCGGTATTGAGCAGCGCCTGGCTATCAACGATCATATGGCCGATGCCGCTCGACGAACCGATAAGTTCGGCGACGATCACATAGGTCCAGGCCCAGCCGAGCACCAGGCGCAACAGTTCGGCGATTTCCGGCGCGGCGCCGGGAATCAGCACCCGGCGCACGATAGTGTGATTGGAAGCGCCCAGGGTATAAGCGGCCTCCACCAAATCGCGGCGCGCGGCGCCGACGGTGACGGCGATCATCAGCACGATCTGGAAAAACGAACCGATAAAAATCACCAGGATTTTCTGCATTTCACCAATGCCGGCCCATAAAATCAGCAGCGGGATAAACGCCGAGGCCGGTAAATAACGGCAAAAAGAGACAAAGGGTTCGAGAAAAGCTTCCACTAATTTGTAAGAGCCCATCATGATGCCCAGCGGCACCGCCAGCACCGCCGCCAGGATAAAGCCCCCCAGCACCCGCATCACCGTCATGGCGATATCCAGCGAAAAGTTGTATTCGGTAAACAGCAGGTACCCTTCGTGCACCATGGTAACGGGGTCGGCCAAAAACGTCGGCGACACCCAGCCGCCGAACGTCGCCAGCGCCCAGAACGCGAAAAACAGGACAAAAAATCCGATGCCGAGAAACCACCGCTGGCCGGCGGATACCCCGCGCAGGGGCACCATCAGCGGGTTATGCATCACTTTTTTCGCCGCCGGCAGCGGTACGGGCACCTTGACTCCGCTGCCGTGGACATCTTTTCCGACCGACATCACGCTGTCCTTATTGATTAACGTAGCTGGCGTCATACAGGGTCTTGATATCCGGTATCTTGCGGATAACCTTCATTTGCAGCAACAATTTGGCCGCCTCGTTGCTGAAGGTTTCAATTTCGCCGCTGAAGAATTTACGGTTTTGTTCACGATCCTGCCAGCGCAGATAGCTGGCGGATTCGGCAAATTCCTTGCCGGAGGATTTCACCGCCGCGCCCATGATTTCATTGGATTTATCCGGCTGCTGCCTAATCATGTCCAGCGCATCGAAGTAGCTGTCCACCAGCGCCTTGGCGGCCTGGGGATGTTCCTTGAGAAACGCGGGCGTACAGCCCAGGGTATCCATGACCATCGGATAATCCAGGGTGGTGGCCAGGATTTTCCCTTTGGCCGGATTCTGGCGCACGCTGGACAGATAAGGTTCATAGGTCATGGCGGCATCGTTGCTGCCGGCAATAAATGACTGGGCGGCGGCTTCCGGCGAGAGGGTGGTGGTTTTGACGTCCTTCAGGCTCATGCCGTTTTTATCCAGCATCCAGGCGAGCGCGAAATAGGGCGACGTGCCCGGCGCGTCAACCCCGATGGTCTTGCCTTTCAGCGCTTTGATGCCGTCGATATTATTGCGCACCACCAAACCGTCGGCGCCGAAAGATTTATCCAGCTGGACAATCTGGGTGATGGGCACGCCGTTGGCATTCCAGGAGATATAGGTTTCCACCGTGGTGGCGGCGCACTGGACATCACCGGAGGCGATGGCCAGATGGCGATCTTTTTGCGGGATCATTTTCATGGAGACATCGAGGCCATGACGTTTAAAAATGCCCGCCTTGTCCGCCAGGGTCAGCGGGGCGAAACCGGTCCAGCCGGAGATCCCGATGGCCACCGGCGTATCCGCCGCCATGGCGGGAGCGGCGAAGACTAAACCCAACGCCAGGGTAACGGGATAAACGCGGCTGAAAACTGACGAACTGGCACGGACCTTACTCATATCCCACTCCTGAGTGAATTGCAGGAAAAAATAAACGATGAAAGGCGACTTGGGCGCACTGTATATTCTTGTCTATACAAGACACTTTACAGAAGCAAAGCCTGTGCCACTTTGTTACCCCCGCCGTATTAACCCGGCGGGGGCACGGGCGCCCCGGCCGGCGCCTTTCTCCGTCCCGCCTCACGCGCCGCTTAGGATCGGTGCCGCAGATACCGTATGCGCTTTACCCGGCGTGCGCCCATATCGGCGCACGCCCCGCGCCGCCCAAGGCCCGTGCCGCCAATGACCCATAATGGCGCGTCACGCACCACCAGCTCGCATTGGCCCGCGGATATCGGCCCAGAGCGCAATCCCCCGCGCGTCCGCCGGTTGCAGGCGCAGCGGCCGCGCACGGTCGTGCCACCAGATGCCCTGGCGCGCCTCCAGCGGCGCGTCCCCGTCAATAAGCCACCGCCCGGCCAGCACGTAGACCACCCCGCTGTTCCCGGCGGGCAGGATCTGCTCCCCGGCGATGCGCGTCACTCCGGCCAGATAATCCCCCCGGCGGGTCATGATATTAAAATCCCGGCTCGGTCCGCCCAACAGCGTGGCGCTTACGGCATCTTCACCGGCAAAAGCGTAGGGCCGGCCGGGATTGACCAGTGCGTGGGCCGCGCCGCGGCCGTTATGCAGTTCCACCCCGCGCCCCTCCAGCAGGGTAATAATGCGATCGATACCGGGAAACGCCGAAAAATCGCCGTCCCGATCGAGGGTGGCGATACTGGCCCGCCAGCCAAATTCCCCGGCGGCTTGTTCCGCCGGCGGCCAACTGATGATTTCCCGGGTTTCGCCGCCGCCGTTCCGCCACCGGCTCACCGGCAAGGTGTCGTACGCAAACCGCCCCGCCCGGCTCATGACGCGTCCTGGCGCAGGTCGCGCAATACGGCGGCAAAATCCCGGGCGCTTTGTTGTTCCAAAGAATGATGCCCCGCATTGATAAGCTGGCGGCCGGCGACAAACACATCGCGGATTTGTCCCTGACCGCCCGCGAACAGCCAGCGATTGAGCAATGCTTCGTCGGCGGTGGCCTGGATATAAGGGTCCTGGCCGTCGAGCACCAGCCAGTCCGCGCGATGCCCCGCGGCCAATTGGCCGAGCGCCGCGCCGCAGGCCTGGGCGCCCCCTTGCAGCGCCCCCAGGTATAGGTTATCCCCCACCGAGGGCCGGCGCGCATCGGCCAGCCGGTTGCGGCGCCGGTCGCGCAGGCGCTGGCCATACTCCAGCCAGCGCAGTTCTTCCACCACGTTTAGCGACACGTGGCTATCCGACCCGATGCCCCAGCGTCCGCCCTGGCGCAGATAGTCGTCGGCCGGGAAAATGCCGTCCCCCAGATTGGCCTCGGTGGTGGGGCACAGCCCGGCCACCGCGCCGCTTTGCGCCAGCGCGCCGATTTCACCGTCATCGAGATGGGTGGCGTGGATCAGGCACCAGCGCCTATCCACCGGCGCGTGATCCAGCAGCCACCGCACCGGTCTGGCCCCCGACCAATTGACGCAGTCCGCCACCTCCTTTAGCTGCTCCGCCACGTGTATATGCACCGGCGCGTCCGCGTCGGATGCCGCCAGCACCGCCTGGATTTGCTGGCCGGTGACCGCCCGCAGGGAGTGGAAGCATAGCCCCAGGCGCTGATGTTCAACCTTCGCCATATGGGCGCCCAGCGCCTGCTGCTGGCGTAAATAGCCCTCGGTATCCTGGATAAAGCGGCGCTGTCCCGGTTGAGCCGCCTGCGCGCCAAACCCGCTGTAGCTGTATAACACCGGCAATAACGTCAGGCCGATGCCGCTTTGCGCCGCCGCTTCGCTGATGTGCAACGCCATTTCCGCCGGGTTGGCGTACGCCTGTCCCTGCGGCCCGTGATGCAAATAATGGAACTCCGCCACCTGGGTGTAGCCCCCTTTCAGCATCTCGATATAGAGCTGGCGGGCGATAATACCGACCTGATCCGGCGACAGGCGCTGCACCATGCGATACATCACATCGCGCCAGGTCCAGAAGCTGTCCTGCGGGTCGCCGAAGGTTTCGGTCAGCCCGGCCATGGCGCGCTGGAAGGCGTGGGAATGCAAATTGGGCATGGCGGGCACCACCGGCCCGGCCAGGACCGTGGCCCCGCGCGGGTCGGCATGGGGTTCCACGGCGGTAAGATGACCTTGTTGATTCACATGCAGCAGGACGTTATCGGTCCAACCCTGCGCCAACAGCGCTCGGGGGGCAAAATAGACGGGCATGGCGGTTTCCGGTTAATGTTATGGAAAAGAGGGTAATGCGGGTCCATCCAGATGAAATGCTTATCCACTTGTCTATACATATACATACGCTGAATTGAACAGTAAACTATTTTATTATTATCTCCCGTTCATCGAGGTTGGAAACGTGACTGAAATGCAGTCCGCGGCGCAGCTCTCCGCCATCATGAGTGACACTCCCGCCCCGATTTACCAGCGGGTTAAACAAGCTATCGTCCAGCAGATACGGTCCGGGGCCTGGGAACCCCATCAGCGCATTCCGTCGGAAAGCGAACTGGTGGCCGAACTGGGCGTCAGCCGCATGACCATTAACCGGGCGCTGCGCGAGCTGACCGGCGAAGGGTATTTGCTGCGGATGCAGGGGGTCGGCACCTTTGTCGCCGAGCTAAAACCGCAAACCGCCCTGCTCGAAGTGCGCAATATCGCCGACGAGATTGCCGCCCGGGGACACCGGCACAGCAGCAAGCTGCTGACTTTGGAGGCGCGCCAGTCCACGGCGGAGGAAGCATTGTCCCTGGGCATCCAGCCCGGCCAGCAGCTGTTTCACTCGATGATCGTGCATTACGAAAACGATATCGCTGTGCAATTGGAAGATCGCTGCGTCAATCCCCTGACCGCGCCCGATTATTTGCAGCAGGATTTTAACCGTATCACCCCCTATTTTTACCTGACCCAGGCCGCCCCGCTCACCGCCGGCGAGCATCGGGTAGAAGCGATTAATGCCAGCGCCCGGGAACGCGAACTGCTGCAACTGGGGGAAAACGAACCCTGTTTATTGATTCACCGCCGCACCTGGTTCGGCAAATTGGTGGTGACCTCGGCGCGCCTGTTGTACCCCGGCACGCGCTATCAGCTTTTTGGCAGCTTTATTGCTTAACCATACGGACGGGAGAGGGAGGATTATCGATGTCGGTTGTATTTGATAGCGTTTGGCTGGGCGCCGATGTGGCGACCCTGCGCGAGGGCCGCTACGCCCTGATAACGGACGGCGCCATTGCCGTGAGCGGCGATCGCATCGCCTGGGTGGGACCGCGCGGCGCGCTGCCGCCCTGCGACGGGACGCCCATCCATGATTTTGGCGGCGGTATCATTACCCCCGGCCTGATTGACTGCCATACCCATCTGGTGTTCGGCGGCAATCGCAGCCGTGAATTCGAGCAGCGGCTCAATGGGGCGAGCTATGCGGAAATCGCCGCCGCCGGCGGCGGCATTCTGTCGACGGTCAACGCCACCCGCGCGGCCAGCGAAGATGAGCTATTGTCCCTGGCCGAAGGCCGGCTGGCGATGCTGATGGCCGACGGCGTCACCTGTATCGAAATCAAATCCGGCTACGGGCTGACCCTGGAGAGCGAAATCAAAATGCTGCGGGTCGCCCGGCGCATCGCACAAAAATACCGGGTGCAGGTTAAAACCACCCTGCTGGCGGCCCATGCGGTTCCGCCGGAATATCAGGGCCGGTCCGATGAGTACGTGACGCTGATCTGCGAACGGTGGATACCCGAAGTGGTCGCCCTCGGCCTGGCCGATGCGGTGGACGGATTTTGCGAGCATCTGGCCTTTTCCCCCGCCCAAATCGCCCGGGTGTTCGACGCCGCCCGCCTGGCCGGATTACCGGTGAAATTGCACGCGGAGCAGCTCTCTTCCCTGGGCGGCGGCACGCTGGCGGCGCGGTATGGGGCCCTGTCGGCGGATCATCTGGAATACGCCACCGGCGGGGATGCCCGGGCCATGGCGCAATCCGGCACCGTGGCGGTATTGCTGCCCGGCGCCTGTTATATGCTGCGCGAAACCCAACTGCCGCCGGTGGCGCTGTTTCGCGAGCACGGCGTGCCGATGGCATTGGCCAGCGATATCAATCCAGGCACCTCGCCCGCCTGTTCGCTGCGGCTGATGCTCAATATGGGCTGTACGCTATTTCGCATGACGCCGGAAGAAGCGCTGGCGGGCGTCACCCGCAACGCGGCGCGGGCGCTGGGACTCGCACAGACCCACGGCACGCTGGAACCCGGGAAAATGGCCGATTTCGTGCATTGGCCGGTATCGCACCCCGCCGAACTGGCCTATTGGCTGGGCGGACAGCTCGCCGGCAGCGTTATTTATCGCGGCGTACGCCGCTCATAATTATTATTGCAGCTAACCAGGAGGGCACTGTTAGTGAACATTACCGAACCTTATACGTATGAACCCGGTACCATTCCTTTGTTATTAAGCATTCCCCATGCCGGTACCCGGCTGACCCCGGCGGTGGAAGACGGCCTCAGCGACGCCGCCCGCCCGTTGCCGGACACCGATTGGCATATTCCCAGGCTTTATGATTTCGCCCGCGGCCTGGGCGCGCATATTCTGATCGGTAATTATTCGCGCATGGTCATCGATTTAAACCGGCCGCCGGACGATCGGCCGCTCTACGCCACCGCCACCACCGGCCTGTATCCGCAAACCCTGTTTGACGGTACGCCGACCTTCAAGCCCGGCTCGGCGCCGGATAGCGATGAGCGTAAACGCTACCTTGACCAGATCTGGCACCCTTATCACCGGAAATTGCAGGACTGCCTAAGCGAAATCAAAGCCCGCCATGAGTATGCGTTGCTGTTTGATGCCCACTCCATTGCCTCGGTAATTCCCCGGCTGTTCGACGGCAGGTTGCCGGATTTGAATCTCGGCACCAACGATGGACTGAGCTGCGCGCCGTCCCTGGGCGACGCGCTGGTTGAATTTTGCGGGCAACAGCCGTTCAGTTCGGTGATTAACGGCCGCTTCAAAGGGGGCTATATTACCCGGGCCTACGGTCAGCCCCATGCGCGGCAACACGCGGTGCAGCTTGAATTGGCGCAGTGTAATTATATGCAGGAACAGCCGCCGTTCGATTACGTGGCGGAGCGCGCCGGCCAATTGCAGCAGGTGCTGCGCGCGCTGCTGGCGACGCTGGTATCCTGGGGGCAGCAGCCCCGCTAATCGTCGGCGGTAAAACAGATCTCCCGCTCGCAGCAGCTATCGCAGCTGGGCGAGCGGCAGTTGATTTCGCCGGTTTGCGCCAGGCACAGCTGGCGGTAGAAAAACTTCTTCCAGCGCATATTTTGCGCATTCATGGCAATAAGCGCCGGGAAACAGGCGGCCATTAATTGGCGCAATTCCCCGCGCGACGCCAGGCCCAAATCCTGCCAAAGATGGTTAAAGCCCATGGCCGCGGCGGCGATCGGCAAATGCAGCGGCGCGCCGTCCGCAATCAAATACTGCCGCAGCCATTGCGCCAGCGCCTCGCGCTCTTGCCGGCGCGGGCGTTGCAGCGCCGACAGCAATTGATCCTGCCGGCGCAAGGGTTCCGGCCGGGGGCGCAGGCCAGGCAGCAACCGCCGCGCCAGGCGCCGGTATTCTTCCTCCGGCAGCCCCATAGCCAGCGGGAAGCGCGCCCGCCCTTCGTTATGATTGATCATTAAACGGCGCAGCCAAAGCTCCGCCGGCTCATGGCGCGGGTTGTCGGCAGGGGGATTACGCATCAGGCGACACCCTGTATGTCCGGGCCGTTCATGGCGCCATCGCGGTCGCGCTGCCGACGCCACTCCTCCACCACTTCCTTCACCGGCCGCCAGGCGCCCTTGATATTCGGCTCGATGCCGGCCTGCTCCAGGCGCTGCCACGGCCCCAGGCCGATGCGGGCGCAAAATACCGCCGACACGTCCGCCAGCAGCGCCACTACCGCTTCCAGCCGTTGTTCATGCTGGCGTTCATCGTCCTCTTCGCACGCGGTTTTATCGGTGCAAAACCGCGGTGTAAAACGCTCGCCGATGGGCAGCACGCCGGCGGCGGAAACGCTGTAAATCTGGAAACGCCATACGTGGCCGAAGTGCTCGTCGATAAGGCCGCCCTCCCGGGTCGCCACCGCCACCAGGCAGGCGTCGGCGGATTCCGATTCCCCCTGGCTGGCGATAGCGGCATGAATTTGCGTGCGCCGGCGCATGACCGGCAGGTAGGGCGCCGGGGCCGCGGGAATGGACGACAAAGGAAAACTTTGGCTGCGATCTTCGCCCAGCATGCCGATGGCATCCGCCCGGCACTGCTGGCAATGGGCCATTTGCGGCATCGATGCGCCGCAGCGGCGGCGCACATCATCAACTTCCAGGGATGTGGGCTCCCGCTGCCCGCCCAGGCCAAATACCGTGCCATGCTCCGGCTGGGAAATCAGCGGCATGACGTTGTGCAAAAACGCGCCCCACTCCCGGGCTTTTTCGCTGACCGCTGGCAGATGATGGTCGTTGATGCCGGGGATCAGCACCGAGTTTATTTTTACCAGCACTCCCCTGGCGGTCAAGCGGCGAATGCCCTCCTGCTGGCGTTCCAATAATAGGGCGGCGGCCTCGCGCCCGGCCAGGCGCTCGCCGTCAAACCATAACCACGGGTAAATTTGCGTCGCGATATCCACATCCAGCGCATTGACCGTCACGGTAACGTGATCGACGCCGATATCCACCAGCCGATCGACGACCTCCGGCAAGGCCAGGCCGTTGGTGGAAAGGCAAAGTTTCATATCCGGCAGGGCCAGGCGCAGCCCTTCCAGGGTGTTAAAGGTACGGGCGATATTCGCCAGCGGGTCCCCGGGGCCGGCGATGCCGATCACCGCAAGCTGGGGCAGCGCCGCCGCCACGTGGCGGGCCTTGGCTATGGCCTGGGTGGGAGAAAGCACTTCCGAGACCACGCCGGGGCGGGATTCGTTGCTACAGTCATATTTGCGGTTGCAGTAATGGCATTGCAAATTACACGCCGGCGCCACCGCCAGATGCATACGGGCGTAACGATGATGGGCCGTGCGCGAGTAGCACGGATGCTGCGCCGCTTTGTCCGCCTGCAGCGGGGTTGGCGCCGAACCGGCGTCGGCCGCGCCGCAACCCCGGGCAGCGGCAGGAATTGAAGAAGAATGACAGGATGCCATGTAAACCGCCTTAATCAGGACAACGTTATCCTGGTTATTGCAATCGCCATGCCCGCCGGACCACGGCGTTAACCTTATGCTTTAACAGCAATTCAATCATTTACCTGCCCCATGATGTTGTCTTTAATCCCGCGCGGCGATGACATTGTCTTAAAACCGACAATCCCGCCGCCCTCGGGTTCAGGCAATACCGCGCCAAGACGTTATCGTCGGCGGTTTGCCGCGCGTTGTGCTATCGTATGCGCCGAAATGGCCTGTTACTGCATCACTCCGGGTCGGTGGAACATTGTCGGTGGAAAAATTGATGGAAAATCCGGTGGAAAAAAAGAAAAGCTTCCCGCAGCAGAAAAATCACCTGCATCCGCGTAACCGTCACCGCGAGCGTTACGACTTTCCCGCGCTGATCGCCAGTTGCCCGGCCCTTGAACCGTTCGTCAAGCCCAATGCCTGGGGCGACATTTCGGTGGATTTTGCCGACCCGGCCGCGGTAAAAATGATTAACCGCGCGCTGTTGCAGCATTTTTACGGTATCGAACATTGGGATATCCCGGCCAACTATCTCTGTCCGCCGATCCCGGGGCGCGCGGATTATCTGCATTATCTCGCGGATCTGCTGGCCGCCAGCAACGGCGGCGCGATCCCGCGCGGCCGCGGCGTGGCGATATTGGATATCGGTATTGGCGCCAACTGCATTTATCCCATCATCGGCCAGCATGATTACGGCTGGCGTTTTACCGGCACGGAAACCGACCCGGTGGCGCTGAATTCCGCCAAAATGATCGTGGCGATGAACCCGACGTTGAAAAACAGCGTGCGCCTGCGCCAGCAAAAACAAACCGATGCCATGTTTAACGGTATTATCGGCATCGCCGAACGTTACGACGCCACGATGTGCAACCCGCCGTTCCACGGGTCGGCGGAAGAAGCCACCGCCAGCACCCGGCGCAAGCTGCATAAGCTGGGTAAAGGCGAGGTGCCCGCCGTGCCGGTGCAAAATTTCGGCGGCAAGCATAACGAGCTGTGGTGCGAAGGCGGGGAACTGGCATTTGTCGGTAAAATGGTCGAAGAGAGCGTCGGCAAAAGCAAAAACTGCCTGTGGTTTACCTCGCTGATTTCCAAGCACACTACCCTGGAACCGCTGTATGCCGCCATAAAGCGGGCCGGGGCCAGCGACGTGCGCACCGTCGACATGGCGCAGGGGCAAAAAATCAGCCGGTTTATCGCCTGGACGTTCCATAATGCCGAACAGCAGGCGCAGTGGGCCGCCGAACGCTGGCGGTAATCTCCCCCCTGACGGCAACGGCGCCGGGGGGACGCCCCGCGGTAAACCGCAGGGCAATGCAGGCTATAACCGGTGCATATTGATATTTAAAATCTGGATGCGATAAGCCACCTGGCGCGGCGTCATGCCCAGCAGCCGGGCTGCCTTGGCCTGTACCCAGCCGGATTTCTCCAGCGCGGCGATCAGTTTTTGCCGATCGTCCATATCATCTTCCCCCTGCGCCTCGCCGTGGCTGGGCGGC
>JAATFX010000014.1 GCA_015654925.1 Enterobacterales bacterium | reverse complement strand
TCACCGCTGGAATATGGGTGGCGTAGGCGTCCCGGTATTTGGGATCGATAGCCACCGCATCGCCGCCGGTAATGGCCTTGATGCCCGCGCCGTCGCCGCTCCATTTCTCCTGGTCGGGTAAAATAATCAGCGAGAAACCCACCACCGAGGCGCGCTCGCGGGAGGATTCTAGCGTGTCGATGGTGGCCGAGGTGGTGTTATCTTCCCCGGCCAGCATGGTGGCAATGGTCGCCATAATGCTTTTGCCGCTACCGCCGGGGCCGGTGATTTCCAGAAATAATTGCCAGTCATAGCGGTTTGCCAACACCATAAATAACGCCGCGAGGATATTGTCCTGCTTATCGCTATTATGCCCGGCGGCCCGCGTTAACCACTGCCAGAAGTGAGGCGCGTCGTCTGCCAGATTTTCCCCCAATTTGGGTGGGGTATAATCCACGTTATTGACGGTACGCAGCCAGTTTTCTTTGCGGTGTGGCCGAAACTCCCCGGCCAGCGTATCAAATACCCCGTTACGAAAGCCTATGAGCCTGCGCACCGGGTCGCCCATCTGCGGCACCATGAGTTTTAGCGTATCTACCAGGCTGTTGATGCTGGAAGCCGAGAACGGGGCGCGGGCCTGTTGAAACAGCGTGGCAATCTCGCGGTTAATCAGTTTCGGCGGCAGAACTTTCCAGGCGCCGCCGTCGTATTGCAATATTTCTTCGCCTAATACTGGCACCGCCAAATCACCGTGATAGTGGCCGGCCACCAGTTCGGCTTTTTCACTGGTGCTCATGGCCTTGATATCGGCATCGCTAATGGTCTCGAACGGACTGTGCCAGGCCGGGGTGATAAAGGCGCGGAGTAGTTGCCGGGTAGCCTCTTGGCCCTGGCGCTGATAGATATCATTCCAGTCATCGGCAACCGGCGGCAGGGCCACCACACCGTTAACCGCCTGGGCGGTTTCCTCGGCTTTTGCCTGGCCGGTGCCGTTATCGTCACGGTCGGCGGCAATCAATAACGTGGCGTCCGGGTATTGCGCCCTAAGCAAAGCCGCCAGTGACGGCAGATTGTTGGCACTGAGCGCCACATATACCGAGTCCCCGGTCAGTTCATGCACCGTCAGGCCTGTGGCGTAACCTTCGGTCAGCCAAAGGTGTTTGCTGTCAGTCCCGGCAAAAAAATGAAAGGCTGCTTTCACCTGCCCACCGGATAAGGTGCGTTTGTCTCCGGCGGCATTGATAAGCTGTACGTTAACCACCTCACCCCCGGCAATCGTCAGCGGCACCACCAGGTCGCCGCGCTGGTAACCTATACCGCCAACACGCAGCGGTTGCGCCAGGGTCAGGGCTTCTACGCCCGGCCAGCCTTTGGCCGCCAGATAGGCTTGCCGGGGTTGTTCAAGGGCAGCGGCGACTATCTGGCGCGCCTGTTTGACCGCGTTTTGCCGTGCCAGGGTCTTGTCCTGTTCGGGCAGCGTTGCGGTGACGGCAGGCGCACTGTCGCCTATCAGTTCCGCCACTTGGCGGGCTGCCTGGGAAGGTGAAAGCTGTAACGCCTTTTCCACCAGGTTGAGGCCGTCACCGGCCCCGCACTGGTTGCAAATCCAGGAGCCTTTACCGGCCTTGTCGTCAAAACGAAAGCGGTCTTTACCGCCGCACAGCGGACAGGGAGAATGTTGACCATTAAGCAAAACGCTTATCCCCAGAGCCGGTAACAGTTGCGGCCAATGTCCCTGCGCACTGCGCATTGTCTCAGTTACGTTCATGCGCGTTTCCTTAGTGTAGGGTGGCGTTCAGTCGAACGGTTTTCAGGTGGTGCTGGCAGACTTCATCCATCACCCGTTCGCCTAATGGCGTCAGACGCGGGGAGGCGTCGAGGATATCCGGCGTCACCATATCGCCCAACATGGCACAGGCTATTTCCACGCCGAGTTCAAGGCCATGCTCCGCCACATGAAAGGCTTCCACCTCATTGGCGATTTTGGCTTCCAGCGCCTCCAGGCTTAAGGCCACTTGAATGCCGTACCGTAGGCAGGTGGTCTGATAGGCACAGGCCACGGCGCGGCGATAAAGCGCAATACGCAGCTCTACCGGGATACAGGATTGGTTATGGGTATTCATCAGCGGGTCGCCTCCATGCTGGCGGAAATCAGGGATTCACAGGTATTGACCACCTGGCCGATATGGTCGGTCAGCACGGCGATAACCGCCGCGAAATTGTCATGATGTTCGGCATCCAGGCTAAGGCAGTGCTGGCGGTCGAGCATATCGAGAAACAGCACCCCCATGTTATGGGCGTTCTGGAGCCGTAAAAAATCCGCATGAGGAATGGGGTAAGACTCATCGGCGTGAAAACGGGCGGCCAGGGTATTCATGCCACCTCCCGCACCGGCAGGCGACCGGCAAATGACAATACGTAATCCCGCGCCAACGATTGACGGGCGTCGTGTTCACAGGCGGCGATAGTGCGCACCATGCACGGGCGGCTATTGGGCACGCTGCGGCGCACGGCGGCAAAAATAAAGGTAAAGGCGGAATGAGATATATTGGGGGATTTGGCCATATTGGTAGCCTCCATTGAGTAATGGTTTTTGCTACCACGAAAGTTCCTACGCTTATGGGTGGTAGCCCAGACGGGGGTAGGAATACCGGCCTCAATGAATACCGGCCAGCCCGAAGGCTGCCCCGCCTGAGCCACCATTGTTCGATTAGCGCAACGTAATGGAAATGGCTGCGCAAAAAACAGGCAAACTAAGGCCACGACATAAAAAAACACGCCAGGCGCGTGTTGTGTCGCCATTGAGTAACTCGGGTTCCTACGCCCGGCTGCCGATTTTGCGGCAGCGCGGAAACTATAACCAACTGGCTCGCCAGAGAAAAGGCTTTTTTGCAGCAGCACGGTAAATTCTCAGCAGTCGGTTTGCATATCGGTACGCCCTTTACGGGCAGGCAAGAGGGTGTAGTACTTCTCCCGACCGATGAGGCCCGAATGTGACTCAAAGGGTTTTGCTGCGGTCAAGCGCACGCCCATAGAGCCGCAGTGCGCGGTCATCAAACTGCGTACCACCTTCTCGGGGTGGCTAATGGCCGAGGCCACCGCCAGCGACAGGTATTCGGCTTCTTTGTCGGTCAGGGTAAAGTCTTGCGAATTCAGCGTTACGGTGATCATGGGCGGGACTCCTGATAGCGGGCGGCGATCCGGGTATTCATCCATTCATTCACTTCCGAGGCCAGCCAGGCAACGTTTTTGCCGCCCAGGGAGATTTGCGACGGAAACGCATCACGACTGATGTAATCGTAAATCGAGGAGCGGGACAGTCCGGTGGTATTAATGACTTCCGGCAGGCGCATAAAGCGGTCAGGGGGATAGCCGTTTAACAAGGGTGGCGGGCAAGCCGGTGGGGTGTGTGGAGCAATTGCAAGCATCTAAAGCTACCTTATCATGAGTGCGGCCATACATGGCCGTAACCGGGTGGATGTGTCTGGTAGCTGCCTATTATGTGGTTATTTTTAGCCGTGGCAACAAGGGGGTGTTGTGCCAGAGGTCGCTAAAATTGCAGATATTTATATTTCAGTTGCACACTGTTCTACCCTGTAATATTAGGTCATTGACAAATGGTTTAAACAAACAAAATTGGTGTATTTATAATTTATTAATAGATAAAAACATTAAAAAAAGCTAACCAAGAAAAAGGCTGTTCTAAGCCAGGTGAACAGTAATGAATACCCGGTGATGAGTTAATCGTAAACTGTTCACCCCTTTACTTACTGATTACTATCAATTTTTTTCAAAGGTGAAGAGTAGTTAACAGTTTATATAAAAACTCTTTTTGGTTGAGGGCAGAATTGGGGACTTTTTGACCGTCTGTTGTGCCATCGCCAGGCAAACCCCATTACGTTGAGCTGTTGTGTGGTGCCGGACAGAATAAGCACACCCCCAACAATACGAGTCTTTACCATGAGCACACGCCCCCTTTCTGAGAATATGATCGAAATTCTGGCTGACCTGGACAAGGCCCGCAGCGCCCATAACGCGAATGTCGCGGCGCTGGAGGATATCAAAACGGCCATCACCCGCTGTCACCAGCAACAACACGCCGCGGAGGTATCCAGCCAGGAATCGGAAAGTAACTGGCGCAAGCTGTTTCGCAGTCTGCGCGGTGAAATGACCGATGAATTGAAAGCCGGACATAATACCCGTATCGCTCAGCGAGAATTGGCAAAGGAATTTGCCGGTTTGCTGGAGGATATGGAATGGGATCACAAACAGGCGATGCTGCGCTGCTGTGGTACGGCGAAAACCTATAAAGAGGCCCATATCCGTGCCGCCTATGCGTATGCCCGTCACGAGGTTGCCAACTCACTTAGCACCATTCAACTGCCGCAGCTTGTCCGCGCCATGAAATTAAGCGTGGCATTACGTCATCCGTACAGCCAGTCCGATGGGGATGTTTATCAGGAGATTATGGCGTCCGTCGGCACACTATTGCGCAAGATCTGCGAAATAACACCGACGGATATGACGAAAGAACCAATAGCGATGAAAATCGGTCTGGAATATCCGGATGTCATGAAAGGTCTCGACCATGAATTATATAACAGCCCGATAAAGCGACTGCGATTGGCTGAGGCATTATCAAAAAGAAAGTCCGAGCAAGAAGTTAAAGAGGGTAAAGAGGGCGATAAGGTTGAAAAATTATGATGCGTTGTCCGGTATGTCGCGCTGCGTCGCATATTCGTTCCAGTCGTTATTTATCGGAGCAGGTCAAAGAGGCGTATTATCAATGCCAAAATTTGCAATGCTCAAGTACCTTTAAATCGGTGGAAAGCATCGATAGAATTATTACCCGACCACCGGAACCCGAGATCGCACCGGTAGCATTAGTAACACAGCCAGACAAACGGGTATTAAATCGTTATGGTTCTGGTGCCCGTTTGCACTAATCAGCATATCAGACATTATTCTGGGTGGGGTAGATGCCCCACCTCCGATGCTTTCGCAAAACAGCCTTTTCTCTGGCTAGCCCGCCGTAAAATGACCGTGCATGCAGTGGATGCATGGAACTGCACGCATCAGATACCCCTAGAAACGACGTAAAGCCCGCTGTGTATGGGCTTTACAGGCTATTGGCTCGTGCATGAGAAGTGCATGATGTAGTCACAGCGGGCAGGCGGGGGACACTGCGCGCGCTGAGGTGAAAGTCTTCTATTGTGTTAACTTAATTAAAATATTTTATCTTTTATTATATTGGTTATTTTTTTCATAAAATACTGATCTTGAGAAAAATACCAAAGTGTATAATTTTCCTCTAATTCTTCCAGAGTCGAAAATTTTAACTCATTAAAATTTTTTTTATAATCACCATTTGATATTAATATCATATTAAATGGTTCATTTCTAATCAACATTAATTTTTCAGGTGAAACAAGAGATATATTTATTTTCTTAAGTAGATGTTTTATTTGTAATTCTATTATTGTCATCTTCCCAGTAATGTAATCATCAAGTTCGGATTCTTTTAATGTTCTTATTTTTAATTTTTCCTCTAATTCATTAAAAAATAATTCTATCTGTGATGATATTTTGTCTTTTAATTTCGATGCTTCTGCACGCCTAAAAGCTCGGTCGTTTATATATGATGAAAATATCCATCCACAGACAGCAATAATAGCAGATATTAGTATTGCAAGATACTTAGCGTCTAGTGTCATTATCTGCTGCCTCTAATCTTTCTTTAATGAGCAACTCTATACTTTTAACATCTTTATGTTGATATCGTAACTTATGCTTAAGTTCTGGAAGAGTGAACTTCTCAACACGTATCAGTCCACCGAAGGCTTCATCAATGAACGAACGACCATACCGGTTATAACCGGTGAGGTCCACTTCGACAAGATCGAACCTTTTCAGTGCTGGAACGAGGTGTTCTTCACGGAATTTCTGGCCATTTCCATCTCCGTCTGAAGGGTATCGACCATAAGGCTTCTTATTGAAGTCTTTGATTACATTGATTTCTTTAATTTTCATACTTAACCTTTATGTTCCACTGTATCAATGTTCCGGGTATTGATTTTGGCAAGTTGATTGTATCAGCAATTCCATTTTTAATCTTATATAGCCCATCGTTGCTGTAAACCCATAAAGTGCCTTTTTCATTACTATTTACGAGGGCTTTGATGCTCTTACTGCCCTGCCCGTGCTTACTTTGCGCCGTCCCTGTAACATCTCCTGTCATTGAAATTGCTATCTTTATAGCATCATTTACTAAACCAATTTTGTAACGAATGATATCAAGGAAAGAAGTTCCTGATATTCTTAGTTCTTCCATAACTTTGAGGTTAATTTCTGGATAGTTTGTCTTTAAAGTGTCCAAAAACCATATTTTATTCATTACTGTTTTAGGAATACCTACACCTTTATCATATATAACTAAATATAGCTGATCTCCTGCCAAATCACATTTAACCCACCACTTTTTAAGTTCATGAGGAATTCCTGGGTATGCATGATAAGCAACATTATTAATCGCTTCTTGTATAGCATCACCATATATACTTTCAGTGCTTGGAGACATTTTACTTTTATAAATTTGGTGTTGTATGAAATCTACAATTTCGTCTCTATAATCACCTCCGGTACCACTAACAACAGGCATGTATTCACCATCAAAGTTAGGTGGGATTATATTTTTATTACATAGTCTAATAAAGCCAGAGTTTTTAAGTATACGATTAACATTGAAGGATTTTGATAGTTTGGATATTTTTATGGTTTTTTTTGCACTAATTAAATCTTCAATTGTTGCGTAAAGTAATAGTAAGGCAGCAGCTTTTAGTGTGTCTGTCATTGAAAAATCTAATAATATCTTGTCTTGGTCTAAATAACACAATCTTTGAATTGCATGAATAATATTTAATGTTTCAGTATATGAATTTCCTTTATTTTCCTCAGAATTGTAAACACAGAACGTTTTAGGAAAAATTATGTATTCATAGGTTTTTTTTGAATTTAATTTTTTTCTAGGGCGATAGTGAGTATATAAAAGATTTTTTCTTCTCAACTCATTAATCCACCGTTTTACTCCTATTTTTTTTTGTATATCAGTAGCCTGTGGTTTACTCATTCGACCCTCTATTGCAAATCTCGTTATATTAATATATATTTATGGGATAAATAAAAAATATGCAAATTATTTTTTATTTCCTAATGCCTTGAGTGAACTAAATTTCCCCACCACTCCATTAATTTTAGTCTTGCTGCAAGATATGTTGAGCGGTTGTAAGCCTTTCTAACCTCATTTTTATCACAATGCGCTAAAGCAGCCTCAATCACATCAGCATTAAATTCTGCCTCATTCATAGCAGTACTGGCTATAGATCGCAAGCCATGTGCAACCAACTTTCCACCATAGCCTATGCGCTTTAACGCAGCGTTAGCCGTTTGGCTGTTCATCGGTTTTTTCGGATCATTGCGGCTCGGGAAAACATGCTCACGATTACCACTAATGGGCCGCATGATGTCCAGTATCTCCTGCGCCTGTATAGACAATGGAACGATGTGATCGCGCTTCGCCTTCATCCTCTCGGCTGGAATACGCCACTCTTTGTTCTCGATATCGATCTCTGCCCAGGCCGTTGCCGATGCCTCCGCCGGGCGTATTAACGTGAGTAGCTGCCATTCCAGCAAACAGCGCGTAGGAATGGACAGGTTGCTCATCGAGATAGTGTGCATTAGCTTGGGCAATTCTTCGGGGCGGATAGTCGGCATATGCTGCTTTTTAGGCCGCTCGAACGCATTGCCAATCCCTGACGCCGGATTGCTATCAATTAAACCGGTGTTAACGGCAAAGATCATAATTTCATTGATGCGCTGCACCAGCCTGCGTACCGTTTCAAGTGCGCCACGGGCTTTGATCGGCTCTAACGCCTGTATCAGGGTTCTGGCCTTGATATCCTGCACGGGAATATTTTCTAATGCGGGCAACAGATCCTTCTCAATCGAACGCCAGATATCTTGTGCATGCGTGGCGCTAACGCTGCCTTGTTTGAGGGCAAACCAGTTTTGTGCGACGTTTATAAAAATGCTGTCCTGGGCGATTTGACGCTGTTCTGCCTCATCCCCGGCTTTGGCCTGGGGATCAATGCCCTTGGCTAAAAGGGAGAGCTTTTCCCCTCTGATTTCCCTGGCATCAGCCAAAGACAGGGCAGGGTATGCCCCGAGGCTAATCATGGTGCGCTGTGCTGTGCCAGGCCGTTGATAGCGAAAGCGCCATATTTTTTTGCCGGTGGTTTTTACCAGCAAAAATAAACCGTCGCCATCATGCAGCGTCAGGTCTTTATCGAGGGCTTTGGCTTTTTGTACTTCGGTGTGGGTGAGGGGGCGTGTAGTCCGCGCCATGTAAGGGATCGTCCATTAATTGGTATACGTTTATTGGTATACATCATAGCGTATACCAATTCGTATACCAATAGACGCTGGATTTAGCTGGATATCCTCGGACTGTTACAGACACAAAAAAGCCCGCAAACCTAGGTGGGATGCGGGCTTTCAGGACTTCGCCGGACATGTCCGGATGATAAATTGGTGGAGCTGGGGGGATTTGAACCCCCGTCCGGAATTATTACGTCCTCGGCACTACATGCTTAGTCCTATCATTACATTCGCCAGCCAGCTGCGGATGGACACGCCACTGACAAACTAGCCTGATTAGTTTTAACGCTTTGACCCCAGGCAGGATCTCCACGCGAGCTCTTTTGGGTTTGACCTCTCTTGATCCCCGTCCTAAGAGCGGAGGCTAGGGAGAGAGGGAACCATTAGTTGTTTAGACTAATTAAGCTGCTAAAGCAGCGGGTTCGTATTGCGAGTCGTTTGCAATTATTTTTTTTGAGGCTGTTTAACGAGGCCTACCTCACCTCGGCATGCACCTTGGGTTTCACAAATCCCGTCGAATCCAGAATCAGCCCCAAGTTGTTAATTTCATTATAGCAAAATTAGGATAGCGCGGCAAACGTTAACGGTTGGCGTGTTTCATAATCCGTGCTTTATCCACCTGCCATTCGCGCGTTTTGATATCGTCGCGCTTGTCGAAATCTTTTTTACCCTTGGCTACGCCAATCTTAACTTTGGTCCAGGCGTTTTTCCAGTAGAGCGACAGGGCTACCACTGTGTAACCTTCGCGGTTGACCCGGCCAAACAGGGAATTGATTTCGCGCTTGTTAAGCAGCAGTTTACGTGTACGCATGGGGTCGCAGACCACATGCGACGATGCCGCCATCAATGGCTGAAAGGTGGCGCCGAACAGGAAGGCTTCGCCATCTTTTAGCAACACATAGCTGTCACTGATGTTGGCCTTGCCAGCACGTAGTGATTTGACTTCCCATCCCTGCAACGCGAGTCCTGCTTCGAACTCCTCCTCGATGAAATATTCATGTCGGGCGCGTTTGTTTTGCGCAATGGTGGCTGAACCGGGTTTATATGCTTTTTTTGTCATGATACTAAATATTATACAGTTTTATGGCGGGAATAAAATGCTTTAGTGGCGCTGTCATGGGGTTTTCATCCTTTTTAAGACAATTGGGCGTGAACAGTTTTTTGTCTCATGCCAGATAAATGATAATATTAGAATGTATTAGTCATGACAGGAACCCTTATGCCTCATATCAGTCGTTCCGCGCTGGTGCCCTACAGCGCGGAGCAAATGTTTGCTTTAGTCAATGATATCCGTGCCTATCCGGAGTTTATTCCCGGATGTACCGGTAGCCGGGTGCTGGGTAAAGAAGGTAACGAACTGACCGCTGAAATGGATGTGTCCAAGGCGGGGATCAGCAAAACCTTCAGAACCCGCAACGTTATCACCGATAATCAAAGTATCGTGATGCGCCTGGTGGAAGGGCCGTTTCGTTCATTTGCCGGCGATTGGCGCTTTACCACCCTGAGTCCGGAAGCCTGCAAGGTGGAGTTTGAAATGAGTTTCGAATTCAAAAGCAAACTCATCGAACTGGCGTTCGGCCCCATCTTTAAAGAGATGGCCAACAGCATGGTGCAAGCCTTCACCCAGCGTGCCAAAGAGGTCTACCGTGTCTGATAATCAGGCATCGGGTGCGGAGATACGCGTCGAAGTGGTGTATGCGCTGCCGGAACGGCAGTACCTGCATAAAGTGGTTTTGGCGGCGGGCAGCACCCTGGAGCAGGCCATCCAGGCCTCCGGGATCTTGAGCCAGCGCCATGATATCGACCTGGCGAAAAACAAGGTCGGCGTTTTCAGCCGGCCGGCCCGCTTAAATGACCTTGTCAACGACGGCGATCGGGTGGAAATCTACCGGCCGCTGCTCATCGATCCGAAAGATCTTCGCCGCCAGCGGGCGGAGCGCACCAAAAAATAGCCTATTTTTTTGCCTTTCCTACACTTTCCCGGCATTTTTTTACTGGCATTACATGCGGGCCGCGCCTTTCCTATCAATATTATCCAATATCATCGCCTATCGATATCATCAATCAGCATGCCAGCTCGCCCGTACCGTAAACCGGTCAGGCGGGGCTGGTCTTGCTCAGCGAGGATACTTTATGCCGCGCGGTAAGCCTGGTTACGAGCGGGGGGCATTCAGGGCGTCGCGCCGGTCGATGTTGGTCAGAATATCCGCGTCGTTAAAGGTCAGGGTAATGGTTTGCTGCGTTACCGCCTCATGGCCCGGCTGGCGACGGAATACGTAAAACCAGGTGCTGGTGCCAAAGGGGTCACGCATCATTGGCGTGCCTAACGTATAAGCTACTTGCTGTTTAGTCATGCCGGTATGAAGCTTGGCCACGTCATTTGCTGTCAGGTAATTCCCCTGATTGATGTCGGGGCGATAGACCAGTCTTTCCAGCGTGGAGCAACCGGCAGTTAACATCAGAAGAACGACGGCAGCAGCGGTCAACGTCTTACAGCTCATAATAATCACATTCCTTTTGGGCATAGGATGCCGATGATAATAGACCTTGCCGACATTGGGAACCTCTACAAGGCCCATCTATGACCGCGGGAACGTAAAAAAGTTGGGCTTTTCTAAGCTGCGAGCAGTTCTTTAGCGTTTGCCAGCGTGTTTTTGGTGACCTCGCTTCCGCCCAGCAGCCGCGCCAGCTCCTGCAAGCGGGCTTTTTTGTCCAACGCGATCATCTGCGTTTCGGTCTCGTTGCCATCGGTATTTTTGCTGACAAAAAAGTGATGATGACCCGAGCCGGCAACCTGCGGTAAGTGAGTGACGCACATCACTTGGGTGGATTCGCCCAACTGACGGAGCATTTTACCCACAATCGCGGCGGTCGGGCCACTGATGCCCACATCCACTTCGTCAAAAATCAGCGCCGGCGTATCCATCTTGCGGGCGGTAATGACCTGGATGGCCAGCCCGATACGGGACAGCTCGCCCCCCGAGGCCACTTTCGCCAACGGCTGGAGCGGCTGGCCGGGGTTGGTGGTCACCAGGAATTCAATACGGTCCGCCCCTTCGGCGCTGAGCTGTTCGGCGGTGAAATGGGCGACGATTTCCAGCCTGCCGTGGGGTAGGGAGAGTTCGCGGATGCTGCGGGTAATGAGGGCGGATAATTCAGCGGCGTACTCCTCGCGCCGGTGGTGCAACTGACGGGCGATCTGCAGGGCCTGGCGGTGATATTGTTCCACCGCTTGCACCAGCGCTGCGGCGTCGGTGTCGTACTGGGCCGTCAATTGCTGCTCGCCGAGCAATTGCTGATAGAACTGCGGCAGTTCCTCGGGTTTTACGTGATGCTTGCGCGCCAGGCTGATTTGGCGCGACAGCCGCAGTTCCAGTTCGGATAACCGCTGCGGGTCCAGATCCAGCCGATCGCTATAATGGCGCAGTTCGTCGCTGGCCTCGGTAAGCTGTATGGACGCTTCTTCCAATAAATCCAGCACCGGGGAAAGGGAACTGTCCATGCCGATTAGCTCGGTTACGCGCTGTTTGACGGCGTGCAGCTCGCTGAGCATATTGCGATCTTCATTCTCGCTTAATAGCTCCAGGGCTTGCCGGGTGCTGGCGATCAGATGCCCGCTGTTGGCCAGGCGTTTATATTCCTGGTCGATCTGCTCGAACTCGTCGGCGACGGGGACAAATTCATTCAGCTCTTTTAATTGATATTGCAGCAGCTCGCGCCTGGCTTCACGCTCGGCGGCGTGCTGGCGGAACGACGCCAGATCCAGGCAGCCCTGGTGCCACTGCCGGTATGCGTCCGCCATGGCGAGCCGCAGGTCTTTTTCGTCGGCATAGGCGTCGAGCAGCTGTTTTTGATATTCCGGGCGCAGCAGCAACTGGTGGGCGTGCTGGCCGTGGATTTGAATCAGATGATGCCCCAGCTCGCGCAATTGGGACAAGGGCACCGAGGTGCCGTTGATAAAGCCGCGCGAACGTCCGTCATGGCCCACCACGCGGCGCAGCAGGCATTCATCGCCGTTATCCAGTTCGTTGTCCGCCAGCCACCGGGCGGCCAACGGCGCGTCGCCCAGGGCGAACCGCGCGCAGATATCGGCCCTGGGCGCTCCCGGACGCACCATGCTGGCATCGGAGCGACTGCCTAGGCAAAGGCCAAGCGCATCGATGGCTATGGATTTGCCGGCCCCGGTCTCACCGGTGATAACGCTCATTCCCGATTGAAAATCAATCGTTAACTCCCGTACGATCGCAAAATTGGCAATAGTAAGCTGAGCCAGCATGATTTTTTCCTGTATATAAAAACACAGCTGTGGTTAAACACAGTATAAACTGGTTTTTTATACAGTAAAGCAACCTTTGCTGAATTTCAGAATAATTTTTTTGACCAGCCCAGCTTGGTGCTCAGCGTATTAAAATAGTTATAATCATGGGGATGGACCAAATCCAGGTGATATTCGCTGCGCCGGATAAAAATTTCCTCGCCCTCTTGGATCGGCAGCGCGATTTGGCTATCGCAGCTGATTTCCAGCTCGCTGCCGACGTTGGAAAATTTCAGCCGGATGGTGCTGCTGCCGTTGATGACCAGCGGCCGGGACGACAGGGTATGCGGAAACATCGGCACCAGGGCGATGGCGTCGAGGGTCGGGGTCAGAATGGGGCCGCCGGCGGAAAGCGAATAGGCGGTGGAGCCGGTGGGCGTGGCGATAATCAGGCCGTCGGAACGCTGTGAAAAAGCAAAACTGTCGTCGATATAGACTTCGAACTCAATCATATGCGCCACCTTGCCGGGATGGAGCACGACTTCGTTGATGGCGGTGCTCAGCCGTCCGCATTCATTACCGCGGCACACCTGCGCTTCCAGCAAAAAACGCTGTTCGCAGCGATAATTGCCCGCCAGCACTTCGGATAATTGCTGCAATGCGGAATCAGGGTCGAGATCGGTGAGGAACCCCAGATTGCCGCGGTTAACCCCGATCACCTTGATATCATACCGCGCCAGAATGCGCGCCGCGCCCAGCATATTGCCGTCGCCGCCCACCACCACCGCCAGGTCTGCCTGCTGGCCGATATCCGCCAGGCTGCCGGTTGCGGCGCCCTCTAAGTTGAGATCGCGGGCAATTTGATGCTCCATGATGACATTATGACCTTTCGCAAGTAGCCAGTGATACAGCATTTCATGCGTGGCTAAGGCATTGGGATGGCGCGGATGGCCGACAATACCGATGCTTTGAAAGGGTGTGTTCATGTGTTTGCTTTTCCTCGCCATGTTTTGCAGGTTACATTATGCGACATCCCTTGAATCCCCGCTATTCATCCCCATAATAAGCACAGTAGCAAGATTAAAAGGCTAAAACGCGGAGAAACTCATGATGAGTAGTAAAGAACAGAAGTCCCCTGACGAGCAAGTCTCACAAGAAAATGAAACGGAACTAGGACAGCAGGCGCAGGCACAGGAAGCACAGCCCGAGACGGCAGACGTCGTGGATCCGCGCGATGAGCGTATCGCTGTTCTGGAAGCCAGGCTGGAAGAATTGCAACAACGTGAGCGCGACAGCCTGCTACGCGCCAAAGCGGAGATGGAAAATGTCCGCCGCCGCAGCGAACTTGATGTGGAAAAAGCGCACAAATTCGCTCTGGAGAAGTTCGCCGGCGAATTGCTGCCGGTTATCGATAATCTCGAACGCGGGCTGGATATGGCCGATAAGTCCAATAGCGAGCTGACCCCGCTGATTGAAGGGATTGAACTGACCCTGAAATCGCTGCTGGACGTGGTGCGCAAATTCGGCATTGAAGTCGTCGCCGAGACGCATGTCCCCTTCGATCCTTCGGTGCATCAGGCCATGACCATGCTGGAGTCGGCGGATCATGAGCCCAACCATGTCATGATGGTGATGCAAAAAGGCTATACCCTCAACGGACGGCTGCTGCGTCCCGCGATGGTGGCGGTTTCCAAGGCCAAAGCCTGATTTCCCGTTCTGCCATCCCGCCCCAGGAGCCGGTCGCCGAATAAGATAACCGGACCTCTCTTGGGGCGCATTCCAGCCCTTCATCCCCATCACGACCGGCAGCGATCCATCAAGCCGGCGTCTTGTCCCGGCGTTTTGCGCCAGCCTGGCTTTCATGCAGCCGGCAAATAGGGTTGCCAATCGATGGGCGTCTCGCCCCGCTGTGCCAGCAGGGCATTGGCCTGTGAAAAATGCTTACAGCCCAAGAAACCCCGGTGCGCCGAAAGGGGGGAAGGATGGGGGGCTTTGAGGATGGCGTGGCGGCGCGGATCGATAATGCTCCCTTTCTTCTGTGCATGAGATCCCCACAACAGAAAAACAATCCCTTCGCGGGAGTCATTCAATACTTCAATCACCTTGTCGGTGAAGGTTTCCCAGCCCAGGCTGGCGTGGGAATGGGCTTTACCCGCTTCCACGGTGAGAACGGTATTGAGCAGCAGCACGCCCTGGCCGGCCCAGCTTTGCAGGCAGCCATGTTCCGGGCGGGTAAAACCGGGAATATCCGCGGCCAGCTCTTTGTAGATGTTGACCAGCGAAGGCGGGGCGGGCACGCCCGGCCGGACGGAAAACGACAGCCCGTGCGCCTGGTTCGGGCCGTGATAAGGATCTTGCCCCAGAATCACCACTTTTACCGCGGCCAGTTCGGTATAGCGAAACGCATTGAACACATCCTGCTGCGGGGGATAAATGGTTTTTCCCACGGCTCGCTGCCCGGCAACGTATTCCAGCGTTTGTGTAAAATAGGGTTTGGTTTTTTCGCCGGCAAGGGCATCCCGCCAGGTTAGGCTCTGCGTCATGGTACGCTCCATGTTGATATTGGACATAGGGCTAGCTTACCGGCTTATGGGAGCGGGTGAAATAATTTCTGCTGCCGGGCGCGTTAACAAAAAAATGCTGCTATTTTTAAAATTATTTTGAGATGCCGACATAAGCCAAAAGCATAAAAATTGATATAAAACAAAAAGATGATTTTTTCGGCCGATGCCTTATCGCGGTAAAATTGATTTAAATCAAAGAATGCCGGTGCGTTGGCTGGTATATAATCAGTAAGAGAAATTGGTTTTACCAAATAACCAGACGTCCCGGCAGCCGATCGCCAGCAATCCCGCAATCGGATTGCACAAAGCCGATGCCAGGCACCGCAGGACAACATTGCAGGAATTAGCCCTACCACGGAGGCAATCTATGATTAGCGGAATTCAAATTACCAAGGCTGACAATAAAGCGCTGTTAAACTCTTTCTGGCTGCTGGACAACGGCATTGAGCAGGCTCGTTGCCTGTGCGCCGTTGCCGGTTACGCCGACGATCAGGTCGTTGCATTGGGCGAACTGGGAAATGTTGAATATCGTCAAATACCCCTCGAAATGAAAGAAACAGTACGCGTAGAGGGCGGCCAACACCTGAACGTTAACGTGTTGACCCGTGAAACGCTGGAAGACGCCGTCGCCAATCCGGATAAGTATCCGCAACTGACTATCCGCGTCTCGGGCTATGCGGTGCGTTTTAACTCGCTGACTCCCGAACAGCAGCGCGACGTTATCACCCGTACCTTTACCGCCGCCATCTGATTATATGGGATGCGGCAGTGCGAAAGGGGGCTTAGGCCCCCTTTTTTGCGTCTTGCCGCCGCGCAAAAAGCGGTTATTCAGTGAAAGCCGATCTGGATCAGTAAACCGCAAGTAGGCGCCTGCGACAATTTTGACCAATGGTGGGTTGGATCAAAAAATCATTCAACAAATTGAATAATAAGATAAAAATAAAAATACCGGTGCGGCGCGTTTATTTTTGCCGTGTCGTTTCGCTATAAAATATGCGGTTAACCGCAATTACCCCGCCAATGCAGCAAAACAATCGCCTTTCCCCATAAAAAAACCGCCCGTAAAGGCGGCTTTTTAGTAGGGATGATGATTTATTCATCATCCGGCTTGGCTGCGGGGACGGCGGCGGCGGTTTGCGCCTCGGCGGTTTTCGATACCCGGCGCTTGCCGATATTACGCTTATCCCGTAAACGCACTTTTACCTTGTCCTTGACCTGGCTTTGTTCTTTTTTCTCTTTACGCTTGGCCAGCACTTTTTTCGAGGGCTTGCCGGTCACTTTCTCGGCCGGAGCACGGGTTACGGGGCGCAGTTCATCCACGATGCGCGCTTTGAGCGGTTCGTTGAGATAGCGGCTGATTTTACCCAGCAGTATATGGTCGTGGGCTTCGACCAGCGAAATGGCCGAACCTTTACGCCCGGCGCGGGCGGTGCGGCCGATCCGGTGCAGATAGACATCGGCGGTGGTCGGCAGATCAAAATTGATCACGTGGCTGATATCGTCGATATCCAGCCCGCGCGCCGCGACGTCGGTGGCGACCAGGACGTTCATCCGGCCTTCATTCATCCGTTTGATGGCTTCGTTGCGTTTGGCCTGCACCATTTCGCCTTCCAGGTAGCAAGACGCAATGCCTTCGGCATGCAACCAGCTGACCACTTCATGGACGCGCTCGCGCTTGCGCACGAAGACGATGGTTTTGGTGACATCGGGCTGTTTCAGTAAATGGCAAAGCAGGGCGGTTTTATGCTTGAGATCGTCGGCGCGGTAGTACCATTGGGTGATTTTTTTACGTTCGCGCCGCGAAGGGGAAGCATCGATTTCCACCGGATCGTTGAGCAGCCGTTCGGCAAAATCTTTAACCGCATTCCCTTCCAGCGTGGCGGAGAACAGCAATGTCTGCTTGCGCCAGCGGGTTTCGGCGGCGATCAGTTCGACGTCCTGCGCGAATCCCATTTCCAGCATCCGGTCGGCTTCATCCAGAATCAGCGTTTCCACGGCGCGGCAATCAAAATTTTCTTCTTTGATGTATTGCAGCAACCGGCCGGTAGTGGCGACCACGATATCCTGGTTGTCGCTAAAGACGATGGCGTGATTCATAAACGCCACGCCGCCGGTGATGGTGGCGATATCCAGATGGGTATGCGCGGCCAACTGCTTGGCCTGCTCCGCTACCTGCATCGCCAATTCGCGGGTCGGGGTGACGATCAGCACGCGCGGCGGCCCTGATTTCCTGCGCGGGAAGTCGAGCAGGTGTTGCAGGACCGGCAGCAGATAGGCGGCGGTTTTGCCGGTACCGGTAGGGGCCGAACCCAACACGTCGCGTCCGTCCATCGCCGGCGGGATCGCTTCGGACTGAATGGCGGTAGGGCGCTCATAGCCTTTATCGCGCAGTGCGGCGATCAAGCTTTCATGTAGGTCGAGTTCGCTAAATTGGGTTACAGTCATGGTCTACCTCTGGTTGGGGCGCAGATTA
>JAATFX010000057.1 GCA_015654925.1 Enterobacterales bacterium | reverse complement strand
GTTTTCATCATTGAGTTATCATCACTATCGCTGTTGCTCGGGTAAAAAGCGTATCCATGTGTGATAGCGCCTTACGCAAGTGTGTTAATGCCAAAAAAGCCCCAAAACTTAGCGCTGTTCATTGTGGTACATGCCTGCTTTCATCTTCTGGTGCCATATCCAAAACTCTCATGCCCACATCATAAATGTTAAGATTCATCTAATTGACCAAAAATGACATAAAAATACAACTATAAATCTTATGATTATGACATTATTTGTTCTGAAATTGAGCGATCGGCCCTTGCAGCAACGGTTAAATTGTTGTGCATAGAGAGTAGCCGTGTTTTTGCGGCCATGCTGAAAAATCTCGTCATGACACGCAATGATTTTTTCTCATCAAAAACTCCTCTTTTAGCTAAAGCTTTTGCGCGCATGACCGATATTGTTATCGCTAGTGGAAATCTCATAAAATCTGGTTATTTATTAACCAAATGTGAGAGTGACAACCCACCGGACTTGATAGAATCAAACTATCGATACACGAATTTTAGACAAAAAAACTTATTTCATTGCCTTCTTTTAATAAAAGGCGGGATTACTGATACATTTACTGGCTTCAACATGGTCAGGAGCTAGCTATGAGCTGATTATGCTCGCCCCACGCTACCGCCCTTGGCTTGTAGCAACCAATGAGCTGTCGAGCATTTGTTTGAAATCTGTACTCTGATTCTGGCTTGATGCGACGCAAACTATTCTTACTAGTGATAGCTCAGTCACAAAACTGCACTTGCCCGCCTATCTTTTGGCCAGAAATTGTAGAATTGGCACAACAAATGCCTCATCGTTGTTATACTAATTATTAATTACCTCTTTACAAGGTTTCGATCTCCCATGCCCTGCGTTTTAGGAATAAGACTACCCGTATCGCTCTCACCGCGGCGGTTTTGCTGCCTTGTAGCAGGCTGATAACATAAACAAAGCAAATGCATAATACCTATAATGACCCGTTTTCAGATACAAATAGTTGATTGATGTTACAGATTTATTACGCATATTAATGATTTCCTCAGGAAATTGGCTGGCGACGGCGTTGGCCTTGAAGACCGCCCATGTGCTCCCTGCGTTATCCTCCCTTGAGTTTTGCCGCGTTAACTCCCATCATTCTTCACGAGCTAGTGACTAAAACAGGTTAAACATTGATTATGGAATGGATCGCCGATCCAACGATTTGGGCAGGTCTGGCAACCTTGATTGTGCTGGAGCTGGTGTTAGGTATCGATAATTTGGTGTTTATCGCCATTTTGGCGGAGAAGTTGCCGCCCGCGCTGCGGGATAAGGCCCGGATAGTGGGTCTGGCGCTGGCGTTGATTATGCGTTTGTTGTTGCTGGCGTCGATGTCATGGCTGGTGTCGTTGACCGATCCGCTGTTTTTCGCCGCAGGGCACCCCTTCAGCGCCCGCGACCTGATTATGCTGGTGGGTGGTATATTTCTGATATTTAAAGCCACCATGGAGCTTAACGAGCGCCTGGAAGGCAAGGATGAAGAGGTGCAGGCGCAGCGCAAGGGCGCGCGCTTCTGGCCGGTAGTGGCGCAAATCGTTATTTTGGATGCGGTGTTCTCGCTGGACTCGGTGATTACCGCCGTGGGCATGGTGGACCATCTGGCGGTGATGATGGCGGCGGTGATTGTGGCCATCGGCGTGATGATGGCGGCCAGCAAATCCTTGACCCGGTTTATTAATGCCCATCCCACGATTGTGATTTTGTGTTTAAGTTTCCTGCTGATGATTGGCTTTAGCCTGGTGGCCGACGGTTTTGGTTACCACATTCCCAAAGGGTATCTTTATGCCGCCATCGGTTTCTCGGTGGCCATCGAGTCGCTGAACCAGCTAGCGCAGTTTAACCGGCGCCGGTTTTTGTCTTCGTCCCTGCCGCTGCGCCAGCGTACCGCCGAAGCGGTGCTGCGTATGTTGAGCGGCCGGCATGAAGAGGCGCAGCTGGATTCGCAGACCTCGGCGCTGATTGCCGATGGCGACGGCGGCGGCCAGGAAGTGTTTAACGAGCAGGAACGGCGCATGATCGAACGGGTGCTGGGGATGGCCCAGCGCACCGTGAGCAGCGTGATGACTTCCCGCCACGATATTGAACATATCGATTTACGCGATCCGCCGGAAGTTATTATTCCCCTGCTGGAGAATAACCAGCATACCCGCCTGGTGATCACCGAGGATAGCGCGTCCAACGAACCATTGGGGGTGGTGCATGTCATTGACTTGCTGACCCAGCAGTTGCGTAAAGAGCCGCTGGATCTCCGTTCACTGATTCGCCAGCCTTTGGTGTTTCCCGAGCAGCTGTCTTTGCTGCTGGCGCTGGAGCAGTTTCGCGAAGCCCATACCCATTTTGCGTTTATCGTCGATGAGTTCGGGTCGGTGGAGGGGATTATCACCCTTAGCGACGTGATGGAAACCATTGCCGGCAACCTGCCGCTGGAAAACGAGGAGACCGACCCGCGCCACGATATCGTGCAGCATGACGACGGCACCTTGATAGTCAATGGTTATCTGCCGCTTGAGGATTTGGTGGGTTATATCGATATCGCCCTGGAAGACCGGCGCGAATATCATACCCTGGCGGGTTTGCTGATGGAGCATACCCAGGCCATCCCGAAAGAGGGAGATACCCTGGGTATCGGCAACTATCTGTTTGAAATCCTGGAAGTGGAAAGCCACCGCATCCTGAAAGTGCGCATTACGCCGGTCGCGCAGCCGGAATACGAGGTCTGATTCCGGCCGCGCCCGCGCTTACAGTTTATCCAGCAGCTTTTGCACGTTTTTATTCTGCGGGCGATCCTGGTTTTTCTGCGCCCAGGCGTCCAGGCGCTTTTTCACTTCATCTTCCAGCCGGCTGCGCAGCAACTGATCCACATGGAGCTGATAGCTGAGGTTATCCCAGGGACCATAGACCCGCAGGGGAATGGCCGTGGCGGTGAGCGCCTCGGTGAGCTGCGGCTCCCCTTTCCAGCCCTTGAGGACGCGAATGGCCAGGTTGACGTCGCACTGCCTGCCCGGCAGGTCCAGGTCGCCGTTGCCGGCCAGCGCCATCGCCTCGGAGTCGCCCGCCAGATCGTCGAGTTTCAGGTGCCCCCGATCCAGGGTGGCCTGGGCGGTGAGCCGCTTCACCGCCGAGTATGTCTCGGTTACCTGGTCCGCGCTGACATTATTATTGCTGCGTTCCACGGCGCGCTGGATCAGCTGCTGGATATTCAGGCCTTCCAGCCTGGCGTTGTCCAGCTGCATCTTGCCGGCGCCGCGCCAGTTTTGCGCGAAGTCGGCGCCGGTAAAGGATTGGCCGCTCAGTTGGCCGTCCACCGATAGCAGGCCGGTCAGGGTCTGCGGCAGCGAGAAGGCCTGCAATAGCGGCCCCAGCGCCACCTGCTTGAGGGACGGCCTGAGTTCGAAGCGCGGCTGCCGGCCGGTGGTATCCACCGTGCCCGGCAGGTTGAACTCGCCGTCGCCCAGTTTGCCGGCCAGGGTGTTAAGCGCCAGATGGCCGCGGCGGTTATCCGCCTGGGTTTTGAAGCCGGTGATGTTGAGGCCGTGATAAATCACCCGATCCGCCGTCAGGTTAAGCTGGCCGTTAAAACCATTAAGCACCGACGGCGGCTTTTCGCCGCTGGCGGCGGCGATAACCGGTTTGCCGTTGGCGCCATGCTGCCGCTGCCCGCCGCCGCTGCCGCCAGTAGAGGTAAAGCCCATCAGCGTATCCAGGTTCAGGAGCTGGGCGTTCAGATCCAATTGATAAATCGGGATGTCGCCCATTTTGGCGCTGGCCTGGCCGGCGAGTTGGCTGTCATTGGCGCTAAACGACAGGTTGCTGATTTCCAGCGTGTCGTTGGTGCGGGAGTAATCCGCGCTGAGTTTGCCTTCCCCTTTGATGCCTTCGGCCGGCAGGCCCGAGCCGTGCAGTTCATACTGAAAACTGTCCAGGCTGGCGGTGAGTTGGCGCGGATAATGGCTTAAATCCGCTTTGCCGCTCAGCGACACCGCCAGATCCCGCTGGTCGCGGTTAATCCGGCTGGCGAAGGTGATGTTCGCCTGGCGCACGGCGTTTTGTTCCATATCGAGATTGAAATCGCGCAGGTTGATCTGCTCGTTGGGCTGGCGCTGCCAAATCAGCAGGCTGTCGGTGACTTTCAGGCTGGCGATGTCGTATGACCAGGCGCTGCGGTCTACGGGTTCCGGCGTGCCGGCGGGGGCGATGGGCGCATTTTCCGGGCGGTGGGCGGCGCTGTCGGGCGTGATGGTGATCACCGCGCCTTTAAGCAGTACCTGCTTCACCGACAGCTGATGGGAAAGCAATGGCCATAGATGCACGTCCAGGCGCATATTTTCCGCGCTGACCAGCGCGACGCTGGCGCCGGGTGCGGTCAGGGTCATGCGGCCGGCCAGGATGCTTAGCTGCGGCCAGGCGTGCCAGCGCAGATCGCCGTCGAGGCGCAGCTTATAGCCGCTGCGCTGTTCGACCTTGGCAATCATATAATTGCGAAAATCATTCGGATTGATCAGTACTACCAGCGCCGTGATGCCGGCTACCAATACTGCCAGCAAAATGACCAGCGTCGTCAGAAATCTTCTCATGCGGTCCCCATGTGTGGTATTTGCAGCACCCAGCGCGTCTGACGGAGTTAATCCTTATCAATCCGGCTGGCAACGGCTCCCTGTTGATTACGGTATTTCGCGTCCTGGCGGCTATTGTAAGGACGGGCGGCATGTCCGCTCAAGGGCTCGAAACTCAACGCCCCGATCAGCATGCCAGGCCGCAGCGCCAGCGGCAGTTTACCTGAATTATAGAACTCCAGGACGATCCTACCCTGCCAGCCGGGGTCGATGCGGTGCGCGGTGACGTGCACCATCAGGCCTAGGCGGGCCAGGGACGAACGGCCGTCAAGCCAGCCCACCAGGTTATCGGGCAGCGTGACCGATTCCAGGGTTACCGCCAGCGCCAGTTCGGCGGGGTGTAAAAAGAACGCGCCGCCTTCCGGCAGGACGATTTCATCGCTCATCACGCGATCCAGGGCCGCCGTGACGTCATCTTTCGGGCCGCTGAGGTCGATAAACGCCGCGGTATGGCCCTGGAACACCCGGAATTGATTGCCCAGCCGGACATCAACCGTGGCGCCGTTGATCCTTTCCACCGGTGGACGCGGGTCGATATTCAGCCTGCCGTCGTCCAGCCAGGCTTCGATATCACTGTCGCACAGTCTCATCGTTATTACTCCATAAGATGTTCTTGGGGATTCGCTGCCGCCACCCTGGGCCGCGCAGCTCGCAGGCTATGCGTTCGCGCCGCTCGTGACCGCCTGGCGGCTATCATTATTCAAAAAATTGGCTGATTTTCGCCTTAAGTATGTCGATCGCAATGCGATTTTTGCCCCCGCGCGGCACAATGATATCGGCGTACTGTTTGGACGGCTCGATAAATTGCAGGAACATGGGACGCACGGTTTTTTGGTATTGCTCCATCACGGAATCCATGGCGCGTCCGCGCTCGTTCACATCGCGCTTCATGCGCCGGAGCAGGCAAATATCCAGCGGGGTGTCGACAAAAATGGAGAAATTCATTTCTCCGCGCAGCCGCAGGTCGGTGAGCAGCAGTATCCCTTCCAGGATAATCACCTTTTTGGGCGCTAAATGGATGGTTTCCGGCCGGCGGGTATGCTCGACATAGCTGTATACCGGCATTTCGATGGCCTGGCCCGCCTTGAGCATCAGCAAATGCTGGTAGAGCAGATTGTGATCCATGGAGCTGGGATGATCGTAGTTGGTTTTAATCCGCTCGCTCATGGTCAGGTGATTTTGATCTTCATAATAGCTGTCTTCAGGGATTATGCCGATATGTTCATCGCCGACCTGCTCGCGCAACTCCTGGTATAGCGTGCTGGCGATCAGGCTTTTGCCGGATGCGGATGCGCCGGCTATGCCGATAATGACGCACTGGTGAGGCTTGTCAGTCATACAATAAATGGCCTGGTATAAAAAGGGTATTGCGCCGACGTGGCGCATTTGACGCGGCAATTATAGAGTGCCGGGGAAACCGACGCCAGCGATAGCGACTCGCTGATGCTCCGCCAGGCGATTAATTCCCGCCTTTGCAGCGATCCGTGTCACGGTTTTAAGATAATTCAGGCTGGAGAGGCGCGGGAACATTGCGTAAGGTATACGGGTGGCATCCTTTAACTTTCCCTGATGAGCGGTATTTGATGAATTGGCATTGGCTTACGTTTTTTGGCGACAGCATGCTTTTGCTGCCCTGCGCGGTTCTTATTGTCATTTTATTATTGTGGAAAGCCGATACCCGGCGCGCCTGCCTGCAATGGTTGCTGCTGTTCGGCGCCGCCGGGGCGATTGTCGTGGTATCCAAACTGGCGTTTATGGGCTGGGGCATCGGCAGCCGGATGTATGATTTCACCGGTTTCAGCGGCCATTCCGCTTTATCAGCCAGTATCTGGCCGGTGATGCTCTGGATTCTGACCAGCCGCGCGCCCAAGGGGCTGAGGCGGTTCGCGGTGGCCTGCGGTTATATCCTGGCGCTGACTATCGGCGTTTCCCGGGTTATCATTCACGCACATTCAACCTCGGAAGTGATTGCCGGGCTGACGCTGGGCTTTACCATGAGCACCTCGTTTTTACTGCTGCAATATTCGCGGCATACCCATATCCACCCCCTGTCTTACGGCCAAATCACCATGGTGCTGCTGCTGCCGCTGCTGCTGGTGGTCCAGGGTAAAAAAGCGCCCACCCAGGGCCTGCTGGAACAAATCGCCCTGACCATCGCCCCCACGGGCCGGGTCTACACCCGGGCGGATTTACATGGTCAAAGGCTGCCCGCCGCCAGCGTTACGCACCTGATGCCGCAATAGATCGTGATCTACTTCAAAATTTTGTGATAGAAGAATGGATTGTGGATGGAACCGGTTCCATACTCTGGTTATAGCTTTGCTGCGCCGGTAGACCGGGCGCCGCTCCATTCTACTGTTTTGAGGAGTCTCCTATGTCTGCAACTCATTCCCCCGCCGCCGATCTCCCGCCGTTGGATGTGGTGACGTTTGGCGAAGCCATGGCGATGTTCGTGGCCACCGAGCGCGGCGATCTGGCCGAAGTGGATCGGTATGTGCGCCGTGCGGCGGGCGCCGAATTGAATGTCGCCATCGGCCTGGCGCGCCTGGGATTACGATCCGGGTGGGTCAGCCGGCTGGGTAATGACTCCTTTGGCCGCTTTATTCTGGCGACCCTGGCCGCCGAAGGGGTGGATTGCCGCGCCGTAACCCAGGACCCCGCCTTCCCCACCGGCTTTCAGCTTAAATCCAAAGCCGACGATGGAACCGATCCCATCGTGGAATATTTCCGCAAAGGCTCGGCGGCCAGCCGCTTGTCGCCGGCGGATTTTGACGAGGGGTATTTTGGCCGGGCCCGTCATTTGCATCTGAGCGGCGTGGCGGCGGCGCTGTCCGCCGACTCTTATGCGCTGGCGGCCCACGCGGCGGGTTGGATGAAACAGCGGGGCAAGACCGTTTCTTTTGATCCCAATCTGCGGCCGGTGCTGTGGCGCTCGCAGCAGGAAATGGCGGCGCAGCTCAATAAGCTGGCTTTTAGCGCGGATTGGGTGCTGCCGGGGATCAAAGAGGGGGTGATCCTCACCGGTCGCCAGCAGCCGGACGCCATTGCCGATTTCTATCTGGACGGCGGAGTGCAGGCGGTGATTATTAAAACCGGCGCCGACGGGGCCTTCTTCAAGACCGCCCGGGGAGAACGGGGCGTGGTGCCGGCGGTGCTGGTGAAAAACGTGGTGGATACGGTGGGCGCGGGCGACGGCTTTGCCGTGGGGGTGGTGAGCGCCTTGCTCGAAGGCCTGCCGCTGCCGGAGGCCATTAAACGCGGTAACCATATCGGCGCGCTGGCCATCCAGGTTATCGGCGACAGCGAAGGGTTGCCCGATCGCCAGCGCCTGGCCGCGGCCATGGCCGCCGATGCGTCAACCACCGCCCCGCTTATTGCTTAAGGCGTCACTGATAAATCCAGAGGGATACCCATGAAACCCAATGTCGTTTTATATAAAAAAATTCCCGCCGATCAATTGGCGAGGCTGCAAGACGCTTTTAACCTGGCGCAGTTTGACAGCATCACCGACGCTAACCGCCAGGCCGTAATCGACGCCCTTGGCCAGGCGGACGGCCTGATCGGCGCCAGCCATCCCATCGGCGGCGATTTGCTGGACGCCGCGCCGAAACTGCGCGCCATTTCCACCATATCGGTGGGCTACGATCAGTTTAGCGTGCCGGATCTGACCCGCCGCGGCATTACCCTGATGCATACCCCCGGCGTGTTAACCGAAACCACCGCCGATACGATTTTCACCCTGATCCTGACCAGCGCCCGGCGCGCCATCGAATTGGCGGAGATGGTCAAACAGGGCCGCTGGGTGCGCAGCATCGGCGAGGAATATTATGGTACCGATGTCAACGGCAAGACCATCGGCATCCTGGGCATGGGGCGGATCGGCTATGCCGTGGCCAAACGCGCCCATTTGGGGTTTGGCATGCCGGTGATTTATTACAACGATGTGGCCAACGAACAGGCCGAAATCCAGCTGCATGCGCGCCGGCTTTCCCTGGACGACGTGCTGGCGCAGGCGGATTTTGTCTGCGTGGTGCTGCCGCTATTGCCGGCGACCGAAAAGCTGATTGGTTTGGCGCAGTTGCGTAAAATGAAGCCCAGCGCCATTTTGATCAACGGCTCCCGGGGCAAGATCGTCAATGAACCGGAATTGATTACCGCCTTGCAAGATGGAGTGATTCGCGGCGCCGGCCTGGACGTATTCGAGCGCGAACCGCTGCCGGCCACCTCGCCGCTGCTCGGCCTGCCCAATGTGGTGGCGCTGCCGCATATCGGCTCCGCCACCGTGGAAACCCGCCATGCCATGGTGGCCTGCGCGGTGGACAATCTCATCGCGGCGCTGGCGGGCGAAGTGAAAAACAACTGCGTAAACCCGCAGGCGCTGGCGCAGCGGTAAGGCCAACAGGCGTCATTTTCCGCGATTCCCCCGCGACCCTATGCTCCGATCCGGTTGGCATTACGGGCGAGCCGATCGGAGCGCGTCATTGCCGGCGGCCGTTGGCCGCGGGGAAATGATTGCGTCTTTAGATTATTCACATCCACGGGTTTAACCGTACAGCGCCGGTCAACTCGAAGTCTTTGGTATTTCTGGTCACCAGAGTAAGATTATTAGTAATTGCCGTTGCGGCAATCAAGTGTAGTAGCCTTGCTGCAAAAATACTATTTGAGCAACCGATGGACTCTTTGCCACCGCTATGACCAGGGTCGTTGAATAGCCCCCTGCGGCAAATGATTTGACATTTTACAGTGAACATCCCGGTGAGGGCGGGACATTATGCGGCGCGAACCCGGCAGCGCGCCTTTTCTGCTGGCGCCGCGCCGGGAATGGCTTATGAACTAATGGTTTTATACCGCTTTAAACGCGATCTCCGTGGGTATCACCTCGCCCTGCCAATACAGCTGTGCGGCGACCTGGCCGGCCAGTTGGCGATATAGCTCGGTGAATTCGCTGTCCGGGCGGCTGACCACCGTGGGCTGGCCGCGGTCGAGGTCCTCGCGCAGGCTGATATGCAGCGGCAGTTGGCCCAGCAGGGCGCAGTGGTACTGCTCGGCCAGTTTTTCCGCACCGCCGGTGCCAAAAATCGCTTCCAGATGGCCGCAATGGCTACAGATATGCACGCTCATGTTTTCCACGATGCCTAATACCGGCACCCCCACCTTTTCGAACATCACGATGCCTTTGCGCGCATCGGCCAGGGCGATATCCTGCGGCGTGGTGACCACCAGCGCGCCGGTAACCGGGATGTTTTGCGCCAGCGTCAG
>JAATFX010000050.1 GCA_015654925.1 Enterobacterales bacterium | reverse complement strand
ATAGATTCAGCTGCGGTGCCAACGATAAGTTGTGCCGAGTTCTTATTAGGGCGAATCACGCCAACTGCTCCCAGCCGCTTAGCCGCGGCATCATTGACCAGCGTAGCGTCTATTACCGTTAGGCGCAGACGACTAATACAGGCGTCAATGCTGTTAATATTACTTGCTCCGCCCGCGGCGGCAATATACGCCACAGCTAACGCCGTTTTATCATCTTTCAGCGCCACAGGCTCAGCCCCTTCATCGTCCATCACGTCGCGTCCTGGCGTCATAAGATTAAATTTGCGGATAAATAGCGCAAATACAGCATAGTAGATAATGAAGAACAGCACTCCTTGTGCCAACAGCATGTACCAGCGTACCGCCAGCGGGTTACGGGCCGAGAGCACCATATCCACCAGTCCGGCGCTGAAGCCGAAACCGGCCATCCAATGCATCGATGCGGCAATGAATACCGACAGGCCGGTTAGCGCCGCATGCACTACATACAGTAGCGGCGCCACGAACATAAAGGAGAATTCCAGAGGTTCGGTGACACCGGTAAAGCAGGACGCAAAGGCCGCCGCCAGCATAATCGAGGCCACTCTGGCTTTGTTCTCTGGGCGTGCGCAGTGATAAATAGCCAGCGCCGCTCCTGGCAGCCCAAACATCATTATTGGGAAGAAGCCCGCCTGATACATGCCGGTGATGCCTGGAATCCCGGTACCTGCAGCTATCGATTGAGCGCCGCCGAGGAAGTTGGGAATATCGTTAATTCCCGCCACGTTAAACCAGAAAACCGAGTTTAATGCGTGGTGCAGCCCTATAGGGATTAGCAGGCGATTGAAGAAAGCGTAAATACCAGCGCCGGCTGGCCCCAGTTTCTGGATATGCTCACCGAAGGTCACCAGACCGTTATAAATATACGGCCAGGTAAACATCAGGATCGCCGCAGCCAGCATCATTACGACAGAGGTGATAATAGGTACCAGACGGCGACCGTTGAAGAAGGAAAAGGCCGGTGGCAGTTCAACCTGATAGAACCGGTTATACACTTCCGCTGCGATAATCCCCACCAGAATACCGATGAACTGGTTTTCAATATTGCTGAAAGGCACCAGATTCCGGTTCATCGCCATCGAGTGAGTCACAGTATCCATTACCTGCAAGGGAATAGACAAAATCATGCCCACAGAATCCGGGCTGCACAGAGTCTTGACCACCAGAAAACCCACCAATCCCGCCAGTGCGGCGGCGCCGTTTTTATCTTTCGACATGCCATAAGCTACCCCGACGGCAAACAGCCAGGACATGTTTTGAATAATTGAGCCACCGGCTTTAATCAAAAAGGCCGCGCTGGCATTTCCGCCGCCCCAGCCATTGGGATCTATCCAATAACCAATTCCCATCAGTATTGCGGCAGCGGGAAGGGTCGCAACCGGTAGCATTAGTGCCCTGCCGATTTTTTGCAAATAGTTTAAAATACTCATGTTTACACCTCATTATTTAAAGGAAGTCTATATTTTTGTTGTTTTCCATAATGACGTACAAGTTATCCATAGTCTGGCGATGGCTCACTGCGCAATCGATATGCTATATGCGATTTAATTTTTTACCCACGAGGAAAAACCGATTTAATTTCCTTGTTAACAGCCGATAAATATAGATAAGTGATCCAGGTATTTTCGGCAATCATCATTAAAAGGTGTGTTTTAAAAAAAGTTAGTAAGCGAAATAGGGATAATAATTGCCTATCCCTCATAATCAGCACAAGTACCCAGAAAACGTTACAGCAATTACTTCCAGCTGAGGTGAATATTCTCCAGTAATCCTACCGTATCGATGGTCATATTCTGGTCCATTAACGGACTTTGCAATAACTGTTGATTCAGACATTGATAAATATGTTCAACTTCATAGACTAGTTCGAATTCGCACGGGAATTCGATAATATCTTCGGTACCGTCGGCATAATGCACCACGGCTTTACGGGCTTTCCAATAATCCGCTATTTCCACATAACCTTTTTCCGCATAGAAAAATGCTTTATTAATCGCATTGACCCGGGTGGATATTTTACTGATGGCGAGGATGGATTCCCCAATGGTTAGGTTAATCACGCATTGCACATCGGCACCCGATTCAGATTTGATCGCCGCGCCGCTGCGGTAAACCGGCATTTGGCCAAATAGAAAACGCAACAGTTGAAGTGTATAACTTGCGTTACCGTATAAACTGCCGCCGCCGGCGGCCAGCGATCCCAGCCAGTTATTATACGTGCTTTCGCAAGAGCTGGTCAGATCGATCAGCTGCACGTGACCGAGCTTACCGGAATTCAGCAATTGCTTAACCGCGCCCATGACCGGCAGGAACACCACTTTTTGCGCTTCCATAATGAACAGATTACGTTCCTTAGCCAGCGCAAACAGATGTTCCGCCTGTGCTTTTTTCAATACAAATGGCTTTTCACAAATCACATGTTTGCCATTTTCCAGCGCCTGAACGCAGTTGTGGTAATGTTCGCTGTTAATGGTAGCAACATAAATAACATTCACCTCCGGATCCTGCATCAGTTCCAAATAGCTGCCGTAATAGCGTTCAATGCCCAGCTCCTCCGCCTTTTGTTTCGCTTTTTCAAGCGAGCGGGACGCAATAGCGGTTATTTCTCCTTTGCCGCTGCTTCTGACCGCATTGACAAAACGCGGGACAATCGACGCGGTACTTAAAATACCATATTGTATTTTCATATATTCATCCTTTGGCAATATTAACTGCCTGATTCGTTTCCAGGCTTAAATGCACCGCTTCAGCAATTTTCTCAGCTTCGAGACCATCATTGGCATCGGCAATAAACGGCAGGTTATTCACCAGGCAATAAACAAAGTCATTGATCGGTTCAATACCAAAACCAAAAGGACGACCATTGTTATCAATAATGAAATAGGAGTTTGGCGTTCTCAGTTTCGAACCGTTATAGAATTCTACACCGCGGTTCTGTGAATCGGCTTTCAGCAATGCGCGTTCGGTCAGAATTTGCGTACGGCCATCGTTGGCTTTTGGGAAACCCGACGGAAATATCCAGGAATTTTCCACCGTCCAGTAGCACCCATTTTCAAATTTTAAAAATGCCTGTACCGTATCGTAGGTATCTATGCCCATGCTTTTCAATAGGGTTTTACTGCCCACCGCGTAAACTTCTTCCACTTCACAGCCCATATACCAGCGGATCTGGTCATAACAATGGGTGCCGAGAAAATGAACCGGGGATGATTTATGTGCCCAATCGAACCATTTTGTCGGCACATCAATAACGTCATCCATACTCATATAACCGCGAATCGGTTTACCGCTTGAGGGCAAATGTAATTCATTGCGCAGATTAATGGCCGCCGGATCCCAGCGTTTGTGGTAATCCAGCGCTACGCGGACGTGATGTTCTTTCGCCTTGGCAATAATTTTTCGCGCATCTTCCAGCGTGGTCGCCAGTGGTTTTTCAATTAAGACATGCTTTCCACGAGTGATGGCGGCCAGCGCCGGCTCTAGATGAAAAGCATCGGGAGTGGCAATGGATACCGCATCAATTTCTTCGTTATCAAACATGGTCTTTACATCGGTATAAGTATGAACGTCGAATGTAGACGTGACCTTATCCAGACAGCTTTGTTTAAAATCACACACAGCAACCAGATCGACATCCCGGTTCCAGGCGTAAGCCTGTACATGGTTAAAACCGTAAATTCCCGCACCGATGACGGCCACTCTTAATTTAGGCATAACGATAAACCTCGTATAGCAAAATAACTTCCCAGGTTTTGAAGTCTCCCATAGCTTTATCAGAGCAAATACTGAACAATGATAAAAAAATGTTCAGGGTTTAGTTATGATAACTGTTCATCGTTTAGCACAATATCAGCGTCTTTATCGCGAGGTCGGCGACGAGCTATGTCAGATCAATGCCATGAAACTGGCAGAAATCTTCAACTGCAGTGAGCGCCATGTACGAACTCTTATCCGCCATTTCGAACAACAGGGCTGGGTCACTTGGCAGGCTCAATCCGGACGGGGCAAACGAGCCCAGTTAGTGTGCAAGATTCATCCAGACACTCTTAAACAACAACGTATAACGCAAATGTTGCGTCAGGGCCACGGACAGTCGGTAATGCGTCTGGCGCAACTTAAAATCGCAGATTTGGAAAATTTCCTCGCGCCTTATATGGGCGGACAATGGCAGGCGGAAGCGCCGACGCTGCGCATTCCTTTTTACCGCTCACTCAAGGAGTTATATCCGCTGGACGTGCAAGGACGAGCGGAAAAACATCTGGTGCAAAATATTTATGCCGGCTTGACCCGTTTCACGCAGGGCAAGCCTTGTCCGCAGCCCGATTTGGCACATCACTGGTCGCATAGCAGAGACGGTTTATGCTGGGATTTTATGCTACGTACCGGGCTTCACTGGCACAATGGTCAGCCGGTCAGCACTCAACAAATCCATCAGGTGCTGACCCGCATAATGCAAGATCCGCGAAGCCGATCACATTTCAGTGACGTGGCGGAAATCAGCGTACCCCATCCTTTATGTATCCGCTTCCGGCTGAGACGCCTTGATTACTGGCTACCTTACCGGCTGGCGGAAATACAGTGCCTCATACCTCACCCGGCCCAGCCGGACATCGGGGCCGGTCCATTCAAGCTCGTGGCGTTCAGACAGCAGTTAATCCGCCTTGAGCAACATGCCTATTACCATCTGGCGCATCCGTATCTGAAGGTGATCGAATATTGGATCGATTCCTCGCGCACGCAGGAAGAACCGACGCCGCAGGGTAAAGAATCGGCACGCATCTTGATCGGCAAGCAGCCACGGTATTATCCTGAACAGCCGATTCAGAGCCAGACCAGCCTCGGTTTTTGTTTTATGGCGGTGAATTTACAGCGCAAGTGGGTCACGGCCGAACAGGCTCAGGCGTTGCAGCGCTTTATTTATCAGTCCGGGATCATATCCCGACTGCCGATTGAGCACGGCATTATCACGCTTTGTCACACCTTATTGCCCGGCTGGTATATTCCGATTCAGCAGGAAAACGATGCGGTGAAACTGCCGCAGCGCATCACTCTGCTTTACCCGCCCCAGCCTGAACTGAAAATCATGGCCAATCAATTACGCCAGGAACTGGCGTTGCGGGGATGTAAAGTGCACTGCATTGAAGCCTCTGTCCCACAGCCCGTCCAACTGGAGAATGCAGACCTGATTTTAGGCGACAGGCTGATCGGCGATGTCCCTGAAGCCACGTTGGAAAGCTGGCTGCGTCAAGATCCCCTATGGAAAGCTATTTTGACGCCGGAACATGAAAAGGCGTTATATGGCTTGCTGGGGCAGGCTCAACAATCGCCGGAGCGCGCTTGCCGAATCAGCTTGTTAAAAGAGGCATATCAGCAACTGATGCAAAAAGGCTACCTGACACCCATGTTTAACTATCAATATCAGGTGAGTACCCCAAGTAAGGTTAATGATGTCAAACTCACCGCTTACGGCTGGTTCGACTTTTGTCAGGCGTGGGTGCCGCCAGAATCCACATTGGATTAAAGGCGGAGGGTACAATATAGCGCTATCCGTATTTTGATTAACTAAAATGGTCGTGCAGTATGCCGATAACTCCACGCTGCCTCGACCAGCAATTTTTTTGCCGCACGTCAACCACCACCTGTCCATCCACTATCGGGCCGCCCGCATAGGTATCCACGAACATACGTAACATTTCAAACATATCTCGATCTGTATCACGTTTTTGCTTGCCGTCTATTGTGATGCAAAGTACAAATGGTAAGTTGGTTTAATAATTGGATTGTTACTGCGTAAGCAGGCAAAACCAGATCGCCGGCATATATCCGGATATCTGGTTTTTTTTATTTTAAGAGCCGGGAAAATGAAGATTTCCAAGATACTCAACAATAACGTGGTCCTAAGCCTCGATGAACACCAGCACGAGCAGGTAGTGATGGGACGCGGTTTGGGTTTCAAAATGCGGGTGGGCGACAGACTGGATCCGGCGTTGATTGAAAAAGTCTTCGCGCTGAAAAGCGGCGATTTGACCTCCAGGCTCAGCGAGTTGCTGGCGGCGATCCCGCCGGAGATCATGTGTGCAGCGGATAACATCATCACACTGGCTAAGGCCCGTTTGCCGGGCAAATTGCAGGACAGCATCTATATATCGCTAACCGATCACTGCCATTTTGCCATTGAGCGGCACAAGCAGGGGATAGATATCCGCAATGTGCTGTTGTGGGAAATAAAACGCCTGTATCAAAATGAATTCGCCGTGGGTATGGAAGCGCTGGTCATTATCGAACGGCAGCTTGGTATCCGGCTGCCGGAGGATGAGGCGGGATTTATTGCCCTGCATCTGGTTAATGCCCAGCTTGACAGTGAAATGCCGCAGGTGATGCATATTACTCGTATCATGCAGGAAATTTTAACTATTGTTAAATATCAACTTAAAATCGATTATAACGAAAAGGCGCTGAGCTATCACCGGTTTGTTACCCATCTTAAATTTTTTGCCCAGCGTTTATTGGGGCAAAACGTTGTGCATAGCGATGATGAATCCCTGCACGATGTGGTAAAAGAAAAATATGTCATATCTTACCGCTGCGCCGAAAAAATACAGGTGCATATTGAGCATAAATATCAATATTCCCTGAGCAAGGAGGAATTGATGTTTCTCACCATCCATATTGAGCGGGTACGTTCGGAATTACTGGCTGGGTGAGGGATTCTAAGGCGCAGCTGCCAAAACTTGCGCTTGGTCACGGATTTTCCTTAAGTGATAAAAAGTGATTGAAGCCGTATATAAAACAATACATACTACTTCAGCGGTAAAGAACATGGCCTTATCAACATTGATATTGATGATTCATTCTTTACCATGACGTTTATGTAGCCGATACCAGGATTGTTACTGCGGGGCCGTTATGGGCGTTGCAGGCAAAACCTAAATCAGTTTTTTCTGTCCAGAATCCGGACATGAAAAAACTGATTTAGGTTTTTTTTTGCTCTGTAAACAGCGTCGGGTCGGCGTGCCGCCCGGAATTACCTGTGTAATTACCGTGGGTTAAGGATAGGCAATGAAATATGAAGCATTAGCCAGTGAAATCGTTGAGGGCGTTGGCGGACGCGGCAATATCAATAGCGTGGTGCACTGTGCGACACGCTTGCGATTTAAGCTAAAAAGCAATGAAAACGCCGATGTTGCCGGATTGAAAAATAATCCTGGCATTATTATGGTGGTGGAAAGCGGCGGCCAGTTCCAGGTGGTGGTGGGTAATCATGTGGGCGAGGTATATAAAGAGGTCGTCAAGGTGGCGGGAATTGATGAAAATACCGTCTGCGCAGCGACAGAGGACAAAAAGGAAAATATTGCCTCCCGTTTCATGGACCTCATTTCAGGCATATTTACGCCCATCGTCAGTATTATGATTGCCTCGGGGATATTAAAAGGATTTCTTGCGCTGAGCCTGGTTTGCGGCTGGCTAACGGACTCTCAGGGCACCTATAAATTATTATATGCCGCCAGTGATGCATTATTTTATTTCTTCCCGATAGTATTGGGTTATACTGCTGGAAAGAAATTCGGTGGCAACCCCTTTGTCACCATGGTTATCGGCGGCACGCTGGTGCATCCGACGATGATCGCCGCGTTTGACAGCATGCAATTGGCCGGTCATCAGACGCTCTATTTCCTTGGGTTGCCCATTACCTTTATTAATTATTCCTCCTCGGTGATCCCAATTGTATTTTCCGCTTGGGTATCCAGCCGGCTGGAAAAACCGTTCAATGCCATTTTGCACAGTAATATCCGTAATTTTTTTACGCCGCTGCTGTGCATTTGCATTACCGTACCGCTGACCTTTTTGCTTATCGGTCCGGCGGCCACCTGGCTTAGCCATCTGCTGGCCGCGGGCTACCAGGCGATCTACGGGCTGAATTCCGTCCTGGCGGGGGCGCTGATGGGCGGATTATGGCAGGTATTCGTGATATTCGGCCTGCACTGGGGGCTGGTGCCGCTGATGATCAATAATCTCAGCGTCCTGGGCCACGACACCATGCTGCCGCTGCTGGTGGCGCCAGTGCTGGGACAAGCCGGGGCCGCGCTGGGCGTCATGCTGCGCACCCGCGACAGCAAACTCAAGGCGATTTCCGGGTCGGCGTTTTCTTCGGCTATTTTTGGCATTACCGAGCCGGCGGTATACGGGGTCACACTGCCGCTGCGCCGACCGTTTATTTTTGGCTGCATCGGCGGCGGCATAGGGGCCGCGGTATTCGGTTATTTCCATACCACTATTTACTCCTTTGGTTTTCCCAGCATATTTACCTTTGCCCAGATTATCCCGCCGACCGGCATGGATAATACCGTTTGGGCAGGGATCATAGGCACCCTGATCGCCTTTATCTTTGCGCTGGCCACCACCTGGCTGTTCGGTATCAAACGAGAGCCGGCGGCCAGCGCCAAGGCGACCGCGGTATCCGTCCCTGCGCCGGGCGAGAATGCCGCGACGCGTCGGCTGGAAATCGGCAGCCCGCTGGCGGGCGCCGTGTGCCCGTTGGCCGACGTCAAAGACGCCACCTTTGCCAGCGGCCTGATGGGGAAAGGCGTGGGGATACTACCCTCTACCGGACGGGTGGTATCGCCGGTAAACGGCATCGTAGCATCGCTGTTCAAGACCCATCACGCCATCGGGCTGCTATCCGATGAGGGCGTCGAAGTGCTGATTCATGTGGGGATTGATACCGTCAAACTGGACGGGCGGTATTTTAACGCCCATATCAACGCCGGAGACCGGGTAAGCCGGGGCGACCTGCTGGTGGAGTTTGACGCACCGGCCATTACCGCTGCGGGTTATGACCTTACTACGCTGGTCATCATCACCAACACTGAAGATTATATTGATGTGTTGCCGGCTACCGCCGGAACGACTATTCAGGAACAACAGCCGTTGCTGTCCCTGGTACCGTAAATGATACGGTAAATTTTTCAGGAGAAAAAACATGAGCACGATTTTTTCAGAGCATTTTTTATGGGGCGGCGCGGTTGCGGCCAACCAGGTGGAAGGCGCCTATCTGACGGACGGCAAAGGCCTGTCCACCTCCGACTTGCAGCCCCAGGGTATTTTCGGCCCGGTGGTGGAACGCCATGCCGGGGATAGCGGCATCAAGGATGTGGCGATCGATTTTTATCATCGTTATCCCGAGGATCTCAAGCTGTTTGCCGAGATGGGTTTTAGCTGCCTGCGCACCTCCATCGCCTGGACGCGGATTTTCCCGCGGGGGGACGAATTGGCCCCCAATGAAGCCGGGCTGGCGTTTTATGACCGCCTATTTGATGAGATGGCCAAGTATCATATTACCCCGCTGATCACCCTGTCCCATTACGAGATGCCCTATGGCTTGGTCAAGCACCATGGCGGCTGGGGCAGCCGGGATACCATCGACTGTTTTGAACGTTACGCCCGTACGGTATTCCAGCGCTACCGGCACAAGGTGAAGCATTGGCTGACATTCAACGAAATCAACATGTCATTGCATGCGCCCTTTACCGGCGTCGGCCTGCCGGAAGGCAGCTCGCGCCAGGATATCTACCAGGCCATCCACCATCAACTGGTGGCCAGCGCCCGGGCAGTCAAGGCTTGTCATGAGATTATCCCCGATGGGAAAGTCGGCAATATGCTGCTGGGTGGCCTGCTGTATCCCCTGTCGTGCAAACCGGAAGATATGCTGGAAACCTTACAGCAAAACCGCGAATGGCTGTTTTTCGGCGATGTGCAGGCGCGAGGTGCTTATCCCGCCTATATGACGCGTTATTTTAACGACCAGGGTATTCAATTAACCATTACCCCAAACGACCTGACCGATTTGAAAGAAACCGTGGATTTTATTTCCTTCAGTTATTACATGACCGGCTGCGTAACCGCCGATCAAGAGCTCAATAACCAGGCGCGCGGCAATATCCTCAATATGGTGCCGAACCCGCACCTGGCCAGTTCGGACTGGGGGTGGCAAATCGACCCGGCGGGGCTGCGTTTACTGATGAACGAGCTGTACGACCGTTACCAGAAACCGCTGTTTATTGTGGAAAACGGCCTGGGGGCCAGGGATACGGTGGAGCCCGACGGCAGTATTAATGATGACTATCGTATTCGTTATCTCAACGATCACCTGGTGCAGGTGGGCGAAGCGATTAAGGATGGGGTCGAGGTGCTGGGCTATACCTGCTGGGGGCCTATCGATCTGGTCAGCGCCTCGAAAGCCGAGATGTCCAAGCGTTACGGTTTTATCTATGTCGATCGCGATGATCGGGGCAACGGCACGCTCGAACGGCGGCGTAAAAAAAGCTTTTATTGGTATGCCGGGGTAATCAAGAGCCACGGCGCCACGCTCGAATAGCCTATGCCATGACATCGGCCGGCGGGACGTCCGCCGGCTGGAAAAACGCGCTTTGCGCTATTACCAACAGCTATCGAATTGATGGAATCCATGATGAACAGAAGAGAACTTTTGATCAAGGCCATGGTTGTGGCCTCCTGTGTGAAAGCGTGGCCGTTACAGGCGAAGTCCGTGGGGGTAACGACGACGCCTCAGCTTCCTGACGCCGGTATGATGCCCCTGACGTCGCATAAACGCTGGGTGGCGCTGGCCGAAACCCTGAAACCGTCGCTCAGCGAAGTGCCTTATCCGGCCATCGGCGTGGTGGTGCCGGTGACGGCTAAAGACACCCTGGCGGGATATACCATGCGACCGGACGCGTCGATGGATGCGCTGGCTCAACGTACGTTTAAAGGCGGCGACAGTTTTATTGTCGATTTCGGCAATCACTATACCGGATATCTCTCGTTCAACGTCGGCTGGTCGGGTAAGTCGTCCGACGCGCCGGTAAGGCTGCGGCTGACCTTCGGCGAGGTGGCGAGCGATGTGGCCGAACCTTTGTATCCGTATAAAGGATGGCTCAGCGCATCCTGGCTGCCGGACGAGATTATCAACGTGGATTTCCTGCCGCAGCAGGTCAGTATCCCGCGCCGTCATGCGTTCCGTTTTGTTAAAATCGACGTGATTGCCACCTCGGATAATTTTAGCGCCAGCTTCCGCGACATCATGGTCGGCGCGGTATCTTCGGCCGGGGCGGATCGGTGCCGGCCCGTCCAGTACGACAGCCCGTTATGGCGCGATATTGATAAGGTCAGCATCCGCACCCTGCATGAATGCATGCAGACCAGCTTTGAGGATGGTCCGCGACGCGACCAACGGCTCTGGGTGGGTGACCTGCGGTTACAGGCGCTGACCAACTATGTCAGTTTTGGCAATAACGATTTGGTGCGGCGGTGTCTTTATTTATTTGCCGGACTACAACGGGATGACGGTTATATTACCGCCTGCGTATATGAAAAACCGGCGCCACGTATTGGTGAAGTAGTGCTCATTGATTACGCGGTGCTGTTTGGCAGTATTTTACTGGATTATTATCTGGCAACCAAGGATAAAAAAACCGCCCTGGAATTATGGCCAATCGCTAAGCAACAAATTGATTTAGCCTTGAAGAACGTCAATGAAAAAGGGATGTTCAACGCGCCGGAAAAAGATTTTGTTTTTATCGACTGGCAGGAAAGTCTTGATAAACAGGCGGCGATGCAGGGCGTAATGATCTATAGCTGTCGACAATTAATCGCGCTGGGCGCGGCGCTCGATCTTTCGTCCGAGACCGAAGCTTATGCCGTCGGCATCGGGAAAATGACGCAGGCGGCCAGGCGCGATCTGTTCGATGCGGAACAAGGGCTATTTCGCAGCGGAAAAGACCGCCAGTTTTCCTGGGCGTCGCAGGCGTGGATGGCCCTGGCCGGCGTGTTGACCCCGCAACAGGCGGCGGCATCATTAACCAAGGTGATGACGATGCCCGCGGCCGTGCGACCGCTTACACCCTATCTTTACCACCATATGGTCGACGCGCTGGTGGCCAGCGGCGCCGGCGCCGAGGCGCGCCGGCTGGTCGAGGATTATTGGGGACAAATGGTCAACGCGGGGGCGGATACATTTTGGGAAGCCTTCGACCCGCAAAACCCAGCCGCCTCGCCTTACGGCAGTAAACAAATCAACAGTTATTGCCATGCCTGGAGCTGTACGCCCAGTTATTTTATTCGTACCGGATTTTCAAAAATATAAGGAAATAAATAACCGGATGCCTCTATATAATCAGTGACGGCCGGCCGTTCTGTAAAACCTAAAATAATAAAAACTCGATAAACTGCCGGGTGGCCTTATGCCTGCCCGCTATATTATGGTCTATGGAGAGTAATATGTTGGGACGGTACTCTAAGGAATGTATTGCATTCACTGTTATGTTCGGCTGCTTTTCAAATAATGCCCTGGCGGTGAAATTAACGGTGGAGCAACGACTCGAATTATTAGAAAAAGAGTTGAGCGCTAATAAACAGGAATTAAAAGACACCCGGCAGGAGTTAAAACTTTATAAGGACATTGCCGAACGGCGTAATGCCGATGCCGATGCCGATGCCGCGGCGGCGGCAAAGGTGACTGGCGACGAGCGTGTCGTGGTGCAAACGCCCGTCCCGGCGCGATCGGCCGCCGCCGACGACGGGACTGGGACGACGGAAGAGCGCTCGATCACGCTGGCGGATATCAGCAGCTATGTCAAAGATGACCTGGGCTTTACCTATTCCGGCTATTTCCGCTCCGGGTGGGCAACCTCGGCCCATGGCGCGCCGAAATCGTGGGCGATAGGCTCGTTGGGGCGTTTCGGCAATGAATATGGCGGCTGGTTTGATCTTATTCTCGATCAGAAAGTCTATGACGATGGCGGCAAAACCGCCCATGCGGTGGTCTGGCTGGACGGCAATGTCGGCCAGTCCTACAGCAATGGGGTGTTTGATTCGAGTAGCGATAATTTGCTGCAATTTTCCGATATGTACCTGACCACCACTGGTTTCCTGCCGTTCCTGCCCGACTCGTCATTGTGGGTAGGTAAACATTACCTGCGCAATTATGAGATCCAGATGCTCGACTGGAAAGCGCACAAAGCGGACTCGGCGGGCGGCGTCGGGCTGGAAAATATCCAGGCCGGAACCGGTAAACTTGATATCGCCCTGATGCGGCAGGATCTCAAGGTCTATGCCAAAGATTACAGTACCACCGAGCAGGCCAATACCAACGCCGTCGATATCCGGCTGCATGACATACCGTTATGGGACAAGGCCACGCTTGGCGTTTACGGTAGGTATAATATGGCCAATAAAAGCGATACCCAGCGCGAAAATGAGCGGCGGGATACCTTTTTCGCCATGAAGGATGCCTGGCTCGGCACCGTGGTGCTAAAACAGAATTTCGATAACGGCGGTTTTAATGAATGGACGGTCCAGGCAGCCAATAATTCGGTGGCCAGCGGTTTTATGCACATCTCCGACGCTAATCCCGATTATGGTTCCAATACCTATTATTACGGCGATCATACCGGCGGCACCGCATACCGGCTGATATCGCAGGGTGAAACCTACCTGCGCCCCGATGTGATTATGGCTAACGCGCTGGTCTATGGGCGGGGCAGCGATCTCTACAGCTACGAAACCGGCGCCCATACTGATTTTGAAACCTTCCGCGCCGTCGCCAGACCGGCCTATATCTGGAATCAATATAACCAGACCGGGGTTGAGCTGGCTTATTTCAACCAGACCAACAAGGCCAATAACATCGCCTATCACGAATCCGGCTATAAAACGACGCTATTCCACACGCTCAAAGTGAACACCAGCATGTTGACCTCGCGCCCGGAGATCCGGTTCTACGCCACTTACCTGAAAATACTGGAAAACGATATCGACCAGTTTGCCTTCGAAGACGAAAAAGACGATCAGGTGAGCGTCGGCGTGCAGGCCGAGGTGTGGTGGTAAACCAAAAACACGGGAGGAATGGACATGTGCCTTAATGATATTTTAACGAATTACGGCGGGCGAATGATTGCTTTGCTCTGGTTATTGATGGCGCTAGGCGGTCAGGCCGACGCGACAGAGGCGGGAAAAGCGATGCCCTTTATCCCGGATGCCAATAAACAAATACGGGTTATGATCAGCAGCGATGCCAAAAACGAGGCGGACGACGATTTTGCCATTGCCCACGCGCTGCTGACGCCCACCTTTGACGTGCGCGGCCTGATTGCCGCCCACTATGCCCGTACCGCGCCGATGATGAAGCGGCAGAACGAACGGACCATGGAAGAAAGCTATCAAGAGCTGAAACGGCTGACCAAGATAATGGGCGACAGCCGGACGCCGGTTTATCGCGGCGCCGGGGCAAACAGCGACCCCGCGCGGCCTGACGCGGTAAGCGAAGGCGCGCGGGCGATAATCAGCGAAGGCATGCGCGATGATAAACGGCCGTTATACATATTGGCGCTGGGACCCGCTACCGATATCGCCGCCGCGTTGCAGTCCGAGCCGAAAATTGCCCGTCGCCTTACGGTTATCTGGATAGGGGGCATGCCGTATCCCCACGGCGGCTGGGAATATAACCTCTACAACGACCCGCATGCGGCCAATGTCCTGCTGTCCTCAGCGGTACCGGTGTGGCAGGTGCCGCATAACGTCTATATGTCGATGCGGGTATCGCTGGCGGAACTGGCCGTGCGGGTCAAACCGCAGGGCGCGGTGGGCAGCTATCTTTGGCGGCAGATGATTGAATTTAACCAACGTGCCAGCAAGCCGATCGCGGGCGTTCCCTGGCCGAAAAGCGAGGTCTGGGTACTGGGTGATAACCCCGCTATATCACTATTGCTCGACGATGAGGAGTATCGCTACACCCTGGTGAATGCCCCGCACATCAACGACGACCTGAGCTACGCCCCGCGGCCCGGAGCTCGCCAAATCCGGGTATACAACGCCATTGACGCCCGTTTCACGCTTGAAGACTTTTACGCCAAGCTGGCGTTGGCCTTCGGCAAGGAGAACTGATATGTCCGTTACCCGTTTATTTGCCGCGGTGGCGGGCGGCCCGGCCCCGGCCGATTGTTTGCTGTTCGGCGTAGCGTACTACGATGAGTATATGCCCTACGATCGGCTGGACGCCGACGTGAAAATGATGAAGGAAACCGGCATCAACGTGGTGCGTATCGCGGAATCCACCTGGAGCACCCTGGAACCGCGCGAAGGCGTGTATGACTTCAGACATATCGACCGGGTGCTGGCGTGCCCATCGCCCAGGTGCACATTCAAAATGAAGTCGCGGCGGACCAAAAATTCCCGTCGTGCGTGTGGAGCGGCGAGCAGTTGCGTGATTTCATCAACGGCTATCTGGGCCCGCGGTTTAGGCGGGACAGCGTTGCCAGCGAAATCTGGCTGGGGACCATAAATGTCCCTGAGTTCTTGAAAGAGCCGGGGCAGGACTATGACGACTACGCCAATTGTGTGTTCTCGGATCATGATGCTTACCAGTATGTCGCCGACATGGGGTATCAGTGGGCGGGTAAACCCGCATTCGCCCGGCGGATTACAGCAGGCTATCAACCCACATCCACAGCGGCAGGGTGACGGCCGATAAGAGTGTTGAAAGACAAATGGCCGAGCTGGTTACCTGGGTGTCTTCCAGCGAGCGCGAAAACCCCAGCACATTGACGCCGGAGGGATTGGCGGCCATCAGTACCAGCACCCCGCGCGGCATACCGCCGATATCCAGCAGCATGCACGTCAGTAAAACCAGCAGCGGCATGGCGACAAGCTTGGCGGCGGTAATGCCGAGGGCAGACCCGCCGGGGCGCAGGCGAAAGCCCGCCAAATTGGCGCCCAGCGCGATCAGCGCGCAGGGTAACGCCGCCTGGGCCAGCCAGGTCGTTAATTGCGTGGTCCAGACCGGCAGCGCCACATTTGACAGATTGACCGCCGTACCCAGCAGCAGGCCGACAATCATCGGATTGGCGAGGCTGCTCACCAGCGGGCCGGGTTTGAACGGCTCGCTGCCGGCGAAACTGTCATACAGGCTTTGGAAGCTGAACAGCAGCAAGCTGTGCACGGCGAGTACGGTGAACAGCAGCACCAGCCCGTCGTTGCCGAACAGGCCCGAGACCATCGCCACGCCGATCAGGGCATTATTGGAAAAGGAGGCGGTCAGTCCAAAGGGCGTTGGGTGGCCGAGGCGGCGATGGGCGAGCAGGTTGACCAGGGCGAAAACCATCAGTGCCGGAACAAAATACGCCGCCAGGATCGTGGTGTTCAGGCCGTCGTGCAGCGGTGCGTTGACCATGCCGGTAAACAACACCATCGGCATGAACAGCTTGAAGGCCAGGCCGCCCAATGCCTTGATGGCGTGGGACTCGAGAACGCCCCGGCGCGCCTGGACATACCCCAGGATGATCAACAGCGAGATGGGCAGTATGGTTTGTGGAACGGACACGGATAAGGCTCCTGTAACAATGGGCGAAGGCTATTTTTACCGACTAATCCCTTCGCTGTCAGCGCGATTTTCAGGCGTTTGGGTGTATTGGCATACTAATTGCTATCTTCCTATAACCTGATGTTATGCGTTGTCCCCGGCGCGAACGCTAAAATTCCACAGAGGTACGTTGCATGCAGCCGCTCAACTTGCGCCAGATCGAAGTCTTTCGCGCTGTCATGATCACCGGTTCCATCAATGGCGCCGCGCAACTGCTGTTTGTTTCCCAGCCGGCGGTTAGCCGGATGCTCTCGCACACCGAGGCGCGTATCGGCTTCCAGCTGTTCGAGCGCGTCAAGGGACGGCTATATCCCTCGCCGGAGGCGCGCAGCCTGTTCAACGATGTTGAATCGGTGTATCGCGATATCCTGCGGGTCAATACCACGCTGCACAATCTGGTCCAGCAGCGTCACGGCGTGCTGCGCGTCGCCAGCAGCCCCAGTCTGGGGCATCAACTGGTGCCGGACGCCATTGCTGCTTTCCGGCAGTGCAACGAGGATATTCGCATCAGCCTGGAATGCCTGCGGCATGTCCTGCTGCGCGACCGGTTGCTTGACCGGCAGGCGGATCTGGGTATTTCCCTGTTCCCCATCGATCATCCCAACCTGCGCGCGGTGCCGCTGAGCTATATCCGGGTTATGGTGGTGTGCCCGCTGGATCATCCGCTGACCCGGGTTCCGGCCGACGAGTTGCCCCAGGCGCTGGCGGATGCGGCGTTCATCGGCTATACCGCCGATACGCCGTTCTACAGCTTCATGAAGTTGGCCTTCGAACATGTGGGCTTGCCATACCGGCCAAGCATCGATGTCGACTCGCCCCACCACGCGTGCGCGCTGGTCAAAAACGGCAGTGGTTTTTCCGTGGTCGATGAAATTTCCTTCCGCGCCTCGGGAGAGGGGCGGATGGCGGTATTGCCCATCCTCAGCGAAGAACGCCTGACCATCAGCCTGGTGCACCTGCGGCGCGAGCCTTTGGCGCAGTTTGCCCAGGTGTTTGTCGAGCAATTGCGCAACACGCTCGGCGGCAGCGGTTTTCACCTGTTCAATATGGATTAACCTCAGGTTAACCAAGGCCGACATATTGGCATACGACATCCTTACCTGAAGTTCCCACAATGACCCTAAGTAACGCAAAAGGTTTGCCGGCATCGGGTCGGTCTTGTGGGAGGAAAACGGCATGCGCGAAATCGTCATCGGCGGCGCCCAGTTGGGGGCTATTCAAAAAAGCGATTTAAGGGAAACGGTGGTCCGGCGTATGCTGGAGCTATTGGAACAGGCCCGGCAGCGGGGATGTGAACTGGTGGTCTTCCCGGAGCTGGCCCTGACCACGTTCTTTCCCCGCTGGTATATGGAAGATCAGCGCGAGGTGGATACCTGGTTCGAACGGGAGATGCCCAACGAGGCGACCCGCCCGCTGTTCGATTTCGCGCGCGAGCACGGCATCGCCATCACCTTCGGCTACGCCGAGTTGACCCCTGAGGGGCATCATTACAACACCTCCATCTTAACCGACCGCCAGGGCAGCATCATCGGCAAATACCGCAAGGTACATCTGCCCGGACACGTCGAGTTCGATACCGGCCGCGACTTCCAGCACCTGGAGAAACGCTACTTCGAACCCGGCGACCTGGGTTTCCCCACATGGGAGGATCGGGAAACCGTGATAGGCATGTGCATTTGCAACGACCGCCGCTGGCCGGAAACCTATCGTGTCATGGGACTGCAGGGCGTGGAACTGGTCACGCTGGGCTATAACACGCCGTCAATCAACTCGCAAAAACCCGGTGAAGGCGAACAGCAGCGGCTGTTCCATTCCGAATTGTGCATGCAGGCCGGTGCTTATCAAAACGCCACCTGGGTGGTCGGCGTGGCCAAGGCCGGGGTCGAGGACGGCTTCCCGCTGATGGGCGGCAGCGTAATCATCGATCCCAACGGTTTTGTGGTCGCCAGGGCTAAAGGGCAGGGCGACGAGCTTATCGTCCACCGCTGCGATATGGATTTGTGCAATTTCGGCAAGACCACCATTTTCGATTTCGCCCGCCACCGGCGTATCGAGCATTACGGCATCATTACCCGCCAAACCGGCGTCCAGCGCCCCTGACCAGGAGACGACAGTCCATGCGCACCGTTTATCTCAACGGACAGTTTATTGCCGAGAATGATGCGAAGATTTCCATCTTCGATCGCGGCTTTATGTTCGCCGACGGCATTTACGAGGTGACCGCCGTATTGGGCGGCAAGCTGGTGGATGCCAAGGCGCATTTGGCCCGCCTGCGCCGCTCGCTGGCGGAGCTGGCTCTGGTCCTGCCGCTTGACGACGATGCGCTGCTGGCGGTCCACCGGCAGCTTATCGCGCGCAACGCGCTGTGCGAAGGCTTGGTGTATATGCAGGTCAGCCGTGGCGCCGCAGACCGCGACTTTTTGTATCCGCCCGCGGACACGCCGTTGACGGTGGCGCTTTTCACCCAGGCCAAGGCGGTGCTCGACAGTCCGCTGGCAAAACGCGGCATGAATATCATCGGTCTGCCGGATATGCGCTGGGGGCGCAGCGATATCAAAACCACGCAACTTCTCTACGCCTGCATGGCCAAGGAACAGGCAAAATCCCAGGGCGCCGACGACGCCTGGCTGGTGAAGGATGGACGGGTGACCGAAGGCACCTCCAATAATGCGTTTATCATCACCCGCGACGGCGCGGTGGTGACCCGCGAGCTTTCCCGCGCGCTGTTGCCCGGCATCACGCGCGGCGCGCTGCTCGTCCTGGTGAAAGAACACGGCCTGCAACGCGAAGAGCGCGCCTTCAGCCTGGAGGAAGCAAAGAATGCCGCTGAAGTCTTCGTGACCTCCTCCACATCGTTTATTTATCCGGTGGTGACCCTGGACGGCCAGCCCATCGGCGACGGCACGCCGGGGCCGTTAACCCGCCGACTGCGCCAGCTATATATCGGCCATGCGCTGGCGGGGAGCGTCTGAGCGCCGGGAATGGCGTCGCCGGGCGCGCCAAAGTGCCCGGTCTGGTCTAACTACGTCGCGCCGCAGGGCAAGAGCGCCGACACCGAACGTTGCCATTTTTGAGGAGTATTGAGAATGAAAGTACGTCCGTCCCGTTCCCTGGTTACCCGCCTGTTGCTGCCTATCGGCCTGATTGCCGCCATGCACGCGCCGTTCGCCATTGGCGCGGAGAAAACCCTGCACGCGGTGATGTCGTCGTCGTTGCGCGTGCTCGACCCCATCGCAACCACCGCGCAAATCACCCGCAACCATGGCTACATGATCTACGATACCCTGATTGGCATGGACGAAAACTTTGTGCCCAAGCCGCAAATGGCCGACTGGACCGTCTCGCCCGACGGCCTGACCTACACCTTTACCCTGCGCGACGGCCTGCTGTGGCATGACGGCAAACCGGTGACCGCCGCCGATTGCGTCGCTTCCCTCAAGCGCTGGGCACGGTTCGATGTCGGCGGTCAACTGATGATGAAGTACACCGCGAGCATCACCGCCACCAACGACAAAACCATTACCCTGACGCTGGCCAAACCCTTCGGCTACGTCCTGCAACTGCTGGCCAAGCCTTCATCGGTGGCGGCATTCATGATGCCGGAGCGGGTCGCCGATACGCCTAACGGCAAAACTATCACCGACTATACCGGTTCCGGCCCCTATAAATTCGTCGCCGGCGAATTCGACCCCGGCAACCGGGTGGTCTACGAAAAATTCAAAGAGTACATTCCGCGCAAGGAGCCTGCCAGCGGCACTGCCGGCGGCAAGGTGGTTAAGGTTGATCGCGTCGAATGGATCAATATGCCCGACCGCATGACCGCGATCAACGCACTGTCTTCCGGTGATATCGACTTTATCGAGCAGGTGCCCATTGACCTGTTGCCGATGATCCAGGCCGACGATCATCTCAAGTCCGGCGTCCTGAGCAAACTGGGATTGATGACCGGCGGACGGATGAACTTCCTTTATCCCCCGTTCAACAATCCGGATATTCGCCGCGCCGCGCTGTTGGCGATGAACCAGCAGGATGTACTTGATGCATTGGTTGGCAACCCGAAGTACTTCAGACTGTGCGCGTCGGTCTTCGGCTGCGGCACGGCGCTGGACAGCCAGGCGGGCGGCGAGTCGCTGACCCGCGGCGGCGACCTGAACGCCGCCAGGGCGCTGTTGAAAAAAGCCGGCTATGACGGCACGCCGGTGGTTATCATGCAGCCGACCGACGTCCCGAGCCAGGCGCCGCAGCCGGTAGTGGCGGCTCAGGCCCTGCGCAATGCGGGGTTCAACGTAGAGCTGCAGCCGATGGACTGGCAGACCCTGGTATCGCGCCGCGCCAACCAGAACCCGCCGGCGCAGGGCGGCTGGAATCTGTTCTTTACCTATTGGAACGCGGAAACCATCTGGAACCCGGTGGTCAACCCCATGCTCGATGGCGGTGGCCGGCAGGGAGCCTGGTTCGGCTGGCCGACCGACCCGCAGATGAATGAACTGCGGGTGAATTTCGCCACCGCCACCGATCCCGCCAAGCAGAAAGAGATTGCGGTCGAAATCCAAAGGCGTGCGATGGACCAGGTCAGCTATATCCCGCTGGGTCAGTATTACGACGTGGCGGCCTGGAACAGCCATATCAGCCACTTGATGACCGGGCCGTCCACCGTGTTCTGGAACGTCGAGAAAAGCGACTGATTAGCGGATAATTATTGCCTTCGGAGGCTTCGATGATGGGTTACTTCATTCGCCGCGTACTGGCGGCTATCCCGGTGATGCTGGTGGTGGCGCTGTTTGTCTTCCTGCTGCTGCGGCTGTCGCCGGGCGATCCGGCGGCGATTATTGCCGGCGATATGGCAACTCCGCAGCAACTGGCGGCCATCCGCGAAAGCCTGGGCCTGAATGAGCCGCTGTACCGGCAGTTTTTCGTCTGGGTCTGGCAACTGCTGCAGGGGGATTTCAGCACCTCCCTGATGGCCCACACGCCGGTACTGGGCATGATCGGCCAGCGCCTGGAGCCGACCCTGAGCCTGGCGCTGACGGCGATTGCCTTCACTATCCTTATCTCGGTACCGCTGGGGGTGCTGGCGGCCTGGAAGCACGGCAGCTGGATCGACAACTTGGTGATGTCGACATCGGTATTGGGTTTCTCGGTGCCGGTGTTCGTTATCGGCTACGTGCTGATCACTGTGTTCGCCCTTGAGCTGAAGTGGCTGCCGGTACAGGGCTTTCGTAGCATCACCGATGGAGTCTGGCCGTTTGCCCAGCGTATTGTATTACCGGCCCTGACCTTGTCGTCGGTGTATGTGGCCCTGGTGGCAAGGATGACGCGGGCCAGCATGCTGGAAGTATTGGGCGAGGATTACATCCGCACCGCCCGGGCCAAGGGCCTGGCCGAAATTCATGTGCTATTCCGGCATGCGCTGCGCAACGCCATGATCCCGATTCTGACGGTGATCGGCACCGGTTTCGCGCTGATGATTTCCGGGGTGGTGGTCACCGAAAGCGTGTTCAACATACCGGGACTGGGGCGCCTGATCGTGGACGCCGTGCTGGCCCGGGACTACCCGGTAATCCAGGGTATGATCCTGCTGACCAGCGGAGTATATGTCGTCATCAATCTGCTGATCGATCTGTCGTACGCGATGAGCGACCCGCGGATTCGCTACTAAGGACATGGCCATGGCTAAACCTGTTTCCCTGAACGCGCCGGCGTCCCTGTGTCGTCTGATTACGTTGCCGCGTTTGCCGCTGACGACGTCCCTGGCCCTGGTCTGCCTGCTGCTGATCCTGGCCATGGCGGTCTTTGCTCCCTGGATTGCCCATCATGATCCGGTGGCTCTGGCACCGGCGCTGCGCCTGAAGCCTCCGGATGCCGAATTCTGGCTCGGCACCGACGCTTATGGCCGCGATCTGTTTTCCCGCATCGTTTATGGCGCGCGCATTTCGCTGGTGGTAGGCCTGGGGGTGACCGTGCTGAGCGTGTTGATCGGTTTGCCGCTGGGTTTGCTGGCCGGTTATTTCCGGCGCCTGGACGCCGTGCTGATGCGGGTGATGGACGGTTTGATGGCGATCCCCGGCATTCTGCTGGCTATTGCTATCGTCTCGCTGAGCAGCGCCGGCATCTGGACGGTGATGATAGCCATCATGGTGCCGGAGATCCCGCAGGTGGTGCGTCTGGTGCGCTCGCGGGTGTTGTCGGCCCGCGAGGAGCCTTACGTGGAGGCCGCGGTGCTGATGGGTACCCCGACCTTCAAGATGCTCACCCGGCACCTGATGCCGAACACCTTGGCGCCGCTGATCGTGCAGGGCACCTATATCTGTGCGTCGGCGATCCTGACCGAATCGATCCTGTCGTTTCTCGGCGCCGGCATAGGCACTGAAACACCGACCTGGGGCAATATCATTGCTGAAGGCCGTGTGTACTTTCAGCTTAAGCCGTCGCTGGTGCTGTGGGCCGGCCTGGCGCTGTCGCTTTGTATTTTGTCGATCAACCTGTTGGGCGACGCAGTGAGCGATGCCCTCGACCCACGCATGAAAAAAAGGGGCGCCCCATGAGCGAACGGCAGGGCTACACATTGCGCGTGGAGCGCTTGTGTGTGAATACCGCGCAAGGCGTGCCGATCCTGCGGGACATCTCGTTCGCAATCCGTGCCGGGGAGACGGTATGCCTGGTGGGTGAAAGCGGCTCGGGCAAGTCGGTAACCTCGCTTGCCGCCTTAGGCCTGCTGCCCAAGGACGCGCTTAATGTGGTAAGCGGGCGGATTTTGCTGGACGGCGAAGATGTGTTACAGGTCGGAAAGGAACGGCTAAAGGCGCTGCGCGGCAGCCGCATGGCGATGATTTTCCAGGAGCCCATGACCGCCCTGAACCCGGTTCTGACGGTGGGGAGGCAGATCGACGAAGTGCTGCAGACCCATACTGATTTAAGCGCCTCGCAGCGCCGTACGCAGGTTATCAGCGCCCTGACGCAGGTGAATCTGCCGGATATCGAACGGGTTTATGATGCTTATCCGCATCAACTCAGCGGCGGCCAGCGCCAACGCATCATGATCGCGATGGCGCTGGTGCTCGAACCGCGCCTGCTGATCGCCGACGAGCCGACCACCGCGCTGGACGTGACGACCCAACAGCAGATCCTGAAACTGATTCGCGAGCTGCAGCAAAAGCACGGTACCGCGGTGCTGTTTATCACCCACGATATGGGGGTGGTGGTGGACATTGCCGACCGCGTCTGCGTAATGCGCCGGGGACATCTCGTTGAATCCGGCACGGTGCGGCAGGTACTGTCGCAACCGCGCGAGGAGTATACCAAAGCCTTGCTGGCAGCGGTGCCGGGCCTGGCGCCGAGGCCCGCGCGTCCCCAGGCGTTAAGGGCGCAGGTGGTGCTCGACGTCATTGAACTGGGCAAAACCTACCCGGCCGGCGGCAGCACGCTGTGCTGGTTCCGCCAGAAGCGCGAAGGCACGCGCGCGCTGCATGACGTGTCCTTCACCCTCAGGCGTGGACGGACCTTGGGCATCGTCGGTGAAAGCGGTTCCGGCAAGTCGACGATGGCGCGATGCGTGATGCGCCTGCTGGCGCCTACCCAGGGGGCGGTGCGGGTCACCGGCAAGGATATTTCCGAACTGTCGGCGGCCGGGCTCAAACCGCATCGCAAACGCATCCAGATGATCTTCCAGGACCCCAATCGTTCGCTCAATCCGCGCATCAGCATAGGCAAAAGCCTGGTGGAAGGCCCCATGAACCACGGCGTGCCATTCGCCCAGGCGTGGGCCCGCGGCCAGGAGCTGCTGGAGTTGGTTGGCCTGCCGGCCGATGCCATTGACCGCTACCCGCACCAGTTTTCCGGCGGACAGCGTCAACGCATCGCCATCGCCCGCGCCCTGGCGATGGAACCGGACGTGATCGTCGCCGACGAGGCGGTGTCGGCGCTCGACGTCTCAGTCCAGGCGCAGGTACTGCAACTGCTCGGTGACATCCAACTGCGCATGGGCGTCGCCATTTTGTTTATCACCCACGATCTGCGGGTTGCTGCGCAGCTGTGCGATGACGTGCTGGTGATGCGGCACGGTCAGGTTGTGGAGTACGGACCGGCGGCCGAGGTATTGGCCCGGCCGCAGCAGGCTTACACTCAACAATTGATGGACGCGGTCCCCGGCAAAGGCTGGGATTTCGCCGCTGGCCGGAGGATCTGATATGGCGTTTGATTTACTGTTTCGCGCGGTGACCCTGGTCGATGGCACCGGTGCCGCGCCTTATGCCGCCGACGTCGCAACCCGCGGGGAACGGATCATCGCCATCGGCGATCTTGCCGGCCGGGATGCGCGGCGGGTCATTCACGGCGCCGGGCGTTGTCTGATGCCGGGTTTTATTGACGTACACACCCACGACGACATCACGGTCATCCGCAACCCGGACATGCTCGCCAAAATTTCCCAGGGCGTTACCACGGTGATCGTCGGCAACTGCGGCATCAGCGCCTCGCCGGTGATCCTGCCGGGGACGCCGCCGGATCCCATGAACCTGCTGGGCGCGCGTGATGCGTTTGTCTATCCGACCTTTAAGGATTATGCCGACGCGGTTGAACGCGCGGGTCCGAGCGTCAACGTGTCGGCGCTGATCGGCCATACCGCGCTGCGGGCCAACGTCATGGCGCAATTCGACCGCCCGGCGACGGAGCGTGAATTGGAACACATGTGCGCGACGCTGGAAGGCGCGCTCGACGACGGCGCCATCGGCCTCAGTTCAGGGCTGGCCTACACCAATGCCAAACAGGCGCCGATAGCGGAAATGCAGTGCCTGGTGGACATCGTCGGCGCGCGCGGCGCGTTGTACACCACGCATATGCGTAATGAACATGACGGTTTGCTGGACTCGCTGCAAGAGTCGTTCAGCACCGCCCGTAATGCCGGAGCGGATCTGGTGATATCACACCTCAAGTGCGCCGGCGCGGGCAACTGGGGCCATGCGCCGCTGGCCCTGGCCGCGCTGGAAAAAGCCGCCGCCGGGCAGGCGTGCAACTGCGATTGTTATCCTTATGCGGCCAGTTCCACTACGCTTGACGCCTGGCGCGTCGATGGACAGATGGAGATTTATATCACCTGGTCGGAGCCGCACCCGGAAATGGCCAGGCAGACGCTGAAGGAGATTGCCGCTCAATGGGGCATCGATCAATGGCAAGCCACCGAGCGCCTGCGCCCGGCCGGGGCGATCTACAATATGATGAGCGAAGACGACGTGCGCAAGATCCTGGCGCATCCGCTGTCGATGATCGGTTCCGACGGCTTGCCTAACGATCCGAATCCCCATCCGCGGCTTTGGGGCACCTTTCCCAGGGTGCTGGCCCACTATTGCCGCGACCTGCGGCTGTTCGATGTGGCCGAGGCGGTGCGCAAGATGACGGGGCTGCCGGCCGCACGTTTCCGCCTGCAAGACCGCGGCGCGGTGCGTGAGGGGGCGTTTGCCGATTTAACCCTGGTGGACATGGAGCGGATCCAGGACGTCGCCACCTACGGCAACCCATGTCGGCAAGCGCCTGGGATCGATCTGGTGGTGGTCAACGGCGTGGTGGGTTACGAGAACGGGCAGGTACAAGAAAGGCGGGGGCGGTTGTTGAAACGCCAGCCGGATAATGCGTAGCGGCATAACGATGTTTACGTTTTCCTGACTATCGAGTTTTTTAACGTGCTATGCCGCGCTGTTTGCCGTCCGCCGGGCCGTCAATGCGGACACCGGCACTCTCTGCGGCCGATAACCGCGGCCGATAACTGCGGATGAATAAAGATATAACCCGGAGGGAAACCACGCCGGCTAGACGGTCTCCTGGATGACATGCCGCGCCAGCGACTCATGCGTAATCCTGCTGATGGTATTGGCGCCGGTGAGGGTCATGGCCACCCGCATTTCCTTGTCGATAAGGTTAAGCAGATTGGCCACGCCTCTTTCTCCCGCCGTCGCCAAGGCATAGATATAGGCCCGTCCCAGCAGCACGACGTCGGCGCCCAGCGCTATCATGCGCACCACATCCAGGCCGTTGCGAACGCCGCTGTCGGCAAGAATGGCGATATCGCCTTTTACCGCGTCGGCGATGGCGGGCATCGCGCGGGTGGAGGAGAGCACGCCGTCGAGCTGACGTCCGCCGTGATTGGACACCACTATGCCGTCCGCGCCGAAGCGCACCGCATCCCGCGCATCCTCGGCATCAAGAATGCCCTTGATGATCATTGTTCCCTGCCAGAACTCGCGGATCCATTCCAGGTCGCTCCAGGAAATCGAGGGATCGAAATTTTTCGCCAGCCAGCCGATATAGTCCGCCAGGCCGGTGGGTTTTCCCAGGTAGGCGGAGATGTTGCCGAGATCGTGGGGGCGGCCGAGCAGACCAACATCCCAGGCCCAGGCGGGATGGGCCACCGCTTGCAGGTAGCGCCGCAGCGCCGCGTGCGGCCCGCTCATGCCCGCATGGGCATGAGCGGGCGCCGGGAACCGGCATATCCACGGTGAAGATCAGCGTCGTGCAGCCCGCGGCCTTGGCGCGCTCCAGGACGTTACGCATAAAGCCCCGGTCCTTGAGCACATAGAGCTGGAACCACATCGGCCTTGTGATAGCCGATGAAACCTCCTCGATGGTGCCGACCGACACGGTTGACAGCGTAAAGGGAATCCCCATGCTCTCGGCGGCCCTGGCCGCCTGCACCTCGCCGCGCCGAGCATACATGCCGCATAACCCGACCGGCGCCAGGGCCACCGGCATGGCAAGCGTCTGCCCGAACAGCCGCGTCTCCAGGCTCAGTTCCGACATATTGCGCAGTACTCTTTGCCGGAGCGCCACCCGCGCCAGGTCTTCCACGTTGCGCTTCAGGGTATATTCGGCATAGGCGCCGCCGTCCAGGTAGTGAAACAGAAAGGGCGGCAGTTTGCATTTGGCCGCCGCGCGATAGTCGGTTGCAGCTGAAATGATCATTTATCCTGTTCTCGCACAATGTCGGTGTCGTGATAGGGCAGACGGCTGACGGGTTTCGTCTTCGTACGGGGCTTTGAGCGTGGTATCGACGCATGCAAGATTGCGCTATCGCCGCGGCGCGCGCGCGCTTCTGGGAGCCGGCCAGGATGGCCTGCAGCAGCTCATGGTGTTGTTCCGTTAATTTGGCAAAAATAACAGGCGCCTGATACATGCGCCGTCGGCTTTGCATCACCGAGGATTGCAGCAGATCGAAAAATCCGCGCATGGTTTGCAGCAGCACCAGGTTGTGCGAGGCCTCGGCAATCGCCAGGTGAAACCGTACGTCGGATTGCGCGGCCAGGTCAGGATCGTCTCTCTCGTTGACCCGCAGAGTGGCATCGAAATAAATCCGCAGCCGGTCCTTGTCGGCTTCGGTGGCGCGCAGCGCCGCGTGCCATGCGGTGCTGGCCTCGATAGCCAGCCCGCGCTCCGTTATCAGCCGTTTAAGCCGTTCGGCGATTTGGTCGGCCAGGCGATATCATGTAAGGTCATGGGACCATCCAGGGCAGAATATAAGCCTGCAGGGTAGCGATAATCCCCACGATACAGCAGAAGATCAGGCTGTGTTTCACCGTAAAGCGAAATAGATCCGGTTCATGTCCCACCAGCCCCACCGCCGCGCAGGCGATGGCGATGGACTGCGGCGAAATCATTTTCCCGGTGACGCCGCCCGAGGTATTGGCCGCCACCAGCAGCACGTCGGATGCTCCGATTTGCTGCGCGGTAGTGGCCTGCAGCGCGGCGAACAGGGCGTTTGACGCGGTATCGGAACCGGTGAGGAACACGCCCAGCCAGCCGAGAAAGGGCTAGAAAAAGGTAAAGGCGTGGCCGGTATGCGCCAGGGCCAGGGCCAGCGTGGCGGAAAGACCGGAATAATTGGAAATAAACGCGAAGGCGAGCACCATGCCGATGGAATAGATCGGCAGTGCCAGATCCCTGAGCGTTTCCTTAAAGGTAGCCATCGCCACGCGCGGTTTCATACCCAGATAGGCAATCGAGATAAATGCCGCCACCATAATGGCGGTGCCGGTGGCCGAGAACCAATCGAACTTGTATACCGCCGCGTACGGCAGGGTTTCCGCCACCACCGGCGGCGTTTTTGCCACCAGCTTATCTAGGAAGGGCACGGAGATATTCACCACCCAGCTTTGCAGCGGTCCCCCCGTGGCAAACAACGCCTTAAACGGAGGAATGCTCCAGATGGTGACCGTGGCGGTCAGGAAAATAAACGGCATCCAGGCCGGATAATCTGTCCGGCGGTATAGGTATTGGCGGGGGTGGAAGCGCGGACCGCCTGGTTAACGTCATCGCTGAACCTGAATATGCGCACCGGGTGCCAGACGCGCAGGAACAGGGTCAGGCACACCAGCGACACCAGCGAGGAGATAATGTCCGGGAGTTCCGGGCCCAGGAAATTCGAGCTCAGGTACTGGGCCAGGGCAAATGAGCTGCCCGCCACCAGCACCGCGGGTCAGGTTTCCCTGATGCCGCGCCATCCGTCCATAATGGCCATGATCCAGAACAGGGCGATGATGGTCAGGAACGGCAACTGCCGACCGACCATTTGGCCGATGGTGAAGGGATCGATATTGGTCACCTGTCCGGCGACGATAATGGGTACGCCCATCGCGCCGAAGGCCACGGGGGCGGTATTGGCAATCAGGCATAAACCGGCGGCATAAAGCGGCTTGAATCCCAGCCCGACCAGCAGCGCGGCGGTGATGGCCACCGGCGCGCCGAAACCGGCGGCCCCCTCCAGGAATGCACCGAATGAAAAGCCGACGATTAACATCTGCAGGCGCTGATCCGGCGTTACCGACAGGATGGATGAGCGGATGATGTCGAACTGGCCGGTCTTGACTGAAATCTTATAGACAAATACGGCGGCAACGATAATCCACGCAATAGGCCATAGTCCGTAGAAGAAGCCGTAGACCACCGAGCTCAGCGCCCGATCGAGCGACATGCGGAACAGCAGCAGCGCCACCAGCAGGGCTAGGACGGTGGTGATGGTGCCCGCCAGATAGCCTTTCAGGCGTAATTTAATCAGCGCAAAGAAGAAAAATACGATGGGAATGGCGGCAACCAGGCTCGATAGCCAGATATTGCCGAGTGGGTCATAATTTTGTGGCCAGACTTGCATATTGTGCTCTCCGTTGACTTAATGTCCTGCGGCGGAAATACGCTTTTCAGCCTGGGTAGGTGCCCGGCGGAAACGTTTGGCGAAGACAACAAACTTTGTCCGTAGTGGTTAATGGTATAGGCATTATTTCGGCATTGTTAAATAAAAATTGGTCCTACCAAAACATTTAATCAATCCATTTGACACATAAAATTAATTAATTGGTAACAAATGGCAAAGGCCGCGGGGGGTTTTTGTTGATTTATCTGTACGAGTCACATTTTTTCCGCTATTGGTCTGACCAACACTGGCAGGGTGGTGACGCCATGCTCATGGGCACGCCGAAACGGGTAATGCGGGTGCCGCCGCTCTAACGCTAAGCGAAAAATCCGGAAATACCGGGGGTTCTAGCCTTATATCCGTACCTTCATCGGGCAGGAATATAACGCCCATGGTTTAGGGCGTCATTGTTAATAGGATAAAAATAACGCTGATTCATATAAGGAAAACGGGGAGCGCAAACTGCCTCGGTCATAAATAAGGGAACAAAGCAAGAAACCGTCCGGGAGTTATTTTAAAGTTTTTAACTTTTTTACTTTTTTTGTAATAAATCGGCACTATTATGGTAATAGTGGCCTATAACAAATTCATGCGACAAATAACATTAGCCCTCAGAATGGTTAATAATATATACCTTAGTTATTAACATCGGTTATCTCCATATTTTGCAATGGATTGGTTATTTATTGCGACCGCGCGAAACAGATAAAATTATCGCCTTGCGTGCAAAACTCACCATCAAGAATGACCTTGATCAACATAGCATTTCCTTTTAAATTATAAAGTCGCTCTAGTGATGGTTTTATTGTCATAAGTTCTGAAAATACCCTGCCGGATAAAAAACTAGAATGGAATAATGGTATGAACATAATGTCACTATTAAAAACAAAAATGGGAAAAATGCTGTTTATCCTGCTGGTTGGGGCAGGTATTTGGATAAGCCCGATCCCGCAAGGCGTCAATCCGATTGCCTGGCACCTGATGGCGGTGTTTGCCGCCACGGTTATCGGATTAATCCTTTCGCCTTATCCGCTCGGCGCCATGGCGGTTTTCAGCCTGACCGTGGTGGTGAGCACCGGTTTGCTGGACATGAAAGCGGTGCTGGCGGGATTCGCCGATCCGACTATCTGGATGATCGCCTGCGCATTTTTCATTTCACGCGGTTTCATCAAGACCGGGTTCGGCCGGCGGGTCGGCTACCTGTTTATCAGCAAACTGGGCCACAGCTCGCTTGGACTGGCCTACGGCCTGGTATTGACCGATTTGATTTTTGCCCCCGCGATGCCTTCTACCTCGGCCCGCTGCGGCGGCATTATTACGCCGCTGTTCCGTTCTATTTCCGAAGCGTATGAGTCCACGCCGGAAAGAGGTACTGAACGCAAGATTGGGGCGTTCCTGGTGCAATGTATTTTCCAGTGTAACGCCATTACTTGCGCGATGTTCCTGACGTCTATGGCGGGTAACCCGATGGTCGGTAAGCTGGCGGGGGAAATAGGCATCCATATCACCTGGACCAGTTGGGCGGTGGCGGCCATTGTTCCCGGGCTGATCTCGCTGGTGGTCATCCCGCTTCTGCTGTACCGTTTTTATCCGCCGGAATTGAAAAAGACTCCTGAAATGCGGGTCATGGCGATCGAAAAGCTGCGCGAAATGGGGCGCATGAGCCGCAACGAGTGGATCGTCCTCTCGGTATTTATCGGGTTGGTGACACTTTGGGTGTGCGGCGCGGCGCTGAATATCGACGCCACCATGGTCGCGTTTATCGGGTTGGCCATCTTACTGCTTACCGGAGCGCTGACGTGGGAAGACGTCATTTCCGAGAAAGAAGCCTGGCATACTGTTATCTGGTTTGCGGTGTTGCTCACGCTTGCCAGCCAGCTTAACAAACTGGGTTTTATCGCCTGGTTCGGTTCGCTGATTGCCGGCTCGGTGCAGGGGATGAACTGGGTGCCGATGCTGGGTATCCTGTTGCTGGCTTATTATTACAGCCATTATATGATGGCGAGCGCCATCGCCCATATCAGCGCAATGTACGCCATATTTGTCTCGATCGCCATTGCCGCGGGCGCGCCGCCCATGCTGACGGTGCTGGTGTTTGGCATGTTCAGCAACCTTTACATGGCCACCACGCACTATTCCGGCGGTCCGGCGCCTATTCTTTTCGGCTGCAACTTTATCCCGCTGGCGACCTGGTGGAAGATTGGCTTTATGGTAAGTCTGGTGGTGATCCCCATCTGGCTGTTTATCGGCAGCGCCTGGTGGAAAGTGCTGGGATTCTGGTAACCATCACCGCCGCAGCTACACTTTGATCGCAGCATGAATTCCGCGGTAAACTGGACGGCCTTTGATACCGGTTCGCGCAAGGTGTTTGCTAACCTCAAGCACGATTTCGCCAACGGATGGACTTTGCGCGTTAACGGCACCCATACGGAATCGACCATGAATGGCAAACTGCCATATGTTTACGGTTTTCCCGACCAAACGACCGGCGGGGACCTTTCCAGCTATGGCTCTTATTACACCGGTCACCGATAATCTGCAGCTTACCTTTGGCGCTTCGCACTGTGTGGCGCGCGATTCCACTGGCCGTTTCAACAGCCATATGCTGCTGACGCAGTTTAAGCTTTTCACTCGTTTCCGGGTGCCTATGATGCCTGAACTCACCATTGGCGGTGGGGCGAATTGGCAAAACCGGACATTCCAGGACGGGATGGGACCACAAGGGCAGACGCGCATTTACCAGGGCAGCTATCCGCTGGTTAATCTATTTGCCCGTTATCAGGTGACAAAATAGCTTGCGGTACAGGCCAACGTCAAAAACCTGTTTGAGCGGACCTATGATAGTTGGCACCCCTGATTGGTTTATGCGGCCCGTTTTTCTCGTTCTGGATTTAACATGACGGTATCCTGCCGTTGCCAGTTTCGCGTCTGCCGTGACCAGCGTCCGGGGTTGGCTTCCCTCGCCGCTTAATACACCACGTTATGCTGGGCCAACAACGCCCGGTCCTTCCCACCCTGGGGTGGATCCCGCTGTTCATGGTGTTGTTCGGTATTGATGATGGGCTGGAAATGGCGGTGATCATCAAGGCGGTCATTGTGCCTGTCGCCCTGAACTTGCTGCAGGCGTTGGCCAGCGTGCCCGGTTGGTTTACCGGTGTATATTTGGCGCTTTCCCAAGCGTGGATCTCGTTAATTGTGGTGGAGCTGTTGGCCTCTTCCCAGGGGAGTGGCTACCTGATGGTATCTTCTGAAAAACATCGGTGAAGCTATTTAGCAGCAAAGTTAAAATGTTTCATACCAGCCCGGGAGGGTGTACTCGTCCGTAAACAAGACATCCTTTATACTGTTCTTGTACGGACACAGTTTCACGTTCAAACGCATGGTGCCATGCCACTCTGTTGGGAGGGATGTGCGATGCCGGGAATAAGGGCGCGGCTAACTGCATCGGGATGCGTTTCCAGCGACAGCGGATCGTCGATCTGAAAATTGAACGGCGTTAGATCATTGTGAAGTGCATTGCCGCCGCGTGCGGGCTGGGCGATGGACTTGCTTTGTGTGGGTAAAATTTCCTCAAGGTGTTCACGCACTGAACGTAACCGCAGCCCATTATTTTCTCGGCTACCTTGCCGTTTGATATGCAGATTGTGCAACATGGCCAGCGTGCGATGTTCCGGATAATCCATCGCGGCACTGAGCAGATTGCCCGCCATTCTGGCATCACGCTGTTCAAAGTAATCTGTTGACTTCATATCAAGATACTCAGCTACTCCGTGGCGGCGCTGCCAGTTCGGCGGAAAATCAGTCAAATCTCGGCGGGGAATACAATCGATACCGAGACAAGGGAGCTGCCTGTCGATGCCCCAGGTCAAAAGTTGTAGAATTTCTTGCGTCCGCATTACGAGCGGTCTATATCCCGGTCGCTGCTATTCTGGAGTGATTCGCCCAAATAACAACTCGGAACAACTTATCGTGGGCACTGCGGCTGAATCTATTGCCGATGCGATGAAACAGGTAATAGCCAACGGCGGCGGTCGGTAACGGGTAACATTGCTTAAGTTGATAAATCATCAGTTGTTGATTTATCAACTTAACTGGATGTCGGGATAGCCCATTGTTTATTTGGTTTTGAGCGAAGCACCGCGGCTTTTGATCACTCCGGCATACCAATGGAAACTCTTTTTGCGTCGACGCTCCAACGTGCCGTTGCCCGCATCGTCGCGATCGACGTAGATAAAGCCATAGCGTTTTGACATCTCGGCTTTCGACGCACTGACCAGGTCGATCGGACCCCAACAGGTGTAACCCAGCACCTCGATCCCATCCTTGATCGCTTCGCCGACCTGTACCAGGTAATCGTTAAGATAGTGGATGCGATAGTCATCGTTGATGCTGCCGTCGGCTTCCACCGTATCCCTGGCTCCCAGGCCGTTTTCAACAATAAACAGCGGTTTCTGGTAGCGGTCGTACAGCTCGTTCATCAGTAAACGCAGCCCCACCGGGTCGATTTGCCACCCCCAGTCCGAACTGGCCAGGTGCGGGTTCGGCACCATATTGAGGATGTTGGCACGCGCCTTTTCCACGGAGTCCTGGTCGGCGGAGACGCAGCCGGTCATGTAATAACTGAACGAGACAAAATCCACCGTTTCTTTTAAGACGGCCCGGTCCTCCCCGCTAATGGTTAATTGAATCTCTTGTTCCTTAAAAAAACGCGTCATATAGGTGGGATAAGCACCGCGTACCTGCACGTCACCGAAAAATAGCCATTCGCGGTTATGATGCAAGCTCTCCAGCACGTCGGTGGGTTTGCAGGTCAGCGGATAGAGCATCGCGCCCAGCAGCATGTTGCCGATTTTGGCGTCGGGGATAATCTCATGACAGGCCTTGACCGCCCTAGCGCTGGCCACCAGTTGATGGTGGATAGCCTGATAGATTTCCTGACGTGAACTCCTTTCCGGCAGGCCGAGGCCGGTAAAGGGCGCGTGCAGCGACATATTGATTTCATTGAAGGTCAGCCAGTATTTCACTTTGTCACGATAGCGCTGGAAGACCGTGCGGGCATAGCGTTCAAAAAAAGCGATGGTGTTCCGGTTACCCCAGCCGCCATGGTTCTTGACCAGGCCATAGGGCATTTCATAGTGTGATAGCGTCACCAATGGCTGAATATTGTGCTTCGCCATTTCGTCAAACAGCCGGTCATAAAATGCCAGCCCGGCTTCGTTGGGTGTTTCTTCATCACCCTGCGGGAAAATACGCGTCCAGGCGATGGAGGTGCGCAGTACCGTGAAACCCATCTCGGCAAAAAGTTTGATGTCCTCAGGGTAGCGATGATAAAAATCGATTGCCACATCCTTGATGCCGTTATCTCCGGCATGGGGCTCTACCACCGGGCCGAAAATGCCCTGCGGCTGCAAATCGGAGGTAGACAGGCCTTTGCCTCCCGTTCGGCAGGCGCCTTCCACCTGGTTAGCGGCCATGGCGCCGCCCCAGAAAAAATGTTCAGGAAAAGGATGGTTCATTTTTATATATCCTTGTTGCATGTCAATCAGGATGAGAGGTATGGGTCATCACCATACGACTTCAGCTTCGGCGCCAAACATAACCTGGTGATCCGCGCCATCATTAAAGGTGTGATTATCTATTTCATTATTTAACGTTTTTAGATAAGTGGTATAAAGCCGTATTTCCGGCCGGGAGAGCAGGCTGTGGTCGATTTTATAGGTATGTGCCAACGTCACTTTATAACCCGATTCATAATAAACGTCTTCCGGCGTTTTGTTGGTTTGCTTGAAATAGCCAACCTCAATGCCGGTTTGATTATACTGATCCCAGATGTAGGAGGGGCGTAACGCCAGGCGGATATTATCAAAATCAGTATGTGCGCCGGTATTGTAGGAATAGAGATCATTACCGGTTGCCAGCACCATGGCATTTTGCATAATAACGTTATTGGTCAAATAAATTTCACCTTGATTCATCAACCGCCAGGCGGTGCCATTGGTATGGTTGCCGTAATACATGGAGCCGTAATCCAATAACGGCGTGGCACCGCTGATGTTCATAAAACTACTGGCAATGGAGTTGTTGGCCACCTGGACCGAAACTTCATTTTTCCCGCCAAGCAGTGGCTGGCTCACCGCCAGTAATAATGAATAGGCAGGTCTGATGTTGTAATATTCACCCGTATTTTGATCATTCCTGTTTTCGTCAGTTTTATTTGCCCACGCGTATTTTGCATCGATCTCCAGTTTGTTTTCCCCCACTAACGGAATGTCCTTATAAATAAAATCCGCGATGTTGGTATTAACCGTTTTATAATCATCGGTACTCGAACAGTCACTGTCGTTTTGGTAGCAATAACTTTTATAATTGTCGACATCCATGCGCATCACATCCACGCTGACCAACCCAGGGCCCAGACGCCAGTTTTCAATGCCGACGCCGCTGCCGCCGCCGGTATAGGAATGCTTCCAGTCGAACATCTGCATCTCGCGTTTGATGGGGGAATGCTTGCCCATCCAGAAATCGGCCTCAGAGGCGAAGGGAAGGAATCCACGAGTGGTCACATATAATTCGCTCATTGCGCCGTAGCCGCCGCCGGCGTAACCTTTATCATAAAATTCGTCGTTTCGTTTTAAGCCCAAATCACCTTCAAAATTAAATACCCCATGCACCGACTTATCATCCTGTTCATACACCCGCTGTTTGAGCAGCAGATTATACCAGCCGTCCAGTTCGTTACCAAAACGGCCAAGGGAACCGGCCGCCCAAGACTGGGGGCCGCCCTTATTTGACCAGGCTGAACCGGAACGAATATAGCCATGTGTCTCCAGGCCAATATCATTTTTTACATAGTCACTGATTGATTGCAATGAGGCGGGTTTGGCTGCAACGGTTTTATCCGGTACCGCCGATTTATCACTATTGAGCGGCATCGGTGGCGCGGCATCGCTGACGATATAATTCGATGCTCCGTGATTATTATCGGCTGCCCTGGCAGTGGCTTGGGTCATTGTTTTTTCATAAAAGGTCAGTTTGTTTTGTGTTTGCTCCAGCTGTTGCTGTATTTTTTGTTGCTGTAGCAAAGATGCCTGCAGCGCTTTTTCCAGATTATTCAGCCGCTGCTCCGTTGTCGTAGCGCCGGCCAATACGGGTTGTGCGCTGATGAGAATAGCGCAGGATAAGATTGGCCAAGATATTTTAATATTGTAGGGCATGCTATTCACCATATTATGTTTTTATTGATTTTAAGACGAAGGGAACTGCTTCTTAAATTAATTAAGAAGTGATTGGATTTAGCATGAAATCAAGGTGTTTTTGTCAGGAAGAAGTCACGCTCTCTTCTTTAAAACCTAATATACGGGTCATTATCGCCGCCACGGTAAAACTGACGATGATACCCACCACGACCCAAATAAAGGTAGGGCCGGCATACATGGGCAGCGACGGCAGGCCGCTGAGCACCCCAATGGCGTTTGCGGTTGAACCAAAGTGACCGCTTATTGCGCCGCCGACCGCGCCGCCTATCGCGGCGGCCAGAAAAGGCCGCTTATATTTCAGCGTAACGCCATAGATAGCCGGTTCGGTAATACCCAGCAAAGCGGAAACCAGCGCCGACCCGGACAAATTTTTCTGCTTCTTATCCTTGGTCATCAGCATGACCGCAAGCGTGGCGCCAGCCTGGCCAAAGACCCCCATAATAGTGGCCGGGGTAATATAGTCGACGCCGTTTGCCGCAAATGCCTGCACAATAACCGCGACGATACCGTAATGCATGCCGGTAATCACAATGGCTTGGATCAGTCCGCCCAATACGGCGCCCGCCAGCAGGCCGGAATGCTGAAGCAAGGTTTTAATGCCGGTCGCCAGGCCGTTGCCAAGCCAGGTTCCCAGCGGGCCGATGGCGAGGAGTGCGATGGGGCAAATGATCAGCAGCAGCAGCGTCGGCACAAATATAATGCGCACCGATTCCGGGATCAGATGCCGCAGGCCGCGCTCGATATAGGACATCAGCCAGGCGGTGAGGATAATGGGTACCACGGTGGACGCATAATTAACCACGGTTAACGGCAATCCCAGGAAAATAATCGAGGTGACATGTTGTGCCAGCAGTTGAGTGAACAGCGGGGCCATTAGCGTACCGGCAACGGCCATAGCCACATATTCATTGGTTTTGAAACGGCGCGCGGCGCTGACCGCCAGCAGCATTGGCAGAAACCAGAAGGCGCTGTCGGCGATAGCGTTAAGCACTTTCATATTATCGCCGTCAGAAGCCAGGATGCCGCCTAGCCCCAACAGGATCACCAATGCTTTAATCAGGCCAACGCCGGCGATGGCCGGCAAGACTGGTGTAAAGATGCCGGCTATCGTGTCGAGCAGGCGGTTTAACACGTCCTGGATACGAAAATCCCGGGCGGGAACGGAACCTGGTGCGACAGCGTCCATGTCGGATAGCGTCAACAGGGACTCCAGCGCCTGGAACACCACGCCTACCTGGTTGCCGATGATCACCTGGTATTGTCCGTTTTGCCTGGCGATACCCATGACGCCGTCTAATCGCCGCAGCGCGTCGGTATCGGCGCAGTGCTCGTCCCTCAGGGTGAAACGCAGTCGCGTGACGCAGTGGTACACATTAACAACATTTTCTTCCCCTCCCACCAGAGAGAGGATTTGCTGTGAAAAATGTTCTGTATTCATTTTTTTTCCTGCCGTAAGGTACTGTTTTTATTTTTCTTCCACCCATGTGGGGAAGTACAATGCGAGCGTTCATCGGGACATTACCCATAAAATCGCAGGCAAATATCACCGGTTATGCCCGTGGGCTCTTGGATCAGGTAATGAGACAAATAATCCTTTTGATTTTTTACCAGGGTATTGGTGACTTCTATACGTAACCGCGCCGTGCCGCTGGCGGCGGGTAAACGCAGGGGAAAACGGTAGGGTGGGGACAGACGAATGCCTTGGGACTGCTCATCGATAAAGACTTCCACTACCTCCCAGGCGTCGCTGATGGTCAGTTCCGCGTACTGATGCGCCACGAGCGAAATCTCTTTTTCATAACTGACGGTGCCGGAGAAATCCGGATACCAGTCCGGCGAAGCCAGGTTGGTCAAATGAGCCAGGGAACGCCGATTTTCAAACCGGGGATAGTGCGTCGCGTCAGCCAGGGCAATCAGCCAATTATCGTTCAGATGCAGGACTCGCGCCGGTTCGGCAGGGAGACGCGCCGGGCTGGCCGTCACTCCGCTGAGCCAGAAGCATGCCTCGCCGGGGGCCAATTGCAACGCATTCCCGCCTTCCGGCCGCGTTGTCAGCTGCGCCAGGGCATTATCCTCAACGTGATAAACGCTGAGCGGTTGCGCCTGCGGCAGCCAGGCGGTGGTGTCGATCTCCGAGGACGGGCTTTCATTGAAAAACATATAGACATCCGCATCCGGCTGACGGTAATGGTAAAAGCGCAGCCAGGCCTGTGGCGTGGCGAGACGCAGCTCACCGAGCCCAGCCGCTGTTAACTGGCGAACCATATCGGCCAAGGGGACCCGCTGCACGCGGGGGTGGTTTTGTAATTGCGCCAGCACGTCCGCTACCGGCTTGTTTTCACTGCTGCGCACCGGCCAGCGCTCAATAAAGCAGATGTTGACGCCCTGGTCGGCTATCGCTGGTAAACGGTTAAGCAACGCTGCCGGCAATGCCTCGCTGGCGGGAATGATAAGTACCGGCCAGCTCCGTTCGTTGACCTGTAGCCGGCCATCGTTAAGCCCGGCATCCAGCAGGCTGTCGACCGGTACAATGTCAAACCCGATTTGCGCTTGGGTTAATTCCCGCGCCGGCTGCTGGCATAACATATATTCGCCGCTCCATTCCGCATCGGCATGATAAAGCAGCGCCGCGCTGACGATGGATTCGCCACCGCTTAACAGGTGCGCCGCGCGGTTCATATACAGACTCAGCAATGGTAGGTAGCGATATTGCGGATCGTTGCCGTCGGCGTAAAAATGCGGAGGACAGTCCGGGTCGGGAAACGGCGCGGTGCTGAAGGCGTGGGGGATGAAAAAGTTGATGCCCCGCACCAGCATATGGTTCGCCAGCCATTTCATCATCTTCAGTCCTTCGGCCCAGCCATAGGCACCGAAGATTTCGACCAGGGCCCGGCCTTTTTTGGCGGGATCGAGCGCGGCCAGCGAGGCTCCCATGCGCGCCAGGACGTAATGGAAAAATTCCCCATCCCAACCCTGGGTGGTAAAAGATTTAAAATAACCTTTATCCATCCCCGGTATGATTTGGCCGAGGACCACATCAATGCCGGACAGATCCTGACCCCACTGGGCGCGGAAAAAATGCCCGGCGCCATAGCCCAGCCGGGCATGGGCGTTATTGTCCTCGATCAGATGACCGGCGTACTTAATACCGTGTTGATGGCACCAGTGGGCGAGCTGGCCGGTAAATTGCTCGCTATACAACCGGCTAACGATGTCCATATAGGCGTAGCGCACGGCATGGGCCTGGTTGCCGCCCTGGCAGGCCAGTAATGGCAACAGCGGCAAGGCCGGCTGGCCCAGGCGCCGGCTGAGCAATCCGGGCAACTCATCGCACCAGGGCAAGACCATTTCTTTACGGCCTATGGAGGCATCCGCGCCCTGCGCGTTACCCAATCGTGGTTCGTCGGAGAAAAAGCCGGCCAGGGTATTGCCGAAATAGTGGCTGAAGCGGGCGTAGTGGGGCGCATAAACGGTGTCGATCAGGACTTGCGTGGCCGCCGGTTCCAGCGGATTAAGCCAGCCTTCAGTCGCTTTCTCCCCGCCACGATACGTTTCCACCAGCGTAAAGATCCGCCAATTTCCCGCGGGCAGATCCCAATATAAAACGCCGTCGTGCAAATAGGGCGAAACGTCAACGAGCGTATCGGGGTCGATATCATTCCATGCCCGCACCTTGGCGGCAATGACGCCGATAATTTTACTGTCCCCGGCAAACGTGCTTCCACCCGGAAAATCGGACATTTCCTTTAGCGCCGGTCGCTGCGCTGATAATGCCCAGCCCAGTAAAAAACTGGCATCGTCCCGTGGGCCGACAAAATCGTTTTGGTGTATCTTCAGGAATTTTTTTCTCAGCGCCGGAAACGCCGCGGCTATTCGCCCATTGGCGCTGCCGGTGGGAAATTCCACATCATCAAGTATCCAGACTTTCATTCCTTTGGCGCGGGCGGTAGATAAAATAATGTCCATATCGAGCCACCATTTATCACCGACAAACTCTGGATGGGGGCGTGATTCCACGCAAAATGCGCGTATTCCGGCGTGGTGGATGCGATCAATATAATGCCGTAACGTGGCTTCACTATCATCGTGAAGCCATAAAAACGGCATTAAATAGTTATCCTCTTTTCCCTGCAGTAGTTCCGTTAATCGTTTCACGGCAATTATATTCTCATCAAATTAAGTGAGGCGGTTATGCCTGTCATCCTCTTATCTTAATCGAGCCGGGCAGTGATATTAATAACAAAAGGCATAATGAGACTGACAAAATCATGCATTCCAGTATGCTTTTTCCACACAAGACGAAAAACGGATGTTTTATTTTATATGTTTGAAAAACAATAATAAAATAATAGTTAATTTGTGTTTTTTGCGATGGATGTCAAAATTTTTTCCATCAATAATATCTAAATGTTCATAGTGTGATGAAGATCGCTGTCAGCCGCCCGCCATAAGCGCTAAAAATTAAAAAAATAATCATGGTGGTTTTATGGATCTTGATGATGTTAAATCTTGGGTATACAAATTCACCGAGCGGGAAAAACGCTATCTCTTAAATGATGCGCTGCCTAGAAGCTACGATTTGTTAAGTAAAAAATTTATTCAGGGAAAGCAGGTTTACCTATTTAATCATGGTGTTTTGACCGATGATATATTAGTACAAATTCATCCCCGTTTTATCGCGGTGCCCCCGCATGTGCACGAATTTATCGAACTGGCCTATGTTTATTCGGGACAGTTTTCGCAGATTATTAATGGCAAATGCTTGACATTAAGGCTGGGTGATTTGTTGATTGTTGATACGGGCGTAGTGCATGCGACAGAAAAGGCCGGTGAAAAAGATATTATTATTAATATCCTGATCAGGCAGTCTTTTTTCACCACTGATTTTTTGAAGCGAGCCTTACGTAACAGCATGGTCACACGGTTTGTCATGAACGCTATTTCGCACAATAAACAGCATGGAAGTTATGTGATTTTTAATACTCAAGGTAATCGCAGGATACCTAAAGTCATCGATGAGTTAATGATTGAAAATCATAGCATCGCGGTAAAGGCTACATGGGAAAAAGAGAAAAAAATCATTAATGAAAACTATGTTCTGCTCTTATTTCTGGAGTTATGCCGGGAATGGGCCTGCCGGGCGGTATCGGATTTGACGTCAGAGAATACGGAGGAAAAAATTATGAAGGCGCTGGCCGTTATTGAGGAAGAGTATCCCCATCTGACGATCAAAAGCTTGTCGGGCCAGCTTGGCATCAGTGCCAACTATCTCGGGCGCTTGCTTAAGCAACGGACGGGCAAGACATTCAAGGATTTAGTGCATGAGAAGCGCTTGGCGCGTGCGGCCGCGTTGTTGCGCAATACCACCATGCCGGTATATGAAATATCTTCCGAGGTCGGTTATGAAAATCTGACGTTCTTCTATAAGAAATTTAAAGAAAAATATGATGCGTTGCCACACTTTTGGCGGCAACAGTAAAGTTACCGGCCGGTCCTTAACCGGGACGTGGCCGCCATCATCAGGCGTAACTGCCGGTAGTCGCCGTGTTTTTTTGCAGGAAGACGTTTAACGGCAGCTTGTTGCCGGCAGCATACCCTGGCTATTAGAGTCTTTTATGATCCGGCGGAGGTCTCTGCGAGGCAGCAGGCGTAGCGGTATTTTCGGTGATATGGACAGGTAAAAGCGTGGGGGCGGAGGGGGTGGCCGGCGTTGAGCTGGCGTCGGGTAACCAACTTTCCATGGGCGAGCGAGAAGAGTTAGAACAATTAAGAGTAAAAGTTGCGTACTTAAAAAAACTGAAAGCCTTAATTCAAAAAAAGTCATGATTAGCGCCAGAATGAAAACGCAAATTGTGAATGAGTTAAGGCATGTTCTACCTATAACAAGACTCTTAAAGGTGGCAGGACTTGCTCGTAGTACGTTTTACTACCAGTTGCAATGTCTAGGAAAGCCTGAGCCCTATCAATGTGAGAAATCCCTTTTGCTGAGCCTCTATCACCGGCATAAAGGTCGTTATGGGTATCGCAGGCTTACCCTTGCCTGTCGAAATGCAGGTGTGTCTCTTAACAGCAAAACGATTCGACGACTGATGAAAGAACTTGTTATATGTTCTCTTATCAGAGTAAAAAATACCGTTCATACAGAGGGGCACAAGGGCGAATTGTAGGCGACCGTCTAAAAAGAGTATTTACCGCACAAAAACCCAACCAGAAATGGGTAACAGATATCACCGAATTTAAAGTTGGGGGTAGAAAATTGTATTTTTCACCAGTTATGGATTTATATAATGGAGAGATAATTTCGTATCAAATGTCCGAAAGTCCTCTTCCATCCCTAGTGAAAAAAATGCTTTCAAAGGCCGCAATACGATTAAAGGATCATGAGCATCCAATATTACATAGTGACCAAGGGTGGCATTACCAAATGCCTCGATGGCAACGCTGGCTAAAAGAACATGGAATTATGCAGAGTATGTCTAGAAAAGATAACTGTCTAGATAATGCGGCCATGGAGAGCTTCTTCAGCATATTAAAATCGGAATGTTTTTATCTTAAAAAATATCAAATGCTAAGTGTATTGAAACGAGATCTCATCGAATTTATTCATTATTATAATTATGATAGAATAAAAGAGAAGCTTAATGGCCTAAGTCCGGTTCATTACCGTCTTGGGGAAGCAACATAGAATGTCCAAAACTGGGGCGCAGATCAAAAAAATGATGGACATCATCTTCAACAACTGGACGGGGAATTAACAGACGGTTCGGGCCATACGCTTACTCTAAGCCAAGCCGGGATTCTTTGCCATTAATACGATACTTGAGATACCAGAGACGTGAACCGCCGGGATTGACCAAAAGATATAGGCCATGAGAATCGGAAACTTTGAAAGGTTTATCTGATGGTTTTAAGCTGCGGATTTTCGTGTCGTTCAAAAACATAGGGTGGTCACTCCATAATCGAACTGAAATGACCCCAAATCAGACCACCAATCTTGCCCGATGCGGAGGGAGAAATGAAAATGCACCGGGAAGACTTTTCACACTAACTCGTTGAATCTAAATTACATAAAGATTCGTGAAGATGCATGAAAACAAGAAATTGGCTCCTCTGACTGGACTCGAACCAGTGACATACGGATTAACAGTCCGCCGTTCTACCGACTGAACTACAGAGGAATCGCGAGAACGGGGCGAATCATATCCGGCCCCTCGGAGTGTGTCAATGCAAAAAAAATTCCCCCGGCGCGATTGACTAAACCTTATGCAAATCAAATACCGGCGAGGCGCTGGGTCACCAGTCGCGCCAGCGGGTCCTGGCGATAAAACTGCACAAAGCATCTATAGAGGTCCGGAAACCGTTCGGTCAGCAATTCCGTTGAGCTGAAGAAATACTCCGACAAGACCGCAAAACACTCCGCCGGATCGCTGGCGGCATAGGCATCCATGCTGGCTGCCTCTTCGCCGACCAAATCGACTTCGTCCTGCAAATCCTCCATCGCTTCACGCAGCAGGGTCTCCCACTGCGCCACCTCGCGCATGGCGATCAGCGGCACGCCGTTCACCACGCCGGCATTACGCGCATCCAGCTTGTGCGCGGTTTCATGAATCACCAGGTTGAACCCCGATAGATCGAACGAATCCTGGATCTCTTGCCAGTTAAGGACAATCGGTCCTTGATCCCAGCTTTGCCCCGAATGCACCATTTCCCCGCGATGCACCAGGCCGATCTCGTCTTGCCATTCGTCGTTCACCACAAAGGGTGAGGGATAAATCAAAACTTCGTGAAAACCGTCCAGCCACTCGATACCCAGGCCCAGTACCGGCAGGGCAAACATCAGGGCGACACGCGCCTGCATCACGTCATCCAGAACCAAACCCTGTAACGCCACCAATTTCTTTTGCTGTAAAAATTTACCCGCCAGCAGAACCAGAACATGCTGTTCTTCGCTGGATAGGGGGGAAAACAGCGGGATCGCTAAAGCCTCTTGCCATAACGCAAGGGTCTCAGCGGAAGGAGCAGAACTTTTCCATGGCCATTTCATCATCGTGTTGCTCGATAAGTCGTCACTTGAATCGTTAGGCGTGGTTAAACACTATTAAAATGCCGCAAAACAGGGCATGATAGCAACCGCTAAAGAGGAGAGATGCCGGAGCGGCTGAACGGGACGGTCTCGAAAACCGTTGAAGGAGCGATCCTTCCCAGGGTTCAAATCCCTGTCTCTCCGCCATTATTCAAACACTTATGCAACTTCCCGTCTGTGATTTTTATCCCACTTGCATTGACTTGGCATATTCACTGGGGATAGTTTACCCCTTAACCACCCTGCTTACGTAGTGCCATGTCTAAAGTTGCGCGATTTTATCTGTAGCCTTTGCTGGAGTTGGCCACAAATGTGCTTTGACACAAACGCAGCGAACCCATAACTACCATGTTAAAAATTAACTAACTCGCTAAATTAATATACTTGAAATTTGATTTCATTTTTCATTTTGGTATTGCCATTGTTTGGTGCGGTAAAGGGTATGATTTCTTTTAATTTCTTCAATACACCTTTATTATAGGACCAAAGGCCCACGCCGTTCATGCCATAATTTTCAAGATTATTTGTCTTGTAACCTATTTCAGGGATTATTAAATTACCTTGAAAAGCTGTGATCCAGTAGGGCGATCCTAGAAATTCAAAATCATTGTATTGATTTTTTACCGTTTGCAAATCTTCAATTTTGTCAATGATAACAACTTTTTTATAATCCGATGAAATAAATATCTTTCCGTCATTCAAAAAGTAAATTTCTTGCATATTCGAAAAGTCACTCGAAACAGGGATGGTTTTAACCACCGTAAGTTTTTCATCATTTTTGGTAATTAATATTTCTGGTGTGGCCATTGATGAAACAAAATATATTAAATTACCACGAAGCGTAAAGGATCTAATCTCAAAATCATTGGTTTTATTTTTTAATGAATAGGGCAGGGTGACATGCGACTTGATTTCCGGCTTATCTTTGTTAATTGATATCCTCCAAAAATCCCCTGTCGTGGCAGAAATAAGCAGGAATTGATTGCGGGTCTTATCGAAACGTAACCGGTGCGTACGTCTTCCTAATCCATCCAAGGAAGCAATTTCATTGAATTTTTCAGCATTAAACGTGTAAAACACCATCCTTCCGTGCTCGGTATCTTCCACAGCCCAATATTTTTCACCGTCATAAGCCACATCGTGGGATGTGAACGTTGATTCCATCACATTCCATTTTGAAAGATCGCGGCCCAAGGTTTTGTTCCATATGATCCTGCTTTGCCAGCAATCTACGATGAACCATTTTCCATCAATGTTCGCCATGTAGGTTGGTGCATATAACGTTTTATCCCATGACGCATCTGATATTTTACTGTGAATCTCTGTTTTGGCTTTTTCTAAGTTCTGCATAAAAACAGGGTCGGAATGTAATGCCGAAACCGCAATTGAGCCCGCAATCCTGCCCGCATCGACATCACTTTGCCAATGAACGCCGCAAATGACTCTGAATTGACCTAGCTCATAGCCCCGTTTTAGAATTTCCGCTTTTCTCTCTGGATAAATTTCTGCCAGAATGAGTGATAGCGCCCAACCGGTTGTTGCATGCCCGGATGGATAGGAGCCGTTGTTCTTTAAATCATTTTCCAATGCCGGCGTGCAAGAATGTTTACCAAAAAACTCAAATGGTCTTTTTCGGTGATAATAACTCTTGGTTTTTTCTGTTAATGTCATGGCTAATAAAGGAACAAGTGAATGAAGCAATTCATAAGTTTGAGGCGTATTTTGTTCGCTTAGCGTAAACCCGACGACATGCGAAAATAACGCATCAATATTATACAAATCCACGTTTTTTTTCGCTTCGTTCCATTGAGGTAGCTTTGACGCTATCAAGGGGTCAATATATAAAGATTTATCCAGCCGTAGCTGGGCACTGTTGCGCGCGGGCGGTGGAGGGAGTATGTATAATATATTAGGTAGGTTATCGTCAGCGAGATATTGGTTTGCAGATACCGAGCAGTTTAATACATTTAAAAATAACATAAAAAGGAGAGTTTTTTTAACTATTTTGCTTAACACCGTAGTATTTCCCTTGTTTAATAGTTCAAAAAAAAATCAAAATAATGCGCCGCACGTTTTTTATGCGCAAAAAAGCAACGTTTAATAAAACACGGTTTATTTATAAATAGATTACAGAGCTGTTAAATTAATGTGACATGCTAGCAAGTATCCGTACTTTTATTGCACTTGATTAGCAGCATAAGCTTGTCAGGTTTATATATCAAATGGTTAGCAATAATTGATTTGATCGGGAATATTCGTTTTGCGGAAAAAATGGAATTCACAGCCTTTCAAGCAGCCAAATGCCCGCCTGGGTGGAAAATATATCTTCCATACCCCGCGGGAGCACCGTCCAGACGCGATAGGAGCAGGTGAACGGCGCGGGGAAAGGGTAGGCACGGCGCCAGGTTGATGATAGCCTGTAGCCGGCGGCGGCGGGGGAAATCAGATGGATTAAAACCCTTTGATTTTGATAAAATATCGTCCTGCGTCATATTGCGTTAATGCTATATAACACGCCTTTTGCCGCAATTCGCCCGCGCGTTGCCCTGTGCCCGGATCGCGGCCTTAACAGACGTTCATCGCAGAATGAAACGCCTTTGCTCATATATTATTAATCGGTTAGCCATATGATGACTTGTAAGTTCCTTGGGAGAGGGGTTTGATGATCGTGAATCTCCCGCATAAGAAGCTGACGCGTTTTGCCTCGCTTTTCTCGCTGAGTATCGCCCTGGTGCTGGTGGGGATCAAAATCTGGGCCTGGCTGCTCACCGGGTCCATCGCTCTGCTAACCTCCGCCGCGGACGGCCTGGTTGACGTTATGGCCTCGGTGGTGACATTGATCGGGGTGTTTTACGCGCAACGGCCCGCCGATAAGGGCCACCGATACGGTCACGGCAAGTCCGAAGCCGTGGCGGCATTTGTCCAGGCTCTGCTGCTGGGCGGCGCCGGCCTGGTGCTCGGCATTGAATCCGCCCATCGGCTGTTCCATCCCCAGCCCCTGATGCAGCATGGTCTTGGTATTTGGGTGATTATCGGCAGCACCCTGTGCGCCGGCGCCCTGGTTACCGTACAGACATTTGTGGTCAAGCGGACGGGTTCCACGGCCATTGCCGCCGATCGCGCGCATTATATTACCGATATCGCGGTTAACCTGGCGGTGCTCTGCGCCTTAGTGTTTGACGGCCTGTTTGGCTGGACGCGCTCGGACGCCACCGGCGCCTTGGCGATATCCTGTTATATGATCTGGAATGCGCGGGGCATGGCGCGCTCGGCCCTGCGGCAATTGCTGGATCAGGAACTGGATATGGAAGACCGGCAGCGTATCCGCCATGCGGCAATGAGCTGCGAAGGCGTGCGCGGAGTGCATGATATCCGTACCCGCAACGGCGGGGACCGGGTGTTTGTCGAACTGCATGTGGAAGTGGACGGGCAGCTCTCCGTGGACGTCGGCCATGATATCGGCGATGCCGCCGAAGCGGCGGTCAGGAAGCTGTTCCCCGCCGCCGAGGTATTGGCGCATCTTGAACCGGCGGGCATTGCCGATGAGCGCCTTGACGACCTGGTTAAATAACGATCCGTTGCCGTCAGCCGGCGGCCAATTATCGCCAGCGGCAAGTTTGCCGTTAAAAAAACACCCACCAAAAAAAATGTGGGTGCACAACATCACGTTAATCACATTAATCCGCTCTGGAGCGAGCGGACTTAAGTAAAATAACATCCGTTCCGCCGGCTATCAAATGATTAAGTCTAATTTCTCCATGAGCAATATTCATATATATTATACGCTTACATAATTTTTCAAACATTTACCAAAACCTTGCATAAGCGGGGCTTTTTTTAGCACATGCTGGTATGCCGCCGTGCGCGCCAGAGCATGCGGACCTAATTGCAATAATGTATGAATAGACGGTAAGGAAATCGTTATAACCGACTAAAGATCGGTAAATCCCCTTGCAGGCAAGCGGATTTAGGTCTGTTATGAGAGCATCGGCGAATGTTTTTAAGCGTGAGTATTATAGGTATCTTATGAAAAAATTATTGAGCCTGGTTTTATCGCTTAGTCTCGTGGTGCCGGTAGCTGGTTTCGCCGCTCCCGGCTGGCACGATGGGGGGCATGGCGGCCGCGGATGGTACGGCGGCCCCGGTCCGGGTCGCGGCTGGGGCGGCGGCGGTCCGCATCGTGGCGCCAGATTTGATTTTCTGCCCGGCGTGGCGGCGACCGTGCTGGTGGCCGGCTTGACCTATTACGTCCTGGACGGTATCTATTACCGCCGCCAGGAAAACCAGTATGTAGTGGTTGACGCGCCGCCGGCGCCGCAGATTTATCAATCAGGCGGCATCAGCGGCAATATGTCGGTAGTCGACCTGAACGGCGAGCGGTTTTACGTCAATCAGGGCCATTATTACCGCCGCAGCATCAATGGCCAATATTTGGAAGTACCGCGCCCGGCCGGCCTGTAAGCCGCAACGCGCCGGACTGCGCCGCGCGCGGGCCGATAAATCGAGTAGCAAGATGCCTGCCTGGTGCAGGCATTTTTTCGTTCAGGCGCCTTGATTATGGTGCGTGGCGGCAAAACAGATTACCATCCGTTAATCAGCCGCGCCCGGTGGTCCGGGTTGCAACCGGTTAAATACCTTGAAGGAATCCCTATGCCTAACGATATCGCCGGACAGTTAATTGCCCGTTTTTTACGCTACGTTGCGCTAACCAGCCAAAGCGATCCGTCCGCGACCCGTCTGCCCAGCACGCAGGGGCAACAGCGGCTGGCCGAACTGCTGGCAACGGAACTGCGGGAACTGGGTATGACCGATATTCAACTCGATCAACAGGCCACCGTTACCGCCGTTAAACCCGGCAACGTTCCCGGGGCGCCCCGCATCGGTTTTATCGCCCATCTCGATACGGTGGACGTCGGCCTGTCGCCGGATATTCATCCCCAACTGCTGCGTTTTACCGGCGAGGATCTCTGCCTCAATGCGCAGCACGATATCTGGCTGCGTACGGCGGAGCACCCTGAAATCCTGGCTTATCACCACCAGGATATTCTTTTTAGCGACGGCACCAGCGTGCTGGGGGCCGATAATAAAGCGGCCATCACCGCCATTATGACCATGCTGGCCAACCTTGAGGAGGATACGCCCCACGGCGATATCGTCGTGGCCTTCGTGCCCGACGAGGAAATTGGCCTGCGTGGCGCCAAGGCGCTGGCGCCGGAGCGTTTCGCCGTGGATTTTGCCTACACCATCGATTGCTGCGAAGTGGGCGAGGTGGTTTATGAAAACTTTAATGCCGCCAGCGCCTTGGTCACGCTGACCGGCGTTACCGCCCATCCCATGTCGGCCAAAAATGTGCTGGTTAATCCGTTATTAATGGCCCAGGATTTTATTGCGGCCTTTGATCGCCGGGAAACGCCGGAGCATACCGCGGGCAGGGAAGGCTATTTCTGGTTCAACGATATGGCGGCCAACGCCAGCCAGGCCAGGTTGACCATTTCGATTCGTGATTTCGATCAAGCCCGCTTTAATTGGCGCAAGCAGCGGATCGGCGAGGTGGCGGCGGACATTGCCGGGCGTTATCCCACCGGCAAAGTGCATTATGAGATTAACGATATTTACAGCAATATCAGCAACGCCATAACCGGCGATCGCCGCGCCATCGATTTGATTTTCGCCGGACTGGCGGAACTGGGCATTGAACCGAAGGTAACGCCGATGCGCGGCGGTACCGACGGCGCCGCCCTGTCGGCCCGGGGATTATTAACGCCGAACTATTTCACCGGCGCGCATAATTTTCACTCTCCGTTTGAGTTTTTGCCCGTTAGCTCCTTTGTCAGCAGCTATAACTTGACGCGCAAATTGTGCCTGCTGGCGGCAAAAAGTTAACGGTCTGGGAGCAATGTGACCCGGCGGTAATCGATTTTCGTGCGGCGTTAAATGTGATTTATGTCGCATAGTCTAATGATGCACTTCACAATAAAAAGTGATTTTCATCACATTTTTTTTGTGACGTAGCTCACACTTAATCCGAAGGATAACGTCGTATCATAAAAAAATGAAATATTGGTTCATTTTTTAAGGTATGGTGTTTCTTAAGGGTGCGGTATGAAAATAAAACAACGGTTAGACAAAATTCCCGGTGGACTGATGCTGGTTCCCCTGTTCATCGGCGCGGTGATCAATACGTTTTATCCGGACGCGGCCAGTTACTTTGGCTCTTTTACCAGCGGCATCCTCAAAGGAACGGTACCGATCCTCGGCGTATGGTTTTTTTGCATGGGGGCAACCATCCAACTACGGGCATCCGGCGTCGTGTTGAAAAAATCAGGCACCCTGGTGGTGGTTAAAACGCTTACCGCCTGGGTGGTGACATTAATCGCCGCGCATTTCTTGCCGCTTGAGGGTATCCAAAGCGGTTTTTTCACCGGCATTTCCACCTTGGTGCTGGCCGCGTCGATGAATATGACCAACGGCGGCCTCTATGCGTCGTTAATGCAGCAGTACGGCAGTAAAGAGGATTCGGCGGCGTTTGTGCTGATGTCCATCGAATCCGGTCCGTTGCTGACGATGATTATCCTGGGGTCCGCCGGCGTAGCCTCCTTCGAGCCCCGCCTGTTTTTAGGCGCGGTGCTGCCGTTTATCCTCGGTTTTATTTTAGGCAACCTGGATGATGATTTACGGGAGTTTTTCGGTCGCGCGGTGCCTGCGCTGATACCGTTTTTTGCCTTCTCCCTAGGGAGCGCTATCGATCTCTCGGTAATTAAACAGACCGGTTTACTGGGTATTTTGCTTGGCGTCGGCGTAATTATCGTGACCGGGATTCCGCTGATCCTGGCGGATAAATACATTGGCGGCGGCAACGGCACGGCGGGGATTGCCGCGTCCAGTTCCGCCGGCGCTGCGGCCGCTACGCCCTTCCTGATCGCCGAAATGAATCCGATATTCAAAAGCCAGGTTGCATCCGCCACCGCCCTGGTGGCCACGGCGGTTATCGTCACGTCGCTGTTGGTGCCCATTATTACCGCGCTGTGGGCTAAATGGGCCCGGCGGGAGAGACACTCCCGGCAGACCCCGGTTTCTTACCCCGAATAAGCCCCGCCTTCTCACCGGGCGGCCTGCCGGCCGTCCGCTTCCCCGCGTGCGTTACCTCGAAAGTTTGTCGGCGATACTTCTGCTATCCGCTGGCAATAAAAATAATATAAGCTTAACGTGATTATCATCTTGTCCGCCCGCTGAAAACGCCGACGGACCATGCCTGAACGGCATAAGAGAGGGAAATATGGCCCACGATCCGCTTTATGAGGCTCTACTCGAACGCATCGAGGCGTTGGAAGCACGGGAAAGGCAGTTGACCGTGACGTCCCATGCCTACCAGGTGGTTATTACCACGATTTTGGGTAATATTGACGCCGAAACCCGCGACCGCATTATCTCCATGGTGGACGAAGCCCATGAAATCGCCTACTCCCAGGCAGTTAACCGCAGCGATAAGCATTTGTCCGAGATTATCAAAGGTGCCGATGAAATCGTACAGCGGATGTTTAATTACGCCCAGGGCGGCAACCATCTCGATTTATAACTTTCCATGAGCTCCCTTGAGGCTTGGCACCAGGTCTGATTTTTGCATCTGCTTTTTGCATAGGCTACGGAACGTATTACCATAGCCCGGACGGTGCAATGCCTTTTAATGTTGGAGCAGTGGAAAACATGAAGAATTACGCAGCGATATTACTCGGCGGCGCCTTATTGCTCGCCGGCTGTGATAAGCCCCAGGCGGAAAATAGCGGGCCGGCCTGGTCGGCGGAAGGAAAAACCATGGGGACGTTTTACCGGGTTACCCTGGCATCGCCGCCTGCGCAGGCCGTGGCGGGTCTCCAGGAACAAATCGGCCAATTGCTGGAACAGGACAATCATGAGCTGTCTACGTATCAATCAGACACGGTTTTGTCGCGTTTCAATCAATATACCGGCACCGACCCCCAGCCCGTATCCGCCGGCATGGCGGATATCATCACTAGCGCCTTGCGCATCGGCGCTAAAACCGCCGGAGCCATGGATATCACCGTGGGTCCCCTGGTTAATTTATGGGGATTCGGGCCGGATAAACAGCCGGTGACGCTGCCCACCCAGCAGCAAATCGACGCAGCCCGCGAGCGCGTCGGGCTGAGCCATCTGCGTTTGATTGAAGATAACCGGGGCCAATGGCTGCAAAAAGATTTGCCGGACCTCTATGTGGATCTGTCCACCCTCGGCGAGGGTTATGCCACCGATCATCTGGCCGCCCTGCTGGAGCGGAGGGGAATAACCCGTTATCTGGTGTCGGTGGGCGGGGCGGTGATATCCAGAGGGTTATCCCCGCAAGGGCAGCCGTGGCGCGTAGCCATCCAGCGTCCCACCGATAAGGAAATCGGCGCCCAGGCCATCGTCGATTTGCAGGGTCACGGCATCAGTACGTCGGGAAGTTATCGCAATTATTACGAATTGCAGGGTAAGCGCTTGTCGCATATTATCGATCCCGCCACCGGCCGTCCCATCGAGCATAAACTGGTCTCCGCCACGGTCATCGCCCCCACCGCGTTGGAAGCCGACGGCTGGGATACCGGTTTGATGGTGCTGGGAAGCGAAAAAGCCAAAGCGCTAGCCGAGCAGCAAGGGCTGGCGGTATACCTGATTACCAAAACCGACGGCGGGTTCGCTACCTGGATGTCGCCGCAGTTCAAATCCTTCCTGGTTAGCCAGTCAGATACCCCGTCTTCGTGAGGTCATCATTTTACAGGAGAAAATCATGATCAAAGTTTCCTTACTGCCAGTGCTGCTGTTGGCGCTGCCCCTGGTGTCGTCCCCCGTCGTGGCGGCGCCGGCAAAAAGCATGGATATGGAACATATGTCTCCTGCCCAGGCGCTTAGTCCCGCCAGCCAGGCCTATATGGCCGCCATGGGGGACATGCACCAGGATATGGCCGAAGGGGTCAAGGACAGCGATCCGGATGTCGCATTCGCGCAGGGAATGATTCCCCATCACCAGGGTGCCATCGCCATGGCCGAAACCGAATTAAAATACGGCAAGGATCCGCAAATGCGTCAACTGGCGCAAAATGTCATCAAAGCGCAAAAAGCCGAAATCGAAGCGATGAAAACCTGGCTTAAAGCGCATCACCACGCACCGGGCGCTAAATGATATTTTCAGCCGGTTAGCCCGGCTGGCGGCTAAATGTACACTTGCATTCCGCTGCCAGGTTTGGTAACTGTAGATAGTCCCCAGTGTTATCGGGGGAGTCTTTTGGTAAACCCCTAAATCTGACAAGTAAGCGAGGTGTTTATGAGTAGAGGTAAGGACAAGTCAGCCAAGAAGAAGCCAGAGAAAACACTGAAGGAAAAACGCGCGGATAAAAAGAGCAAAAAGGGGCTCGATATCTAGGTCCTCAGGCTTGCAGCGCAACGTACCCGGCAATCTAGCCGGGTTTTTTTTTTGCACCGATAGCCCGGTCGGGCCGCTTTTTCATGGCGGATTGGCTATAATAGCCCGAAGTAAACCACGGAGAACCCGCCCCATGAACGATGATATTTTTGAATTCGATATTGATGCTGAGTTGGCTAAAGCGGAAGAAAACGCCGAACAAAAAGCCAAAGCGGTGCCGGAAACTTATACGGCTGAAGATGATTGCGAAGGCTGTAAAATTTAATAAAGCGCTTCACCCCGCCTGACACCATGTCAGGCGGGTATGAGTTTTTGTCACCTATGTCCTGAATTACCCTCGCTTTTCCGGCGGCACACGCGCGCTACACGTCGAGTATAGCGGCTTGATTGTGCGGTGCGCTATATACGTGCTCGATCGCACATTCCGCGACGCTGCGGATCAACGGCTAAATCATCAATAAAATTAATATCAAAGGGAATTGAAATATACGATAAAATATTTTACTGAGGGGGATATGTAACTAAAACAGGCGCGGAAAAAATATTTTGACAGTAACATCATCGGCTTTATTGCGACGCGTTAAAAAAACCCGCCAAAAACAGCGGGTAAAATCACTTCTTAAGTTACACCAGGGAAATTAATCTTGCTTACGCATGTTACGCTAATTTGGCAGGAATACTATACATTTAGTTCGGATTTTACTTAGGCATCAGCGAGATAATCGAATAGTCCGATTTATATTAAGCAAAAAAATGAACGAAATTAATTTTATGTTATTGATATTTATGATTATATATAAAATATTTAAAGCAATATTACTGCTATGAAAATTAGCGATTAAGTAAAATCAAAATTCACAAAATAATGCGCATTGCCTTTTATATCGTCATAAAATGGCAATATATATTTAATTAATTATAACGTAGCGGCGGCGTCAAACGCAGCGATAAGGAACGATCGTTACGGCACATTTGCGGTGTTATGCCAAAATATTTCTTAAACAGGGTAGTGAATTGTGACTGCGAATTAAAACCGTAATCCAAGGCGATATCGATAATTTTATTGTCAGTATTGCGCAATCTATGCACCGCTTCGGTTAATTTGCGTTCGCGGATATAACGCCCCACGGCCATGCCGGTTGTGGCGCGGAACACCCCCTGCATATGCCAGACCGAGTAACCGGAACGCTGGGCGAGTTCGGGCAGCGCGATATCGCGGTCTAGATGATCCTCGATCCACCTCGCCAGGGCGGAGACCAAGGGTTCATTGGGTTTTAGTTCGCGCATATCGTTTCATTTCCGCCTCGGCGGTTACCCGTGGTGCATTTATAAGAGACGCCATATTCTAAAGATCGCCGCCACGGGAGCAAGTAAAAGTGCCGCTGCGCCCGGGATAAAACGGGCAGGGGGCGTATCGGCAAAAACTTCCCCGCAGCCCGTTCAATCCTGCCCTTATCGGCGGGGGAGCCGTCGCCGCCCTGGATTATCCGGCGATATGGCTAGACGTCGCCCTTGTTATCCTCTTCCACCGCGTCATAGATGCGCTGCATGATGTCCGGAAAAGCGGACTGCACCCGGCTCCAGCTCGGAATGAAGGGTTTGTCGTTCGGCCTTTCGATAAAAGCCTGCCCGGCATCCAGGATGCATTGCATAAACAGTTCAATCGCCGCTTCCTCGCTGTGCTGGTCGAATTTCAAACCATTCATGATGGCATCGTGATGGTAGAACTCCAGGATATCGAGGGCATTGCGATAGTAGGTGGCTTTAAGCACCCGGAAGGAGTCGCTGGTCAGGCTGACGCCCATGGTGGCCAATTTACGGTACAGGGATTGGATAATATCATTGCTCATGCGCTTGAGACCGCCTGAGCCGTCTTCTTCCGCCAGGGGCTGATGCTTATGATCGTAGTTATCGGCAATTTCCACCTGGCAAATATGATTGGGCGAATAGTTGCGATAGATCTCGGATAATACGCCGATTTCCAGACCCCAATCCCCCGGGATCTTCATGTCATGCATTACCCGGGTACGCATGGCGAACTCACCGGACAAGGGGTAACGGAAGCTATTGAGGTAATCGAGATACTGCGACGGGCCATAAACATTTTCCAATGAACGCAATAACGGCCCCACCAGCAGGCGCACCACGCGTCCATTCATTTTGCCGTTGGCGACACGCGCATAAAATCCTTTGCAGAACTCATAGTTAAATTTGGGGTGCACCACCGGATAAAGCAAGCGGGCCAACATGCTTCGTTCATAGGTGACGATATCGCAGTCGTGCAACGCCACCGCCAGTGTGCGATCGGAAGCAAGCGTATAACCGGTGCAAAACCATACGTTACGGCCTTTGCCCGGTTCGGTAGGGGACAAGCCTTCTTTTTCCAATTCGGCGTCAATGGCTTTGAGACGCGGGCCGTCGTTCCACAGGATGCGATGGTGCTGCGGCAAGCGTGAAAAAAATTCCCGGGCGAATAAAAACTGTTCCCGGTCGGCACGATCCAGTCCGATAACGATCTCTTCAAGATAAGGCACCTTGGCGATTTCGTCGATGATATGCGCCAATGCGGGTCCTTCCAGTTCAGAAAAAAGGGAAGGAAGAATCAGCCCCATTTTGCGCTTTTTTGCAAAGCCGATCAGTTCGGTTTCCAGTTCTTCGACTTTACGGTCGGACAAGTTATGAAAATTGGCAATTATTCCATTTTGATGAAAATCGCTCATAGGTTCTCTCCCCAAGCCATTACAATTCTTAAAATAATTATGCGTACCTCTTATCAAGCCGAGGTGATAAAATGTTCCATTCCTTCGCTCCAGCCTTCCGGCCCAAAGGCTGAGGTACGGTAAACATAGTGTTGTTGCGCACTTACGTCCACCGGGGTCTTGCTGTAACCGCGTATAATGACCGCGTAATCCACCGCATTGAGCATCGGAATATCATTTGGCCCGTCGCCTAATCCCAACGAAAGCCACTGGCGGCCGTCCCGTTGACGGTATAATTCCATCAGTCGTTGCACCGCGGCGCCTTTGCTGCTGTTTTTGGACATAATGTGATAAAAGCGGCCGCCCTGGGTTATAGCCAAATCCGCCGCGGCGAGGCAGGCGGCGAATTCCGCCATACGCTCATCGCTGTCGCGCCAGATGAATGCTTCCGACGCCTCCCGCCGTTGCGCCAACACTGCATCCTGCGCCGACAGTCCGGTCCATTCGCCAATGACCTTTTCATCAACATCGCCAAAGCCGAAAAACTTGAAGCCTTTCTCTTCCCGCAGGCGCTCCAGTAAAGCGCGAATAGCGCCGTAACGTTGTTCCATTATGTTGTCCGGCTGCGCGTCGGGGTGGAACCGCAACACCGCGCCGTTTTCGGCGATAAACGGCGATCCCGACAGGCCCATGCTGATTTGCAGCTGTTCTATCTCAGCGGCGGTTTTACTGGAGCAAAATACCAGCGGGATATGATTGGCTTTTAACATTTCAAGCCAATGCTCGGCGGGTTGCCAGCTATAGGTATGATGATCCAGCAACGAGCCGTCCAAATCGGTTATAACGACTAAAGGGTCTTGTAGACTCGGCATTTTTTTTCCGCCTCATTCCTAAAGTAGTGACGATCAAGTAATGTCACCTTCTGAAAAAGAGTATATACGATGCCCCGGCATGCAGAGGGCGCCATCAAGGGTTTTTCAGCCGAATATCCGGCAGGGATGGCTGTCTTAAAATGAAAGTTTATTAATGTTTTTTTTGAGAAAATTCTTAAAGTTCAGTAAAGTTAACCTTATCCCATAGGCGGTAAATGTTAGCGTAGTAGAGGTGTTAATCAACTTTACCCCATGAAAATCATAACATTATTTATCTAAACGCAGCCGCGTCGACTGGTTTATGTCCGATAATTTATATGATTTGAATTCAGTAGTAAAATTAATGTGGCTTGCCAATTAAAGTGATATGTTTACTATGAACAAGTACTTGATTTCCTAGTGTAACGAATTTTTCAATTCACCGCGCTAAAGCGGATTACTTTATTACCCCGGTGCGTTATGCCGGGGTTTTTTTGTTCTTTATTTATGCAGGAAAAGTACAAAAAAACGCCATTTAACGATTTACTTCCGCCACGGTATAATCACGAATGTCCAAATTATAGGCTTCAGCCAATGCGCCATAGGATGTGAATTCTTGACCTTGCGCGGTAACCATATGGGCATGGTCATTATGCTGATGCTCATAAACGTCCTGGCCCGCAATTTCCCTGACCGCCTTGATTAATGAATCCACGTCGATACTGATTTCCCGCTTTAGCTGTTCATTATATTCTTTGGCAAAGGCCATAATGTTTTCCTCATGTTAATCTTTCGCCCGCGGTATGACCTTATTAAGTATAGCGCCAAAGCGGTATATTGCTGTTACAAGCCGGTGAATGGGCTGACTGAATGGCGGGTTTGTACTAAACTATCTGTCGGGCATATTACGAGGTTAGTCATGAAATTACACGATCGGGTGACGGTTAAAACGGACGGCGGGCCGCGGCGCAAGGGCACCATCCAGGCAATTGAAGAGTTCAGCGAAGGGGTGATGTATCTGGTCGCCCTGGATGACTACCCTACCGGTATTTGGTTTTTTAATGAAACCAGTCATCCCGATGGGATTTTTGTTGAATTGCTATCGGAAAAGGCATGACATTCCACCGGCCCGGCGGTCGGCTATTTCTGGCCAATGTACTGGCGTCGTGCCCAGCAGGATAAGATGCAAAAAAGGGTAGCAGTACGGTAAAAAAAAGGTATCAAGCGGCGCATTGATACCAAAAACAGTCGTTAATAGAACAAAAGAGATGTTGGTCGGGCTTTCTTTCCTGTTGGCCAATGCTCAGCGGACATTGACGTAGATGCCGGTGGTCACGGTATCCGTAAGTCTGACTACATGATAAATCACTTGCTTGTTATGCGTTTTAATCTTGCGTTTGATGTTGCCCTTGTGGGAAGACACCGTTTTGGCCTTGATTTGCATGCTGTCGGAGATCTGGATGGTATCGTGGCCGGACATCCACATGCGCAACATATTGGATTCGGTCTGGCTCAAACGCACCGGGTTGAGATCCAGCGGGGATTTGTGCGTGGCATCCAGCGGTTTTTGCTTGTTGCAGCCGGCAAGCAATGAATTCAGCGTTTCAGGCTTAATCGATTTTGACGTAATGATAAGATTGGTACGGACAAACAGATAATCTTCAAAATGGATATTGGTCATCGCCATAAAAATGAAAAAAAGCGTATCCGGATGCTGCGTAATCACGCGTTTAATGCGTTCGGTGGCATCGGATTCGTGGATGAAACATTCCTCATTAACAAACACCACATCCGGTTTTATGCGGGAGCATCGATTTTGCAACTGGCCGATATCTGATACGATATTGATATTGCGCCTTTTTACACCGGTATCCGTTAGAAAACCCGTTAGCCCGAGACGGGTATAGCTGCATGAATCCATTATAATCGTTGGCATATCGCACCCTCATTAAAATTGGTTAATCTGTTTTAATCAATGATAAAATGCTGTCGTCTGGCCCTCGGATTTCAGAAAGCTTCACAGTTAACTAATGTTTTATCAACAATCTATGAGTGACTTCAACGAAATTTTTTTGAGATCGTTCTCTCAAAAGTAAATCGATAAATTTGACTTAAGTCTGTAGGTATAGCTGGCCAGGCAACCAAGCTGATGCAGGTATGATACCAATGTCGACAAAGCACATAATGTCAAGCAGCCAGCGACTCTTCTCAAAGGCAAGTGCTTTATCAGAAAAATCATATTACAAAAATCACGGAATAAACATAAGAAAAATTCATCATTTTTTGTGTTATTTTTTTTTACAAATAAAACTTTGTTCGAATGAGTCAAACATCGCACATGGTTTTTTTTATTATTTAATATCAATGCATTAAGTGGTTTTAAATCTTGATGACAATCATTATCAATTAAAATAAGCCGCAATTTGTAAATAATGGCTATTTTTTGACCAGTTTTGTAGGGTTAATTTTGATTTTCTATACAAAATTATGCATTAAACGAACAAATTTTAGCCTTGTAAGCATCTCACTGGGGGAATTGAACAACATATTTATCGAATATGTTGAAGTATCCGTACATTTATTGATGGTTTGTTCAAATGTCCATGATAAGGAATCAGCTGATATCATTCCTGCATCTTTGTCCTCATAACGGCTTTTTGTGCCATTTATGACAGATCAAAAATTATTGTCTATACTAACTAACGTGTTCACCGCCGCCCGAAGGACAGCTGGGACAGTAAGGCGTCGCGCTAATGCCTGCCTTATTTTTTGCGCGTTTGTACCATAACTTAATGTTCAACGACTTAGGTCGGTGAATGATCAATTAGGTTTGCGCAGTTTCAAGGAGAATGACGATTAGCAAAATTCACTTCATTATCTTCTCACACTCCTTGGTTACCCGCTTACCCTCTGTCAATTAATTCCGGGCTGCGTAAAAGCGTGACAGCGCAACCACTTATCCAGCGATGCGCCCTGAATGCAACTCGCAGGCGGTTATAAACGAGGATAACAGGTATGACAGACAGTGATTCACTCCCCCCTATACTCTTGACGGGGACAGCCTGCTTTTTTGATCTCGACGGCACCTTGGCCGGGATTGAACAACGACCGGAATTGGTGAGCATCCCCGACGAGATCAAGCAGGCGTTATGCGATATTTTTACCGCTACCGGAGGCGCCCTGGCGTTGGTATCGGGACGGACACTGAACGAATTGGATGCCCTAAGCGCCCCGCTTCACGCTCCGGCGGCAGGGGTCCACGGGGCTGAGCGCCGGGACGCGCAGGGAACCATTCATCGCATCGAACTCTCGCCGTCAGTCGCGGCAAATCTTCAGCAACAACTTACCCAGGCCATCGCCGCCATGCCCGGCTGTCACGTAGAAGCCAAGGGAATGGCCTTTGCCTTACATTATCGCGGCGCCGAGCAGTTTAGAGACGGCATCCTCGCAGTGGCCCAGGATTTTACGCGCCGCTACCCCGAATTGGCGCTCCAGCCTGGCAAATGCGTGGTCGAGCTTAAGCCGCGCGGGGTAAACAAGGGCGAGGCGATAAAAGCTTTTATGAATGAAGCGCCTTTTAGCGGCAGAACGCCGCTATTTATCGGCGATGACCTGACAGACGAGACCGGTTTTACCCAGGTTAACGCACTTAATGGTATTACCATCAAAGTTGGTCCAGGGAAAACTGAAGCCCGTTATCATTTGGTAGATGTGGGAAAAGTCCATTTGTGGTTATTGTCGCTGGTTAAACAACAAGAGAATTATTCTATTAAAACCAAAATCTCAGTTGGGGAGGATTTATGAGTCGCTTAGTGGTAGTTTCGAATCGTATTGCGGCTATGGAAGGGAAAAAGGAAAGCGCCGGCGGCCTGGCCGTAGGCATCATGGATTCATTAAAAGATGCTGGCGGTATGTGGTTTGGCTGGAATGGTAAAATCAGCGAAGAGGATTTGCCGCTAGAAAAACACCAGCAGGACAACATCACTTTCGCGTCTTTTAGCTTAAAACAAAGCGAATATGACCAGTATTACCTTAATTTTTCCAATACCGTTATTTGGCCGGCTTTTCACTACCGCCTGGATTTGGTGCAATACCAGCGTGAGGATTATGATGGCTATTGCCAGGTAAACGAACGGCTGGCAGGACGCCTGCAGCCCCTGGTGGAACCCGATGATATCCTATGGATTCATGATTATCATTTACTGCCGTTCGCGGCCGCCTGCCGAAAATTGGGCATGACCAACCGCATCGGTTTTTTCCTCCATATCCCATTCCCCACCTCAGAAATATTCAATGCCTTGCCGCCGCGTAAAGAGCTGCTGGAAATGTTATGCGAATATGATCTGATCGGCTTTCAGGCCGAAACCGACCGGCTGGCATTTATTGAAAATCTGTCATTGGTTACCGATGTGGAACAACTGGACGACGATCGCTTTTCCGCGTATGGCAAATCGGTCACGGTGCGGGTTTACCCCATTGGCGTCGAACCCGACAGCATCCGCGAACTGGCGGAAGGGGCTTTGCCGCCCAAGCTGGCCCATTTACGCGACAAACTTAACGGTAAGCTCATTATCAGCGTTGACCGGCTGGATTATTCCAAGGGGCTGCCCGAGCGTTTCCAGGCGTTCGAAACGCTACTGGAAAACTATCCGCAGCATCGCGGCAATATCCGGTATTTCCAGATCGCGCCGACTTCGCGCGGCGACGTGCAGGCCTATCAGGACATCCGGCACGAACTCGAAACGGAAGCGGGGCGCATTAACGGTCATTTTTCCACACTGGAATGGACGCCATTGTTCTACCTTAACCAGCACTATGAACGCAGCCTGCTGATGAAGATCTTTCGCCATTGTGAAGTGGGCCTGGTTACGCCGCTGCGTGACGGAATGAACCTGGTGGCGAAAGAATATGTGGCTTCCCAGGACCCGGCTAATCCCGGCGTACTGATCTTGTCGCGTTTTGCCGGTGCGGCCAACGAATTAACCTCCGCGCTACTGGTTAACCCTTACGATCGCGATGGGGTGGCCGCTGCGCTGGATAAAGCGCTGTGCATGCCGTTGGATGAACGTATTTCGCGTTATAAGGAAATGATGGATGTCATAACAAAAAATGATATCGTCCATTGGCGCCAAACGTTCCTGAACGATCTTAAGGAAGTGCCGATCCAGGAATCCAAAGCCGCAAAAGCGTCATAAGCAGCATGTAAACGTCCGTCCTGAGCGGCATTTTTTGAGTTTACCAGGGCAAAAAACGATTCCATCGCCGCTTCGTCCGCCGGAGCGGGGATGGATTTTTTTGCTTACTGGCCCCGATGCCCGTCGCCGCACCCGCGGGACAGGTTAACCGCGGGTTAACGCTACCGATGTTATGGTTATGTAGGGGACTGGGCGTTATTTATCGGGCTAGTCCATGACGCGCCGCGCTATGTGAAAATCCATTAATTCTGCATCGCGTTTTTTAACAGGTTAGGCGCTGGTATTATTCTTTAAATCCCTGTTACGGCCGTAAATCTTATAATTTCCCGGGTATAAAAAACGATCTAAATTAATAACTTGCCGCGTTTTTAGCAAATTTTTGAAGCGATTTTCCTCAAGTTTTAAATATGCCTGCCGATGATAACGTTACATACCTTTTCTGGTGTGGGAATCCCCTCGTCCGCGTTGCAGCCACACAAAATTTTACGTCTGTTTTCGCGATGCTTTCCCAATAAGCCCATTGTTAACTCAATAAAGTGCCGCCGCTCAATTTTTAGACAGCTGGCGGCAGGGATTTGCATCGAGATGGTAAGTTATGTTTCATTATTGTTATCGATGTATTTTAGGCGGAAATCTGCTAAAAACAGCATTTAAGCTGATTAATTGATCTTAGCATAGCATTTTAGGCCGAAAGTTTGCGATTGCGAATGATATTCTGTCATTTTCGCTAAAATCAGCAGAATGCGCTATTTTGCTGGTTATATTGTATGACGAATAGCCTAAATTTTGATTTTTGGTTGTTTTTTGAACAGCGCGGAAGTCTGACCAGTAGCAATTCTGATCAAGTAAACTCTTTTTATGTGATCAAGATCACACTTTATCTAAAATTTACCCTTGGGTAGATTGTATGCACGACGGATTCGGCGTTAGAGTTGCGGCGCAATTAGGAATAATCTCACTAATTTGTAAAAATGTTTCACGGAAGAAACTCTAATGAATCAGATTAGTTTTGGGCACAATTAACACATAAAATATTTAACGGTACGGCATTACTTAATAGCCGCTTCGGTCACCGGATACTATATGTATTTTTCGATGCCGATGTTTTTCATTAGCCACCCAGGGGAAGATCCCCGGATACCGGGCGATATTTTTAGCGCCGCGAGGAACTGGATCAGCCGCCGCGCCATGCCGGTGACTTCGAGCAGCAGGCCGAGGAAGATGAACATCGGGACGGCCAGCAGGATCAGGTGCGACAGCCCTTCGCCCATCCGGCCGACGAGCACCACCATCGGCGTCGTCGTCGTCAGCGACAGGTAGCCGAACGTCGCGAGGCCGAACGCGAACGCGATCGGCACGCCCGCGAAGACGCACAGCGCGATGATCCCGACGAAGAAGATCACGAGGTTCAGGTTGCCGAGTCCGCCGAGCCAGGGCTGCAGTGCGAAGAGACCGCCGCCGATGGCGCCGATCAGCACGATCGCCACGATCACGGCGCCGAGGCGTGCGACGACCGCCAGCCTGAGCGCGCCGGCGATCAGCATCAGCAGCATGCCCACCGGCAGCGCCGCCGCGCGCCAGCCGTTGGAGATGTCGAGGCCCGGCATCGACATGAAGCGCTCGTCGGCCGCGTAGTCGTACGCGGGCGCGAGGATCAGGCCGAGGAACGCGATGGCCGCACCGAGCGCGACCGCCTCCAGGGTCGCGCGCACGTCGGGCGGCGCGATCTTCACGAACGTCGTCATCCGCATGTGCTCGCCGCGCCGGAGCGCGATCACGCCGCCCAGCATCGCGAGCCACATGAACAGCATCTGCGCGAGCTCGTCGGACCAGATCAGCGGGTTGTGCATCACGTAGCGCGACACGATGCCGGCCACGAGGATCAGCGTCTCGGCGATCACGAGGAGGGCTGCAATGGCTTCGATCGTGCGGGCGAACGCGCGATCGACCACCGCGATGACGTCGCGCACCGGCGAGCGCGGCACGGCGATCGGGGGAAGGCCGGTGACCTCCGTCAGCGACGGTCCGCCCACCAGGTCGGCGGCGCCGTCGCCGTGGACCGCAAGAGTTTCGGAATGCATGGGTCTCTCCAGCGGACCTCGCGGGGGTGCCGCGAGGTCCGGGTGTACTGAACGACGAGCGCCGGTGGGCCCCCGTGCCGCCGGACAGCGGGTGCGTGGTCGGCGCGTCGCGTCAGGCGAGCTTGCCGGTCGACGCCTCGAGCGCGGCCCAGGCCTCGTCGCCGAACTCGCCCTTCCACTCGGCGTAGAAGCCCGCCTGCTGCAGCGCCTTCCGGAACGAGTCGGTCGACGGCTTGTTGAACGTCAGGCCCTTGGTCGCGAGGTCCTGCTGCAGCGAGATCGCGAGCTTCTCGCTGTCCGCGCGCTGCAGGACGGCTGCCGCGTTCATGTTCTTCGTGATGGTTTCCTGCAGTGCGGTCGGCATCCCTTCGAAGCCGCGCTTCGTCGCGACGAACCAGTAGCCGTCCCAGACGTGGCCGGTCAGCGCGCAATTCTTCTGCACCTCGTACAGCTTCGAGTTGTTGATCAGCGCGAGCGGATTCTCCTGCGCCTCGACCACCTTCGTCTGCAACGCGCTGTACAGCTCGTTGAAGTTGATCGGCGTCGGCGAGGCGCCGAGCGACTTGAAGATCGACAACAGGATCGGGCTGACCGGCACGCGGATCTTCAGGCCGGCGAGGTCGCTCGCCTGCGTGATCGGCTTGTACGACGTGATCTGACGGAAGCCGTTGTCCCAGACCTTGTCGAACACGACGAGGTTGGCCTTGCGGATCGCGTCGCGGATGACGTTGCCGGTCGCGCCGTCCATCGCCTTCCAGACCGT
>JAATFX010000102.1 GCA_015654925.1 Enterobacterales bacterium | reverse complement strand
GGTATAAATATGTGGGCCTTGGCGGCGCCATCGTCGGCATGACCCGCTTCGGCGAGTCGGCCCCGGCGGAGCAGCTGTTTGAACTGTTTGGCTTTACCGTGGGCAACGTGCTGGACAAGGCGCGCGGCTTGCTGGGATAAAGTAAACCAAGACGCACCGTGAATCGAGACGCCCCTGATGACTTCAGGGGCGTTTTATTTTAAGCATTTTTTTGAGCAAATGCTCAAAAAAACACCTGTTTTTGCCTCTTAAGCGGACTTGCATCACAAAATCAGCAAAATTATTCCTCTGCGTCAATTTTTTGATTATTCTAGCTGAACCGTTTCAGTCGGTTGGAAAAAGGATTATCCGCCCAGGATATTGCCGCCGGCATGGCATCGGCCGCAGCGGTGCGTGACGCAAGGTAACCGCAATATGGGCCCGCTTTTTATGTCGCCGGCGGGCGCCTTGGACCGGCAAAGAAGCTTGCCCGTCACGACGCCCGCCACTCTCCATGCCGCCGTATTTCGGATACCGTCGGCAACGCTTATGACCTATGCTGTTACAGCTTGCGCAAGTCGTGTCATGGTACTATTAACAGCACAATTGACGCGGCATTTAGCCTGGTTGCGGCCCGGCCTGCGGGTAACGGCGTCCCCTGGGGGCGATAGCAAAAAGCGGCATGGGATGCATTTCGTGATATAGTTGACTGTATAGAATGATCATAAGTTAATACCGTTATTTGTCACCATCCGCACCGCCTTGAGCGGACGACGGACCAACGCAGGCCCGATGAGCACGACGGGCAACGCTGCCGCGGCGGTGAATATGGTAGGAATAGAGCCTCTCCCATCGGCGGCGCGGTTAGCTACGATGGCAAAGGACGAAAACGGCTTCTAGGCCGGCGGGCGGCGCGTTGCCCACCCGTCGTTCAGGCAATTTTACGAGAATCAACAAGAGGGTTCACCATGGCTGTAATTAAGATGACCGATCTGGATCTGGCTGGTAAACGAGTGCTTATCCGTTCGGATCTGAACGTTCCGATAAAAGACGGCAAAGTAACGTCCGACGCACGTATCCGTGCTTCCCTGCCCACTATTGAAGCCGCATTGAAGCAAGGCGCGAGCGTCATGGTGACATCCCATCTTGGCCGTCCGACCGAAGGCGAGTACAACGAAGAGTTCTCCTTGCTGCCGGTAGTTAATTATCTGAAAGAACACCTTTCTTCACCGGTCCGCCTGGAAAAAGACTATCTGGACGGCCTGGAAATCGCGCCGGGTGAACTGGTGGTATTGGAAAACGTACGCTTTAATAAAGGCGAAAAGAAAGACGACGAAACCCTGGCCAAACGTTATGCCGCCCTGTGCGACATTTATGTTATGGACGCCTTCGGTACCGCTCACCGCGCCCAGGCCTCCACCCACGGCGTCGGCAAATTCGCGCCTGTCGCCTGTGCCGGTCCGCTGCTGTTCAACGAACTTGACGCTCTGGGTAAAGCCCTGGGTAATCCGGCGCGCCCGATGGTGGCCATTGTCGGCGGTTCCAAGGTTTCCACCAAACTGACCGTACTGGATTCGCTGTCTAAAATTGCCGATCAGCTGATTGTCGGCGGCGGCATCGCCAATACCTTTATCGCGGCCCAGGGCCACAACGTGGGCAAATCCCTGTATGAAGCCGATTTGATTCCGGAAGCCAAACGTCTGTTGGGCATCTGTGATATCCCGGTTCCCACCGATGTGCGCGTGGCGACGGAATTTTCTGAAACCGCGGCCGCCACCCTGAAATCCGCCAGCGACATCAAAGATGACGAACAGGTACTGGATTTGGGCGACGTATCCGCGCAGAAATTGGCCGATATTCTATTGAAAGCCAAGACCATTTTGTGGAACGGCCCGGTGGGCGTATTCGAATTCCCTAATTTCCGTAAAGGCACCGAAATCGTCGCCAACGCCATCGCCAACAGCGAAGCATTCTCCATTGCCGGCGGCGGCGATACCCTGGCTGCAATCGACCTGTTTGGCATTGCCGATAAGATTTCCTATATCTCCACCGGCGGCGGCGCTTTCCTGGAATTCGTGGAAGGCAAAAAACTGCCGGCCGTGGTTATGCTTGAAGAGCGCGCCAAACAGTAACTTATTAGCGAGCAGGGCGCGCTGGATCGGCGCCCGCAAACATCGTTGCGAATGCAGGCTAGGGCAACGGTATTTGATTACTCTCCATCAATGGCCTACAAAACAGGACAAAGCAATATGTCTAAGATTTTCGATTTTGTAAAACCAGGCGTCATCACCGGTGACGACGTACAGAAAGTATTTGCCGTGGCGAAAGAAAACCACTTTGCTCTGCCTGCCGTTAACTGCGTAGGTACCGACTCCATCAATGCCGCTCTGGAAGCCGCCGCGAAAGTTCGCGCGCCGGTCATCGTCCAGTTCTCCAACGGCGGCGCGGCATTTATCGCGGGCAAGGGCCTGAAAGCCGAAGGCCAGACCGGTTCCGTACTGGGCGCCATCGCCGGCGCGCTGCACGTGCATCATATGGCTGAACATTACGGCGTGCCGGTTATCCTGCATACCGACCATTGCGCCAAAAAACTGCTGCCATGGCTTGACGGCCTGCTGGACGCCGGTGAAAAACATTTCGCCGCCACCGGTAAACCGCTGTTCTCTTCGCATATGATCGACCTGTCGGAGCAATCCCTGGAAGAAAATATCGAAATCAGCAGCAAATATCTGACCCGTATGGCCAAGCTGAATATGACCCTGGAAATCGAACTGGGCTGTACCGGCGGTGAAGAAGACGGCGTGGATAACAGCCATCTGGATAACTCTTCCCTGTACACCCAGCCGGAAGACGTGGCATACGCTTACGAAAAACTCAACGCCATCAGCCCGCGTTTCACTATTGCCGCCGCGTTTGGTAATGTGCACGGCGTCTACAAACCGGGTAACGTAAAACTGACCCCGAAAATCCTTGATAACTCTCAGAAATTTGTTTCCGAGAAGTTCGGCCTCCCGGCTAATTCCCTGAACCTGGTGTTCCACGGCGGTTCAGGCTCCACTCCGGAAGAAATCAAAGAAGCGGTCGGCTACGGCGTAGTGAAAATGAACATCGATACCGATACCCAATGGGCAACTTGGGAAGGTATCCTGAAGTATTACCACAAAAACGCCGGCTATCTGGAAACCCAATTGGGTAACCCGGAAGGCGACGACAAACCGAACAAAAAATACTACGACCCGCGTGCCTGGCTGCGTGCCGGCCAGGTTTCCATGGCTACCCGCCTGGAACTGGCATTCCACGAGCTCAATGCGATTGACGTGCTGTAATTTTCGCCGCGTTAACCCGGCTTGACAAAAGGCCTCCTATTTGGAGGCCTTTAACATAATGAAATCTCGGATTTTTCCTGCCCGTTTTCCCTTTCAGAGTTGGCAGGAAAAACGATTATTGGTTACCCTTAAATGGTTGCGACCTTGCCGGCAGCTTTGACCGGCTGGTTTTTTTGCCATACACCAGAGAGGGATGATCTAAATGGAAGATCTCAACGTCGTCGATAAAATCAATGATGCGGGCAGTTGGCTGGTCAATAATCAGCAACTGCTGGTCCACTACGCGGTCAATATCGTTGCTGCTGTTATTATTCTGATCATCGGTATGCTGGTCGCCCGGGCGATTTCGGGTACCCTGAATAAAATCATGAAAGCGCGCCATATCGATATTACCGTGGCGGACTTCCTGTCGGCGATCGTGCGTTACGCGATTATTATTTTTACCATCATTGCCGCCCTGGGGCGCATCGGCGTGCAGACCGCGTCGGTGATTGCGGTTATCGGCGCCGCCGGCCTGGCAGTGGGTTTGGCTTTGCAGGGCTCGTTATCCAATTTTGCCGCCGGCGTGCTGCTGGTGACGTTCCGCCATTTCCGCGCCGGCGAATATGTGGATTTTGCCGGGACCGCCGGGACGGTGCTGGTGGTGCAAATCTTCTCCACCACGCTGCGTACGTTCGACGGCAAAATGATCGTGGTGCCCAACGGCAAAATCCTGTCGGGCAATATCACCAATTTTTCCCGCGAACCCAACCGCCTGATCGATTTGATCGTCAGCGTCAGCTATGACGCCGATATCGAACAAGTCAAAAAATTGCTTACCGATATTATCGCGGCGGACAGCAGGGTGCTGCAGGACAAGGGCATTACCGTGCGGCTCAATGCCCTGGGCGCCTCCTCGCTGGATTTTATGGTGCGCGCCTGGGTGCCCCGCGACGCCCTGCAAAACGCAACTTTCGATTTGCTGGAGGGTTTTAAGCGGGTGCTGGACGAACATCGGATCGGCATTCCTTATCCGCAGATGGATGTGCATTTGTACCGCACGCCCAAACCCCAATCCGAAGCCGCACGGGACGAAGGGCAGCAGGTTCCTGCGCCGCAGCAGCCCTCCTGATCGCCTGGCGCGATGGGGGCAAGCCATCATGCCGGTCCTGTAGCCCGTATCAATCTCAGCCCGTCCTGACGACGGGCTTTTTTATCGGCCGCAGCCAGCATTGCAGGATACTGATCATTAGAATCACTAATGCAGGATTAGTTTATTGTGTTTCAACTGATATCGGCTTCTGATTATACTTGCCCGACTTTATGCAACAATGGTTTGGTGCAACAAGAGGTGGGTACGCAGCGTGTGGATGATTTTTATGCAGGGTTTTGCCTTGGGCATGGCGACTATCGTCCCGCTGGGGCCGCAAAATGTATTGGTGATGAATCAGGGCATCCGGCGGCAATATCATGTGCTGATCGCCACCCTTTGCCTGTTGAGCGATATCCTGCTGATTATGGTGGGGGTATTTGGCAGCAGCGCGTTGCTGACGCGTTCGCCGGTGCTATTGCAATGCGTTACCCTGGCGGGCGTCGCCTTTTTGGCGGTGTATGGTTTTAGCGCGTTGCGCAATGCCCGACGCGGCGGCGGCGCTGGCGCCAGTCCCGCCGGGGCCCTGCATCCGACGCGGCGGCGGGTGATTATCACCATGCTGGCGGTAACCTGGCTCAATCCCCACGTCTATTTGGATACGCTGGTGGTATTGGGCAGCATTGGCGGGCAGTTGGAGCCGGTGGCGCGGCGCTGGTTCGCCATCGGTACTATGGGGGCATCGCTGGTCTGGTTTTACGGCCTGGCCATGCTGTCGTCCCGTTTGGCCCCCTGGCTGAACCAGGGACGGGTGCAGCGGGTGATTCAGCTGTTCGTGGGGGTGGTGATGTGGCTGGTGGCGCTACAGCTGGCGCGCCAGGCCTGGCATATGTTCGCCGGCGCGCCGCTTTGATACGACATCGGCGGTGTAATCATGATATTGAGAACTTTCCCTATAGGTTAACTTCACGGCAACGCCTATGCTGGCACCGGATAACGACGTAACGGTAAATAAGCGCAAATTGCGTTGTTTTTATATGAAAACCCGTAATGATATGAAGTGCTTAAGCCAATTTGCATCATATTTTACCGCACAGGAGACAACATGAAGGCCAAAGCATTACTGTTAACCGCCGTAGTGGGCTTGGGATTGCTGGCTACGCAGGCGCAGGCCGCCGAGCTGCCCAATGGGCCGCATGTGATCACATCGGGCACCTCAAGCGTTGAAGCGACGCCGGATATCGCCACCCTGACCATCGAAGTGGCGATATCGTCGAAAGACGCCGCCGATGCGAAAAAACAGGTGGATACCCGGGTGGCGCAATACTTTGATTTCCTGAATAAGAACGGTATCGAAAATAAAGATATCGATGCCGCCAATTTGCGCACCCAGCCGGAGTACGACTTTCTGAAAACCGGCGAGTCGGTGCTCAAGGGATATCGGGCCATCCGCCAGGTGCAGGTCACGCTGCGCCAGCTTGATAAGCTAAATGAATTGCTGGACGGCGCCCTGAAATCCGGCCTGAACGAAATCCGGGCGGTGGAATTGGGCGTGGCCAATCCGGACACGTTCCGCGATCGGGCCCGCAATAAAGCCATTGAAAACGCCACGGCGCAGGCCCGTTCGCTGGCGCAGGGGTTCAAGGCCGACCTGGGGCCGATTTTCAGCATCCGTTATCATGTGGCCAACTACCAGCCGGTGCCGGTGGCGCGCATGTTTAAAGCCAACGACGCCATGTCGCAGACCGATGCCGCCCAAACCTATGTGCAGCAAACCATTCACTTTGACGATCAGGTGGATGTCGTATTTGAGCTGCAGCGCCAGCCATAACGACTGCTATAACAACCAACGGCGCCCTGGGCGCCGTTTTTCAAGTGCTCAGCGATAACCCTGCCGCCGGCAATGCCTGGATTACAATGTAGCCAGCGCGCACAAAGCGCTGGGGTTTTGCTCTACTATTTTTATCAGCAATACCGCCTGCTGATTAGGTTTAGCTCTGCCTTGTTCCCAGTTTTGATATGTAGTGACGCCGGTATGTAAGTACATAGCAAAGACTGCCTGGGAAAGATTGAGTTTTTCCCTTACAGCTTTAAGCTCTGCCGGAGATAAGCTTACGCTTTTATTCAGCGCGACACGGTGAGTTTTTAATGTAGTTTTGCCTGCGTTCAGGCCGCTCCACGCTTCCATCCCCTGTACCAGCTCATCAAAAATATTACGCTCACTCATAATGCCTTACCTCTTTTAAGGATGTCCAACATGGTGCGCAGCATATCCCGTTGTAGTCGGGTGAGATCGGCCTTTTCGTCTTTATCATATAGAGTAAATAATAAAAAATGAGAATGTTCTAACCACCAATAATAAATCACTCTAATCCCGCCACGTTTACCTTTACCACGCCTCGCATCAGCAAAACGGACTTTCCTTAATCCACCGGTATGCTGAATGACGTCACCCGAGCCCGGGTCCGTCAGCAGCATCTGCTGAAATTGCCGAAATTCTTCATCAGTCAAATAATTCGCTCGATAATTTTCAAAAGGCGGCAATTCAATGAACATAGCTTCCATGCTCTCACCATTCATCCTGAATTTGTTATATTTTATCCCCAAGTTGGGGATAGATCAATCTAGATCTTTTTAAGAAAAATATGGGGTGCGCCCATTGGAACTGGCGGCCTGGATGCGGGTATCCAGGGCGGGCCCGTGGTTGTTGGTGATATACCCTCAGGCCTGGCGCAATACTTGCCGGCCGTGTGAGAGCAGGGCGTCGGTCACTTTGCGCATCATGCGGCTCTCCGGGGCGAAACGGTGCCAGAACAGCATGCGCCGCTGGTAAAGCCCCGGCGTCAGATCGATTAACTCGCCCGCGTCCAGCTCCCGTTCGATTTGCAGGTGCGGGATCATGCAGCAGGTGGTGCCCTGGCGCGCCAGCTGCACAAAAGCTTCCGATGAATTAACGATATGGCAGGGCACGCTGCCCGGCGGTAAATCAAAATTCTGCTGTAAAAACGCCTGATGCATATCGTCCAGATGATCGAATGCCACCGCGGGCGCTTTCAGCAGCGCGCTGCGGGTGACCCCGTGGGGAAAATAGCGATCGGCAAAGGGTTTGGACGCCACGAACAGGTAATCGAGCGCGCCAAGCTGGTCCACCAGGCAACTGGGCAGCGGCTGGGGCTGGATACTCACCGCCCCCACGACTTCGCCGCGCCGGAGCCGCTCCTGGGTGCGGGTTTCGTCTTCCACCTGCAGGTTGAGGCGGATAGGGGAATCGGTCAGCACCGGTTTAAGCGCCGGCAGCAGCCAGGTCGCCAGGCTATCGGCATTGACCGCCAGCGAGAGCAGCAGCGGCGTATCATTGCCGCTGTCGGTGCCCAGCCACTCGTCTTCCAGCAATTCCACCTGATGCAACAGCGCCAGCAATTTCTGGCCTTGCTCAGTGGGGCGGGGGGGAATGGTGCGCACCAATAGCGGTTGGCCAAACAGGTTTTCCAATTGCTTGATACGCTGCGATACCGCGGATTGCGTTATACATAATTTTTGCGCGGCACGTTCAAAACCTCGTTCACGTATCACGGCGTCGAGCGCCTGCAGCGTTCGATAGTCCGGGCGTTTCATTGATTATCCCCTGCGTCGTTGTCTTTTTGCATCCCGATTGCGCGGTGTTTGCACCATTTTTTCACTATGCCACAGTTATGTCATAGTTTTACACTCATGGGGATGGGAAATTTCACCGCGGCTTTACGGCACGGTCCTTTTGCCCTGGGTTGTGGCGAAATTCACGCCAAGAGGGCTGGCATTGTTTTATAATATGGGCAAATTTATCACTCCAGGGACATAGACAAAACATGACGCAAGATGAATTGAAAAAGGCGGTCGGCTGGTCGGCATTAAAATATGTGCGGCCCGGCACCATCGTTGGCGTGGGCACCGGGTCCACCGCCGCGCATTTTATCGATGCCCTGGGCAGCATCAGGCATCAAATCGAAGGGGCGGTGTCCAGTTCGGATGCGTCATCCGCCAAGCTGCAAAGCCTGGGAATTCCGTTGCTGGATCTCAATAGCGTCGATGTGCTGGATATCTATGTCGACGGCGCCGATGAAATCAACGGCCAGATGCAGATGATTAAAGGCGGCGGCGCGGCGCTGACCCGCGAAAAAATCATCGCCGCGGTGGCGCGCAAATTCATCTGTATCGTTGATGCCTCCAAGCAGGTGGACGTCCTGGGGAATTTTCCGCTGCCGGTGGAAGTGATTCCCATGGCGCGGTCCTATGTGGCGCGCGAACTGGTGAAGCTGGGCGGCCTGCCGGAATATCGCCAGGGCGTGGTCACCGACAACGGCAATATTATCCTTGATGTGCGTAATCTGCGCATCCTGGATGCGGTGGCGCTGGAAGATAAAATCAACAGCCTGCCCGGCGTGGTGACCGTCGGACTCTTTGCCCGCCGCCGCGCGGACGTGGCGCTGATCGGCACCGCCGAGGGCGTAAAAGTCGTCGAATAATCGCCGCCGGATACGGCACCGCTTTTCTGCCGCCGGGCGCGGGTTTATCGGCGGCAGATGTTAATTTTATTTACATAGCATCTTTTATTTTCGTTTTTGAAATTCAGTGATAAATATCACATTTTTGCCATGCGCCTGCCATAAATATGACGCTTTCTCGCCGGGCCAGAAGATTTATCCATAGCAATCCCTTATGGCTGCGTCTTATGCTGTTCCTTGGTTCATCCGCCCCATTGCCGCCGCGGCAATATTTGTTATTTTGTCCGGGTGCTGTGTATTGCAGCCGCATCTGAAGTTTCATAAAGGGTCGGGAAATGGCAAAAGTATCGCTGGAAAAAGATAAGATCAAGTTTCTGTTGGTTGAAGGTGTCCATCAAACGGCGTTGGACAACCTTAGACGCGCCGGTTATACCAATATTGAGTATCATAAAGGCGCAATGGATACCGAATCGCTGAAAGCATCCATCCGCGATGCTCATTTTGTCGGCATCCGTTCCCGTACCAACCTGACGGAAGAGGTGTTTGCCGCGGCGGAAAAATTGGTTGCGGTAGGTTGTTTCTGTATCGGTACCAACCAAGTCGATCTTAAAGCCGCGTTAAAACGGGGTGTCCCGGTATTCAATGCGCCTTTTTCCAATACCCGATCCGTCGCCGAAATGGTACTGGGCGAAATGCTGCTGATGATCCGCGGCGTGCCCGAAGCCAATGCCAAAGCCCACCGCGGGCAATGGAACAAACAGGCGGCGGGCAGTTACGAAGCCCGTGGCAAGAAGCTGGGCATCATCGGTTACGGCCATATCGGCACGCAGCTGGGTATTCTGGCCGAAGGCCTGGGCATGCAGGTCTTTTTCTATGATATCGAAAGCAAATTGCCTTTGGGCAATGCCCAGCAGATTGATTCGCTGGAAGAGCTGCTCAACCTGAGCGATGTGGTGACCCTGCATGTGCCCGATACCCTCTCCACCCGCAATATGATGGGTAAGGCCGAATTTGCCCAGATGAAGCCCGGCGCGCTGTTTATCAATGCCGCGCGCGGTACGGTGGTGGATATTCCGGCGCTGTGCGATGCGCTCGCCAGCAAACATCTGGCCGGCGCCGGCGTGGATGTGTTCCCCGAGGAACCTGCGTCCAACAGCGATCCGTTTACCTCGCCGCTGTGCGAGTTCGATAATGTGATCCTTACGCCGCATATCGGCGGATCAACGCAGGAAGCGCAGGAAAATATCGGCGTGGAAGTGGCGGGCAAACTGGCCAAATACTCGGATAACGGCTCCACCCTGTCCGCGGTGAATTTTCCGGAAGTCTCGCTGCCGGAACATGGCGACCAGGTCAGCCGCTTGCTGCATATCCATGAAAACCGCCCCGGCATCCTGACCCGCATCAACCAGATCTTCGCCGAGCAAAGCATCAATATCGCCGCCCAATATCTGCAAACCACGCCGGAAATCGGTTATGTGGTGATTGATGTGGAAACCGACGCTGAAAATACCGCGCTGCAACTGCTGAAGGCCATTCCCGGCACTATCCGCGCCCGTTTACTGTACTGATTGCCATCGGTTTTCACGCTAAACATCCCGGCCATCGCGCCGGGATTTTTTATGGCTCGCGGCCATGAATCCGTTTGTTCACTTAACCTAATAGGTTAGCTTTGATTGTGACTGATAACCTAAAAGGTTATAGTTGGAAAAACGGACGCCCCATTGCAGGCTTTCCCATCTTACGCAATTGGTTTAACACCAGCGAGTCAGGATTACCCACCCTGCGCTGCAAGGCGCAGCTGAACTCGGGCTGCATTTTACCGATATTTATGTGGTTATAGGCGCGCTATCGGGTAACGATTTTTATAAAAGCATGGCCGCTTATGGCGATCATACCTGTTGGCAGGACGTTTACCGCCCGAAATTGGCTGGCAACGCTATCTATCTAAAGCTGACGGTATGCGATGACGTATTAATTATCTCGTTTAAGGAGTTATAAGATGAAATGTCCCTTATGCGCTGCGGCAGAGATGATCCATGTTGTGCGCGACTTGCCCCATACCTACAAAGGCAAAACAACCCTGATCCCAAGCGTTGAAGGGGACTTTTGTCCGGCATGCCAGGAAATGATTATCAGTACCCAGGATGCCGCGCGGGTCAGTACGGCGATGTTGATTTTCAACAAAGAAGTTAATGGCGCCATGATCACGCCATCCTTTATTACCCGGGTCAGGAACAAGCTGGCGCTATCGCAGCGCCAGGCGGGGGAGATTTTTGGCGGCGGCGTTAACGCGTTTTCCCGTTATGAAACCGGCAAATCCTTGCCCCATCCCTCTACGGTAAAACTGCTGCGCGTGCTGGATAAACATCCGGACCTGCTGGACGAAATCCGCCTTTGAGGGAGGCGCGCGGGCCGGCTTACCAGCGCCAGTGCCGGGACGGCGTGACGATTTCCGGCAACGGGATATCCCAGGGCTCCACCGGCACGGTCTCCACCTGCTGGCAGTCATGGGCCAGGCCGATGGGGTAAAAGCCCCCATCACGCCGCCAGTGGCGCAGGGTGCGGTCATAAAAACCGCCGCCCATGCCCAGCCGCTGGCCGTGGGCGTCAAAGGCCACCAGCGGGGTAAACATGATATCCAGGCGGGCCAGGGGCAACAGGCGGGTGACGTCCAGCCGCGGTTCGCTGATATGCAGGCGGTTGAGCACCAGGGGCGTGTCGGCCGCATAATGCTGAAACAACAGATGGCCGGGGCAGAAGGGATGCAGCACCGGCAGAAAAATACGCTTGTTGCGCCGCCACAGGGCTTCAATCAGCGGCCGGGTATCAAGCTCGCCGTCAAACGACAGGAACAGCGCCAGGGTGTCGGCGGCCGCGATGCGTGGATCGGCCAGCGCCCGGTCAACCAGTAAGCTCGCGGCATCGGCCTGCTGCCGTTCGGTCAATTGGCGGCGACGGGTGCGGATATGGTTGCGGATGTACTGACGCTGTAGCGAGGTTTCCGTTGATAAGCTCATGGGGATGACAGGCGAGTTGCGCACGGTTCATGCGCTGGTAAAGTGGATCTCCGAGATGCCGCCGCAGGCTGTAACCCTTGAACCCATGGTTCAAGGTGAACGCAGCGTTGTAACTTTAAGGCTTCTCGGACGAACCGAGCATGCGCACCAGTTATAGATCGCCACATTCTTGTGGTAAAAATTATCGGCTCAGGGGACGGGCCCGCTGGCGAACATCTCAGAGAAATTTTGTATTCTTTATCAGTCATTCATCAGTAATTCGGCATCGTCGTTTTATCGGGATACCGCACTACCTGTACTGCGTCATCGCGAGCCTGGCTCAGCGACGAAAATTACTCGAACTGCGTGCCTGGACGCTCAGAAATCCGGCCCTGCTCTACCAGCGCCTGTTCAATCGTCTGCTGCAATAACCGGATACGTTGCTCCATGTTGGCGGCATAATCACGGGTTTTGACTCTTTCCTGCGCCAGCTCGTGGCAAATGTTCAGCGCCGCGATGAAAACAAGCTGTTCCGTATTGGTGACTCTAGTGCGAACTTTTAGATCTTGCAACCGCTGATTAAGATCTTCTGCCGCCAGGTTCAACGCATCTTGTTGTTCCGGCGGGCAATTCACCCTTAACGTGCGGCCAAAAATTTGAATATCTACCGGTTGTGCGGACATACCACCTTCCTGCTTTGTTACCGCGCCGACGCTTGCCAATCCCGTTTCACCATTACGGGAGCGCAGAGCGGACGCCACTATACTCTATATCCATGCGCCATATCAAACCGGGGAATCCTTATCCTTATGAAACAGAACTTGCTCGCCCTTTCTGGTATAGCTACGGACCTTGGTGGTAGCATAACACGAACTTACCCTGCCAACGACGATGAAAGCGCATGTCTATACAAAATACCTTTCCCGACTATGAAAACCTGAACCAAATGCTCAATCAACAGGCCGTGGCGCTGACCGCAGCGGAAATGCATGGTTTAATCAGCGGCATGCTGTGCGGGGGCAACCACGACCATAGCTGGCAGACGCTGGTGCATGAGTTGACCAACGAAGGCCTGGCGTTTTCGCAAACCCTGGCCGAACCGCTGCGCCAGCTCCATGAAGCCACCGCGCATTCCCTTGATGACGAAGAATTCATGTTCCAACTGCTGCTGCCCGACGACGATCGCGCCACGGTGTTTGAGCGGGTGGACGCGCTGGCGGGCTGGGTAAATCATTTTTTATTAGGCCTGGGCATGGTGCAGCCCAAGCTTGATAAGGTTAAGGGCGAGCTGAAGGAAGCCATTGACGATCTGCGTAATATCGGCCGGCTGGGCTATGACGAAGATGAAGACCAGGAAGAACTGGCCCAGTCGCTGGAAGAAGTCAGCGAATATGTCCGGATGGCGGCCATCCTGTGCCATAACAGTTTTACCCATCCCGGCGAGTCCGAGCCCCAGGAAAAACCCAAGCCGACGCTGCACTGAGCGCCGGCCCGCGCGCGGTAAACCAACCAGCGCCACAGAACGATCGGTTAACCCCTTACATGGCAGGAGAGAGTGATGACACCACAAGAATATTTACGCCGTCGTCAGGCATTACTGGCGAAAATGGCCCCGGCCAGCGCCGCCGTAATCTTCGCCGCGCCCGAGGCGAAGCGAAGCGCCGATAGCGAATATCCTTATCGTCAGAACAGCGACTTCTGGTATTTTACCGGCTTCAACGAGCCGGAAGCGGCGTTGGTCCTGATTAAAAGCGACGAAACCCACCATCACAGCGTGCTGTTTAACCGGGTGCGCGATCTCAGCGCTGAAATCTGGTTCGGCCGCAGGCTGGGCCAGGACGCCGCACCGGCCAAACTGGCGGTGGACCGCGCCTTGCCGTGGGATGAGATTCACCAGCAATTGCATTTGCTGCTTAACGGCCTGGATGTGGTCTATCACGCCCAGGGGGAATACGCCTTTGCCGATACCCTGGTGTTTAATGCCCTGGATATATTGCGCCGCGGGTCGCGCCAGCAACTGAGCGCGCCCGCCACCCTGACGGACTGGCGCCCCTGGGTGCATGAATTACGCCTGTTTAAATCTCCCGAAGAGCTGGCGGTGCTGCGCCAGGCGTGCAAAATTACCGCGCTGGGCCACACCCGCGGCATGCGGGCCTGCCGGCCTGGCCGGTACGAATACCAGCTGGAAGGCGAAATCCTCCATGAATTCAATCTGCACGGCGCCCGCTATCCTTCCTACAACACCATTGTGGGCAGCGGCGAAAACGGCTGCATTTTGCACTACACCGAAAACGAAACGCAAATGCGCGACGGCGATCTGGTACTGATTGACGCCGGCTGTGAATATCAGGGTTATGCCGGCGATATTACGCGCACTTTCCCGGTAAACGGCAAATTCAGCCCGGCGCAGCGGGCCATTTACGACATCGTGCTGGCCATGCTGCAAACCTCGCTGGAATTGTACAAACCGGGCGTCAGTATTCGCGAAGTCAATGAACACGCGGTGCGCATCATGGTCACCGGGCTGGTGGCGCTGGGCGTGCTGAAAGGGGAGGTGACCGAGCTTATCGCCGCCCAGGCGCACCGGCAGTTTTTTATGCATGGGCTCAGCCACTGGCTGGGGCTGGATGTGCATGATGTGGGCGATTACGGCATGCCGGAGCGCGGCCGCATGCTGGAACCCGGCATGGTGCTGACCATTGAGCCGGGCATCTATATCGCCGCGGATGCGGAGGTTCCCCAGGAATATCGCGGCATCGGCATCCGTATCGAAGACAATATCGTGATTACCGCGCAGGGCAATGAAAATCTCACCGACTCGGTGGTAAAAGATCCGGAGGCCATCGAAGCGCTGATGGCGGCGGCCCGCTAACCGTGTCGGTGATTATTATCGGCGGCGGCATGGCCGGCGCCACGCTGGCGCTGGCCTTGTCCCATATGACCGGCGGCCGGCTGGCCATCGATCTGGTGGAAGCCGCTGCGCCCGAAAGCCGCGCGCATCCGGGTTATGATGCCCGCGCCATCGCCCTGGCCCAGGGCACGTGCCAGCAGCTTACCGCCATCGGCGTCTGGCCGTCGCTCGGCCCCTGCGCCACGGCCATCACCGAGGTCCAGGTCAGCGATCGCGGCCATATCGGCCGGGTGCGGCTCGCGGCGCGGGATTACCGTTTGCCCGCCCTGGGGTCCGTGGTGGAGCTGTATGATGCGGGCCAGCGGCTGTTCGCCTTATTGCGCCGCGCCCCCGGCGTAAGGCTGCATTGCCCCGCTATACTCAAGGAGATCGCCCGCCGGCAGGACGACACGCTGGTGACCCTGGATACCGGCGAGCGCTTGACCGGGCGGCTGCTGGTGGCGGCGGACGGATCGCATTCCCTGGCGGCCCGGGGGTGCGATATCCGGTGGCGGCAGCAGGATTACCCGCAGTTGGCGGTGATCGCCAACGTCAGTACCGCGTTGCCCCATGAAGGGCGGGCTTTTGAACGCTTCACCGAACACGGGCCGCTGGCCATGTTGCCGATGTCCCGCGGGCGCAGCTCTCTGGTATGGTGTTTGCCGCTGTCCCGCCGGGAGGATGTCGCCGCCTGGAGCGACGGGCAGTTTATCGACGCGCTGCAAGGGGAGTTCGGCTGGCGGCTGGGGCGTATCACCGCCGTCGGGCAGCGGCAATGTTATCCGCTGCAACTGCGCACCGCCACGCGCCATATCAGCCATCGCCTGGCGCTGGTGGGCAATGCGGCGCAGACCCTGCATCCCATTGCCGGGCAGGGTTTTAACCTGGGATTGCGGGACGTGATGACGCTGGCGGAAACGCTGGCCGCCGCCCTGGAAAATGGCGCGGATATCGGCGCCTATGCCACGCTTGAGCGTTACCAGCAACGGCGTTTACCCGATCAAAGCGCCACGGTGGGTATCACCGACGGATTGATTAATGTGTTCGCCAACCAGCATTTCCCGCTGGTGGCGGCGCGCAATCTCGGTCTGTTATCCATGGCCGCTTCATCCACTTTGCGCGACGCGCTCGCGCGCCAGACATTGGGCTGGGTAGCGCGTTAGGCCCGATCGTTAACAAGGATTCGACAGCTATGCAAGCATTTGACGTGGTCATCAACGGCGGCGGGATGGTAGGCCTGGCGCTGGCCTGCGGGTTGCAGGGCAGCGGGATGCGGGTGGCCGTGGTGGAACAGCGGCTCCCTGAACCCGTGCCTCCCGCCGATCGCCCCGCGCTGCGCGTATCCGCCATTAATGCCGCCAGCCAGCGATTGCTGGAGCATTTGCAGGTGTGGGACAATATCGTCGCCCTGCGCGCCAACCCTTATCGCGGCATGGAAGTCTGGGATAACGACAGCTTCGGCAAAATTGCCTTTGACGGCAGCGCGCTGGGGTATGCCCACCTGGGCCACATCGTCGAGAACGCGGTGATTCATCAGGCGCTGTGGCGGCGGGCCGAACGGTTATCGGACGTCACCCTGTTTTGCCCGGCGGCGCTGCGCCGGATCGCCTGGGGGGAAAACGAGGCGTTCATTACCCTGGAAGACGATCTCATGCTGACCGCCCGGCTGGTGGTGGGGGCGGACGGCGCCAATTCCTGGCTGCGCCGTTATGCCGATATCCCGCTGACCTTCCGCGATTATCAGCACCATGCCCTGGTGGCCACCATTCGCACCGAGCGGCCACATGGCGGCATCGCCCGCCAGGCGTTTCATGGCGACGGCATTTTGGCTTTCCTGCCCCTCGGCCAGCCCGATCTGTGCTCCATTGTCTGGTCGCTGCCCCCCGACGCCGCCGCGCAGCGGCTGGTTATGCCGCCCGACGCGTTTAACGCGCAACTGGCGCGTCATTTCAACCTGACGCTGGGATTATGCGCGTTGCAAAGCGAGCGCCTGACGTTCCCATTAACCGCCCGGTATGCCCGCGATTTTGCCGCCCACCGGCTGGTACTGGCTGGCGATGCGGCCCATACGGTCCATCCGCTGGCCGGGCAGGGCGTCAATCTGGGATTTATGGATGTCGCGGAATTATTAACGCAGTTGCAGCGGCTGCAACAGGCCGGCAAAGATATCGGCCATTACCCCTACCTGCGCCGCTATGAGCGCCGTCGCAAGCACAGCGCCGCCGTGATGCTGGCCGGTATGCAAGGCTTGCGGGAGCTGTTCGACGGCAATAATCCGTTAAAGAAATGGGCCCGCGACGCCGGGCTGCGCCTGGCCGATACGCTGCCGGGAATCAAACTCCGTTTAATCCGCCAGGCCATGGGGCTTAACGACCTGCCGGAATGGCTGGAACGAGACGCCGTTTGACTGAAATAATCTAATTTTACCCTCTTCTTTGCGTTATATTTTCTAATGCGAAGCGGGGAAAAGAGTTTTTCATCCCATCCCGCAGCGGCGCTTTTTGTTATCATATTTGGCTTTTGCCGGCTCAGCGCTGTGGTTTATGCGCCGCAATAAGCCATCTATCAGTATAATATGCTGTCCGTCCCGCCTGGTTTCCTCCTGCGCCCGTGGCGCGCATGCATAATTTAATTTATGGTTTCCCCTGGGATTAGGTGGTAACTTCTGGCCAAAGGTATCGTTTGCGTTGCCCCGCTCCCCCGGGCGGCGCGGCGTAACATTCATTGTGATTTCCCCGCAATAAACGACCAAGACAAAGAGGAACAGATGGCCCAGCTGACATCGCTTTATGAACAGCACATTGCGTGCGGCGCGAAAATGGTGGATTTCCATGGTTGGATGATGCCGCTGCATTACGGCTCGCAGCTGGAAGAGCATCACCAGGTCCGCCGCGACGCGGGCATGTTTGATGTTTCCCATATGACCATCATCGATCTCAAAGGTCCCCGTACCCGTGAATTCCTGCGCTATTTGCTGGCTAACGACGTGGCCAAGCTGGTCGAGCCCGGCAAAGCGCTTTATACCGGGATGCTTAACGCGTCGGGCGGGGTGATTGACGATCTGATTGTCTATTTCCTCAACGAAACCGAGTTTCGCCTGGTGGTGAACTCCGCCACCCGCGAAAAAGATGTGAACTGGGTAACCGACCACGCCGAGCCTTACAGCGTTGATGTTACGGTGCGCGACGATCTGGCGCTGATTGCGGTGCAGGGGCCGCAGGCGCAGGAAAAGGCCCGCACGCTGTTCACTGCCGGCCAGCAGGCGGCGGTGGCCGGCATGAAACCCTTCTTTGGCGTGCAGTCAGGCGACTTTTTTATCGCCACCACCGGCTATACCGGCGAAGCCGGTTTTGAAATCGCGCTGCCGAAAACCCAGGCCGGGGACTTCTGGCAGAAATTGCTGGCGGCGGGCGTCAAGCCCTGCGGACTGGGGGCGCGGGATACGCTGCGCCTTGAAGCCGGCATGAACCTTTACGGGCAGGAAATGGACGAGCGCGTTTCGCCGCTGGCCGCCAATATGGGCTGGACCATCGCCTGGCAGCCGGAAGATCGTGATTTTATCGGCCGCGAGGCGCTGGAAGCCCAGCGGCGCGACGGCACCGAACAATTGGTCGGCCTGGTCATGACGGCGAAAGGAGTGTTGCGCAACGGTCTGACCGTGCACTTTACCGACGCCGCCGGTAATATGAAAACGGGTGCGATCACCAGCGGTTCGTTCTCGCCCACTTTGGGATACAGCATTGCCCTGGCCCGCGTGCCCGCCGGTATCGGCGAGCAGGCCATAGTATTACTCCGTAACCGCGAAATGCCGGTTAAGGTAACCAAACCTGGTTTTGTCCGCGCCGGTAAACCGGTCGTTCAATAATTAACTTTGCAAGAGTGAGGAAGGCAATGAGCAACGTGCCGCAAGAGCTAAAATACACCACCTCCCATGAGTGGGTGCGCAACGAAGGCGCAGGCATTTATTCCGTCGGTATTACCGAACACGCCCAGGAACTGCTGGGCGACATGGTATTTATCGATTTGCCGGAAGTCGGCACCGTTTTCGCCGCCAGCGATGATTGCGCGGTAGCCGAGTCGGTGAAAGCCGCATCGGATATCTATGCCCCTATCGCCGGTGAAATCGTGGCGGTGAATGAAGAGTTGGAAGCTTCGCCTGAACTGGTTAACAGCGCGCCTTATACCGACGGCTGGCTGTTCCGTATTCAAGCCAGCGATGAAAGCGAAGTCGAAAGCTTGCTTGATGCCGACGCCTACGAGGCCTCCATCGAAGACGACGACTGACCCGAACGCCCCGGACGCTGTTCCGGGGCTTTGCCTTGTGTGATTCCCCGTTCCATGCCCGATGCAGGAAGTGTTGTTTATGACCCAGACTCTCAGCCAGCTTGAACATAATGATGCCTTTATCGAGCGCCATATCGGCCCCGGCGCGCGCCAGCAGGCGCACATGCTGTCGGCCATCGGCGCCGGCACCCTTGATGACCTGATCAAACAAATTGTTCCGGCTGATATTCAACTTTCAGCCCCTCCCGCGGTAGGGGATGCGGCGACCGAAGCGCAGGCGCTGGCGGAACTTAAAGCCATCGCCGGTCTTAACCAGCGCTATAAAACCTATATCGGCATGGGCTACAGCGCGGTGATTACCCCGCCGGTGATCCTGCGCAATATGCTGGAAAACCCCGGCTGGTACACCGCCTATACCCCTTATCAGCCGGAAGTCTCCCAAGGCCGTCTCGAAGCCTTGCTTAACTTCCAGCAACTGACTCTTGATCTGACCGGCCTGGATATCGCCTCCGCCTCGCTGCTCGATGAAGCCACCGCGGCCGCGGAAGCCATGGCGCTGGCCAAACGCGCCAGCAAGCTCAAACAGGCCAATATCTTTTTTGTCGCCGATGACGTCCATCCGCAAACGCTGGATGTGGTGCGCACCCGCGCCGGCACCTTTGGTTTCGAGATCGTTACCGGCAAGGCCGCCGACGCGCTGGAACTGGCCGGCGTGTTTGGCGTATTGCTACAGCAGGCGGGCACCACCGGCGAGCTGCATGATTATCGCGCCGTGCTGGCCGAATTGAAAAATCGTAAAATCATCAGCTGCGTGGCGACCGACATGATGGCGCTGGTGCTGCTGGCGGCCCCGGGCGCGCAGGGCGCCGACGTGGTGTTCGGGTCGTCCCAGCGTTTTGGCGTGCCCATGGGCTACGGCGGCCCGCATGCGGCTTTTTTTGCCGCCCGCGACGACGTAAAAAGGTCCATGCCGGGGCGTATTATCGGCGTATCCCGCGATGCGGCGGGCAGCACCGCCCTGCGCATGGCGATGCAAACCCGCGAGCAGCATATCCGCCGCGAGAAAGCCAATTCCAATATTTGTACGTCGCAGGTGCTGCTGGCCAATATTGCCGGCCTGTACGCCGTATACCACGGCCCTGCGGGGCTTAAGCGTATCGCCGGGCGCATTCATCGCCTGACATCGATCCTGGCCGCGGGACTGACGGCGGCGGGCCTCAAGCTGCGCCATAGCCGCTGGTTCGATACCCTGACCGTGGAAACCGCGGACCGGGACGCCGTGATTAACCGTGCGCTGGCGCGCGGCATTAACCTGCGCAGCGACCTGGACGGCGCGGTAGGCGTCACCCTGGATGAAACCACCGGCCGCGACGATATCGCCGCGCTGTATGGCGTGTTGACCGGCGGCGACCTGGTACTGGATATCGACGTCCTTGATGCCGGTATTGCCGCGGTGATTCCGGCGGATCTGCTGCGCACGACGCCGATCCTGACGCACCCGGTATTTAACCGTTATCACAGCGAAACGGAGATGATGCGTTATATGCATCAGCTGGAACGCAAGGATCTGGCCCTTAACCAGGCGATGATCCCGCTCGGTTCTTGCACCATGAAACTCAATGCCGCCGCCGAGATGATCCCCATTACCTGGCCGGAATTCGCCGATCTGCATCCGTTTTGTCCCACCGGGCAGGCCGCCGGCTACCAGCGGATGATTGCCCAGCTCTCCCGCTGGCTGGTGCAATTGACCGGTTATGACGCGCTGTGCATGCAGCCCAACTCCGGGGCGCAGGGCGAATATGCCGGAATGCTGGCGATCCGCCGTTATCATGAAAGCCGCAACGATGGCGGGCGCACCATTTGCCTGATCCCCAGTTCCGCCCACGGCACCAATCCGGCGTCGGCGCAAATGGCCGGCATGTCGGTCAACGTGGTGGCCTGCGATAAAAACGGCAATATCGATTTACATGATTTGCGCCAGAAGGCCGGGCAGGCCGGCGATCGCCTGTCGTGCATCATGGTGACGTATCCGTCGACCCACGGCGTATATGAGGAGACGATCCGCGAAGTTTGCCAAATCGTGCACCAGTACGGCGGCCAGGTTTACCTGGACGGCGCCAATATGAACGCCCAGGTGGGCATCACTTCGCCGGGTTATATCGGCGCGGATGTTTCCCATCTGAATTTGCATAAAACCTTCTGCATCCCCCACGGCGGCGGCGGGCCTGGCATGGGCCCCATCGGCGTGAAGGCGCATCTGGCGCCGTTCGTGCCCGGCCATGCCGTGGTACGCATCGACGGCGTGCTGACCAGGCAGGGCGCGGTGAGCGCCGCGCCGTTCGGCAGCGCATCAATCCTGCCCATCAGCTGGATGTATATCCGCATGATGGGCGCCCAGGGTCTCAAGCAGGCCAGCCAGGTGGCGATCCTGAATGCCAACTATATCGCCAGCCGTTTGCAGTCGGCGTTTCCGGTGCTGTATACCGGGCGCGACGGACGAGTGGCCCATGAGTGCATTCTGGATATACGCCCGCTGAAAGATATCAGCGGCATCAGCGAAATGGATATCGCCAAGCGCCTGATTGATTACGGTTTCCATGCGCCCACCATGTCGTTCCCGGTGGCCGGCACGCTGATGGTGGAACCGACCGAATCGGAAAGCCAGGTGGAATTGGATCGCTTTATCGACGCGATGCTGGCCATCCGCGGCGAAATCGATCGGGTCGCCGCCGGCGAATGGCCGCTGGACGACAATCCGCTGGTGAACGCGCCCCATATCGAACGCGAACTGGCGGGGGACTGGTCCCATCCGTACAGCCGCGAAACGGCGGCCTTCCCTGCCGGTTATGGCAATAAATACTGGCCGAGCGTAAAACGCCTGGATGACGTCTATGGCGATCGCAATCTGTTCTGTTCCTGTGTACCGATCGAAGATTACGAATAAGCCGCGCCACGCCGGCGTATCCGCTTAAGCCTCCGGCCCCCCGCCTGTTCCGGTAATACGCCGGCCCGGGTTGGGGGCCGGCGTTTTTTGCGTGCCGTAAAAAACGCATCCCGCGGGCGGACAACATGTATCGTTACACTATAACGTCGGCTTTTGGCCGGCCTGAGGGAACTGGTTAGGGAAAATATTTGTCCGACAAACATTATTCAGCGGCTGCGATGTGATAGTCGAAATCTTGATTGGGCGGGATGCTTAAGCAGAGCGGGTACCGGCCGGCAATCAGTCATCATGAGAACAACGTAATTAATGAGAAAGCTTCTGCATGTGTCCCAACTCAGCATCTCCCTGTTTATCGCGTTATATATCGGGATTATCCTTAACCTCCCCATCCTGATCCGCCGCTACCAGCATTTGCAATACGATAACGTCCTCTCGCTGCTTACCGAGATGCTGGCGCTGTTTTCGCTGGTATTTTTACTGGCGATGCTGCTGTCGCTGTTCGGCAAAACCCTCTACCGCGTCCTGGTGACATTGCTGGTGTTGAGTTCGGTGGCCGCCAGTTATTATATGGTGCTGTACAATGTTGATATCGGCTACGGCATCCTGGCCGCGGTGATGACCACCGATGTGGATTTATCCAAGGAGTCGGTGGGGTATCACTTTGTGTTGTGGGTAGTGCTGGCCAGCCTGATACCGCTGGTATTTATCTGGCTGGCGCCGATGCCGGAAGCGGCCTTGCGAAACACCAGCGTGCGGCGCATCACCAAAAAAAGCCTGCTGATCGTGACCGCCGGCTTATGCTGCTGGCTGCCGCTGAAATTGATGGGGCAGGTACAGGACCGGCACGATCGGCAAGACAACCACACCATGGCCAGCTATGGCGGCGTGGTCGCCGGCTCCTACTCGCCGTCCAACTGGCTGTCGGCCCTGGGCATGCTGATCTACAGCTCCTACAGCCAGGCGGAGGACAGCCGCACCCTGTTCGATCCCGCTGAGCACTTTACCTATATCGCGCCGAAGGATGCCGATGATTTATACGTGGTGTTTATCATCGGCGAGAGCGCGCGCCGCGATCATATGGGGGCCTACGGCTACCAGCGCGATAATACGCCGAACCTGGACCATGAGCGCAACCTTGCCCTGCTGCAAGGCTACTCCTGCGATACGTCCACCAAACTATCCCTGCGCTGTATGTTTGTCCGGGAAGGGGGCGCATCCGAAGCGCCGCAGCGCACCTTGAAAGAGATGAATGTGTTTTCGGTGCTAAAGAAACAAGGGTTCAGCTCGGAGCTGTTTTCCATGCAAAGCGAGGCCTGGTTTTATAATAAAGTGATGGCCGATGATTATGCCCTGCGCGAAACCATCCAGGCGGAAAAGCGCAACGCGGGCAAACCGGTGGACGATATGGCGCTGGTCGGCGAGCTGCAGGATTCCCTGGCGCGGCATCCCGACGGCAAGCATTTAATCGTGCTGCATACCAAGGGGTCCCACTATATGTATACGGAACGCTATCCGCGCCGGTTTGCCCGCTATCAGCCGGAGTGCCAGGGCATTGACGATGCGTGCTCGACCGAGGAGCTGGTTAATTCCTATGATAACAGCCTGCTGTATACCGATTATTTCCTTGAGCAGGTGTTTAACCAGCTGCGCGATCGCAAGGCCATCGTGTTTTATGCCTCGGACCATGGCGAATCGATCTCGAAAAATATGCATTTTCACGGCACGCCGCGCGACCACGCGCCCATCGCGCAGCGCACTATACCGATAATGGTCTGGGCGTCGGACGGCTTTCTCAAGCAGAGCGATCACCAGGCTGCGTTTCAACGGCTGCGCGCCCTGGCGGCGGCCAAAACGCCGGTGTTCCATGAAAAATTGTTCGACTCCGTTTTGGGGTGTATCGGCTTTACCTCCCCTGACGGCGGCATCGTTAAACAGCATAACTGGTGCCAGGCGCAGTAGCGGACAAGCGCCGCCGCCGCGGCCCGGTTACGGCAGGCTGACCGCGCGCTGGCGCGCGGCGTGCGCGGCCAGCCGGTAGATCTGCGCCATGACGAACAGGCAGGCCTGGACGATGACGATACAGGGGCCGGTGGCGCCGTCGATATAAAAACCGATCAGCGTGCCGGTAATGCAGGAGAACACCGATACCAGCACCGCCGCCAGCAGCATGGCATCGAAGCGGCGGCAGAGCTGGGCGGCGGTGATGCCGGGGGCAATCAGCATGGCGATCACCAGTATGACGCCCACCGCCTGCAGAGCGGCCACAATCGCCAGCGCCAGCAGGGATAACAGGCCGTAATGCAGCAGGTTCACCGACAGTCCCAAAACCCGGGCCTGGGCCGGATCAAAACAGTAAAGCATCAGATCCCGGCGCTTCACCAGCACGATCAATGATACCGCGCCGGCGATGGCCAATACCTGCCACAGCTCGGCGGGGGTAATGCCCAGCATATTGCCGAACAGGATATGGCTGAGGTGCTGATCGGTATCGATGCGCGAAAACAGCACCAGCCCCAGGGCAAACATACCCGAGAACACGATGCCCATCACCGTATCCTCCTTGACCCGGCAGCGATCTTTAATATAGCCGGTGGCCAGGGCGCAAAAAATCCCCGACCCAAAAGCGCCGATAATAATCGGCAAACCGGCGATATACGCCAGGATCACCCCGGGCAACACCGCGTGGGAAATCGCATCGCCCATCAGCGACCAGCCTTTGAGCACCAGGAAGCATGACAAAATGGCGCACACCGCGCCGGTGGCGATGGCCGCTATCAGCCCCCGTTGCATAAACGGAAAACCCAGCGGCGCCGTCAGAATATCCACCCATTCCATCATAAAGCCCCCCGCGATGTTTTACGGCGCAGCCTGGCGGCCAGCAGCCCGTGTTTGGGCGCAAACACCAACGCCAGCAAAAATACCAGGGTTTGCAGGCTGACAATGACCCCGCCGGTGGCGCCGTTGAGGAAATAGCTTAGCCACGCGCCGCAGGCGCTGGTCAGGGTGCCGGTGGCTACCGCAATCACAATCAGGCGCGGGAAGCGGTCGGTGAGCAGGTATGCCGTGGCGCCGGGGGTGATCACCATGGCGATCACCAGGATCGCCCCGACGGTTTGCAGCGCGGCCACGGTACAGGCGCTAAGCAGGGTGAAAAAGATAATCTTCAGCCGCAGCGGCGACAGGCCGATGGAAACGGCGTGGCCTTCATCAAAAAATACCGCCAGCAGATCTTTCCAGATAACGCACAGCACGATAAACGAGGCGCCGCTGATAATTTGCACCTGGAGCACATCCTCGTCGGCGATGCCCAGGATATTGCCGAAAATAATCGATTGCACGTTTACCGAGGTAGGGTTAAGCGAGACGATCAATAAGCCGACGGCAAAAAAAGTAGTAAACACAAAACCGATAATGGCGTCTTCGCGCAGGCGGGTGTAATGGCGCACCAGCGTCATGACCAGCGCCGCCAGCATGCCGGTGATAAATGCGCCGGCGGCGATGGGCAATCCCAGGGCGTAGGCTCCCGCCACGCCGGGCACCACCGAGTGGGACAACGCATCGCCCATCAGCGACCAGCCTTTGAGCATCAGGTACGCCGAGAGAAACGCGCACACCCCGCCGACAATCGCGCTGACCCAAATGGCCTTGGACATATACTCATAGTGAAACGGCTCTAATAACAGCGCCATCATGATGATGCCTGCCTACCGGCGGTTGGCTGGCCCGCCGGGGCCGCCCCGGCCAGGGGGGGGACTTGGCATGGCGCAACCGCTTGCGCCGATAATGGAATGGCGGCCAGGTTGATATGGCGCAGCCGGCCGCCAAACGCGCGCTCCAGGTTTTGCTGGGTAAAGGTGGCGCCGGTGGGGCCCGCGGCCAGCACGGTGCGGTTAATCAATACCACCCGATCGCAGAATTCGGGAATGCTGGCCAGGTTATGGGTGGAAACCAGGATCAGATGGCCCTCCGCGCGCAGGGATTTCAACAGGTCGATGATGGCGTTTTCCGTTTGCACATCGATGCCGGTAAACGGTTCGTCGAGCAGCATAATGCTGCCCTGCTGGGCCAGCGCGCGCGCCAGGAATACCCGTTTGCGCTGTCCGCCGGACAGCTCGCCGATCTGGCGCCGGGCCAGGCCGTCCATGCCGACGCGGGCCAGCGCCCGCTGAACCTGGGCTTTATCTTCGGCGGAGGGAATACGTAAAAAAGACATTTTGCCATAGCGTCCCATCATGACCACGTCGGCGACCAGCACCGGAAAATTCCAGTCCACTTCTTCGGTTTGCGGCACATAGGCAATCAGGTTTTTGCGCAGGGCCTTGGCCACCGGCAGGCCATCAAGCGTAACCGTACCCCCGGAGGGCCGCACCATGCCCATGATGCTTTTGAACAGGGTGGATTTGCCGCTGCCGTTGATGCCGACCAGCGCGCAAATAGTGCCGCCGGTGAGCCGGAAGCTGGCGTTATGGATGGCGGTATGGCCATTGTTATAGGTGACGGTGATATCGTTCACCCGTAGATCGGGCTGGTAGTCGCTGGTATTCATTGGCCGAATCCTCTGGCAATGGTATCGACGGTAACGTTAAGTAGACTAAGGTAATCCGGTACCGGTCCGCCTTTGGCCGACAGGGAATCCACATACAGCACGCCGCCGTAGCGCGCGCCGGTTTCCTGGCTGACCTGACGGGCGGATTTATCGGAAATCGTGCTTTCGCTGAACACTACCGGAATATGGCGCTCGCGTACCGTATCTATTACCCGCCGCACTTGCTGGGGGGTGCCTTGCTCCTCGGCGTTGATCGGCCATAAATAGGCTTCTTGCATCCCATAGTCCCGGGCCAGATAGCTAAAGGCGCCTTCGCTGGTGACCAGCCAGCGCTGGGCGGCGGGAATATTGGCCAGCCGGGCCCGTAGCGGGGCATCCACGGCGGAAATTTTGGCCGCGTACGCGCGGGCGTTGCGATCGTAGGTCTCGGCGTTGGCCGGGTCGTACTTCACCAGGGCCTGGCGGATATTTTCAACGTAGACCAGCGCATTGGCGGCCGACATCCAGGCATGGGGATTGGGGTTGCCGTTATACGGCCCTTCGCGAATTGGCAGCGGGTCGATGCCTTCGCTCACCACCGCCGACGGCACATCGTGGATATTGTCGAAAAAGCGCGAAAACCAGCGCTCCAGGTTCAAACCGTTCCACAGGATCAGATCCGCCGACTGGGTCTTGACGATATCCCGCGGCGTGGGCTGGTAATCATGGATCTCCGCCCCGGGTTTAGTGATCGACTCAACGATCGCCGCGTCGCCGGCCACATTTTGCGTGATGTCCTGAATCACGGTAAAGGTGGTGATGACCGTGAATTTTTTTTGTGCCAGGGCGCCAGCGCTGGCGAGCAGCAACGCCATGCCCAGCAGGGTCAGCCGTATCGGCGCGGTTCTAAACATAGTGCAACTCCAGGGGCCAGCGGTCCATCGTTGTTGATTTAATATTCATTTATAGCATGAGCTATATTGTATAGCAAAGGCAAAGTTTGGCATTCCCAGCGCCGTCCAGAAACAACGCTGGGGCAGTTCAGGAATAGTTGAGGAATAGTTCAGGGACAGTTCAGGGCAATTTGTTGACCAACGCCCTTGGTAACAATGCTATTCTTTATACCGCCATCGCCGGGTGATGGATTTTTAGCCGGAAATAATGAGGAAAGATTATGACCCACCCTGAAAAAACGGCTTTGCCGATCCGTACCACCCAATTGGTGGACGTAGAGGAACACGCCCAGGGTTTCCTTCAGGTCAGGGCGGCCCATCGCTCGGAATTAATGGATGATTATGTCGAGCTGATCGCCGACTTGATTAACGATTACGGGGAAGTCCGCCAGGTGGAACTGGCCGCCCGCCTGGGCGTATCCCAGCCCACGGTGGCAAAAATGCTCAAACGGCTGGCCGCCGCGGGGCTGATTCGCCAACTTCCTTACCGCGGGGTATTCCTGACCGCCGAAGGCGAGGCGCTGGCGGTCCGCAGCCGGGAAAGGCATCATATCGTCGAGTCATTCCTGCTGGCGCTGGGCGTCAGCCCCGAGACGGCGCGCCGGGATGCGGAAGGACTGGAACATCACGTCAGCGAAGAAACGCTGGCCATTTTCCGCCGCTTTACCGAACAGGCCGATTCACGGGCCTGAGCAGGATGTTCTTGACCCGCCGGGGCCAGAAACAACGGAATACTGATAAAGATCCCTACTTATTTTGCGGGGTGCGGGTATAATCGCCGCCCGGCGAAATAACCTGTCAAAGAGTGTAAGTATGGGCTCCACCAGTTTGATCCAACCCGAACGCGGACTATTCTCCTACCCACCCTACTGGGCGGAATGCTACGGCACCGCGCCGTTTTTGCCGATGTCGCGCGCCGAAATGGATCAATTGGAATGGGATAGCTGCGATATCATTATCGTTTGCGGCGACGCCTATGTGGATCATCCCAGCTTCGGCATGGCGATTGTCGGGCGCATGCTGGAATCCCAGGGATTTCGCGTGGGCATCATCGCCCAGCCGGACTGGACCAGCAAAGACGACTTTATGCGCCTGGGCAAACCGAACCTGTTTTTCGGCGTCACCGCCGGCAATATGGATTCGATGATCAACCGCTACACCGCCGATCGCAAGCTGCGCCACGACGACGCCTATACCCCGGGCAATGTCGCCGGCAAGCGTCCGGATCGCGCCACCCTGGCGTATACCCAGCGCTGTAAAGAAGCCTATAAAGAGGTGCCGGTGATCCTCGGCGGCATCGAGGCCAGCCTGCGGCGTATCGCCCACTACGATTATTGGTCCGATACCGTGCGCCGTTCGGTGCTGGTGGATGCCAAAGCCGATATGCTGATTTACGGCAACGGCGAGCGGCCGCTGGTGGAACTGGCCCACCGGCTGGCGGCCGGCGAGGCGATTACCGCTATCCATGATGTGCGCAACACCGCGGTGATGCGTAAAGAACCGCTGCCGGGGTGGAGCGGGGTGGACTCCACCCGCCTGGACAGCCCGGGCCGTATCGAGCCGATACTTAATCCCTACGGCGACGATTTGCCCTGTGCCGACGGCAAGATGCCCGAACCGGAGGCCAAACCCGTAACCCTGCGCGCGGCCAAACCCAAACCCTGGGAAAAGACCTACGTCCTGCTGCCTTCCTATGAAAAAGTAAAGGGCGACAAGGTGATGTACGCGCACGCCTCGCGCATTTTGCATCATGAAACCAACCCCGGCTGCGCGCGGGCGCTGATGCAAAAGCACGGGGATCGTTTTGTCTGGATCAACCCGCCCGCCATTCCGCTCACCACGCCCGAGATGGATCGCGTGTTCGCCCTGCCGTTCCAGCGCGTGCCGCACCCGTCGTACGGCAAAGCGGCCATTCCGGCCTACGAGATGATCCACTCATCGGTGAATATCATGCGCGGCTGCTTCGGCGGCTGTTCGTTCTGTTCGATTACCGAACATGAGGGGCGGATTATCCAAAGCCGTTCGCAGGACTCGATTGTGCGGGAAATCGAAGAGATCCGCGATAAAGTCCCGGCGTTTACCGGCGTGATTTCCGATCTGGGCGGGCCGACCGCCAATATGTATATGCTGCGCTGCAAGTCGCCGCGCGCCGAGCAGACCTGCCGCCGATCCTCATGCGTCTATCCGGAAATCTGTACGCATATGGATACCGATCATGAACCGACCATCGCCCTCTATCGGCGCGCGCGCGCGATCAAAGGGATCAAGAAAGTGCTGATCGCCTCCGGGGTGCGTTACGATCTGGCGGTGGAGGACCCGCGCTATATCAAGGAACTGGCGCTGCATCATGTGGGGGGATATTTGAAAATCGCCCCTGAGCACACCGAGGCGGGGCCGCTGGCCAAAATGATGAAACCGGGCATGGGCAGTTATTACCGCTTTAAAGAGCTGTTCGACCGCTACTCCGCCGAGGCGGGTAAAAAGCAATATTTGATTCCCTATTTTATTTCGGCCCACCCGGGTACGCGGGATATAGATATGGTCAATCTGGCGCTGTGGCTCAAGAAAAACCGCTTTCGCCTCGATCAGGTGCAAAACTTTTATCCGTCGCCGCTGGCCAACGCCACCACCATGTATTACACCGGCAAGAACCCGCTGGCGAAGGTGGATTATAAAAGCGAAGAGGTGGTGGTGCCCCGCGGCGATCGCCAGCGGCGGCTGCATAAAGCGCTGTTGCGCTATCACGATCCGGCCAATGCGGCGCCGATCCGCGCCGCGCTGGAGGAGATGGGACTGAAACATTTGATTGGCGGCGGCAGCGAGTGCCTGGTGCCGGCGCCGGGGGTTGACGAGCATCGCGCCGCGCGCCAGAACCCGCGCCATAGCCGTCCGGCGCTGACCCGGCACACCGATATCGCCCGCCAGCGGACGCCGGCGAAAAAAACGCCGGTCAAACCGGCCCGCGGCCGTAAGCCGTAAGCCCGGGGCTTACTTCAGCCAGCCGTTTTGCTGGGCATGGTCGAGGTGGCGCTTAAGGTGCTGCCACAGCGCCGGATAGACATCGGCGATAAACGCATTGCGCGTTAATACCTGTTCCAGCCGGATGCCGTTTTCCACCCAGCTTTGCCCGCGGTTATGCAGATTCATCAGGATCGGCATCAGGCGATCGAGCACCAGGGCAAAACGCGCGCTGGGGGTTTCGCCCGCTTCATACTCCAGCCACAGCTGGTGGAACTGCCCCCGCTGCGGTTCCGGCAGCAGGCCAAACAGCCGTTCGGCGGCCGCTTCTTCCTGGGCCTGCACAGCCACCCGCGCCGCCAGATCGTAGACCAGCACGTCGCCGGCGTCGATTTCGACAATATCATGCACCAGCGCCATCCGGATCACCCGGTTGATATCCACTTCCGGCCCGGCGTAGGGGGCCAATGCCATAACGCCCACGGCAAAATGCCAGCTATGCTCGGCGGTATTTTCCTGGCGCTGCGTGCCCAGCACCTTGGTGCGACGCTGTATGCTTTTGAGCTTATCGATTTCCATCAGGAAAGCGACCACCTCGGTCAGTTCACCAAACGCCAATTCAGGTAATACCTCAGACATACATACCCCAATAACACTATCGTAAAGCGCAACATTGTAGGGCAAAAGCGCGGCAAACTCGAATGATGTGATCCAAGGCTGATTTTGCCCGGCCGGCGGGGGGATGATAGGGTAGGGGGAATCCGGACGGGAGGAAGGTAGCGATGCGGCGGAGTGAATTATTTCAGCTTACACGTGTACACTGGAATGCTAGTCGGTTAAGCTGTGTGCCGTTGATAAAATCATCGCCAAATTACGTTCGAGGATGTTTAGTATGGCTAATAAATTATTAGCTCAGGGATACTCATTGGCGGAGGAGATCGCCAATAGCGTCAGTCATGGCATCGGTTTGATCTTCGGCATCGTCGGCCTGGTGCTGCTGCTGGTGCAGGCCGGTAACGTGGGGGCCGACGTCACGGCGATTACCAGCTACAGTTTATACGGCGGCAGCATGATCCTGCTGTTCCTGGCTTCCACGCTGTATCACGCTATCCCCCATCCGCCCGCCAAGCGCTGGCTGAAAAAAATGGATCACTGCGCCATATACCTGTTGATTGCCGGCACCTATACCCCGTTCCTGCTGGTGGGGCTGGCTTCGCCGCTGGCCAAGGGCCTGATGATCGTTATCTGGAGCATGGCGCTGCTCGGGGTGATTTTCAAACTGGCGTTCGCCCACCGTTTTGAAGTGGTTTCGCTTATCACGTATCTGACCATGGGATGGCTGTCGCTGGTGGTGATTTACCAACTGGCGCAACGCTTGCCGGTGGGCGGCATGACGTTGCTGGCGGCGGGCGGCCTGATTTATACGGTGGGCGTGATTTTCTATGCCTGCAACCGCATTCCTTTCAATCACGCCATCTGGCATGGCTTTGTGCTGGGCGGCAGCCTGTGCCATTTCCTGGCGATTTACCTTTATATCTAGCCGCCCCCGATATCCATGATGGCGCGCAGCCTACTCCGCGATGGAATAAGGCAGCGGCTGGATGGCCAGCGCGCCGGCGGTATCGTCTTTTACCCGCAGCAGGCTATCCGCCGCCAAATCGTTGTTCAGTACCGCCTGGACCCACACCGTGCCGTCTTCCAGCTGGCAGGCGGCCAGTACCGTGCCGGTGCGGCGCCAGTTGTCGCCCAGTTGCAGCTCCAGGTCATCCGCGGGCGCGGGGACGCGGTTGGCCTTGCCCGCCAGCCAATAAAGGGCGCGTTTATTGGCGCCGCGGTATTTGGCCCGCGCCACCATTTCCTGGCCGGCGTAACAGCCTTTATTGAAACTGATGCCGCCCAGCGCCTGGAGATTAGTCGCCTGGGGAATAAACTGTACGCTGTTGGCGCTATCGATCAGCGGTAATCCGGCTTCGATATTCAGCGCCAGCCACTGCTGGCTGTCATTAAGCTGCGCCTGGCCCGCCAGCTTGTCCGATAACGCGTCCAGCACCGTCCCGGTGGTCACCAGTAAAAAGCGTTCCGCGGGCAGGCTGAAATGCAATAATGTGGTCTCGCCATCCTGCACCACCTGATGTTCCTCATCGGGCAGGGCGGCGAACAATCCCTCCAGCGCCGCGCGCGCCTGGAAACCGGCCACGCCGAGCAGCACCGCCTCGTCATCCGCCGCCATCGTCACTTTGGAAAACACCGCATACTTTTTCAGCTCGCCGAGCTGGCTGTCGCGTACGCTGCGCCGTTCGATATAGGCCATGCCCTCGCGGCGATGAAAAATGCGCAGGTCGCTGAACATCTTGCCTTTGGCATCGCAATGGGCGCCCAGGAAATGCTGGTCGGTCGCCATGGCCGCCACATCGGTGGTGACCTGGCCCTGCAAATATTTCAGGGTGTCCGGCCCGGTCAGGCTGACCAGCGCCCAGTCTTCCAGCGAGATTAGCGTCAGGGGCAGGCGGCTGGACGGCGAGGGCAGACGCGGGGGAAAAGGAACTTTAAGTGACATGAAACACTCCTATCCTGGTAGTGCGAGACAATAAGCTCATGGTAAAAGAGCCGGGGGGGTTTGCAAGCGCTTATTTCACGGCTGCTTTACCTATCCGTGCGATGCCCGCCGCTAATATCCGGCCGGGCATGTCGAAATGTGTCGTTTTATGTAATGCCTGCCCGCAAAACGGGTTAAACTACGCCCCGGTCGGTGCGGATATGAGGTAAAAAATAAATATGGATATCGATAATAAGGCGCGTGTCCACTGGGCCTGCCGCCGCGGCATGCGCGAGCTGGATCTCTCGATAATGCCTTTTTTTGAATATGACTATGACCAGTTGAGCGACGAAGACAAGAAATTGTTCATCCGTCTGCTGGAATGCGACGATCCTGACCTTTTCAATTGGCTGATGAATCACGGCGAACCCCGGGACAGCGGACTAAAAAAAATGATAATCATGATACAACAGCGAAATAAAGCCCGTGGCCCTCTGGCGATGTGACATCAGGGTTTCCTGGCGCACGCAGATATTTTCCCTGATCGCGCATGGGATCTTGACCCTGCTCATCCTGCTTTCGCCCTGGCCGGAGAACTATGGCCTGGTCTGGGTCACGCTTATCACTTTGGTGGTATTTGAGTGCATCCGCAGCCAGCGGAACATCATGGCCTGCCGCGGCGAACTGGTGCTGCAAAGCAACCAGCATATCCGCTGGCACCAGCAGGATTACGCCATCAGGGGGAAACCCTGGATGCTCAAAGGCGGCGTGCTGCTGCGCCTGCGCCAGGTGGGCGGCAAAAAAAAACGCAGGCTGTGGCTGGCGGCGGACTGCATGGATCAACGGGAATGGCGCAGCCTGCGCCAGGCATTGCTGAACCGGTCTTCAACCAGCCACGACCCGCTGAAATAACCGCACGTTGCTATCGCCGGGCCGCTAAGCAGCCACTTGTCGCGGCTGCGTTGCGCCTCATCCGCCAGCCTTTGCCAGGCTAGAGCAGCGCCGCCATTTCGGTCAGAATCTGTTCACACCACTGTTGCAGGCGCTCTTCGCTCAGGTCGTATTGATTAACCTCATCAAGCGCCAGGCCGACAAAATGCCGCCCGTCGGGGGCCAGCGCCTTGGGGCTGGTGAATTCATAACCCGCGGTGGGCCAGTAGCCGATAAAAGTGGCGCCCCTGGGCGCCAGCACGTCGTGCAGATAACCCAGGGCATCAAGGAACCATTCGCCGTAGCCCAGTTGATCGCCCATGCCGTACATGGCGATGATTTTGCCGGATAAATCCAGCCCGGCCAACTGCGACCAGACGGCGTCCCAGTCTTCCTGGATCTCGCCGAAATCCCAGGTGGGAATGCCGAGAATCAGCACATTATATTGCTCCATGCGCTGCGGCGGCACGTCTTTGATATTATGCAGATCCACCAGATCTTCGCCGAGGATATCGCGGATTTTCTCCGCCGCCATTTCGGTATAGCAGGTACTGGAGCCATAAAACAAACCGACTTTCATCTTTACACATACTCTTACTGACAACCTGATAACATCAAGTGTACCAGATTAGCGCCTTAATCAGGCATAATGCGGGCATGAAAAAAACCACCGGGGGCGCAGATGCAGCAGCAGGATAACCCATGGATTGAACAGTTCCTCGACGCCCTGTGGCTGGAGCGCAACCTGGCCGAAAACACCCTGGCGGCGTATCGTCTCGATTTACAGGCCCTGGCCGGGTGGCTGTCGCGGCGCCAATCCGACCTGGCCAGCGCCGGGGCGGAGGATTTGCAATCCTTTCTGGCCGACCGGCTGGAGCACGGCTATAAAGCCACCAGCTCCGCCCGCTTGCTCAGCGCCGTCCGGCGCTTTTTCCAGTATTTGTATCGGGAAAAAGTGCGCGCCGACGACCCCAGCGCCGCGCTGGCGGCCCCCAAATTGCCCCAGCGCCTGCCCAAGGATCTCAGCGAGGCGCAGGTGGGCGCGCTGCTCGACGCGCCGACGCTCGACCAGCCCATCGAAGTGCGCGACAAAGCCATGCTGGAGGTGCTATATGCCACCGGGCTGCGCGTTTCGGAGCTGGTGGGGCTGACCATGAGCGATGTCAGCCTGCGCCAGGGCGTGGTGCGGGTAATCGGCAAAGGGGACAAGGAGCGGCTGGTGCCGCTGGGGGAAGAAGCGGTGTACTGGGTCGAGTATTATCTGGAGCACGGGCGTCCATGGCTGATGAACGGCCAGAGCGGGGACGTGCTGTTTCCCAGCAACCGCAGCCAGCAAATGACCCGCCAGACCTTCTGGCATCGCATCAAGCATTATGCCATTCTGGCGGGCATCGACGGCGCACGGCTCTCCCCCCACGTATTGCGGCACGCTTTTGCCACCCATTTGCTTAACCATGGGGCGGATTTACGCGTCGTGCAGCTGTTGCTCGGGCACAGCGACCTGTCCACCACGCAGATTTATACGCACGTCGCCACCGAACGTCTTAAACTGATTCACCAGCAGCACCATCCCCGCGCTTAAGCGGGGTAGCGCATTGACCGTTACCTGCGTGGGACGCTTTCGCGGCCCATTAGGAAAAAGAGATAAGGACTTAATAATGAAAAAAAGCCTGCTTATGCTTTCTTTCGCTACGCTGGCGCTAACCCGCCTGGCCCATGCCGACGACGCCGCCATTACACATTCCCTGGCGCGCCTGGGAGTGCATAACGCCGAAATCCAGCCCGCGCCGGTCGCAGGCCTGAAAACCGTATTGACGGAAAGCGGCGTGCTGTATGTCTCCGACGACGGCAAGCATGTGATCCAGGGGCCGATGTACGACGTCGGCGGCAACGAACCGCTTAACGTGACCAATCAATTACTGGGTAAACGCCTGAGTGCGCTGCAAAGCGAAATGATCGTGTACAAGGCCCCGCAGCAAAAACATGTCATCACCATCTTTACCGATATTACCTGCGGGTATTGCCATAAGCTGCATGAGCAGATGAAAGACTACAACGCGCTGGGCATCACCATCCGCTATCTGGCGTTCCCGCGCCAGGGGCTCAACTCCCAGGCGGAAAAAGATATGGTTTCGGTCTGGTGCAGCGCCGATCGCGCCGGCGCCTTCGATAAAGCCATGAATGGCGACGCCATTCCGGCCGCCACTTGCAAAACCGATATCAGCAAGCACTACCAACTGGGCGTTCAATACGGCATCCAGGGTACGCCGGCCATCCTGCTGGAAAACGGCGCCATGATCCCGGGCTATCAAAGCCCGAAAGAGATGGCGGCGATGCTGGATCAGCAGCAGGCGGGCGGCTGAGAACTCTGTGAAAATCAAAACGGAATTACGGCGCCGCTCCTTGGCGAGCGCCGACGGGCTGCGGCGGGATGACATTCACCCGCTGCTGCAGCGCCTTTATGCCCAGCGCGGCATTAAAAGCGCCTGCGAGCTGGAGCGCGGGGTGCGCGGCTTGCTCGCTTACCAGCAGTTGGACGGCATCGATCGGGCCGTGGATCTGCTGGTGCGGGCGCTGGCGGATAACCGCCGCCTGATGATCGTGGGCGATTTCGACGCCGACGGCGCCACCAGCACCGCCCTGATGGTGATGGCGCTGCGGCAGATGGGCGCCGCGCACGTGGATTTCCTGGTACCGAACCGGTTCGAGGACGGCTACGGCCTTAGCCCGGAAGTAGTGGTGCAGGTCCTGGCGCGCAACGCGGAAATGATTATCACGGTGGATAACGGCATCTCCTCCCACGCGGGGGTCGACCTGGCCCATCGGCACGGCATCCCGGTCTTGGTCACCGACCACCATTTGCCCGGCGAAACCCTGCCGGCGGCCGATGCCATCGTCAACCCCAACCTGGCCGGCTGCGCCTTTGCGTCAAAATCGCTGGCGGGCGTGGGGGTGGCGTTTTACCTGATGCTGGCGCTACGCGCCCGGCTGCACGAAGGCGGCTGGTTCGCCGCGAAAAATATCCCGGCGCCCAAGCTGGCGGAACTGCTGGACCTGGTGGCGCTGGGCACCGTCGCCGATGTGGTGCCGCTGGATGCCAATAACCGCATCCTGGTGCACCAGGGCATTAGCCGCATTCGCGCCGGCCGCTGCCGTCCCGGTATCCGGGCGCTGGCGGAGGTGGCCAACCGGGAAACCGCCAGGCTGAGCGCCGGCGATCTGGGGTTTGCCTTAGGCCCGCGGCTCAATGCCGCCGGCCGGCTGGACGATATGTCGGTGGGCGTCGCGCTGCTGCTGACCGACGATTTGGCCCAGGCGCGCATGCTGGCGGGTGAGCTGGACGCCCTTAACCAAACCCGGCGTGAAATTGAACAGGGTATGGAAGTGGAAGCGCTGGAGCTGTGCCGCCAGATGGAGCTGAACCGGCAGGAGATGCCTTTTGGCCTGGCTATCTACCATGAGCAATGGCACCAGGGCGTGGTGGGCATTCTGGCCTCGCGCATCAAAGAGCGCTTTCACCGGCCGGTGATAGCTTTTGCCCCGGCGGGGGACGGACTGCTCAAAGGGTCGGGCCGTTCGGTGGCGGGCCTGCATATGCGCGATTTGCTCGAACGCCTGGATACGCTGCATCCCGGCATGATTTTGAAATTCGGCGGCCATGCCATGGCGGCCGGGCTGTCCCTGGAACAAACGCAGTTCGACCGGTTCCGCCAGCGTTTTGCCGCTCTGGTGGACGAATGGCTGGACCCGGCGCTGCTGGATGGGGTGATCTGGTCCGACGGCGAGCTGGGTGGCCATGAACTGTCCCTGGCCACCGCCGAGCTGCTGCGCGACGGCGGTCCTTGGGGACAAGCTTTCCCGGAACCGCTGTTCGACGGTAAATTCCGTATTTTGCAACAGCGGCTGGTGGGCGAAAAGCATCTTAAACTGATGGTGGAGCCCCTGGCAGGCGGCCCGCTGCTGGACGGCATCGCTTTTAATATCGACAACCAGATTTGGCCCGATAACAGCGTGCGCACCGTGGAGCTGGCCTACAAGCTGGATGTGAATGAATATCGCGGGAATCGCACCGTACAATTATTAATCCAGCACCTGTGGCCGCTGTAAGCGCAAGATGCTACACACCAGGGTGCTAATCCGTTAGAATACCGGGCTTAAACGCCTATCACTTCTTTACGAGCTAATTGAATCCATGTTTGAAATTAATCCGGTAAAAAACCGCATCCAGGACCTGTCTGAACGGACGGAAGTTCTCAGGGGGTATCTTTGACTACGATCTCAAGCGCGAACGCCTTGAAGAAGTCAACGCCGATCTGGAGCAGCCCGATGTCTGGAACGACCCCGAACGCGCCCAGGCCCTAGGCAAAGAGCGCTCTTCCCTTGAAGCCATCGTGGAAACCATCGATCAGATGACCCGGGGACTGGACGATGTGTCCGGCCTGCTGGAACTGGCGGTGGAAGAAGACGACGAAGACACTCTGAATGAAACCGTGGCCGAACTCGATCAGCTGGAGAGCAAACTGGCCCAGCTGGAATTTCGCCGCATGTTCTCCGGCGAATACGACAGCGCCAACTGCTATCTGGATATCCAGGCCGGTTCCGGCGGCACCGAGGCCCAGGACTGGGCCAGCATGCTGCTGCGCATGTACCTGCGCTGGGCCGAGGCGCGGGGGTTCAAAACCGAGATTATCGAAGAATCCGACGGCGAAGTGGCCGGCATCAAATCGGTCACCATCAAAGTGATTGGCGAGTATGCCTTCGGCTGGCTGCGCACTGAAACCGGCGTGCATCGCCTGGTGCGCAAAAGCCCGTTCGACTCCGGCGGCCGCCGCCATACCTCGTTTAGCTCCGCGTTTGCTTATCCTGAAGTGGATGATGATATCGATATTGAAATCAATCCGGCGGATTTGCGCATCGACGTTTACCGCGCCTCCGGCGCCGGCGGCCAGCACGTTAACCGTACCGAGTCCGCGGTGCGCATTACCCATTTGCCGACCAATATCGTCACCCAGTGCCAGAACGACCGCTCGCAGCATAAGAATAAAGAGCAGGCGATGAAGCAGTTAAAAGCCAAGCTGTACGAATTCGAACTGCAAAAGAAAAACGCTGAAAAACAGGCTCTGGAAGACACCAAGTCCGACATTGGCTGGGGCAGCCAGATTCGATCCTATGTCCTGGACGATTCCCGTATCAAGGATCTGCGCACCGGTGTGGAAACACGCAATACGCAGGCGGTACTGGATGGCGATCTGGATAAATTTATTGAAGCAAGTCTTAAAGCCGGGCTATGAGGAACCAAGATGTCTGAATCACAATCACAGGGCGGTGCACCTCTGGCGCCGGATGTAAATAATGAACTCGCGGCGCGCCGTGAAAAGCTGGCGCTGCTGCGCGAGCAGGGCAACGCGTTCCCCAACGATTTTCGCCGCGATACCACGTCCGACCGGCTGCATGCGGCCTACGATGACCAAACCAATGAACAGCTGGTGGAGCTGGGCCTGGAAGTCAGCATTGCCGGGCGTATGATGACCCGCCGGATCATGGGCAAAGCCTCGTTTGTCACGCTGCAGGACGTCGGCGGCACCATTCAGCTGTACGTCGCCCGCGATGAGCTGGCCGAAGGCGTTTATAACGAACAGTTTAAAAAATGGGATCTGGGCGATATCCTCGGCGCCCGCGGCAAGGTGTTCAAGACCAAGACCGGCGAGCTTTCCATCCATTGCACCGAAATCCGCCTGCTGACCAAGGCGATGCGCCCGCTGCCGGATAAATTCCACGGCCTGGTGGATCAGGAAAGCCGCTATCGCCAGCGCTACCTGGATTTGATCGCCAACGAAGAATCCCGCCACACCTTTAAAGTGCGCTCGCAGATCATGGCGGAAATCCGCCGCTTTATGGTGGACAAAGGCTTTATGGAAGTGGAAACCCCGATGATGCAAAGCATCCCCGGGGGCGCCGCCGCCCGTCCGTTCGTGACCC
>JAATFX010000077.1 GCA_015654925.1 Enterobacterales bacterium | reverse complement strand
GCGCCGCCTTGGCCACCAGGGGATTGAAGTTGCGCATGGTGCCGCGATAGGTCAGGTTGCCCAGCGGATCGGCGGTACGGGCGCGCACCAGGGCGATATCCGCCCGCAGCGCGGTTTCCAGCAAAAACAGTTCGCCGTCCACCACCACCCGGTGCTTGCCTTCCTCCACCACGGTGCCCAGGCCGGTTTTGGTCAAAACGCCGCCCAATCCCGAACCGCCGCAGCGGATCCGCTCCGCCAGGCTGCCCTGGGGCACCAGTTCCAGTTGGATTTTGCCGGCCTCCACCAGCGCCACGGTTTCGGTATTGCGGCCGATATGGGAGGCGATAAGCTTATCCACCAGACCGTGATGAATCAGGCGGCCGATGGTGAGATCGGCGTCGCCGGAATCGTTGGCTATCAGCGTGAAGTGCCTGGCGCCGCTGTCTATCGCGCATTGGATCAGGCGATTGGGGACGCCGCAATTGGCGAACCCGCCGCAAATCAGCGTCTGGCCGTCTTGAAAAAGGCGGGTGATTTCTTCGGCTGAGGTATATTTTCCCGGCATGATTAATTCCTCGTCAGCAATACCGCCACGCCCTGGCCGCCACCGACGCAGAAGGTGATAACGGCGTTGCGCAGGTTGCGGCGTTTCATTTCATACAGGGTTTTCGCGGTAAGGATCGCCCCGGTGCCCGCCAGCGGATGCCCCAGGGCGATAGCGCCGCCATTGGGATTGACCCGCGCGGGGTCCATACCGATTTCCCGGATGCAGGCCAGGGATTGGGCGGCGAACGCCTCGTTCAATTCCCATAAATCGATATCGTTCACCGCCAGACCCGCCTGCTTCAATAGCTTGGCGGTGGCGGGAACCGGCCCCAGCCCCATCAGGTCGGGGTCCACTCCCGCCGCCGCATAGCCGCGAAATACGCCCAGGATCTCGCGGCCGTTTTTTTCCGCCAGCGAGCGGTCCATCAGCACCATGGCCCCCGCGCCGTCGCTCATGGGCGAGCTGTTGCCGGCGGTCACCACGCCGTCCGCTTTGAAACTGGGCCGCAGGGAAGCCAGGGCTTCCAGGGAACAATCGGGGCGCAGCGGTTCATCGCGGGATACCGGGGTTTGCCGGCCTTTTTTATCGGTTACGGGCACCGGCACGATCTGTTCGTCAAACCGGCCCTCCTGCCAGGCGGCGCTGGCCAACCGGTGGCTGCGCAGCGCGAACTCGTCGAGCTGGCGGCGGGACAAGCCATATTTGGCGGCCACATTTTCGGCGGTGATGCCCATGGGCGGGTTGCCCAGGCTATCCGGCGACGTATGGATATCCACGAACCGCGGCGGCTGTACCGAGTAGGCGCTGTCGGTTTTTTCCAGCGACCAGGTGCGGCGGGAATCGCTTTCCACCCCGCCGGCGACAATAATGTCGGCGAAACCGGCCATGATCTGGATGGCCCCGTAGGCCAGCGCGTTCAGCGACGCGGCGCATTGGCGATCCAGGGTTATCCCCGGCACGGAAACCGGCAGCCCGGCCTCCAACGCCGCCATACGGCCCATATTATTGATTTCGTTATTCATCAGGTTGGCAAAAATCACATCATCAATGCCAGCCGGCTCGATGTTGGCGCGGGCCACCGCTTCTTTGACGACAAGGGCGCCCAGGATATGCGCCGGTACCGGCGCCAACACGCCGCGGCATTTGCCTACCGGCGTACGCACCGCCGATACTATGACTGCTTCTCTCATAACCACCTTCTTTTGCATGCCTGCGAGACCCACGGGAAGGGGCCGGCAATGGCCTGGTTTATAACGGCCGGAGCCCCAGCAGTTTTCTTGCCCGTTCGGGTGTGGCCACCTCTTTGCCGAACAAGCGGATTGCCTGAGCGGCGCGTTCCACCAACTGCGCATTGGACGCCTTTACGCCCTTGCTGAAATAGACGTTGTCTTCCAGCCCCACGCGTATATGTCCGCCTAATGCTATGGCGGCGTACAGTATGGGCATATGGGCCTTGCCGACGCCGAACGCCGACCAGGTGGCATCGGGCGGAATGTGCGCGCAGAGATAAAGCAGGTTCTCCACCGTGGCGGGCATTCCCCCCGGCACGCCGAGGCAGAATTGATAATGCAGCGGCCTGGCCAGCTTGCCCTGCTCGGCAAAATACCCGGCGATGCCCAGCATGCCGGCATCGAAAATTTCCACTTCGGGTTTGATGCCCCGCGCGGTCAGGACTTCACCGAGGGCGCCTAAAAACTGCGGGGAATTGATAAATACGCCGCCGGGCATCCAGTTAAAGGAACCCGCGTCCCAGGACGCCATTTCTATCCCGTCCAGATTGGTCACATGTTCCTGCCGCTGCTTATCGCTGGCCCGATGGTCGCCGGACGTTGTGCAATTGATAATCACATCGCAGTCATGGCGGGCGCGCAGCAGACGGATGGTTTCGGCAAATTTCCCGCTATCCATCGTACCCAGCCCCCCATCGTCGCGCATATGGAGATGGACGATGGCGGCGCCCCGCTGCCAGCAGCGATAAGCGTCGGCGGCGATTTCTTCCGGCGTCAGCGGAATATTTTCATTGATGTCTTTTGGTGTCACCGCGCCGGTCAATGCGGCGGAAATAATGACGTCGTTCCCTGTATTCATGGACCTGCCCCGCTTACGGTAGATAGGAATTTTTTTGCCGGTCAACCATTACCCGGATAAACCGGCGGCCAGGACGTAACGCCCCGCTGCGGGCGATGACGAGCCGGCGCCGCGCGTGCCGCCGAAAACCTGTGATGACGGGTAATCCGTTACCGGGCCTGTGGATACAGGCCTGTTACTTGATTTCGTCTTCTTCCTGGCCGCCGTTGACGCGCGGACGGATGACCTTGCCTTTTTTCTCGGCCGCCTTGACCAGTTCGGCCTCTTCGTGCGCCCAGTGCCAGTAATTGACTTCGTGGGGGCTATGTTCGGTAGCGGTCACGAACATTTCCGTGGAGAAGGCGTTGCGCAGCTCGTTGGCGATATCTTCCTTCCAGGCTTTCCGGAGCTGCTGGGTGGTGATGCGGCGGGTGACGCGGCTGCCGGTGCGCATGATAAGTTCGGCAATCTCCTGGGCCCGCGCATAGCAGGATTCCGTATCCGGACAGATCTCGTTGACCATGCCAAGGGCGAGGGCCTTGCGGGCCGTGATGATCTCGCCGGTCAGTTCGGCATAGGCGTATCGCTTGCGGCCCATCAGTTCCCGCCAGGCAATGCCGATGCCGTCGCCGGGGACCATGTTGACCCGGAAATGCATATCCGTGGTCCACGCATCTTCGGTGCAAAGGGTAAGATCGCTGAAAAGCACCAGATCGGTATGGAAAGCGGCGCCGTTCCATACGCCGATGGTGGGCACTTCCACATCGAATACCTGGCCTTCGATATCGTTGGTACCGTCATAATATTGATACTCATACATCTTCCAGGCTTCTTCCGGCGCGGAGTTGAATTCGGTTGCCGGGCCCCAGTTGCCCTTATCGTCAAGCCGGCCGATGCCCTTCATAAAGTCCTTTCCCGTCCCCCCGAGGATGATGACCTCGTTGTCCGGATCCCTGCCCGCCCAGTCGAAAAAGTAGTGAAGTGCCTGGTGCGCGGGAGCGCCCCACTGCAGGCTGTCGCCGTTGGTATGCAGCCGGGCTTCGAGAATTCCGTTTTCACGTTTCATGGTGAAGCAGTGTTTCAGTTTTTCCGCATACTCTTCGAAACGCATATGGGGAATTGTTCCCAATTCCTCATGGGACATTTCTTTACGTTTTCCATGATCAGACTCGTAATTGGCTTTAATCGCCATGGTTTACTCCTTTATAGATTTATTAGAATTTGTTGGAAGCAGCACGGATATAAGTCATGTGATTCACATTTTCTGGTCCGGTGCTTTCTGGTAATAAAAACGTACCATCGCCGTACTAACGGCGGAAATTCTTTTTATTTTTTCGGCTATGCATTTTCGACATAACCGTTTTGGCGACGTTCCAGAAGACCGGGAATTTCCAGGAAAAAACATGTGACCCGCATCATAAAAAAACAAGCTAAAAATAATTATTTTTTCCATGCCGGTTAAAAATCGGAGCGGCGTTTTTATTAAATACGGCTATCAATATGTACTTAAATAAATCCATAGGTATAAATAGAAAGTTGAATGTAACGAAGAATATAGCCATGGACAGATTTATGGCTGCATAAATAAACCTTACTTAGCGTTTAGCTGTCAATGAAGGGGGTGGTATATATGAATATGGGGAGAGTTAGATATGATAGCTACACTTATTGTTTTAAAAAAGATTTAAACTCCTTCAAGAATATGGCCACCGAGGGATTGGTATTTTTGCTATCCCATACCAGTTCCAGGTTGAACCAGCAGTCCTCTTCGGCAATGTCCAGCATGACGCAGTTCTGGCCGGTCAGATATCCCCGGTGCCTGGGCATCAGGAGCACCGCGCGATCGGTAAATTCCAGGTTAAAACAGCAGGTCTTAAGATTGGGGTATTCTTTATCCAGTGTGAAATCAATGTCATGTATGGTCAAGAAGCGGGTGCTGTATTCATCGGACAAGGAAAATTCCCGAGGATCGATGCGCATTATCGGCCATTCGCTGACCTCACGCAGGGAAACGCTGCCGCGTCCGGCCAGGGGGTGGCATTTATTTACCACTACGCATAGCGGATCGGTTTGAAAAGGCAACGTGCAAAATCCCGATTCATTGGTCATAAAATTAGGCCTGATAAGAAATCCCATATCGCTGGTGTGATTATCCAGTAAAGAGAGGGCCTCATCCAGCTCGCTGTCGCGGCATTCAATGACGATATCCCCATGCTTGGCGCGGAACTGCGTCAGGAAAGTAATCAAAAACTTCTGGATAGCCTCCCCCAGGAAAGTAACGGCAAGCCGGCGCCGGCTTTTTCCGGTAAACGAATGAATCGCCGATATGGACGTTTCATACTGGAATAATATCTTACCCGCTTCTTCGGAAAATAATTTCCCAGCGGTGGTCAGTTCTACCTTATGGGTGTCGCGTCTAAAAAAACGGGCGCCGAAATACTCTTCCAAATATTTCATATGCCGACTTAATACCGGCTGAGTGATATTCATTTTCTGCGCGGCTTTACTAAAATTCAGTGTTTTCGATAATAAAACAAACTCATGTAAAAGTTGTGTTTCCACGTTCGTTCCCTATTCACTGAATAATACATGTCCTTATCCTACTGAAGAATCATCGGCTAAACCGTGAGACCCATCAAAGGCTTTACTCTAATGGGGCTTTAACCGTGCCGTTTTTGCATAATCGCCGTTGATCGACGGCATAACGCAGGCATATGTAGTTAAAATGTGAGATACATGTTGCACTGATGGACGCAGACAATACCCGTTTTTCTTTGCCATTCCCTACCTAAGTTCATCAATATTTAATCTTTGACCCACGGCGGCAGGGTTGCTAGCTTTTTTGTCTGACAAAAGAAATAGCCTGTGCGGGAATACTGACCATGACATCTGATGTTTTAACGGATCTTTTAGGGGACAAGCTGGTGGGGTGGCGCAGGGAGTTACATCAATACCCTGAATTATCCAATCACGAATTCCAGACGACACAAAAAATCAGGCAATGGCTGAGCGAGGCGGGCATCCCTATTCTGCCGCTCGCGCTGAAAACCGGCGTGGTCGCGGAAATCGGCCGGGGCGACGGGCCGACCATCGCTTTGCGCGCCGATATTGACGCCCTGCCCATCGATGAACAATCGGACCGGCCGTTCAATTCACGCAACCCCGGCGTCATGCATGCCTGCGGCCATGATATCCATACCTCGATTATGCTGGGCGCCGCGCTGCTGCTTAAAGAGCGGGAGGCCGGCCTGGCCGGTAAAGTCAGGGTACTGTTCCAGCCGGCCGAGGAAACCTTCGACGGCGCCCGGCAATTAATCGACGCCGGCGCACTGGAGGGCGTGAGCGTGATTTTCGGCGGCCATAACGCCCCCGATTTGCCGGTGGGTGAATTCGGCACCCGTTCCGGGCCGCTGCATGCCAACGTGGACCGCTTTGAAATCCTGATTAACGGGAAAGGCGCCCATGCCGCCCGTCCCGAGGAGGGTGTCGACAGTATCGTGCTGGCCGCCCATATCATCACAGCATTGCAAACCTTGCCCAGCCGCGCCTTTAGCGCCTTGGACTCGGTGGTGTTAAGCGTCACGCGCATCAACGGCGGTAATACCTGGAACGTGCTGCCGCAGCAGGTGGAGCTTGAGGGAACGGTGCGCACCCACAATACCGCGGTCCGCGCCCTGGTACCGGAAAAAATAACCCGCCTGATTGAACATATCGCCGCCGGCTTCGGCGCCCGCGCCGAGCTGCGCTGGCACGCAGGCCCCCCGGTGCTGGTGAACAGCGCCGAATGGGCGGATTACACCAAAGATGTCGCGGCCAGGGAGGGTTATCGGGTGCATGACCTGCCGCCGCTGATGGGCGGCGAGGACTTTGCCTTTTATCTGCATCATTTGCCCGGCGCCTTTGTCAATATCGGCTCGGCCAGCGCCTTCGGCCTGCATCATCCGCGTTTCGATCCGTCGGAAGCGTTAATCGCCCCGGCGGCGCGCTACTTCGCGCGCCTGGCGCAAGAGACGCTGCATACGCTGCGGCGCTGACCGCCGGGAAGCGGTGCCGCGCGGCCGGCTACAATCGCTGGCCGCCGCTGGCGTCGATGCGCTGGCCGGTTATCCAGCGGCCGCCCTCGCCGGCCAGAAACGCCACCACCTGCGCGATATCTTCCGGCTGGCCCACCCGGCCCAGCGCCACGCCTTGGCTAATCACCGCCGCGGACTGGGGATCGGCGGCGCGCGGGTTCATCGCCGTGGCGGTCGCGCCCGGCAATACCGCATTAACCGTGATGGCCCGGCCGCCCAGTTCAGCCGCCAGCAATACGCCGAGACTTTCCAGCGCCGCCTTGGAGGGCGCATAGGCCGCCATTTCCGGGAAGGCGGCCCGGGTGCTCATGGAAGAAATATTGATTATCCGCCCGCCGTCCCGCAGCAGCGGGATAGCGTGCTGAATAAGGAAAAAGGGCGAAATAAAATTGACCTGCAGCGTGTCGGCCAGCCGCTGCGGCGTAACCTCCGCGATGGCCGCCCGTCCGCCCTGCCCGGCGTTATTGACCAGGATATCAAAGCGCGGCGAACCGAAAAGCCGGGTCAACTCGGTTTGCAGCCGGTCTATCAGCAACTGCGCCCCCGCGCTCTCATCCAGCGACGCCTGCAGGATAAAGGCGCGGCCGCCCGCGCGTTCAATCTCCTCGACTACGCGCTCCGCTTCCTGGCGCGCCTGGCGATAATGCACCGCCACCGCCACGCCCTGGCGGGCCAGGGCCAGGGCGATGGCCCGGCCGATGCCGCGGCTGGCGCCGGTAACCAGGGCTATTCTAGGCATGGTCCGGCTCCGTCGTCAGCAGCGGATTGTTCCAGTCCCGGCGCGCTTCCAGCGTTCGCGCCAGCGCGGCGAGCGCATGGCGGTCCACTTTATTGGTGCCCGCCCAGGGCAATTCGGCCAGGAAGGCGATCCGCCGCGGGTGCTGGTAGGCCGGGCCATGCTCAAGGGCATGCTGCTTTAATGCGTCCGGGCTCAGGTCGCTGTCGGGCTGCAACACCACAAAAGCCACCGGCACCTGGCTGCGCTCCTCATCCGGCAACGGCACCACGCAGGCCTGGCGCACCTGGGGGTGGGATTCGAGCGTTTTTTCCACCTCCACCGGAAAAATATTCTCGCCGGAGCAAACGAACATGTCGTCCGCGCGGCCGGTAAAATAATAAAACCCCTGTTCATCGCGGCGCATGACATCGCCGCTGTAATACCAGCCCTCCCGGAACGCCTGGGCGCTTTTTTCCGGTAGGCCGAGATAACCCGGGGTCACCGCCGGGTTGCGCATGCATAGCACGCCGTCGTTTGCCGTTTCCCCGTCCACCAGCTTCACCTCCCCCGCCGCGAGCGGATAGCCCAGCGCCAGCGGCGGAGTGGGCAGCCCGTCGGGATGGGGACCGAACACCGCCGGCCCCGCCTCGGTGGTGCCATAACCGTGGGTGATGGTCGCCGCGGGAAACGCCTGCTGGATACGATTGAACAACGATAGCGACATGGGGGCGGACCCCAGCATCAGGCGGTTCAGGGCGGAGAAATCCCGCCCGGCCAGCAGGCGCGGATCGCGCAACAGCCGGGCGAACATGGTCGGCACGGCGGTGACGATATTGATGCCGTAATCGGCCAGTGCGGCCGCATAGCGCTGGGCGTCAAAGGCCGGCAGAACCACCAGCAAGCCATTAACCGCAAATACCCGTTTGGTGAGAAATAAACCGTTCATGTGAAACAACGGCTGCGCCAGCAGATAACGGGCCTGCGGCGCGTCCGGCTCCACGCCGCCGCTGCGCGTGGCCTCCAGCGCCCACAGCTGCCCCTGGTGGGTCAGCGGCACCCCTTTCGGCCGGCCGGTTGAGCCGGACGTATAAAGTATCATCGCCACCTCTTCCGGCCGGGACCACACCGTGTCGAAAGCCTGCGGCGTGATGCATTGCCGGAATCCTTCCGCGCCGTTCCCGTCAAAGTTCACCAGCGGCAGTTTGCCTTGCAAAATTTCATGGCGCTCACCGTCCACGAACGCCAGGCGAATTTGCGCGTCGGCCAACAAATATTCCAGGGTGTCGAGCGGTACCTTGATATTGAGCGGCACCGCCACCAGCCCCGCCCGCATGATACCGAAATAGGCGGCGATATATTCGGCGCGGTTAAGGGAGGCGATGGCGACGGTGCTGCCCCGCGGCAGGCCAAGATCGCTAAGGTAGCGGGCCACGCCGCCGGCCAGCTCGTCAACCTGGCCATGGCTCCAGTGGCGCGGCCGGTGGACGTCGCGCAGGTCGATTATGGCCTCGCGCCGTAAATCACCGCTGCGATCGATAAGATCGCCAAGATTCAGGTTCATTGATACTCCTTCATAACGCCAACGGCGGCAATTGCGCGGCGTCAGGTTCAAATAACGGGAAATGACAGGCAACCTGCCGGTGCGCGCCGCTGCCGCGCAGCGCCGGCCGCTCCGCCCGGCAGCGTTCGGCGGCGCGCGGACAGCGGGTGTGGAACGGGCAGCCGGGCGGCGGCGAGATAGGACTGGGCAACTCGCCGGCGAGGATATTCTGGCCGCGCGGCGCGCGGGGGTCCGCCACCGGCGCCGCAGCCAGCAGGGCCGCGGTATAAGGATGCGCCGGGCCGGCCCAGATCTGGCGCGTGGGGCCGCTTTCGACAATGCGCCCCAGATACATCACCAGCAGGCGATCGGAGATGTATTCCACCACCGAGAGATCGTGGGAAATAAACAGGTAGGCCACACCGGTGCGCTGCTGGATATCGCGCATCAGATTAATAACCTGCGCCCGCACCGACACATCCAGGGCGGAAACCGGCTCGTCGCAAATCACTATCTTCGGTTCAAGGATTAACGCGCGGGCAATGCCGATGCGCTGGCGCTGGCCGCCGGAAAACTCGTGGGGATAACGGGACGCCGCCGCCGCGGGCAGCCCCACCAGTTCCAACAGCTCGCCGACCCGCCGGCGGATTTGCGCCGCATGCCAGCCGGCCACCTCAAGCGGCCGGCCGATGCTTTTCCCCACGCTTTGGCGCGGATTAAGCGACCCTTGCGGATCCTGGAACATCATCTGCATATCCGCCCGATAGGGTAATAACGCCTTGCGCCCTAAATGGGTAATGTCGGCATCGCCGATGTGTATACTGCCGCCGGTGCTGGGAATTAACCGCATCACCGCCTTGCCCAGCGTGGATTTGCCGCAGCCCGACTCGCCCACCAGCCCGACGGTTTCACCGCGGTTTAGGGTAAAATCCACCCCCGACAGGGCGAATACCCGCCCGTCGCGGGTGGGATAACTGACCTGCAGATGGTTTACGGTAAGCAGCGGTTTCATCGGCGCCAGCTCCCGTTGGCCAAACGGGGCGGCGCGGCCTGCGCCTGGGCTTGCGCCACCAGGCAGGCAACCTGATGCGCCGGGCGCAGGGGCGCCAGCCCTGGCCGCAGCCGCGCGCACTCGGGCGTTGCGTGCGGGCAGCGCGCCGCAAAGGCGCAGCCCGCGGGTAATTCCGCCAGGGCCGGCACCCGTCCCGGGATATCCACCAGCCGCTCATCCGGCCGCCCCGCGGTCGGCGTGGCGCGTAACAGCCCCTGCGTATAGGGATGCAGCGGATAGTCGAACAGTTCCAGCACCGACGCTTCCTCGACGATGTTACCGGCATACATCACCGCCACGCGCTGGGCCATGGCGGCGACCACGCCCAAATCGTGGGTGATCAACATCAGCGCCATGCCGGTATCCGCCTGCAACTCCCGCAGCAGCGCCAGTATTTGCGCCTGGATGGTCACATCCAGGGCGGTAGTGGGTTCGTCGGCAATCAATATCGCCGGCTTACAGGCGATGGCCATGGCGATCATCACCCGCTGCGACATGCCGCCCGATAACCGATGCGGGTATTCATCCATTCGCCTGGCCGGGTCGGGAATATGCACCTGCTCCAACAGCGCAACGCCGCGGCGCCAGGCCTCGCGCCGCGACAGGCCCAGATGCACCCGCAAAACCTCCCCCAATTGATCGCCGACGGTTTTCACCGGATTAAGCGAGCTCATCGGGTCCTGGAAAATCATCGCCAGCCGATTGCCGCGCAATCGCCGCATCCGCTTTTCGCCCAAGGCCACCAGATTTTGCCCTTCAAACCGGATTTCACCGCCGCTCAAATGCGCCGGGGGCGTGGGCAGCAGCCCCATCAGCGCCAGCGCGGTCAGGGATTTCCCGCAACCTGACTCTCCCACCAGCGCCAGGGTTTCCCCGGCCGCCAGGGTCAGGGAGACGCCGTCCAGCGCGGTCACGCTGCCCTGGCGACCGCGCAGTTCGACGCTCAGGTCGTTCACCTCCAGCACGCTGCTCACAGGCGATCCCTCAGCTTCGGGTTCAGGGCGTCGTTCAGCCCGTCGCCAATCAGGTTCAGCGCCAGCACCGCCAGCATAATCGCCACGCCCGGCACCGCGCAGATATACCACGATGAGCGGATAAGCGTGCGCCCTTCCCCCACCAACCGGCCCCAGCTGGCCAGGTTGGGATCGCCAAGGCCGAGGAAGGAGATCACGGATTCGTAGAGGATCGCCCCGGCAACCACCAGCGACGACAGCACGATCACCGGCGGCATGACATTGGGCAGGATTTCGCCCAGGGCGATGCGCAGGTTGCCCATGCCGCAGGCCCGGCAGGCGAGCACGAACTCGCGATCCTTGAAGGACAGGAATTCGGCGCGGGTCAGCCGGGCGATGGGCTGCCAGGACACCAGTCCGACGGCGATAATGATATTTTCTATCCGCGGGCCGAGTACCGCCACCACCGTCAGCACAAACACCACGTTGGGAATGATCTGGAACAGCTCGGCAACCCGCATCAACACTTCATCGATCCAGCCCCCGAACCAGGCGGCTGCAGCGCCCACCGCCACGCCAAGCGTGGTGGCCACCAGGCTGGCCACCAGCCCGATAAGCAGGGTGGCGCGCGCGCCGTGCACGATAAGCGCCATGATGTCGCGGCCCAGGGAGTCGGTGCCCAGCGGATAACGCCAATCGGTAAAGGGCCAAATCTCCGGCATGGCGACGATGCGCAAGGGGTCGATGGGATAAAACCATCCGGCCAGCAGCGCGGCGGCCGCGATGATCAACACAATCAGCGCGCCAAACACCGCGCCGCGATGGCGGCAAAACCGGCGCAGCAGCGCCAGGCGCGGCGCGGCGGCGGGCAAAAGGGGGACGATAACAGACATTTTTCAGCTCCCAATCCGCGGGTCCAGGCGGGAATACGCCACGTCCACCAGGATATTCACCACGATCACCACCAGCGAGCTGAGTACCAGTACGCCCATGACGACCGGAAAATTGCGGCTCATCACGCTGTCAAACAGGACCTGGCCGATACCGGGCCAGCTGAATACGGATTCCACCACGACGCTGCCGCCCAGCACGGTGCCGAGCTGCAGGCCGAACAGGGTCACCACCGGCAGCAGGGCATTGCGCATCATGTGCCCGGTTATCACGCGCAGCCGGCTCAAGCCCCTGGCCCGGGCGGCGCGCACAAAATCCAGCTGGGCGATTTCCAGCATCGAGGCGCGCATCACCCGCGCGTAGGTGGCGGCGTAAAACAGGCCCAGGGTCAGCGCCGGCAGCACCAGATGGTGGGCGATATCCAGCGCCCTCCCCCAGGGCCGCTCATCCGCGCCGATGGTTTCCATACCCCCCACCGGAAACCAGCCGAGTTTTACCGAGAACAGGATAATCATCATGATGCCGAGCCAGAAACCGGGCGCGGCGAAACAAAGCACCGCCAGCGCCGATATCAGCGTATCCCAGGCGCTGTTGACTTTTATGGCGGCCAGCACGCCCGCGCCGACGCCCACCAGCAGGGCCACCGCGATGCTTGCCAGCATCAGCAGCAGCGTGGCGGGCAGGTGCGATAGGATCACGTCCAGCACCGGCAGGTTATGCCGGTAGGAAAAACCCAGATCCAGCCGGGCCACCGCGCCGATATACTTGAGCAATTGCAGCCACGCCGGCTGATCCAGTCCATAGAGCGCGCGCAGCCGATCGATCATCGCCGGATCGGTGACCTGCTGCTCGGCGGTCATCACGTCCAGCAGGCTGCCGGGCACGCATTTCATCAACGCGAAATTGATGATAACCACTCCGAGCAGCAGCGGCACCGCTTGCAGCAGGCGCCGCAGGATAATGCGCGTCATGCCGCTACCCCGCCAGCCAGACATCGTTCAGGGACGTGCCCTGGACATTGGCATCGGTGGTAAAGTTGCGGACATTGGCGCGCGCCAGGGTATATGACTGCATTTCCACCAGGGGCACGATGGGCACGTCGGTGCTGGCCAGCCGGGAAAATTGGTGGACCAGGTCGCGGCGTTTGGCTTCGTCCACCTCCACCGTGATATTGCCCACCAATTCGTCCATCGCCGGATTGCTATAGCCGGTGGCGTTGCGAAAAGCGCCGCCTTTTACGATGCCGTCGCTGGTAAAAAACTGGGTTACCGTCGGCACCGGCTCCAGCGGGGCGGTAAAGTTGGAGATGGCGATATCATAATCGTAATCGCTGTAAATCCGTTTCAGCGCCGTGGCGCGATCCACCGAATCGAGCCGTACGGTGATATTAAGATCCTCCAGTGCCTGTTTCAGGTATTGGCCCAGCTTGGCGTTTTCCTCGAACCAGGCCGCCGCCAGCAGGTTGACGGTGAACCGGCTGCCGTTTTTCACCGGCAGGCCGGCGGCATCCAGCAGGGCGGCCGCTTTTTTTACGTCAAACTCATACTTGGGCACCTCATCGGTGAAAAATAGGCGGTTGCTGCTGAAAATCGGCGCCACCGCCGGTTTTCCCCGGCCGAAATAGATAGTGTCGACGATAAAATCACGATCGATGCCATGCAGGATCGCCTGGCGCACTTCGCGGCGTTTAACCACCTCGCGCCGCTGGTTAAATTCCACCGTCACCGTCCAGGCGCTGTTTTCATAACCGCTGGTATCGAGCACCACCTGGCCGGTTTTCAGCAACCGGTCAACTTCCCTGGCGGGCACGGGATTCGAATAGCCGAGTCCCAGTTCCCCGGTTTCCAGGGCGGCGGTACGCGACGCCGCGTCGCTCCACCACCTGACCAGCAGTTTGTCGAGATAGGGTTGGTTGGGCGACCAGTACTGGTCATTGCGGCGGTATTGCACATAGCTGCCGCGCGTCCATTTATCGTAAATCCATGGGCCGGTGCCCACCGGCTGGTTATTCAGCGGATTGGTAAGAATATCCTTGCCCGCATATAAATGTTTCGGCAGCAGCAGTTGGTACTGGCCCGCCAGTATGGATTTGAGGAAGAATTCCGGCACCGGGCGATCAAAGCTCAGCCGCACGCGATGGGTATCCAGCGCGGTGGCGGCGTTCAGGGCTTTCAGGGCGATGCCGGCCGAAATGGCCTTCCAATGCTCGATGACGTTGTACACGACGTCGTCCGCGGTAAAATCGGCGCCGTCATGCCACTTCACACCCTGGCGCAGGGTAATGTCATAACTTTTATAGTCGGGAGCGGCCACCACCGCTTCGGCCAGCGCCGGCTGGAAATGCAGCTGGTTGTCGAGCTTCAGCAGGCGCTCCAGGATTTTGGTCGAGGTCTGGAACGGCGACGAACCGCCGCCGCCCGGCACAAACAGCGCCTGCGGCTCAAGTCCGCCCCAGGAGATGACCAGGGTACCGCCCCGGCGCGGCGCGGCGCCCGCCACCTCGGCGGCGGAGGCGTTGGCCACCAGCCTTACGCCCGGGATGCCGCTGGACAGCGCCGCCAGCGATCCGCCCACGCCCAGGATACCCAGAAACTTGCGCCGTGAAAATTGTCCGTTCATGATGAAACTCCTGGTTGTGCGACGCCGGTGGCGTAACTTGCGCGGCCGATGGCCAGCAATTGTTGTTGTTCATTAAACACGTCGACATCGGCCACGCCGATGGTGCGGCCGATGCGCCGGCTGCGCGCCACGACCCGCAGGGACGTATTCACCGCCGGGCGCAGGTAGTCGACGCGAAAGTTGACCGTGGGCAAACCTGCGCCGACCATCATCGCCAGCGCGAAATCCCCGACGGTATCGATAATCGAAGCCAGCGGTCCGCCATGCCATTGGCCGCCGCCGGCGCTGCGCTCGAACTCCGCCCGCATCGGCACCGTGACCGTCAGAGTCTGTTGATCGTAATCCACCGACTCGACGCGCAATTGCAGCCAGGCGATAAAGGGCGATGAACGGAATTTTTCCTCGATTTGCGTTTTGCTCAGCCGCGTGCTCATACCACCACCACTTTGCCGATCACCTGGCGTTGTTCCAGCGCGGCCAGCGCCTGCGCGCCCTGCTCCAGCGGCCACTGGCGATCGATCAGGACGTCGAGCCGTTTGTCGCGCACCAGCGCCAGCAGTTGATGCAGGTCCTCGCGCTCCCACCCATTGGAGCCGCGGATCTGCAATTCATAGGTCCAGATATAACGCAGATCCTCGGCGGGATTAAAACCGGCGGTCGCGCCGCAGGTCAGCAGCCGTCCCCCAACCCGCAGGCAGCGCAGGGATTTGACCCAGGTATCGCCGCCGGTAAAATTGACCACCACGTCCACGCCGCCCGGCACGGCGGCGTGGCGCGACCGGGCGGGTTTGCCGAAACGCTGGAATACCTCTTTGGCGAAGTCCTGTTCGGTGTAGCGGATGATATGGTCGGCGCCGATGGCGCGCAGGCGTTCGGCTTTCTCCTCGGTGCCGGCGCAGGCAATTACCTGCGCGCCGGCCAGCTTGGCCAATTGCACGCAGCAGACCCCGACGCCGCCGCTGGCGCCGAGGATCAATACCTTTTCCCCGGCCTGTATCTGACCGATAGCCACCATCATGCGCCGGGCGGTGCCATAGGCCACCGGCAGCGCCGCCGCTTCGGCGAAGCCGATTTCATCCGGCAAGGCGATCAGCTGGTGGGACGGCACCCGGCATAGTTCGGCTAGGCCGCCGTGGGTGGTTTCGCCCACCAATCCGCCTTCCACCCGGTTTATCGGGTCCACCACCACGCGGTCGCCGATGCGCCACCCGGTCACGCCTTCGCCTAAAGCGGCGATCTCGCCGGCCACGTCCAGGCCGATAATAATCGGCAGGGGCAACGTAATGCCCGGCATGCCGCGCCGGGTAAACACATCGTGGTAATTAAGCGAGGAGGCGCGCACGCGCAGCACCACATCCCCCCTGCCGGCGACGGGATCGGGAAAGCCGTTTTCCAGCCGCAACTTTTCATTACCGCCATGTTCACGTAATACGATGGCTTTCATGCTTACCGGACCTTAAAATATGAACATCAAGAGGCTGCGAACAGCAGAGCGACATTGAAGGCGCGGTCCGCGCTAATCAGCAAGGTATCCGGCACCGGGGATGACGTCTGGATGCCGCTGCGCTGAAAATAGTCGGCGCTAGCGCTCAGCGACGAGACCGTAAACTCAAGCGCCACCATGCGTTCGGTGCCGTTTTCGCCGGCAGGGACCGGGCCATAAAGTCCGGCGGCCCGCTGGGGAGTGATAAATCGCACCTGGGTTTTGCCCGCCTGCAGCCGATAGCCGCCCTGGCCGTCGGCATCAATAACCTCCCGGCCAAACAGCGTGCCGTAAAGGCCGGCCGCCGCCGCGGGATCGGCCGCGGCAATCACCAAAGCGCTGATATCGACGGCGCCGTTCGGGTGCTGGCGCCAGGGGGAACGCCAGACCAGTTCCGGCGTGTCATGCTGGCAAAAAAAACTGCGGCCGTTTTTTACCCGCTCGGCGGCCAGCCTGACGGTACGAAAGCGAGCGTCAGGCCGGCTGCCGTCGGGCAGTTCCACCGGACGGGAAAATGAACCGGGGGGATCGCCGGCCAGGCCGACGGATTGCAGATGGCGGTAGACCCCATCGGCGTCGGTGGTTTTCCACACCAGGCCGGTGAGCCCGAGGGGCGCGTTCCAGAGATCCTGGCGTTTATCGGCGTTACCCGCCTCAAACCCCAGCAGCTCGAAATAGTTTTCGCCAAAAATGGCTAAATGGTTGCTGGAGCCCAGTGAATGGTGGCCCCGCGGCGTCAACTGGAATCCTAAAAGCGTAAATAATTGCTGCATTTCATCAAGCTTGCCCGCGACATTAATTACCGCGTGATCCACTACCGGAATTAAGGCACCCATTAACTTTTACCTGACTATCCAATAACTAAACCGAGGTATAACTCTACCCAAGGCTTGGTCGGATGCCAAAGTACAAATCCGGTAAAGGTTAACTGGAAACCGGCTAAGGTCGGCCGTGGCCAAAAAAAAAGACCTGAGCCCCGGTAGATGCCAGGGGTCAGGTCTTGCCTGCCGATGCAGTAATAACCTTTTGCTATTACGCCGTTACCGCTGCGCCTGCCCGGTATTCGGTTCATTGGTCTTATCGGGGTCCTTGCGTTCCACCGTCGACGACGCATTGCGCAGTTTTTTCACCTGGCCGGCACCGACCGCCGGCGCGTCATTGCCCCAGGCGCTGCGGATAAAACTGAGTAAATCCGCCACCTGTCGATCGTCAAGCCGCCAGCCGAAGTCCGGCATGGTCAATCCCGTCACGGCGTCTTTGGTGACCGCCATCTTGCCGCCATGCAAGACGATGCTGATGAGCGAAGAAGGGTCGTCGCTCAACACCACCGGGTTATGCGCCAGCGCCGGGAAGGTTTTGGCATATCCCCTGCCGTCGATACGATGGCAAGCGGCGCAGTTGTCCATATATTCCTGCGCCCCCGGCTTGCTCATATCGCCCCGGATTAGCGCCGCGGAGGTGGCGTCATCCGTTTTCGGCGCCGGCGCCCCGGCGGCGGGTTTCAGCGATTTGAGATACACCGCCATCGCCCGTAAATCCGCATCGTTCAGGTATTGCGTACTGTGCTCAACCACATCCGTCATGGACCCAAACGCCGCGCTGCTATCGGTGCGGCCGGTTTTCAGGAACATCACCAATTCATCCGCCGACCAGCGTCCCAGTCCGTCCTTGCCGTCGCCGGTAAGATTGGGCGCATGCCAGCCTTCCAGCGTGCCGCCGGTCAGGTAGGCCGCGTCGGATTGATCCAGCGCCTTCTCCTGGAACGCGATGCCGCGCGGCGTATGGCAGGTGCCGCAATGCTCCAGCCCCTGCACCAGATAGGCTCCCCGGTTCCACTCGGCGCTTTGTCCCTGGTCCGGCCGGAACGCGTCATCGTCATGGAATACCCAGTTCCAGGCCGCCAGCGGCCAGCGCATATTCAGCGGCCAGGGAATATCGCTGTCGCGGTTGGCCTGCTTGACCGCCGGCACCTGATGCATAAAGAAGTCATACAGCGCGTGCATATCTTCATCATTAATCCTGGCAAACGAGGTATAAGGCATGGCCGGATAGAGATGATGGCCGTCTTTCGCCACCCCTTCGCGCACGGCTTTGGTAAAATCCTCATAGCTGTATCCGCCAATCCCGGTGGCTTTATCCGGGGTGATATTGGTGGAGTAAATGGCCCCCAACGGCGTGGACATCTTCAGTCCGCCGGTAAACGGTTTGCCGCCGGCCGCGGTGTGGCAGGCCACGCAGTCGCCGGCGGTGGCCAAATATTGTCCTTTGCTTACCGGCTGGCCATCGGTCGCCGCTTTAGCCGCGCCGGGCAACAGCGCCAGCGCCATCAAGGGAAGCGCTGCATTCCATAGAACGTTCATCTCGGTTCCTTCCCTGTTAAGCCTGGACCAGCGGTCCGGGGTTGGCCAAATACTGCGTACGAATCGCATTGGCGGCAAATAGCGCGGTGGCGCCGACAATACCGGTCGGGTTGTACGACAGGTTTTGCGGGAAACAGCAGGCGCCCAGCACAAACAAATTGGGCACATCCCAGCTTTGCAGGTACTTATTCACCACGCTGGTGGCGGGATTATCGCCCATCACCGCGCCGCCGGTGGTATGGGTGGACTGGTAGGGACGCACATCGTAGTGGGCGTTCATGCCTTTAAAGCCCATTTCGTAATGCTTCGGCCCGATGGCCTTGGCGATTTCCTCCGCCTTGCCGCCGATGAAGTGGGTCATCTTGAGCTCGTTTTGCTGCCAGTCGAACGTCATGCGCAGCAGCGGCTGCCCGTGATGATCTTTATAAGTGGGATCGAGATCGAGATAGCACTGTTTATACGGCATCACCGATCCGGAAGAGCCGACGCTCATGGTGTGCAGGTAACTTTCCTTGATCGCCTTTTTCCAGCCGGTTCCCCATTTAGGCGCATGGTTGGAAATACTCATCTGCTGGATGGGACGGCCGCCGGTGATGGTGGCGGAAATAGTGGCGCCGCCGACAAACCCTAAACCGCCGTGGTCAAAGTTTTCCGCGTTGAAATCATCGATAAAGGTCCCGGTGGCGCCGGTGGCGGCAAAGGGGTTGAAATTGGTGTCGGGATCGAAGAACAGCGAGACGCCGCCGTTCATCTGGTAGGCATAGTTGCGCCCGACCACGCCGTCGCCGGTGGCGGGATCGTAGGGTTTGCCGATTTTGGACAACAGAAGCAGACGCACGTTGTGCAATTGGAACGCGCTCAGCACCACCAGGTTGGCGGGCTGTTCCACTTCCTGGCCGTTGGCGTCGATATAGGTGACGCCGGTGGCCCTGGCGCCGGTGGAATCGGTATTGACGCGCAGCACGTGGGACTGGGTGCGCAGCTCGAAGTTTTTATACTGATAGAGGGCCGGCAGCACGCAGCTCTGCGGCGACGCCTTGGAGTAGTTGAAGCAGCCGAAGCGCTCGCAAAAACCGCAGTAGTTGCACACGCCCAGCTGGACGCCATACGGATTGGTATAAGGTTCGCTGCACAGCGCCGCCGGGAGCGGGAACGGATGATAGCCCAGCCCGGTTGTCGCTTTGCTGAACAGCATACCGGAATACTGCTGCTTAAGCGGCCTGGTCGGGTAAGGGTTCTGGCGCGGTGCTTCAAAAGGATTGCCGCCGGCGATTTTTTCACCCTTTAGGTTGCCGGCGTGCCCGGCGGTCCCGCAGATCTTCTCGAACTTATCGAAAAACGGTTCCATCTCCGCATACGTAAACGGATAGTCCTGCACCGTCATATCCTGGGGAATAAAATCCGCGCCGTAGCGCTCGATGACGGTGCTGCGCATCCTGAGATCGGCCTCCAGTGGACGCCACAGCATGCCGTTCCAGTGCACCCCGGCGCCGCCCACGCCGTCGCCCGGCAGGAAAGAGCCGAAGCGCCGGTACGGCAGCGCGGTTTCGCCGGAGGTATGCCGTACGGTCACCGTCTCTTTCGAGGCATTCTGGAACAGCTTTAACCGGATACCGTAGGTCAGTTCATCCATGATGCGCGGGTAGGCGAAATCGGGATACGTGTCGCGCTGCTCGCCGCGCTCCAGCGCCAGAATTTTCAGGCCGGTTCCCGCCAGCTCCATCGCCATCAGCGAACCGGTCCAGCCGAAACCGACGATAACAATATCGACCGGGTCTTGTTTAATCGCCACGTTCACACACTCCTCTTCCCTGAAATACTGACCGGACCCAGCGGATAGGGCTTATTGGGATGGTCCATCGTTTGCTGGTTGTCGGCGCGCGCGCCCGGGAAACCAATCAGTTTCCACGAGGCCAGCGTTTGATTACCGCCATGCATGGGGTCGGCCAGATAACCCTCTTTGGCATTATCCAGCAGTTGGCTAAAAAATAGCGTGCCCGGCACGTTATCGAACGTCAGCTTGCCGTCTTCCAACTGGTGCAGCACCGCGTCCTGCTGCTCCGGGCCAAGGTCGGCGAAGACATGTTGAAACTGCTGCCGGCAGTAATCGTCCACGGCTTTAATGCCGCGCCGATAGGTGTCGCGCGGAGCCAGCGGGGATTGATAGCCCAATTCGGCCGCGGCCTCGGCAAAGGGGGGCTGCATATACCATAAATGGCCGTAGCCGTAGGGCAGCTCCATCTGCTTATCGATATAGACCGGCACTCCTTCGCTCACCGCGCCCGGCCCGTATTCATCCGTGGGAATCAGCCGATCGGCGGCGGCCAGGATAAAACGCCATTCGTCGTTGTTGAAAAAAATCGGGACATAATGGGCGGAAACGCCTGCGGATGCGGGTGCGGCTGCCTGGCCGGCAAGGGAAACAACGCTGCTCCCGGCCGCGGCCAATGGGATAAGCGACAGCGTTTGTTGCAGAAAACGCCGCCGTGAGGGGATACCCTCGTCGTTTTGCTTGCTCATAAATCTTCCATTAAAGGGTGTTGATCAATGCGCCAGGCGCTACCGCAACAAGCCCGGTACGTAGTGGCTAATAATTATTTGTATGATAATTTTACACATAGAATAAGCGCTATTTTTGTCAACACAAGTTATAAAAATGTTAACTTATGTAAATAATGCCGGGGGTTACCGGTAACATAGAAGGTGCTGAAATTTATAATAAATTGATTTTCATAATTATTATTTCAAGACATAGATAGAGGATTTTGGTTATAACAAAAAGATGTTTTTCATGCTATCGATCGCGCCTTTACCGCCAAGCCGACGGGCGGCTTATGTCGTTATTCGATACGCCATGCGGCGACGGAAACCACGATGAACATCGACGCTCAGGGCTTGATCGCCGCCGCAGAATCAATCGGCACACCAAATCCAGGCCGGGTTATCGATGCCGGTGAGGCAAATTGCAGGCAAGATCCGCGCCTGCCTGGCCGGCTAAAATAAACGCGGTAGGCAGCAGCGAATTAACCCAACGCGCCGAGACGTGAGGCCGATCATCCACGGGGCGAGGTTCGGGCAGCGTTACACGTATTTATTCAAATATTCAGATAAGCATAAAATCGCCATCGCCTGGCCATAGGGCATGGACGTCAGCGGGATCTGGCGATAATAGTCAAGCTCGCGGCCCATGGCCGTACCGAATGAGACGCGGGTCAGTTCTCCTTGCGCATTGACATTGGCGATGACGCCGGCTATCGCTTTTTCCGCCATGGGAAGATAAGCGCCGCCGATATAGCGTTTACGCACCGCTTTTAGAATGCCATAAGCAAAGCCGGCGGTTGCCGAAGCTTCCAGATAGGAATCCGGGTCATCCAACAACGTATGCCATAATCCGCTTTCATCCTGGCATGCGGCCAATGCGTCAATTTGGCTTGCTAATGTTTGCAGCAGAAAGCGGCGGGTGGCATTGCGCTCGGGCAGGTCCAGCAGTTCGATAAATTCCGGGATCGCCACCGTTAACCAGCTATTGCCCCTCGCCCAGCGAGCACGGGCAAAGTTATGCTTACCCTCGAAATTCCAGCCATGGAACCATAGGCCGGTTTCACGATCCATCAAATACTGGGTGTGCAATAAAAACTGGTAGGTGGCCTCTTCGACAAACTCCGGCCGGTTAAGCAATTTGCCGATTTTCACCAGCGGCAACACGCTCATCATTAACGTGTCGTCCCACATTTGCTGGTGATTCTCATTGTTATAAACAATGTGCTGCAGTCCCTGTTTTTCCGTGCGGGGCATTTCATACATCACCCATTCGGCCCAGCGCTCCAGATAAGGACGCCACTGCGGATTAGGGGTTTCTTCATACATATAGGCCAGCGTCAAAAACGGGCAGACCGTGTTGACGTTTTTCGTCGGGGTGCCTTTAGCCAGGCTGTTGGCAAACCACCGTTCCAGAATGGCGCGCATCGCCTTATCACCGGTCTGGCGATAGTATTGATAAATACCATACAGACCAATGCCGTGGGTCCATTCCCAACCCGCGGCCCAGCCTTTGGTATCGATAATCCGGCCATCGTCCAGCCGCAGCAAGAATTCACCGGTGGTATCTTCAATATTGACCAAATTATCGGTAATTTTACCAATTAATGACTTAAGATCGTCCTGCGAAATGAAATGTTCCGGCTGGCGCAATAACGCGCTGTGTTTTACGTTAAAAACGGTCATCATTATTCCTTAATTTACCTTAATTTGATTCACACATGCTTCAATCGGGATTCTTTCCCCGGAATACCCTTGCCGTGGTTCAAGTAACCGATATTGTTGTTTCCCCACAGCGATTCATATTTCATGCCGGCCAGCATTTCAACCGTCGCACGGGCTTGGGGTGTAATATCCTGCGGAACCGGCTGATTCGCCGCACGCATCTTGCGGATTTCCTCCTGCAAGACCCGATGGGTTTTCAGGTTCAGTTTGAACCGGAGGGAAATATAGAAACCGATACAGAGAATGATCACCGTACCGACGCACAGGACGGCGAGAATGGTATGCTTGACGCCCGGTGTCTGGGTGCTTTGCCCCGAGACAAAACCGGACATCTGCAAAACAATCCCCACCAGCATTACCGCACCGGCCTGGGAGGCTTTACGGGTCAGGGTCATAATGCCGGCAAATACCCCCTCGCGCCGCTGCGCGGTGATCGCTTCATCCACATCGGCAATATAAGTATAAATATTCCAGGGAACATAATTGATGCCGCCCCGGCCCAGCCCGGCGATACCGGAGATCGCCATCAACAGCAGGAAATTATAATCGAGGCTGAAGTAATACAGGGTGCCATAAGAGATCGCCGCAATACCGAACAACGTCACCACCAGGCGATACGAAGGCGCCGGCCCAAGGCGAATACACAATGGGATCATGCACAGCACGGCGACCAGTTGAAGAATCGACATGACGCCCATCAATTGTGACGCCACCGTCGCGCTTTGCATCAGGACAAAAACCACATAGTAGGTAAATACCGCGTTAAATATGTCCTGCGCGATATAGCCGCCTAAATACAATCCCAGATGCTGTCGAAAAATACGAATACGCAACGTTGAAGACAGCTCTATATGCAGCCGCTTCAGACTCTGCATCAAGGTTAATTGCTGCTTTTCCCGTTCAAGTTTCAGGGTGGCTTCCGACTTGAGTTCCGCAGGCCGTTCCCACGTAAACAGATAAACCAGCGTTAACATAATGGCGCACAGGGTGGAGAATACCAGGCTGGCGTAAAAGAAGGAGATGGCGTTATCTTTACCAAAATGCGCTAATAAGACGCCGGGTAAAAACGCGGCCAGGATAGCGGAGGTTTGCGCCAGCGCGATACGCGCGCCTGAAAATTTCGCTTTCTGTTTGAAATCGTCGGTCATTTCAGGCACCAGGGTTTCATAAGGTACCAATATCATGGTGTAGACCGAGTCAAACAGCAGATAGGTGAACAGATAATACCAGAACTCCATATGCCCCATCCACATCAGACTGTAGCTGAACACACAGGGTATACCCAATAAAATAAAGAACTTACGGCGACCAAAGTGCCTGCCTAACCATGTATTGCCGAAGTTATCGGTTAAAAACCCCATCAAGGGGCTCAATACCGCATCCAGTACCCGGGCGGAAAAGAAAATAAACGTCGCCTCTATCGCGGTTAACCCGCAAAAGGTCGTATAAAAATAGAGTAGCCATGCGGAGGTGAGCGCCGTGGTGCCGGCACCCAGGAAATCACCGGAGCCGTAGGCCAGATAATTATGTAATCGGATTTTACGTGTTGTCATCGTTAACCTGCCCATAGTGGAATCATGGTAGACATGACCCGGTGCGAACTGATTACTGTCTGCCATTCGATGATTCACGATATCTCCGCGGCTGACGAAGAACCTCCCGGTTTTTGCCACTATTTCGCATGATATGGCAAAAAAATAAAGAACTGGCCGATCTACCTCAAATAATTGAAAGGCAGGTTTATAATTAAAGAAATTGCATTTTATAAATGATGCCATTAGGCTCATTTGTAACGCGACCTGACTTTATATACCGGGCCGGGATGGTTTATCATTTCAGTTGGGAGTGGGTGATTATGAAAGCAGTCATTCTGTTAGCGGAAGGGTTTGAAGAAGCGGAAGCGATCATTATTATCGATCTTTTGCGGCGCCTGGACATACACGTGGATACGCTGGCCTGCCAGGACCGGTTAGACGTGGTCAGTTATCATAATATCCGCATGTTCGCAGACCATCTGCTGGCTGACCGGCAGCATACGTTGTTTGACGCAGTCATTATTCCCGGAGGCCCCGCCGGCACCGTCAACCTGGCGGCCAATCCGCGGGTGGTGGAATTTATCAGGCGCCACGACGAAGCACAGCGATTGATTTGCCCCATCTGTTCGGCGGCGGCACGGATATTAGGCGCGCATAATTTATTACGCGGGCGCCGCTATGTCTGTTCGGGCGATCTATATCAGCAGGTGATCGACGGCATCTATGTTGATAATCCGGTGGTGGAGGATGGCAATCTGGTTTGCGGCAAAGGATTAGGTGTGGCATTCGATTTTGCCGCGGCCATAGCCTATCGCCTGACCGGCGCAAGAGAAAACATCGATTTCCAACTCGACCATATTTATTATAAAAGCGCAAGCCGTGCGGATTAAGCGCAACGGAAGAACTCGGTCCGAATGCCTTAACGTTGAATTTAACCGCGAGGTAAATTTCAATCCCGCGTCAGCCGGTGTTTATGTCCCTTCATCAAACTCAGCGATGCGCTGTAAGCGGCGCCTTCGTCCCCCGCCATGATCGCTTCATAAATCTTTTTATGTTCATTGAGGCACATGCCGCCTTCCTTCGACGAATACTCAAAAAACCACTTGAAAATAGTCGTCAATACATTACCAAACGGGACATAAAAACAGTTCCCGGAGGAGATAAAAATCATCCGGTGAAACTGGGTATCCACATCCACCCAGAGCTGGGCATCAAAGTTGTCCGCGACGTGACACATCTGGCGGTAAATCCGCGACAGTTCAATCCGCTGTTCTTTGCTGGCGTTGACCGCGGCAAGCGCAGTGGCGTGCGGCTCGATTGCTTTGCGAAATTCAAGGAACTGGTGATAAATATCTTCGGTCGCTTCCATGCCCTGCATCCATTCCAGCAATTGCGGGTCGAGCATGTTCCATTGCGGCCGCTCCTTGACCCGGGTACCGATTTTCGGGCGCGACTCCAGCAACCCCTTGGAGGTCAGCAATTTCAAGGCTTCGCGCAGGGCGGTGCGGCTGACGCCGAACTGCTCGCCGAGTTCGATTTCGCTCGGCAAGATGGCGCCCGCAGCCAGTTCGCCTGAGAGGATCTTGCGGGCGATATCGCGCGCGATATGGGTATTCAGGCCACGGGTCATGCCGGCGGCGGTTTCAAACTGCATCGTCATGCGGGTCTCTTTTTCCTGTTGCGGATTGTCGACATCATAGTTCAGGTAGCGGAGCGCTGCATGCTCCGCCGGCCTGAAACTCCCGAATTGTACGCTATGGCGCCAACTGGCCGCCGTTGACGTCTAAAATCTGGCCGGTAATGTAGCCGCTGCACGCGTGCGAGGCGAAAAACAGGTAGCTTGGCGCCAGTTCTTCACTGGTGCCAAAACGCCCCATCGCAATGGTGCCGGCAATTTTCTCGCGGACTTCCGCGCTTTTATCGGCGTGGAACACCGTGTCGATGGTACCCGGCGCGATCACGTTGAAACGGATATTGTCTTTGGTGAATTCCTTCACCCAGTTGCGGTGAACGTTATGCAGCCAGGCTTTGGAGGCCGCATACAGACTGGCGCCCGGGCCGCCGCCTTCGCGTCCGGCAATCGAGCCGGTGCTGATCACCGACGTGGTTCTACCGGTTTGTTGCGCCGCGCGGCGTAAATGCGGAATAGCATATTTAGTGACCATCAGCGCCGAACGGGCGTTAAGATCCATCACTTGCTGATAAAATGCATCGTCGATATTTTCCAGCCCCTGGCGTCCGCCCAGACCGCCCGCGTTATTGATCAGTACGTCAAGGCCGCCAAAACGCTCGACGAAATTCGCCACCAGCGCTGCGCACTCGGCTGATTTCGTCACATCCGCCGGGAAATACGCCACTTCGCCGCCGTGTTGGGCAATGTCCGCCGCCAACTGCCCGAGGCTGTCATCATGACGGTGGCCGTTAATACCCACTTTCGCGCCCGCCGCGGCAAACGCCCGCGCGGCCGCCAGGCCGATGCCTTTAGTCGAACCGGTAATCAAAACACGCTGGCCTTGCAAATCGTTAAACATAAATGCTCCTTCATTAATCATGGGTGTAAAGCGGTGCGACGGATTGCCACGCCGCGTTGAACGCGTCTTCCGCGGCCGGCGCGGCGCTGTTATTGATACGAACGTTTAATGTGCGGTTTTCACTGCAATGGATGTCCAGTTCGGTCAGCCGTGCGTCGTGGCAAACGACGCTGACCTTTAAGACCTGGCCCCGCGCGCCGAGCGAGGTTTCCGTGGCTTCGTCAAAATAGCCGTGCGTTTCAAAAACGCTGGCAAAAATAGCGTTCGCGCCGTGGGTGCGCAGTAAAAGCGCCGGTTCATTACGCAGATTGAAATGCGGATCGCCGGCGCCGGTGCGCGCGACGATCGTTTCGCCGCCGGCGGGAAACGCGCTGACCAGCGTCCGGAAACAGTCGCCGTCGAGCCAGCTGAATAAGGCGGAGCCGCCCGGCGCAACCGCGCCGCGCGCGCAGTCCCACAGATGCTGGTAGCCATGGCTATCGCCCAGCGGTTTCAGTTTCGCGGCCACGTTAAGCTCCATATCGCTGCGCACCAACTGTCCGAGATAATGCAGGCAGTAGTCGTAACGATGCGGTTTATCGCCGGCCAGGCTGAACACGTCCACGATCAGCGGGGAACTGAACTCCGGCAGGCTGAGCATCAGCAGGGTTCGCTGCTGTTCAACACCCGGATAATAGTCGTGCAGCCTGGCGCTCATGCCCTGTCCCGCCTGGTGGACGGTCACAAAGAAATGGCGCTCGCCCCAGCGTTTTTCGGCTGCCAGGCTTTGCCCGCCGTTCTGGCTTTGTCCGTCAACCACCACCGTGTTGTGGGCGACGGTTTGTTTGCAATAGCTGTTGTTTTCGGGAATGTAGCGCCCGCCGAATTTTGGTTCGACGTTCACCCAGCGGCCAAACCCGTAGTCGCGCAAATACTCGCGCCCGCGATTGAACAGGCTGAGATGCAGGCCGTCGAAATGCCCGTGATTCAGCGCCGAATGCAGGCGCGGGATGCTGCCGTGCTGCCCGTACCACATCAGCGCCATGCTTTGATCGTCCATATCGCTACGCAAAATACCGACGCCGCCCCGGGTGCCTTGCGGCCCATCCCTGAGTTCCGCGCTGCCCCAATTCAGGGGTTGCGCAGGCGCCTCCTGCAACGCGGCGGACAAATCCAGCGCCGCCGGGCTGACCCACAGGGTTTGCTGCCGCTGCGCCACGGCGATCCATTGCGGATTGGGCGGATACCGGTGATAACACACGCTGGCGGCAATCACCGCGCCGTCATCGCGCAAATTGATGGATTTGGAGGAATCATTGAGCGCAGGCCAGGTGCCGTCGGGAAACACGGTCTGCATCAGCGCTTCGCAGGTTTTACGGATGATCTGGTCGCGGAACTGATAAATCTGCAACTCCGGCTGCCGCCGCTCCAGCGCCTCGGCCAGCAACAGCAGCGGGCGCAGCGCGAAACGGTGATAATACGGCCCTTCGATATAATAACCGTCCGGAGAAAACAACTGGCCGAGTTGAGCATAAAACCCACCGCTTTCACCGTCGCCCCGCAGGCCGTACAGCGCTTTTTCGACCAGCGATGCATCTTCGAGCACATAACCGCCCATCGCCGCCGCGGCCACCGACCAGATCCCGTGGTTGTGCACGATATCAAAATCTTTGCCGTGGCGGTTCAGCGCGTCGTCGGCCATTACGCGAAACAGATTATCTTCAATGTGCGCGCGCTGGCTTTGGCCGAGCGACGGGATCAGGCAGTGATAACCTTCCACGGCATACAGCCAGAACATGTTTTCATTCAGCGTTTGGTGAAAAAGGCGTCCCGGGGAATTGCTGTCTTTGCTGTTCGCGCTGCCCAGCGACGGATAAATGTCGGCATAGCCCTTGAGCAGCGCCAGGGCAAAGTCGCGGTAACGGGGCTCGCCGGTGATCAGAAACAGGCGTCCGGCCAGGTTGATGTGGATATAATTCCGCTTATGCCGGGTATGCTCCGGGCCGCCCGCTTCACCGTGGCCGGGGATACTCGGCGGCTGCGTAATATAGCTTTCCAGCGCCGACATGTGTGCCCGCAGCGCGTTTGCCAGCGGACCCCCCGCGTCGATCTGCCCGCGCAGTTTTTCCGCTTCCGCGCGAGTAATAAGTAAAGGCTGCCAGGTGCTCATTTTCAGTTCTCCCGTGCGGCAGGTTGTGGAGCAGATAGTGGGGCAATATATCCGATCGCAAACGACGGCAGCGTCAGTAACCAGGTTTCCCGCCCGGCTTCCAGCACCGCGCCGCGCGCGGCATCGTCATGATGCCCACCCACGGTTTCCTTTATGGCCGGCATGGCCGGCGGCAGTGTGAACGCGGCACGGCGGATCTGCCGCTCGTAGCGTTTTTCGCCGGTGGCGTTATCCGCCCATGACAATAACGGCACCGGCCGCACGCGGATCTGATCAAGGGTTTGGTACGGCCACGGGGTCCGATCGTTGGTAAAATGCGCCATGAAGTCCAGCGACGTCAGCACGCCGCCGCCCTGCGGCGTTTTGTAGCGCCAGAGATCGATGCCGTTTTTTTGCGCCAGCACCGCCATCATGCAAATCGCCCGCAAATTGAAATAGCTGTAATGAAATGAGCGGGTGCGCGCCAGCTCCGCTGGCTGCGTGCCGTCAGGTTTAAGCTGCGCGTTCAGCTTACTTTCCATTAGCCCTGCCAGGTCGCGGATCGCCGCTTTATCGCCGAGATACCACGCAATGCCCGCCACTTGGGCGATATACCGGTTCCCGTGATTATTCCCGGCACGGCCTTCTTTTTTGGCGAGCTTGCGGCCCTGCAGCGCGCCGGCGCAACCGAGCATCAGCGCGGCGGCCGCGGCCTGCATTACCCCCCATTTACTACGGCCCTGCAATGACGTCATATGGTCTCCCGGATCGGCTATTGACCGATGCTTTAGTAATACTAATAAAGCACCTTAAGGCAAGGCTCGCCAGTTAACAGCGGCATAAAAGCCCTAATAATGCCTATCAAGTGACGCAAGTCACAAACTGATAACAAAATAAATCTTTCTTATTTGTCCGACTTTTAATTTCATCACCCTCTTCTACGCTTGCTCAATACGGCCTCAAAACACCTCACCTGCAAACGAGAGAGTAACGGCAATGGATATCAATGTTCTGGTCATGATCGGTTACTTCGTCTTAATGATTGCCATCAGTTACGCCTTCAAAAAGATGGCTTCCGGCTCTTCGAGCCATTACTTCCGCGGTGGCGGACGAATGCTGTGGTGGATGGTCGGTGCCACCGCCTTCATGATTCAGTTTAGCGCCTGGACCTTTACCGGCGCCGCCGGGCAGGCCTACCGCTACGGTTTTAACGTGGTCAGCGTATTTGCCGGTAACGTGTTCGGTTACCTGGTCGCCTGGTGGTGGTTCGCCGCCCGCTTTCGCCAACTGCGCGTCGATACCGCCACCGAGGCCATCAACCATCGCTTCGGCAAAGGCAACGAACAGTTTTTCACCTGGATGATTATTCCGCTGAGCATTCTTAGCGCCGGCGTGTGGCTGAACAGCCTGGCGGTGTTTGCCAGCGCGGTGTTCCAGCACGACATCACGCTGACGCTGTGGGTCACCGGCTTGGTGGTGCTGGTGATTTCACTGTTAAGCGGGGCATGGGGCGTGGTGGCCAGCGATTTTGTGCAGACGCTGGTGGTGGCGATCATTTCTATCGCCTGCGCGGTGGTGGCGCTGGTTAAAGTCGGCGGCCCGGTCAAACTGGTGGCTGAATTCCCTGCCGGGTTTTTCACCGGCCCGGGCGTCGGCCCGCATTACATCTCGCTGCTGGTGGCCTGTTTCCTGTTCTTCTTTATCAAGAATGTGCAGAGCATCAACAACCTGCAGGATTCCTACCGCTTTCTGAATGCCAAAGACAGTTTCAATGCGAAAAAGGCCGCGCTGTTTGCGCTGCTGCTGATGCTGGTCGGGACGATAATCTGGTTCATCCCGCCCTGGGCGGTCGCCATTCTTTATCCTGACGCCGCCACCGCACACCCGGAACTGGGGAAAAACGCCACCGATGCGGTATATTTGATTTTCGCCGAACGCGCGATGCCGATGGGCACGGTCGGGCTGCTGATGGCCGGATTGTTTGCCGCCACCATGTCGTCGATGGACTGCGCGCTGAACCGTAATTCGGGGATTTTCGTGCGCAGCTTCTGGACGCCGATCGTCAACCGCAATACCGGACGCAGCGATAAATATCAGCTACGCGTCGGGCAAATCGCCTGCTTGGTAAACGGCGTGCTGGTGATTCTGGTGGCGCAATACATGCATACCATGCAGACGGTCAGCCTGTTCGATCTCATGATGAAGGTCGGCACGCTGATGCAGGCGCCGATCATCGTACCGCTGTTTCTCGGCGTGTTCATCCGCAAAACGCCGGACTGGGCGGCGTGGGTCACCGTACTGTTCGGGCTTTGCGTGTCTTATATCGTCGCCAACGTGTTTACCGCGCCGGACGTGGCGCGGCTGCTGGGTATTACCCTGACGCCGCGTGAAATACTGGATGTCGCGATCATGTGGAACATCTTCGCGCATTTGGCCTTTACCGGCGGATTCTTCTGCCTGACGACGGTGTTTTATCGCCAAGGGGCTACGGCGCGCGATACCCAGCGCGAGCGGTTTTTCGCGGACATGGAACAACCCGTGTACGCCGATAATGAACAGGACGAATTCGACCGCCTGCAACGGGATAAAATCGGCCGTATTTCGATGTATATGGGCGCCGGTTTATTGTTAATGGTGCTGGTGCCGAACCCGCTGTGGGGCCGGTTCCTGTTCCTGCTGTGCGCCCTGTCGATTCTGGCCTTCGGCTGGGTTTTGCATCGCAGCGCGGAGAAAGGCATGAAAGCGGCGCTGGCCGAAAAAGCGCGCAAAGGGAACGTGGCGACGTCGCACAGGTAAGGTGGAACGGTGAAAAAATGCGGGGTATTTCATTACCTGGCCCTGCGTTTTTTCGCTTTAGCGTCATTTTTCCCGGATGGCGCCGCACTGCGGCCGAACTGGATAATCCAGATACGGTAATTGATGAAGAAGATATATCCGGATTATCGCCATTGATTTACGGCCATATTAATATATTGAGGCATTACTCCTGCTTTTTGTCAGCAAATGTGATGAAAGACCAGCTGAGAATATCACATCAATAAGTTAATAAGCCGTAGTTGCCTGTCGCAATTTTCGCCCCCTTGATTCCAACCCGCTTATTATAAAGCGTTACTAATTTTATTATTACCCTAATCTACGCGCGGTACGGTATTCGGCTCAATGCGGTTAATCCGGGGTTTACCTTGACCGATCGCATCGCAATTCCGTTGAACATGAAGCCAAACGCCTGAACATTACGCCAGACGAGGCGCTGGCAAAAATGGAACAAGAGCTGCCGCTGGGACGCTTCGGCAAACCGGAAGAAATAGCCGTCGCGGTATTGTATCTAGCCAGCCACCGCGCCAGCTACGTGGTTGGGGCGCTGCTGAGCGTGGACGGCGGGCAGAAAGCGATCCTTTAATCCCTGCCCGCCGCCTGGTCTCAGGCGGCGGGTAATGCCCGGTAGGCCGTATCCTGCGTGGCGTCAATCAAGGCGCGCGTGTAGGGATGCTCCGGTGCGCTCAACAGCTGAACGGTTTCTCCCGATTCCACCACCACCCCGTCTTTCATCACCAGGATATGGTGCGCCATCGCCGCCACCACCGCCACGTCGTGCGTAATGATCAAATAACTCAAACCGTGCTCGCGCTGAATATGCTGTAGCAGTTCCACGACCTGTTTTTGGACCGTCACGTCCAGCGCGCTGGTGGGTTCGTCCAGTACCAGGAGGATATCCGGTTCGACGATTAGCGCCCGCGCAATGGCGATCCGCTGCCGCTGCCCGCCGGAAAACTCATGGGGATGGCGCGCAAGCAGTTGGGGAAACTGTTTTTCACTGAGCCCGACTTCTACCAACAGGGCAAGAATTCGCTCGCGCCGCTGTTTGGACGACAGATGCGATGGTGATACTGCAATCCCTCGCCGATGATCTGTTCGATGGTCAAGCGCGGCGACAAAGAGGAATAGGGATCTTGGAAAACCGCCTGAATCTTGCGGCGCTGCGCTTTCCTGATCGTTTTGCCGCCGCGTCTGGCCTGTTGCCACGACAACCCTTCCACCTCCAGCACGCCCTGGTGATTCACCAGGCCCAGCACCGCGTTGGCCAGCGAGGTTTTCCCTGAACCCGACTCGCCGATAATGCCGATCGTTTGCCCTTTGCCCAATACCAGGCTGGCGTGGTTCACCGCCACGTGCCAGCCGGGTTTTAGCCAGTGGCGGATACCGCTGCTAATACGCGGATAGCGAACCAGCACGTTATCAGCCAATAGCAGGGGCTTGGCCGCGGGCAGCCCCGGGATGGCCGGTTGAATGCGCCGTTCAGGACGGCTGCCGAGCAGTTTGCGCGTATACGGATGCACCGGTGAATTGAACAAGATCTCGGTCGGCGCATCTTCGACAATCACCCCGTTCTCCATCACCAGTACGCGATTGGCGAAGCGTCGGACCAGATGCAGGTCATGGGTAATGAGAAAAACCGCCATGCCGTTGCGCTGCTGCAATTCGGTCAGCAAATCGAGGATTTGCAGGCGCAGCGTGACGTCGAGGGCGGTAGTCGGTTCGTCGGCCAGCAGCAGGCGAGGTTCTCCCGCCAACGCCATGGCAATCATGACCCGTTGCCGCTGCCCGCCGGAAAGCTGGTGCGGGTAAGCGTTGGCCCGTCGTTCCGGTTCAGCAATACCGGTTTCGGCCAGACGCGCTATCGCCTTTTGCCAGGCGAGGCGGCGGCCAAGGTTTTTATGTATGCGGTAAATTTCCGCGATCTGCTCGCCGACCGTTTTAAGCGGATTGAGCGCCGTCATCGGTTCTTAAAAAATGATGCCGATATCACTGCCGCTGATCGCCCGGATCTCCGCCGGTTTTAAGGTCAGCAGGTTGCGATCGGCAAATCGGGCCTCACCGGAAACTTTTGCGCCCGGCAACAGATGCAGCAGGCTCATGGCGCTGATGCTTTTACCTGAGCCTGATTCCCCGACCAGCGCCACTTTTTCGTGGGGCTTGAGCTGGAACGACACGCCATGCACCAGTTCTTTCCCGCCAAAACCGATGCGTAAATCACGCACATCCAATAAACTCATACTCGTTTCCCCTTCTCTGGTGAATGGGTCAATCGACCTGCCAACGCGCAATTTGTGCCATATCCAGTTCAACCCCCCAGCCCGGCGCGTCCCCCACTTTCAGGTGGGTCTGTTGGACCGTAACGGGTTCGGTGACGATATCGCTGACAAAATCGTGGATGACGCTGCTGGTAAAGGGAGAAGGAATAAGCTCGTGTGGCCAGGCGGCGGCAAGATGCGCCACGGCCAAGGTCGCAAGCGTAGTCGCAGGGTGATTTCCCGCCCGTACTCGCCAGCCGGCGGTATGGGCCAACTGCCACAGCGACCGGCTGTGCCATATTCCGCCATTTTTAGCGGTTTTGGTGCGTAAAATATGAACGCCGTAATAATGTTCGTCTGCAATAAAACGGCGCCCCGGTAAATTTTCTTCTTCACGCATGGATAAACTCATGTCCCGCGCCTCGATAGGCAATGCTTTAAAAAACCGGATAAGAGTAAGCGATGCGCATTTATTTACAATCAGCGCGTCATCCAGGCACAGAGGTTTTGCAACATGCCCATGCATTGGGTGAGTTGATTATGACTGACAAACTCATCGGGCTTATGACCTTGCTCCATGCTGCCCGGACCGCAGATTAGGGTGGCCACGCCGGCTTCATCAAACAGCCCGCCCTCGGTGCCAAAGGCCACCGTGGAGAACGCCTCGCTGACACACCATTGCGACAACCAGCCGGCAAATTCAGATTGCGGGTCGGTCAGAAGACCGGGATACCGGCTCAACTGGCGCAAGCCGATGCCGCTTTCCGGCGCCACGCGCTGCATGGCCGGGACCAGGTCGCGCTGCACGTATTGCTCAAGCTCGCGTAGGGTTTCGCCCACCGAGACCCCGGGCAGATGACGAATTTCAAAGTCGAACCGGCACGCCTGGGGCACGATATTCAGCGCAGTGCCCCCGGTTATCAGCCCCACCTGGAGCGTGCTGTAGGGAGGGTCGAAGCGCGGATCTTTTACCACGGCAAGCTTTTCGCCCAGCGTGGTTAACTTACCGATCACCTTGGCCGCATATTCAATCGCGTTGACCCCCGAGGGGGCATAGGCGGAATGGCATGAATGGCCGAGCACATCGCAGCGCATCGCCAGTTTGCCTTTATGTCCATACACCGGACACATCCCGGTCGGTTCCCCGACGATACACAGCGCGGGCTTGTCCTGGGATGCCTGCAGATAGTCCACCAGGCTGCGCACCCCCAGGCATCCCACTTCTTCGTCGTAGGAAAAGGCCAGATGCAGCGGCATGCGCAACGGCTGGGCCATAAAATCAGGCAAGGAGGCCAGCACGCAGGCGATAAAGCCCTTCATATCCGCGCTGCCGCGGCCATAATAACGCCCTTGCCGGCGGGTAAGCTGGAAAGGGGGCACGGTCCAGTGCTGTCCATCGACCGGCACCACATCGGTGTGGCCGGATAGCATCACGCCGCCCTGGCCTTCTGGCCCGAAGCGGGCATATAAATTGGCTTTTTTGCGCGGCTCATCATAAAACAGCCGGGTGGCGATACCCGAGGCGGACAGTTGCCCATCGATGAAGTTAATCAGCGCCAGGTTTGATTCCCGACTAGTGGTGTCAAAGGCCAGCAGTTGCGCCAGGATAGGCTCAAGGCGGCTATTCATCGCCCGGTACGCCATAACTGGGCGCCTCGCGCGGATCGAGCGCGCGGGTGATATACGCCTGCATCTGCGGCTCGTACGCCAGCCACAGTTTTTCCAGCTCCGCGACCGGGTCGCTATCGCTCCAGTCAACGCGCAGGTCAACAATCGGCCAGGTATAATCATCGACCACTTTGACCGCCGCCGAGTGTACCTGCCCGCTTTCACCGCCATGATCCAGTCCCGCGCGCAGAGCGGCAATCAGGCGGCCCGACAGCTCGCCGGTGGCCCGCTCGAATCCGCTTACCATGGCGTCAATCACGCTCTGGCCGGCAAGCATATTGCCGGCTGCGATGCAGTTATTGCCGGCAACCACATTAAATACACCGAGGGTTTTATCCCCGCTGAAAGAGGCGGTTTCACCGGCGGCATCGATCAGGATAACCTGCCGGTACCGGCTGAATTCATCTTCAGCCAGCGCCTTTCTGAGCGCCTGCAGCGGCGGGATGCCCTCTTCCAGGTTGGCAAGCACTCCCTGGCCGAGCGCCGGCAGCGTAATGTTCTGGCTGGATACGGCGCCGACCCCGGACAGCAGCCAGGGACAGCGCGCCCCGACCGCAATGCTTGATGAACTGAGCGCGATACCCAGTTGCCCGGTTTCGGGACAACGCGCCGCGATTGAAAAAGTCATGCGTGCTCCTTGGCGTCCCAGTCATCGGGGATTACCGCAATCACATCGATTTCCATCAGCCACTGGGGCTGTCCCAGCGCTGACACCACCAGGCCGGTTGAAATCGGGAATACGCCCTTAAGTAATTTTCCCACCTCCTGGTAAACCGGCTCGCGGTAACGCGGATCGATGATATAGGTGGTGGTTTTAACGATATGGGACAGATCGCTTCCCGCCTCTTCCAGCAACTGCTTCACGTTCTTCATGGCCTGTTCGGCCTGGGCGCGCGGATCGCCCAGGCCAACCAGGTTACCGTCGAAGTCGGTTCCCACCTGGCCGCGTACATACACGGTATTGCCGGCGCGTACCGCCTGGCACAAATCGTTATCCAGGGACTGGTTGGGATAGGTGGTTTTGGTATTAAACATACGGATACGGGTATGAGTAGGCATCTGGCTAATCCTTGCGCATCGGCGCGTTAAATAAACTGATCGCGAAACAATGATCAACGCTCGTCGGGGCCCTGGTATAGGCTGTATTTACGCTGGGTCGCGATATGATCGGCGATATGTTTCGCATCATGCCACACCCCCCAGATAAAAGTGGACCCCCGGCGGGATAACCACGGCAGTCCCAGGAAATAAACGCCCGGCTCGCTTGACACCCCGCGCTGGTGCCGCGGACGGTTTTCGGCGTTGAATGCATTAACCTTCAGCCAGCTGTAGTCAACCGCATAGCCGGTTGCCCAGATAATCGAGGTAATGCCGGCCTGGGCCAGATTAAGCGTAAGGATCGGGGACGTCATGCACTCAGGGTCGGGCTGGAAGTGGCGGGCCTCAGGCTCGGCGGGCAAATCCAGGCCGTTGTTTTCGATATACTTATCAGCGGCATCCAGCAGCGAAAGGTAGTTTTCATCCCCGCGCCGGATGTTGTCAACCAGATCCGGCAGGAACGCCACGTCTCCCTGCCGGAAAGATGCTGTCAGCCCAACCAGGGTAATGCCCTGTCCGGCCAGCTTGCGAAAATCCACCGTATGGCCGCCGCTGGCGCCGCTCACGGCAATGGTGACATGCTCCTTGCCGGGCTCGCTGGCCGGGGCATCCCACAGGCCGAGCACGCCAAGCCACCAGCAAAAATCGCGGTTGCGATAGGCGCGCGGCGGCCGGTCGTGGGGCCCGACGGAGAGATATACCCGTTTTCCTGCACGTTGTAGTTCATCAGCGATCTGCACCCCGGATGAGCCAGCGCCGACCACCAGCACCGCGCCTTCAGGCAATTGTTGCGGGTTAAAATAATGGGCCGAATGGATCTGGTGAAGCGCGCTATCACGGGGAGCAATGGGCGGAATAACGGGTTTTTGAAAGGGACCGGTGGCGGCGACAATCCGCTGCGCGTCGATGACCCCTTGCGAGGTTTCGACGGTAAAACCCGCTCGGCCTATATTGCGGACGACGCTTTTCACCTCGACGCCGGTACGGATGGGCGCCTCGAACTTCTTTGCATACGCCGAAAAGTAATCGGCCACATCATCTTTAGCGACAAAGCCGTCGGGGGCATAACCGGCGAACTCCATACCCGGGAAGCGATCGTGCCATGCCGGGCCGTTTGCCACCAGCGAGTCCCAGCGCCCGGTCCGCCATGCTTCAGCCACGCGATTTTTTTCCAGAACCAGGTGCGGAACCCCTTGTTTGGTCAGATGTTCGCTCATGGCCACCCCAGCCTGACCTGCCCCGACAATCAGGGTATCAATCTCTGTTTTTTCTACTGTCATTTCTCTGTCCTTCGAATGGCGTTCGGTAAATAGCGATGAACCAATTCCTGGGACTCAAGGTTATTCAACTGTTATGATTAGGTAAAATATTATTAAACGAGCATCTAAGAATAAAATTCTGAGGATAGAGGCAGGAGATAATTTTTCCCTGATGGCGGCAGAAAATTTTGGCCAGGGTGGAAGGAGTAAACCGGGATCAGAAAGCAGGCACATTTACCGTTGGTGTTAACCGGTCTAACCGGCCGCTTCCGCTTCCGGCCCCGGAAGCGGCGAACATAATCAGCCGGCTAGCGCAAACTTTTCAGGATTGAGTTCCGCGCAGCGGCAATATTCCATGAATAATTTTGTCGGCCTGGTGGGTTCATTATTACGTAAGTGCGCCATGACCAGCGTGGAGTCCGCCATTTCATCCTGAATAGCGATGCATCGTACATGCTGCCCGTCGTAGGTCACATCCGCAACCGGTTTGGTGACCAGCACTGAAAAACCCAATCCCTGGCCGACCATGCAACGCACCATCTCTATGGAAGGTGAACTGTAAGCTACGCGTGGGTGGTAGCCCTTCTCTTTAAAAATATTGATAAAATAGTTCCTGCTGGGCACCACATCCAGCAACACCATCGGCAGGCCGCTTAGTTCTGATAGCTTAACCGAATTGCGCTTCGCCAGCGGATGCTCCGCGGGCAGCAGCGCATAAGGTTTCTGGGGGGCGTCAAGACATTCCGTATGGATTGAACCGTCCAGCTCAAGGTTATAAAGAAACGCCAGATCGAAGGTGCCGCGATGTAACCCATGGGCTATCTCATGCTGCTCGCCGTCATAAATTTTGATAGTGATATCCGGGTATATTTTCTTGAACCCTGAAATGAGCCTGGGCATATATAAAGGCGCAATCGTCTCGAAACACCCAACGGAGATAATACCTGAAACCAGGTCGTTATCCGCCTTGGAATTTTGTTCAAACTGATAGACCATCCTGAGCAGTTCCTTGGCCTTCTCATAGAACCGCTGTCCGCCGGGGGTCATCGATACCCCCTGCGCATGATGGCGGATAAAGAACTGCTGTTCGAACATATCCTCAAGACTCTTCACCGCCACGGATATCGACGGCTGGGCGATATGCAACTGCCTGGATGCCTCGGCGATACTCTCGGACTCGACGACGGCCACGAAGTATTTGAGCTGTTTTAATGTGAAATGCTGCATCTTTAACCTTATTAATTATTATCAAGCATATGTATTGATTAGCTTTAAACTATTCAGCAGCGAATTGGCAAGGGTAACGGTAAAAAAATTGTGACGATTTTGAATGCTATTATGTTAAATTATTGATTTTAATCATTTTAAAAAACCATAACGTATAGTAGACCTCGCATGCCATAGCTTTTTCCGCGATCCCTAAGGCGCTTTCTTTCCCCAAAAACAGGGTCTGGATATTTTTTTTATTATCTACGACACGGCTAAGCTCGCTTTTTTATGGTCACCATCGCCTCCCCACGGTGCGTTGCCGCACCAACCTGGTGCATAAAAATACGTTGCATTACAACGTATTGAAATTTATTAACTTTATATCTTTTGACCGCCATCACATCTTTCACCCCTGCCCGCCTATGGGGCGGTTTACCCTACTCCTGCGCTAACCAAGATTTTTATAGAGGTTGCCCATATTTTTAATCCTTTCTCCCATGCCTGAGCTACTGCACCATGGCCATCGATGTAACAATCCATCAACAACCATGTTACTTGCAGGGTCACTGGTGGATGTTCAGAAGCGCATGCAGTTTGCTGACTAATTTTTTTTGAGAGCTAAATCATGACGAACAGCTATAAAAACAGCGCATCAGCTACTTCAGTGGAGCTCAGTACCATTCAGCCCATTCCCTTGTCAGAAAGGCATGGCAAACCGCGTGATCTTTTCACCATCTGGTTTGGCTCCAATATTATGTTGCTTACCGTCATCACCGGCGCCCTGGCCGTCAGTATTTTCCATCTGTCATTTCTCTGGGCGACAGTGGCGGTGCTGATCGGCAATCTGGCCGGTGGACTTTTCATGGCGCTTCATTCAGCCCAGGGGCCGCAGCTTGGCGTACCGCAAATGGTGCAGACCAGGGGACAATTCGGTTCATATGGGTCGGTGCTGGTGGTAGCTTTGGTGGTGATTATGTATATCGGCTTTCTAGCCTCCAATCTGGTATTGGGCGGGCAGTCGCTACACATTATTTACGCCCCCATATCGTCGGACGCGTGGATTATTGCCGTAGCCGGATTAAGCCTGGCGGCCACCGCATTTGGTTATAATCTTATCCATACATATACCAAGGTGATGTCCTGGGTTTCCGGCATCATTCTTGCCGCGACGTTTGCCTGGATTATTTTCTATCACGGCCTGCCGGGGGATTTTTTAAGCCGTAACGGTTTTAATACCAGCGGCTTTCTCGGCGCCATCTCGGTCGCCGCATTGTGGCAACTGGCGTATGCCCCGTACGTATCCGATTACTCCCGCTATATGCCAAAGGACATCAGTGAACGCAGCGTGTTCTGGTGCAGCTATATCGGCTGCGTGCTGGGCTCGTTCTTCCCGATGATCCTGGGCATTCTGGTCTCTATCTGCGTGGTGGACGGGGACCTGATAACCGGTATCGTTAATATGACCGGCGGGTTTTCGTTTATCGTTATTATCGTGTTCGCGCTGGGAATCGCCGCCACCAACGCCATGAACCTGTATTGCGGCGTTCTTTGCACGCTAACGCTGGGGCAGACCTTCTTCCCCAAATGGTCGCCGCTGTCGGGGGCAAGGATTATAACGGCCATCGCCACCATCCTGATTGAAATCGCCATTGCCATCTATGGGCAGGAAAACTTCCTGGCCAACTACACTAACTTTATCCTGATGCTGCTTTATGTGCTGGTGCCCTGGACCGCCATTAATCTGGTTGATTATTACCTTATCGCTCACGGTAATTATGATGTCCCCTCATTTTTCCGTCGCGACGGCGGTATCTATGGCTATTTCAATTCCAGGGCCATCTTCTGTTATGTTCTTGGCATCCTGGTGGAAATCCCGTTTATGTCCACGGCTATCTATACCGGCCCCGCGGCCAATGCCCTCGGCGGCGCCGATATTTCATGGATCGTGGGACTTATCGTGGTTTCTCCTGTTTATTATGTGATGAGCCGATCCCAGTCGGTCACCCAGGCTGCGGCGTATAAATAAGACGTGGACGTGCTTATGAAAAACATTAATAGTTATGACTATATCGTTATTGGCGGCGGTTCATCCGGTTCCGTGCTGGCCGCGCGTTTAGCTGAAAGAACGGATTTGAAAATCTGCCTGATTGAAGCCGGCAGCCGCGACGAAACGCCTCGCATCAAGACGCCGGCCGGGACGATTACGCTGTATAAAAGCCAAAAGTTCAGCTGGAACTTCTATTCCACCCCACAGCCAAGCCTGGGAGGACGGCAAATCCATATTCCGCGCGGGAAAGTCCTGGGCGGTTCCTCGTCGATGAACAGCATGATTTACATCAGGGGCTTGCCCTCGGACTATGATCGCTGGCAAGAGGCCGGGTGCCGGGGCTGGGGCTGGAATGACGTATTGCCGTGGTTTAAACGCTCTGAAAACAACCAGTTGTCCCAAGACCCGGCTTACCATGGTTTCAACGGCGAATTGCTGGTTGATAAACCGCGCGATCCCAATCCGGTGTCGACGCTGTTCGTCAACGCCGGCAAGCGCATCGGGCTACCCGTTAATACCGATTTCAACGGCGCGCGCATGACCGGCGTTGGCATCTATAATCTGACCCAGAAAAACGGGCAACGGCTGTCCAGCTACCGGGCGTTTCTCCACCCTCGCCTCGGCAGAAGCAATCTGACGATTATTACCGACTGCGAAGTGCAGGATCTTATTATCAGCGGCAACGCCGTGCAGGGTGTCCGGGTCAAAAAGGGTGGCGGCCAGGAGCAGGTTTCTTTGCTGGCGGATAAAGAAGTTATCCTGACTGCCGGTTCCATCGGTTCCCCGCATATTTTGCTGAAATCCGGCATCGGCCCGCAGCAGGAGCTGGAAAAAGCGGGTATCCGGGTGGTCCATCACCTGCCGGGCGTGGGCCGGAATTTGCAGGATCATCTGGACGGACTGGTCACTATCCGATCAAAAAGCCCGCTGACGCTGGGGTTCTCCCTGGCCGCATGGCGGCCAATCCTGTCCTCGCCGCTAAAATATGTGTTCGGCAAGAAAGGCTGGCTGACGACCAATTACGTGGAAGCCGGTGGTTTTGCCTCCACCCCGCTGAGCCCATCGGCTCCTGACGTTCAGTTCCACTTTGTTCCCGGGTACCGCAGTCACCGCGGGCGGCTGTTCGAATTCGGCCACGGGTATGCCATTCATACCTGCGTCCTGCGGCCCAAGTCTATCGGTTCGCTGAAACTAGGCGGCGATGGGCAACCGGTCATTGATTTTAATTTTCTCGCCGACCCCGCGGATGCCAAGGTGCTGGTGGAAGGGATCAAAGTGGCCAGGCGTATTCTCGCCCAACCGGAATTTGACGCAATCCGCGGTAAAGAGATGCTGCCCGGCGAGAATGTCAAAACGGATGAACAGCTTCACCGCTACGTTAAAGAATACTGCTCCACCGTTTTTCACCCGGTAGGAACCTGCAAAATGGGCATCGACCCGATGAGCGTGGTCGATCCGCAAACGCTGAAAGTCCACGGCATCGACAGACTGCGCGTCGCCGATGCGTCGATTATGCCCAGCCTGATTAGCGGCAACACCAATGCGCCGGCCATCATGATTGGCGAACGGGCGGCCGGCATGATCCTTGACGGCGCCAGGACGCAACAGCCACAATCCGCGGAGGAACCGGCTTATGTCTGACAGAACGTTTTGGGAAAATAAACTCGGCCATCAGCATTTTATCGGCCACGCCATTATTGACGGCCAACCTTATATTGCCGCCGACAAACAGGTTTTCAGCGTGGTGAATCCGGCCACGGACCGGATATTGGCCGAAGTTACCGCATGTCAGTCAGAGGATGTGGATGCCGCTGTGAAATCAGCGCGTAAGGCGTTCAACGCCGGCACCTGGTCGGGACTCGCGCCCCAGGATCGTAAAACCGTCCTGCTCAGGCTGTCGCAGTTGATACTTGAGCATCGCGAGGAGCTGGCGCTGCTTGATAGCGTCAGCATGGGCAAGCCGGTAAACGATGCGCTGAACATTGACGTTCCCGGCGCGGCCCACGTCATTGCGTGGTATGCGGAGAGCATCGATAAAATTTATGATGAAATAGCACCTACCCGCAAGGGCGTGCTGGCGACCATCACCCGCGAGGCGCTGGGCGTGATTGCCGCGATTGTTCCGTGGAATTTCCCACTGGATATTGCCGCATGGAAGCTGGGCCCGGCCCTGGCCGCCGGCAACAGCGTAGTGCTTAAGCCGTCAGAAAACGCGCCGTTTTCCGCGCTTAGGCTGGCTGAACTCGCCCTGGAGGCCGGGATGCCGGCGGGCGTACTCAACGTGGTCACCGGCCTGGGCACCGAAACCGGCGCCGCGCTGGGTCTGCATGATGATATTGATGCCATCACCTTCACCGGTTCCACGGCGGTCGGTAAGGCATTTATGCAATATTCGGCCCAGTCCAACCTCAAGCAGGTATGGCTGGAGTGCGGCGGAAAAAGCGCCAACATTATTTTCTCCGACTGCCAGGACTTGGATCTTGCCGCCGAAAAAGCGGCCTTCGGCATCTGCTTTAATCAGGGAGAAGTCTGCTCCGCCAATTCAAGGTTGCTGGTTGAGCGTCCGATCTACCCGCGTTTTATCGACAAGCTGATCCAAAAACTAAACCAATGGCGACCGACCCATCCCCTGGACCCGGAGGCGCGCATGGGCGCCATGGTCAGCGCCGCGCATAAACAGAAAGTCATGGGTTTCATCCAGGAGGCGCGAAATGCCGGAGCCGCCATTTTGACCGGGGGTAGCGATCTGGAGATTGAGGGGATCGCTAGCTATATACAGCCGACATTAATCGGCGACCTGCAAGAAGATATGCCGGCCTGGAAAGATGAGATTTTCGGGCCGGTGCTGGCGGTACGGGTCTTTGATGATGAAGCTGAAGCGATAGAGCTGGCGAATAACCATATCTACGCGCTGGCGGCCTCCATTTGGACCGATGACCTCAACAGGTCGCATCGCGTCGCCAGGCTATTGAACGCCGGCACGGTTTCCGTTAACACCGTAGATGCCCTGGACGTAACGGTTCCGTTTGGCGGCAATAAACAGTCCGGCTTTGGACGCGACCTTTCTCTTCATGCCTTTGATAAATTCACCAAGCTCAAGACAACTTGGATAGAGTTAAGTTAAGCGCAAGCGCCTTAAAACCACAGGAAACCGAAGCGGGCTTGTTGCCCGCTCATTGCGTTAATTCTGTTCGCTTACAAAATCTTTAAAGCAGCGTAATACCCGGCTCGTTTCGCGGCTTTTAAGCCAGATCATCAGCGTATCCACTTCACCGATCGCCGGGGTAATCCCATGGCTGCGGATGGAAAAGCCCGGCTCGTACTGGCATACCACGTTTTTAGGCAACAGCGCTATACCCATACCCGCCGCGACGCATCCCAAAATAGCCTGAAATGAACCGAACTCTTGCGGCGCGGCTTCGCTTATCCCCTGCTCCCGCAACCAATGTTCGAGCCGCAGGCGATAATTACAGCCCTGGCGAAACGCCAGCGGGTTGGTCACCTGTAAATCCGCCCCGGTCAGTACGTCGGGATGGCCGGCGGCGGTGACGAGCACCAGCGTCTCCCGGCAAAGCACCGCCGAATTCAGCAGATCATGGCGAATCCCGTCATTTTCGGCTACAAACGCCACGTCCAGTTCAGAATTAAGGACCTGTGCCGTCAGCGGCCCGCTAGCCGAGGTGTTGAGATGCAGTTCTACCGAAGGCATATGCCGGTGGAACTGCGCGAGCAGGGGGGGAAGGCGCGTCGCGGCCGTGGTTTCCATCGCGCCGATGCGCAGCGGACCTACGGGATTCTTATCGCGCAGGGAAGTTTGCGCCTCGTCGATAAGCGCCAATATCCGGTTGGCATAACGCAGCAGATGCTCTCCCTCGGGAGTGATATACAGCCGGTTTTTCTCCCGGATGAACAAGGAAACCTCCAGGCCGGCTTCCAATTGCTTAAGCCGCGTCGTGACATTCGATGAAACGCAGTGCAAACGCCTGGCCGCCGCCGCTATCGAGCCGGTATCCGCCACGGCTTTAAATACATTCAGAGAAGCGCTGTTCATTTCCATACCGCACTTTAAGTGAAGGTTGTCGTCAATATTATTCACTTTTTATTATCATTTATACAGGCATGATAATAATTATTAACAAAATAGCGACGAACATTATGAGTGCACATATGACAAGGGATATCACTGCCGCAGGATCTCATCAGTTGCGTACCGCCATCTTTGGCATGATTGTGTTGGCGCTGGGCATGGGGGTAGGCCGTTTCTTTTACACGCCCATGCTGCCGGTGATGCTCGCGGAGGGAAATCTTGATTTTAATCAGCTCTCCTGGATCGCCAGCGCCAATTACGCGGGTTATCTGGCCGGCAGCCTGCTTTTTTCCTTCGGCGCCTTCCACCACGCTTCCCGCTCCCGCCGGATGCTGCTGCTGGCCGCCATTACGACCGGACTGCTGATTTCAGCGATGGCGCTATTCATACAGCCCGCCATCGTAATAGCCGTCCGTTTCCTGGCGGGTATCGCCAGCGCGGGCATGATGATTTTCGGTTCGATGGTGGTGCTTGCGCACACCCGCAGCGCTTTGGTTATTGCCTCGCTGTACGCCGGGGTGGGTAGCGGGATTATATTGGGCAACGAGTATGTCATTACCGGGCTAAGCCACGCACTGACCGCAAAAACCCTCTGGCTGGGGGCGGGCGCCATATCATCGGCGCTGTTGCTGCTGCTGGTCCTGTTTGCCCCGCCCGACCCTGGTTCGCCGGCCGCCCCGGCAGCATCCGCGGGGGAAAGCCAGGTCATGCATTGGTGGCAACTGGCGTTGCTTTATGGCATGGCCGGGTTTGGCTATATTATCGTCGCCACCTATCTGCCGCTGATGGCGAACGGGCTGGGTATGCCGGCGCTGACGGCGCATCTCTGGTCGCTCGTCGGCCTGGCGATTATTCCCGGCTGCTATGGCTGGCTGTGGGCCGCGCATCGCTGGGGCATACTGAAATGTCTCAGCGCGAACCTGGTAATCCAGGGGGTTTGCGTCGCCCTGACGCTGTTCGGCCACTCCCCCCTTCTGCTGGTCCTGAGCTGCATCGGTTTTGGCGCAACGTTCATGGGCACCACCTCGTTGGTTATGCCGCTGGCAAAACAGCTAAGCGTACCGGGGGATATCAATCTTCTCGGCGTCGTGACGCTCACATACGGTATCGGACAAGTTATTGGCCCCCTGCTCGCCAGCATCCTGCAAAGCGGTTCCAGCGCGGCGACGGTCTGGGGCGCCGCGGCGCTCTTTATGGCGGCCGCCCTCTGCCAGTGGCGCCTTTATAAAAACAGGCGTTGAGAATGAAATCCCGTTCCCCCGTTGTTTTGACTATCTGGAGATCAAATGCCCTACGTAAATATTAAAATCACCAACGAAGGCGTTACCGCCGAGCAAAAACGCCGGCTGATAGAAGGCGCCACGCAATTGCTGGTCGATGTGCTGAACAAAAACCCCAGCACCACTATCGTGGTTATTGATGAAGTTGACACCGATAATTGGGGGATCGGCGGCGTCCCGGTTACCGAACTGCGCTAATTAAGGCTTCGCGTCGGCCAAGTGGCGCAGGCGATCGGCCGCGGGCTGTTTAAATGATCGGGGCGCGGATGCTTCGACATTGGGGCAATAGGCTCGAACAGCCAGGCCGGCGTTAAAGTTAAAGGCGCGTTATATCCCGTCAAGCCGGGTCGATGCGTCCTGACGCCCAGGCTCGATTACCCTCTTCCTCAATTCAGCAATTCATGAAAAAAAGTAACTGGCGATAGGCTGCCGATGCTTACCGTCCCGCCCCGTCCGGCGCTTTTGCCGCGCCCGTGCGCGCCGTTATTTCACTAACGCCTAAAGACCGCCGCTGCTGCGATTATCGCCAATCCAGAATAAAAATATAAATATCAAATAAAAAAACAAATAAAAAACTATATATTTGATTATTTCATAATTAAATTGTGCAGAATCGTGTCATGTCGTTTCATAGATGCCGCCGGAAGACATCCGCAGACATGGTCCCCAAGGCGTCTTCCATTCATTCTCTAAACTTGAAAAGGTAAATTAAAATGCGTGTATCTATTAAAACTCTTTCCGCAGCCATCGGCGTTTCCCTGATGACCCTGTCCGCCATCCCGGCGGCCATGGCCGTTGAAGGCCAGGTCAGCGCAGGTAAGAATTTCACCGATGTGAATATCGGCGCGGGCCGGCAAACCACCGGCATGTATGTCAACGGCGGTTGGGTCAAGAACAATGAAAATGGCCGCGAAAAAGCCGGTGTGGAAACCGGCATAACGCTGCCGGCGGGTCCGGCGCTGGTGAATCTGGGCGTACAGGCCAACTACGTCAAAGGCTCCACCACCAGCAGCGAAGGCGTGGTCTTCCCGGTTGGCGCGGGCTTGCAACTGCCCCTGACCCATACCACCGGCTTCTATGCCGGCGCCTACAGCGCGCCGCGCCAGTTAAGCAACGTCACCAAGAGCTACCTGGATGTGGATTCCGGCCTGCGCTGGACTCCGGTCGACCGGGTGACGCTGAAAGCCGGCTACCGCTATATCGGCATGGACGGCAAAAACAACCGGCCCAATGAACGACTGGTGGAAGGTCCCTATGTCGGCGGTCAAGTGAATTTTTAAACCGCGGTTCCCCCTCCTTCCTTAAACCCGCGGCGCGCCCGACAAGGGCGCGTCCACGTTCAATCAGGAAAAGATCATGACACGGGGTAAATGCTATCTCTGGCTGCTTCTCGCCATCGCCACGGAAATCGTTGCGACCTTTATGCTGGTGTTATCCGACGGAATAACGCGGGCGATTCCCGCGGTATTTGCCACCTTGGGCTATATGGCCTCGTATTACAGCCTGACCCGGGCGCTGCACCGCATACCCATGGGTATCGCCTACGCGCTCTGGTCGGGGATCGGCATTCTCGCCACCAATATAATAGGAACGTTTTATTTTGGTGAGCAATTGCGTACCGGCGGAATTATCGGCATGTGGTTAATCATTATCGGCGTATTGATTATTAATTTACTGTCGAGCAGCGAAACACAGGTGGAAAAATCATGACAATAATGATTATGTCGACGTTCTGGTTATCCCTGGCGGTATTCCTGGAAGTTGCCGGCACCAGCTTACTGATAAAAACCCAGAATTTCCGCAAATTGCTGCCGTCGCTCGTGGCGGTGTTTTGTTACCTGGGATGTTTTTACGCCCTGGCGCAGGCCATGACCCTGATCGCCCCCGGTCTGGCTTATGCGCTGTGGTGCGGGCTGGGCATTCTGCTAATTGCTTTTTCCGGCTTTATTTTTTATCAGCAAAAGCCGGATACATTCGGCGTTATCGGACTGTGTTTTGTTATTGCCGGCTGTATCACGATGGGATTATTTAAATGAACCTGACAACCAATGAAAATACATTATTATCAGCGCGCGTAACCGCGCTGCGCGATCGCTATCTGCAAGCCAAACCGTTTATTTCTATTTCACGCGCCCGTGCGGTGACCGATATTTACCGGCGCTACCCCGGCATGCCGCCGATCCTGCTGCGCGCGCTGGCCTTCCGCCGCGCGTGCCAGACGGCGCCGCTGGTCATCGAGCCGGACGAGCTTATTATCAGCCATCCCGCCGGCCGGGCGCGCGGCGGCGAAATTTCCCCGGAAATCGCCTGGCGCTGGGTGGCTGACGAACTGGACACCATGGCCGGCCGCGCCCAGGACCCTTATCTGATAAGCGAAGAGGACAAACGGGAACTGCGCGCGCACATCTTCCCGTTCTGGCAGGGCCGCTCGCTGGATGAAATGGCCGAGACCCGGCTGCGCCAGGCCGGCCTGTGGACCTGGAGCCAGGAAGAAGGCATCTGCGATCTAAGCATCAAAACCCAGAATGGCGGCGGGGACAGTTGTCCCGGCTATGACAATATCCTGCTTACCCGCGGTATGGGCGGCGTACGGGCGCAGGCCGCCCGGGCGCTGGAAGCGCTGTCCGGCGTCGCTGACGATACGCAGGAGAAGCGCTGCTTCTACCAGGCGGCGATCGAGACCTGCGACGCCGTTATCGGGTACGCCCACCGTTATGCGGCCTATGCCCGCCAGTTGGCGGAACAAACGGCGGACCCCCGGCGCCGGACCGAGCTGGAACGGCTGGCGGATATCTGCCTGCGGGTGCCGGAACATCCGCCGCGCGGCTTCCATGAGGCCCTGCAGTCGATCTGGCTCGTACAGTCGCTGTTTATCCTGGAGGAAAACCAGACCGGCATCTCGCTGGGGCGGGTGGATCAGTATCTGTGGCCTTATCTGGAGGCGGATCTGGCCGCCGGCGTGCTGACCCAGCCCCAGGCCGAAGAGCTGATCGCCTGCTGGCTGATCAAAATGTCGGAATGCATGTGGGTATGCAGCGCGGCCACCGCCATGTATTTCGCCGGCTATCAGCCATTTATCAATCTGGTGGTGGGCGGCCAAAAGCGCGAAGGCGGCGACGCCACCAACCCGCTGTCGCTACTGCTGATGGACTGCTCGCGCCGGCTGAAACTCTATCAACCGGGTCTGGCGGTACGCATCCATAACCGCACCCCGCAGCCGTTCCTGCGCAAGGTGGTCGACGTGATCCGCGCCGGCATGGGTTTTCCCGCCTGCCATTTCGACGACGCCCATATCAAGATGATGCTGCGCAAGGGTTTCGACTACGAGGACGCCCGCGACTATTGCCTGATGGGCTGCGTGGAGCCGCAAAAATCCGGCAAAATGTACCAGTGGACTTCGGTGGGCTATACCACTTTCACCTGCGCCATCGAATTGGCGATAAACAACGGCCGCACCGCGCGCGGCGCGCAGGTCGGCCCGGCCACCGGCGCAATGGACAGCCTGGGTGATTACGCGGCTTTCGAACAGGCGGTCAAAACCCAGTTGCGCCATATTATCCGCCAGGCGGCCCAGGCCACCCTTATGTTGCAAAAGCTGCACCGCGACCATGCGCCCAAACCGCTGATCTCTTGTCTGATCGACGGCTGTATCGACGCCGGACGCGACGTCATGCACGGCGGCGCCGAGCTCAACAACGGGCCGGGCCTGATCTGGACCGGAATGGCCGACTTTGCCAATTCAATGATGGTGATGCGCGAACTGGTTTACCGCCAGGGGCGGGTAACGCCGGACGAAATGGCGCGGGCGCTGCGCGCCAACTTCCAGGATGACGGGGAACTGCGCGCCGCCTGCCTGGAGGTGGCCAAGTTCGGCAACGATATTGAAGAAGTTGACCTGATTGCCCGCGATCTGATCCGTTTTACCGAATATGAACACCGCCGCTACCGCATGCTGTACGGCCCGTTTACCCACGGCACCCTGTCCATTTCCAATAACACCCCGTTCGGTATGATGACCGGCGCGCTGCCCAGCGGCCGTCTGGCGGGGCAACCGCTGGCCGACGGCATCAGCCCGTCGCAGCAGTCCGACGTGGCCGGGCCTACCGCCATCATCAACTCGGTGAGCCGCATCAATGTCGAGGAAATGGAAATAGGCATGGTGCACAACTTCAAACTGATGTACGGCATGCTGGACACGCCGGAAGGCGAACAGGGCATGATCCATCTGCTGCGCACCGCCAGCCTGTTGGGCAACGCGCAGATGCAGTTCAGCTATGTGGACAACGACACGCTGCGCAACGCCCAGCGCGATCCGGAGTCCTACCGCAACCTGATGATCCGCGTCGCCGGTTACAGCGCGTTTTTCGTCGAACTCAGCCGGGAGGTCCAGGATGAAATCATCAGCCGCACCCTGCTGCGCCAATTCTGACGCGTCCGCCCCGCGCGGCCGGATTTTCAACATCCAGCGTTTTTCGCTGCATGACGGTCCGGGAATACGCACCGTGGTGTTTTTGCAAGGCTGCCCGCTGCGCTGCGTCTGGTGCGCCAATCCCGAAGGTATCGGCGGGCCGGCCGATGTCCATTGCCCGGACGGGCCGCAGCGCCGCGCCGGCGAGACCCGCGGCGTCGCTGAGGTACACCGCCAGGTGATGGCCGATGAGGCCTATTACCGCACTTCCGGCGGCGGCGTGACGTTGTCCGGCGGGGAAATGGCGCAGCAACCGGACTTCGCCCGCGCGCTGTTGGCCGCTTGCCGGCGCGACGGCGTGCATACCGCGGTGGAAACCTCCGGTTTCGCCTCCTGGTCAGCGCTGCGGCGGGCCTGCGAATTCAGCCAGTTGGTGCTGTATGACCTGAAGCTGGCGGACGCCGCCCGGCATCGGCGCTATACCGGCGTCAGCCTGCGGCCGATTGTGCGCAATCTGCAGCGACTGCTGGCCGGCGACATACCGGTGCGCATCCGTATTCCGGCGATCCCGCAGGTTAACGACGGGCCGGCCCAGGCGCGGGCCATGATGGAGCTGATCCATGCCCTCACCCGCCACAGTGCCAGCTTTGCCGGTATCGAACTGCTGCCCTATCACAGCTTCGGCGTCAATAAATATACGCAGTTGGGGCTGCCCTATCGTTACGCCGAGATGCACCCCGGCGCAGGGCCGGCCGATACCGGCGAGCTGGAACGCGCGGCGCGCGGCTTCGGCATGGGCGCCGCCACGCTGGCGCATTGCATCGGCTGAGGATTGCGATGAACATCCGCAAAGCTTTCCCCCGCCGGCCGTTGCAGCGCTTGGCCTGCCTGGCGATTGTCATGGCGGGCATCCATCTGGCGGCGCCGGTGTTGGCGCCGTTACTGCTGGCGGTGTTTCTGGCCCTGGTGCTCGAACCGCTTATCCGGTTGCTGGCGCGCTGCGGCCTGCCGCGCCCGGCGTCGGTGGGACTGCTGAGCGCCGGGCTGTTGCTGGCGTTGCTGTTCACCCTGGCGAAAATTTTGGCGGTCATGCCGGAAATCCGCCAGATGAGCGGGCCCATGCGCATGCTGCTGGCCGATCGCCTGGATGCCATGCTGGTGCCGCTGGCGCACGCCGGGATACCGCTGACCCCTCAGTCGGCCATGGCCTTTATCGATCCCGGGCGCATGCTTGACATGGCTGCCGGCGCACTGGGACGGGTACCCGGCATGCTATCGAAAGCGCTGGCGGTGGTGTTGCTGGTGGGCTTCATATTGCTGGAAGCGCCGTCGCTGACCGCCAAGTGCCGGCTGTTGCCGCCGCCGGGGCGCGAGGTGATGCGGGAAGGCGTCGTTTGCGTGACCCGCTATCTGGCCCTGAAAACCCTGATAAGCGTGGTCAGCGGTCTGGCGGTGTATGGCGCTCTGCTGGCGCTACAGGTCAAATTCGCTTTTATTTGGGGTATGCTGGCCTTGATGCTTAATTTCATTCCGGTGGTGGGCTCGGCGATCGCCGCCGTGCCGCCGCTGCTTCAGACATTCGCGTTCCAGGGCCCCGGCGCCGGCGCCTGGGTGCTGGGGGCTTTCCTGCTGATTAATGTGATTTTCGGTTGCCTGTTGGAGCCGGTGCTGATGGGGCGCCGGCTCGATTTATCCACGTGCGCCGTGATGCTGTCATTGCTGGTATGGGACGGATTGCTCGGCGTTACGGGCGCGCTGCTGGCCGTACCGCTGACGTTGGCGGTGAAACTGGCGCTGGAGCGATCGCAGGGGGGCGGCAAGCTGGCTTTGCTGATGGCCGGCAAAACCTGAATCCGGCAGGGCGCCGGGGCGTGCTCCGGCGCCACCACCCCTGGCGCAAATGCGCCAACGGTGAACTATACACGCCGGAAACGCATGGGATATACTTGCCGCTATTGAATTCGCCGTCATGTCTGGCAGGTAACTGGATGATTTACATCATAGCGGAGGAGATTACCTTTAACCCGGATGACGGTACGCTGGCTAATCATAATGAGAATGACGCTATCAAGCTGACCATTCCCGCCAGCCGCCTGCTGGAACATATCCTCGACTCCCAGGGCGATATTTTGAGCCGCGACTTTCTGCTGACGGAAGTGTGGGATAAATATGGCCTGCGCGGTTCCAATAGCAACCTCAATCAATATATCAGTATCCTGCGCCGCGCCCTGGCCAATTACGGCTGCGACAATCTGATTATCACCATCCCGAAAATGGGATTTCGCCTCAACACCGATATCACGCTGCGTCGCGCAGACCTTCCGCCAATACCGCTGACGCCATCCGATGGGGAAAACGCGCCGGAGGCGACGCAGCCGGTCGACGCAGGCGTCCCGGTCCCGCCGCGGACGCTTGAGGCGCCGGCCGAATCCGGCGCGGCAACCATGGCCAGCATAGCGGGTCCGCGGCCGGCGCGCCGCGATAACCTCCGAAAGAGCGGATTTTTGGTATTATGTATTATTACCAGCCTGTTACTGCTCTGGGCGTTGCTGGTGCAGTTGCATACGACCCTCGCGGAGCGGGAAATCGATCCGGTGAATGACACGCTGGCGCAGAATTGCCAGATCACTTACCTGAAAAACGTCGGCCGGGCGGATCGGGCCGCCATCAACCGACAGGTTGCGGAAATCCTCAATGAAAATAAACTGCGCTGCGATGGTAATCGACGCATTATTTTCGACAATTACACCTCCACTTCACCCAAGAGTTTCGGCCGGACCATGCTGTCATTCTGCCAGTTGGGAATGAAGCATAAAATTATCTCATGCGACAACTTCTATTATTATGACTGGAGAACGCGATGAGATTATCCAGGCCCCGCGTCGCCATAGGTTTGGGCGTAACTTTGCTGCTGCTGGTAGCGTTCCTCATGATTGTCCTTGGCCAACGCACCCTGATGCCGTTCAAATGTTCCGGCTCCACAGTGTATAACCTGAGCCGGGATAATCGCGAGCTGCTGCTGTATCTGGCGCAGGACCTGCGTTTTCAGACGTCCCGTTCCGGCTATCTGCTGCTGAACGGCCGCGCGGTGAGCGACGGCAAAACTACCGTGTTCAACCGCACCATCCATCTTGGCGAGGGAGGACAAATCGACAATGATACCTTCCGCTATCATATCGCCCGCATCGCCGTCTCGCCGACCGACACGACCCCGGACGCCATCTTCGATCGGTTGTTCGCCGAGCTCAGCACCGACAGCGCCAATTTGCAGTTGGATGTGGTGCATATCGAGAACCAGGCCTATTTGATCGGCGGACCGGTTTCTTTCCTTTTTACCTGCACCGCTTACTAAGCCTCCACTTTTCCGTGGACGGCGCAATAATCATATCAAGGCCCCATTAAAGATATTTACCGTCCTTAGCGCGTTCTCCCCGCAACAACCCCACGACAGCAAAAATTTCCGCGAGTTCATTAATATCTTTTTACATTGCTAATAGAAATAAATACAATTCTCATTCGCATTGTTGTCTGAAATGTTTTCAAGTGTTCATTTCTCGCCAAAGGCGCTAGCGGTGAAAGATACCAAATGTGCAGCATTTCTCATCCATGAAAAATGTGTTTCCTTTCAACCAATTGAAAATATTTGCATATCTTAAGGGTAACTCATGTTTTTTGCTCCATATCATAATAGAGAGAGCGACGCCGGCGGTTCCGCGGCCGCTCTCCTGCCGGGTACATCGCTGTCCTGTCTTGCCGTGCTGGTCGCCGTTGCGCTGCATGCGCCGTACGCCTCGGCCGCTGAAACCGCACAAAAAGAAGAAACCCTGGTGGTGGAAGCAGCAAACGCAAGCGCGGCCGACGCCGCGGCAAGCGACTACAGCGTCCCGGTCACCCGGGCCGCCACCAAAATGGCTCTCACCGCGCGCGATACGCCGCAATCCATCAGCATTATCAGCAAGCAGCGTATGCGGGACCAGCAGCTGAATTCGCTGGGCGACGTGCTGCGTAATACCACCGGGGTAACGGAGAAGGTGGCGGATTTTGACCGCAGGACCTATTACTCGCGCGGTTTTTTAATCGATAACTACCAGGTCGATGGTATCCCAACCGTATTTGAAGAGCGATGGAACCTGGGCGATGCCGCGTCCGATACCGCCATCTACGACCGCATTGAAGTGGTGCGCGGCGCCACTGGCTTAATGACCGGCGCCGGCAACCCTTCGGCTTCGGTGAATATGGTGCGTAAGCACGCCGACAGCCGTGAAGTTACCGGTAATATCTCCGCGAGCTACGGCAGTTGGGATAAACAGCGTTATGTGGCCGATCTTTCCGCGCCGCTGACGGACTCGGGCAATGTGCGCGGACGGATCATCGCCGGCTACCAGGATAACGACAGTTATATCGATAACTACAGCGCCAATAAGAAATTCCTGTATGGCGTGGTGGATGCTGATTTGACCGATTCCACCACCTTGTCCGTGGGCTACGAATATCAGGAAACCAGCACCAATAGCCCGACCTGGGGGGGCGCGCCGCGCTGGTACGCCGATGGCGGCAAAACCGATTACAGCCGCAAGTTCAACACGGCGCCCGACTGGGCCTACAATGACAAAGACACCCGAAAAGTCTTTGCCACCGTGAACCAAAAATTCGACAACGGCTGGCAGTTCACCCTCAACGGCACCCATACGGAAAACACCCTCGACAGTAAAATGCTGTATATCGATGGCTACTTCGATAAAAACACGGGTATCGGCGTTAGCCCTTATGCCAATTACCCCGTGGTTGGCGGAACCGGCTACAACACCGGCAAGCGCAAGGTCGACGCCGCCGATGCCTTTACCAGCGGCCCTTATGAATTATTTGGGCGCCGGCACGAGCTGATGGCGGGCGTTAGCTATAGCAAACAGAACAACCGCTATTTTAACGCCTGGGCCAATCTCTCCCCGTCCGACGTAGGTAATTTCAATAACTGGAACAGCGATTTCCCGGAAACGGAGTGGAACGAGCGTACCCTGGCGCAGGAAGATACCATCCGCCAGAAGTCGGCCTATACCGCTACCCGGATTTCGCTGGCCGATCCGCTGAATTTGATCGTCGGCGCCCGTTATACTAATTGGAGCGCCAACACCCTGACCGCCGATATGGAGAAGAACAACGTCACGCCTTATGCGGGGCTGGTTTATGATATCAATGATACCTGGTCCGCTTACGCCAGTTATACCTCGATCTTTAAGCCTCAGACTTATCGCGACCGCAGCGGCAGCTATCTTTCCCCCGTCACCGGCAAGAACTATGAAACCGGCGTAAAAGCCGACTGGTATAACAGCCGGCTCACCACCTCATTTGCGGTATTCCGCATTGAGCTGGAAAACGTGGCGCAAAGCACCGGTTCCATTATTCCCGGCACCACGGAAACCGCCTACTATGGCGCCAAAGGGGCGGTAAGCAGGGGCGTCGAGTTCGAAGCCAACGGCGCATTGACGGATAACTGGCAGATGACCTTCGGCGCCACCCGCTACATAGCGGAAGATCGCAATGGGGATGCGGTAAGCCCGACCCTGCCGCGCACCGAGCTGAAGTTATTCAGCACTTATCGCTTGCCGATGCTGCAGGATCTGACCGTCGGCGGCGGGGTCAATTGGCAGACGCACATCTGGCAGAACGTTGAGGCGCCGGACGGCAACGGCACCCTGCGCGCGGAACAGGGCAGCTACGCGCTGGTCAACCTGTTTGGCCGCTACCAGTTGACGAAACAACTGTCGTTGCAAGCTAACCTGAATAATCTGTTCGACAAAACCTACGATACTGCCGTTGAGCGATATACGGTATATGGCGAGCCGCGTAATGTAACGGTAACGGCCAACTATAGTTTCTAGGCCGATAATAAAGGCCCCTTTCGGGGCCTTTATTATTAATGTCTATTACGCACTCCCGCACCGCGCCGGCCTGGGCCGCGTATCACCCCAGCATCGCGGTACTCAGCCGGCTGGTGCAGCACCGCCTGCCCTGTTCGTCAAAAATCACGATTTCCCAGCACTGGTTAAGCCGCCCCCTATGCAGCGGCCGGCAGACGCCTCGCACCTTCCCCTGCGATACGGCCCGATGATGGGTTACGCTGAGCTCGGTGCCCACCACGCATTGCCCATCGCCGGTGGTAAGAAACGCCGCCATCGAACCGAGGGTTTCAGCCAATGCCGCGGACGCGCCGCCGTGCAGCAGGCCGAACGGCTGATGCGTGCGGGCATCCACCGGCATTTCCGCTTCCAGCCGGTCATCGCCAATGGCCGTATAGACGATGCCCAGGTGGGCGACCAACGTCGCTTTGCTGGTGGCATTGAGCTCATCCAGACTTAAATGGCGTTGCCAAATCATGTCAGGCTCCCAGTGTCGAACCGCCATCCACTACAATGTCCTGCAGCGTAATATGGCTGGCGTAGTCGGAGGCGAGAAACATAATAGTGCCCGCTATTTCATGCGGACGCGCGATTTTACCCAATGGAATGCCAAGCTTGTATTGCTCGGCAAAACCGCGGATGCGCCGTTGTTCCGCGTCGCCGTCGGCCCATAAGCTACGCTGCATGTCCGTGTCGGTTGAACCGGGGGACACCACATTGCTGCGCACCCCTGCGTCCGCCAGCTCAAGACCCACCGTCAGCGCCAGGCTTATCAGCGCCGCTTTCGACGCGCCGTAGGCCGACATGCCGATGCGCGGCGTATGGGCCGCGTCCGAGGCCACCGTGACGATCGCCCCGCCCCGCTGGCGGCGAAACTGCGGCATGGTCTGCTGAAACAGGTTAAATGCCCCGCCCACATTTACCGCAAATACCTGCCGCCAGTCGTCCATGGCCAGCGCGTCCGTGGCGCCCATCCGCAAGATACCCGCGGCGTTGACCAGTACATCCAAGCGATCCGCCTGCGCCAGCAAACGCCGGCATGCCCGGACGACCTGCGGGGCATCCGCCACGTCCATTACCTCGGTGTCGAACGGATAATCATCAAGGCCGAAGTCAAGATCGAATCCGGTCACGTGGGCGCCCGCATCGGCAAACGCCAGCGCGGTGGCATAACCTATCCCTTTGCCGGCCCCGGTAACCCAGACCGATTTTCCGCTAAAGTCCAACCCGGCCATTACGCGCGTTCCTTGCGGGAAAGCAGCGCCCACCAGGCATCGATGGTGGGGTTTTTCGCCAACATAACAAAATCGATATCGTGGTGGACTCTGCGCCAGCGGGCGGCAAGGCCCATGATACGCACCGAATCCAGTCCATAATCAACCAGGTTTTCATCATCTTCCGGCACATCGGATTCATCCAGCAAGGGCGCGATCAGGTTACGCAGGCCCGTTTTGCTTAGCGGCACCGGCAGCAGATCGTCCGTCATCACCACGCGCCCCGCGCGCCCGGCCACATACTTCAGCGCCATCAGGTGATCCTCGCGGCTGAAATCCGCCAGCGCATCGGCGACCATAAACGGCTTGATATCGCGCATAAAGGCGTCGGTGGCGGTGGTCATGCAGCCGATATGCGCATATACGCCGGTAATAATCAGCTGATCGCGGCCGCTTTCCTTTAGCATTTGCTCAAGGGGGGAGCGGTGAAACGCGCTATAGCGCCACTTATCCAATACCGTGTCGCTTGCATCGGGCGCGAGCTCGGCCACCACGTTGCGCAGCCCGGGATGCTGGTTCAGGCCCGGACCCCACATATCATTTAGCAGCGCCCGGTCCTCGCCGGTCTGTTGACCGGGCTGCGCGGTGTAGTAAACGGGAATATGCCGCTGTTTGCAGTACTGCCGCAGCGCCGCGATCCGCGTTATCACCTGGCCTATCATCGGGTTGTCGTCACCCCAGAAATGGATGAAATAATCTTGCATGTCATGAATGAGCAGGGCGGCATGTTCCGGCTCAAAGGCCCAGTTCACCTTATTGGGCGGGATATCCTGCGACGTAGGAAGCTCGTATGCGTTCAATTTTGTGATAGCCATATCTTTTTCTCATTCAAGATGCCGGCGGGCGCTGGGCCAGACGCTGGCGTAATTGTTTCTTATCGACTTTACCAACCGCGGTGAGCGGCAGCGATTCCAGGCATTCCACGCGATCCGGCAGTTTGAAATCCGCCACGCCCACTGCCCGCAGATAGCGGCGGATGTCCACCGCTTTTACCGGGCGCCGGGTGACCAGATAAGCGCAGCTCTTTTCGCCCAGCAGGCTGTCGTCCATACTGACCAGGGCCGCATGGACGATCGCCTCATGGCGCAACAGCAGGTTTTCGATTTCTTCGGCGGCGATTTTTTCACCGCCCCGATTGATCTGATCTTTTTCCCGTCCGTGAACCGTAATGTAGCCTTGCGCATCGATAGCCACCAAATCGCCCGAACAGTAGAATCCGTCGGCGTCAAAAGTCTGCCGGTTATGCTCGGGGCTTTGATAGTAGCCGCGGAAAGTATAGGGCCCGCGCGTCATAAGCCGCCCGACCTGGCCCGACGGCAAAGGATTGCCATGCTCATCGGCTACCCAGACTTCATCATCCGGGCACATCGGACGCCCCTGGGTGTTGAAAATATGCTCATCGTCGTCATCCAGCCGGGTGTAATTTACCAATCCCTCGGCCATGCCGAATACCTGCTGAAGCTGGCAGCCCATTTCCGCCGGAATTTGCGCGGCGAGCGAATCGGAAAGCCGCGCCCCGCCCACCTGCAGCAGCCGTAAGGACGCCAGTTGCGTATTACCGCCCCCTTCGCGAATGGCCTGCAGCCATAAACTGACCGCGGGAGGAACCAGGGCCGTGACGTTGATTTGATGTTTTGCTATCAGCGGGAAGCAGCCCGTGGCGCTCGGATCGCCGGCCAGCACCACGCGGCCCCCGGCCAGGAATACCCCCAGCGCGCCCGGGGAGCTCAGGGGATAGTTATGCGCGGCGGGCAGCGCGCAAAGGTAGCGGGTCTGCGCCGTGAAATGACAGATTTCGTTGCTGCGGCGAATACTGTAATAGTAATCGTTATGGGTGCGGGGAATCAGCTTCGGCGTACCCGTGCTGCCGCCGGAAAGCTGAAACAGCGCGACGTCGTCGGCGGCGGAGGGAATAAGGTCCGCGCGTTGTCCCGCAGCGGCCATCAGCGCCGCCAGGGAGTAGTCCCCTTCCCCGTTGCGCAAGGCAATAACGCGCAGCGAAGGGCATTGCTCGGCCAGGTTGTCGAGGTATTCGTCATTGTGGAACAGCGCATGGCCGCGATCGGCTATCAGCAACGATGGCGCAATCTGGCGCGCATAGGCGCCGAGTTCCGTACGCTGGTGGCCGAAAAGCGCATTCACCGGCGCGACGCCCAGCTTAAGCAAGGCAAACAGCGTGATATAAAACTCCGCCACGTTGCCCAGTTGCACCAGCGCCGTTTCGCCTCGTTTGAGTCCTTTAAGCTGCAACGCGCTTGCCAGATTGGTAGACAGCTGGTCGAGTTCGCGGTAGCTATAGCATCGTTCGCCATCGATAACGGCCGTTGCGTCGGAGTCAGCATGGCGGGCCAGAATGTCCGTCAACGGCAGATCGATCCAATAACCTTTCTCACGATAGCGGCTTGCGAATGCATCTGGCCAGCGAGTAAAAGGGATGGTCATGATAAGTCCTTAATGAAGTCCAAAAACATTGAGCATGGTGGAAAGTTTCAGGCCGGTTTCCTGCCACTCATTTTCCGGTGACGAGGCGGGCACAATCCCAGCGCCGGCAAATAGCCGCATATGATTATCCGTGATTGCCGCGCAACGAATCGTTACCACCCATTCGCCGTTGCCCTCGGCGTCGGACCAGCCCACGATGCCGCCGAACCATTGGCGATCGAACGGTTCGAGTTGCGCGATCAGCTCATTGGCGGCCTGCGGCGGAAAACCGCTCAACGCCGGCGTGGGATGCAGAAGGCAGGCCAGCGACAGGGCATTTTCATGGGCGTGCTTGACCTTCCCTTCTATCCGCGTGGCGAGATGCCAGAGCGTAGGCGTGGTAATCAGCCCGGGGGATTCCGGCACGCACAGGGATACGCTGCGATCGGCCAGCAGGTTTTTCATGGCGCGGGTGACCACGCCGTGTTCATAGCGATCCTTGCCCGAATTCATCAGGTTATCGCCGGCCTCGCGGTCACGCGCGCCGTCCGTTTCCCGGCGCGCGGAGCCCGCCAGCGGGCAAGAGATGAAATCATTCCCCTGTTTACGCATCAATAACTCCGGGCTGGCCCCCATCAGTACGCCGCCCTGCGGCAGCGGCAAATGGAAGTTGTAGCTATTGGGATTCTGCGCCACGATACGCCGCATCATCGCGGCGGTATCCACCGGCTGCTCGGCAACAATATCCAGCAGCCGCGACAGCACCACTTTATCCAGTTCCCCACGTTGGGTTGCGGCCACCGCCTGCGCCACCATGTTGGTAAAAACCCCATGATCGGGTATGGCGACGCGGCGACTTACCTTGGGCGGCGCCGGGGAATGACGCTCCAGGCCCGCTGGCGGCAGATCGGCGCGGTCGAATGACTGGTGAAATTCCGGAATAAACAAAGCCGCGGGTTGAGTGACGTCAAATGGAATGGCGCCGGCGATAATGGGATGGGCAATACCGTGCCGCTGCGCATCGATAAAGTGCTGGCGCAATTGCCGCTGGAAATCGCCGTTCACCCGGTCGGCGTCGGCGACCGGGGCCGTAAGCGTGGCGTAACAGCCCTGCGTTGCGAGGCTGCGCCAGGGGGACGTAAAGACAAAACCACGGCACAGCGCGGAGAAATCTTGCAAAGAAGCGGTTTTAAACATTAAGGTTTCCACCATTAGGTTACCTTTAAATGATAAGGCGATGAATAATGATTATCATTTGTATTAGTGCTCAGTAACCTACGTGTTCTGAGTAAAAGTGTCAATAAAATTACCGGTCAATAGCCTGCCGGCGCGGGCGGTTGGTAGCGGCGCAGGCGCCCCATGGCCAGCCACAGCACGACGCTGAGCAGCGCCGCCGCGAACCCGAACAGGCTGGCGGCCTCATAGGGCAGCAGCCACGATCCCAATGAGCCGATCAGCGCGGCGCCAAGCGCATCGCCGGTGACGTTTTGCGCCGTCCACAGGCCGTTAATGCGTCCGAGCAAAGCATCCGGCGTTAGCGCCTGAATCATCGCATATTGCAGCAGGCTATTGATGGCGCTGAAATAACCGAAAGTCGCCAAACAAAGCAGCGCCAGCCAAAATTGCGGCATCAGGCTGAATAGGCCGAGAGCCGCAAAAGCGGCGATGGCGCTGCCCAGCACCCATTGACCGGGACGGGAGACGTGCGCGAGACGCCCGCTGGTGAGCGCGCCGACGGCGGCCCCCAGCGGCACGGCGGCATACATCAGCCCCAGATGCCCGGCATCGACCCGCCAGTGCGGAGCCAGGGCCGGATAAAGCACGCGCACCGCGCTCGCCAGCATCAGCAGCGCGCCGACCAGCGCCACCATCCCCACCAGCGGGCTGGCGAAGAGAAACCGTATGCCCTCGGCCAGCGCGCGCAGCGGATGTTCGCGCGGCTGCGGCGGCGGCGGCAGTTGCGGCAGTTTGAGCAGCGTCAGGACAGTCAACAATGTGCCGAAAGCCGCCAGGCCGTAGTTCCAGGCGACGCCCCCGCCGGCGATAGCGATGCCGCCCATCACCGGCGACAAAATAGCACCGAAGCGTACCGTCAGCATGGTGATGGCGCCGGCCTGCATAATATTTTCCCTGCCCACCAGCGCAGGCGTGGCGGCCAGCAATGCCGTGACGCCGATGGCGCCAAAGAAACCATCCCACAGCGCCAGCAGGTAAACGGCAAGCAGCGAAGGCTGCGGCAGGGCCGCATTCACGCATAAGGCGACAAAACCCACCCCGCAGGTGGAACGGGCGAAGAGAATCAGGCTCTTGCGTTCATAGCGGTCCGCCAATACCCCGCCTAACAACAGGCCGACGAACATGGCGCCGCCGGCCAGGGTGACGGATAACCCCACCAGCAGCGGAGAATGGGTCATGGCCTGGATTTGTACCGGAACGGCCACCGCCAGCATGCCCAGCGCCAGAATGGAAATAAAGCGGGCAACAAAGACGGCCCGGAAAGCCGGATGGGTCGCCAGCAAACCCAGATCGATAAACCAGGAGGGTTTGTTCATCATTTGGCCTTATCGCCTGCATATTTTTCTAATAATCCGCTCAGTAGCGGCCCGATCCGCTCAAACATGGCGGGAGAAATAATGTCCACATGGGTGCAATTTATGGGCCACACTTCCAGCTCGCCAATCCAGGGCGCCCAGGCGCGGCGGGCATCCTGTCCCGGCTGCTGCGTCCGTTCAGCCAGAAACAGCGTGGCGCGGCCGTTGAAACGCGCGCTGCGCGCCGTCGCCAGCAGCCGCACCGAATTGGCGTAGTTGGCTTCGATGATATCGAACATTGCCGTCATCTCCTCGCCCCCCTGCCGGCGCTGGGCGGCGATAAACCGCCGCCGCTCGCGGTCGACTTCCGCCAATACCGCCGGGTCCAGCACATTCTCGCCGCGTTTTTCATCCCAGTTTTGCGTTTCCGGCGGCCAGGTATCCAGCAGGCCGAGGAAGGCGACGCTCTCCCCCGCCGCTTCCAGCCGTGCGGCTATGCCCTGCGCCAGGGTGCCGCCCAGCGAATAGCCGATCAGGTAGTAAGGACCGCTGGGCTGTTCGCGGCGCAGGGTGCGCAGATGGGCCTCGCACACCGCGGCCAGATCCGCGCTGCGGCTTAGCGGACCGTTAAGGTCCGGCGACTGAATGCCCACCAGCGACCAGCGCGGGGCAAGGTAGCGCTGCAACACGCTGAACTGCCAGGCGAAGCCGGACGCGGGATGGAAGCAGAACAGCGTAGGGCCATGGCCGCGACGCAGCGGCAGTACCGGTTCAAAGCCCGCGCGCCGGCCGCCGGCCGGCCCGCTGCCCAGCAGCGCCGCCAATTTTTCCACCGTGCCGGCCACCATAATCTGGCCTACCGTAACCGGCTGCTGTAGTTGACGGCGCAGCCGGGCGGCAAGACGCATCGCCAGCAGCGAATGGCCGCCGAGGGCAAAAAAATCATCCTGCGCGCCGATGCCGTCGCGCTCCAACAGGGCGCAGAAGGCCTCCGCCAGTTCGCTTTCCAGTCCCGGCAGCGGCGCGCGGCCCGCCTCGCCGGCATTCATCGGCGGCGGCGGCAGCGCCTTGCGGTCCAGCTTGCCGTTACTGCTCAGCGGCAGGGAGTCGAGCCGGACGATGGCGACGGGCACCATATGCGCGGGAAGGCTACGGCCAAGCGCCGCGCGCATCGCTTCGCCGTCCAGCGGCCGGCTGGCGACCACATAGCCCACCAACTGACGCGCATCGCCCTGCTGCCCGGCGCTATTGCCCAGCACCAGCGCGTGGGTTACCGCCTGCTCGACGCCGGGCAAAGCGCCGAGGGCGTGATCGATTTCATCAAGCTCAATGCGCTGGCCGCGAATTTTAAGCTGATCGTCGCTGCGGCCCAGATATTCCACCGCGCCGTTGGCCAGCCAGCGGGCCACATCGCCGGTGCGATACATGCGCGTACCGTCGCCGTAAGGATCGGCGACAAAACGGCCGGCGGTGAGGCCGGGCCGATCGAGATAGCCGTGGGCCAGCTGAATGCCGGTGAGATAAAGGTCGCCCGCGACGCCCGGCGGCACCGGTTGCAGCCGGGCGTCCAGGATGCGCAGGCCGGTATTCCATACCGGGAAGCCAATCGGCACGCTGGCCCCGGCGACGGCCGCCAGCTCGGCGCCGAATGCCGGATACCAGCTTACATCCACCGCGGCTTCGGTCGGGCCATAGAGATTGTGCAACGGTATCCCGGTGAGCTGCTGCCACTTGCGCGCCAGCTCGCCGGGCAGCGCTTCGCCACTGCAAAATACGCGGCGCAGGCTGGCGCAGCGGGCTACCGCTTCCTCATCGTCCAGGGAGGCGACAAAGGCCGCCAGCATGGAAGGGACAAAGTGGATAGTGGTCACCTGATAGCGGTGAAATAACCGCTGCAGCGCATCAGGATCGCGATGCGCTTGCGGCGGCGCCATGACCAGTTGGGCGCCGGCGATCAGCGGCCAGAAGAATTCCCACACCGAGACATCGAAACTGCAGGGCGTTTTTTGCAGCACCACATCATCAGCGCCGAGCGGGTAGCGATCCTGCATCCACAGCAGGCGATTGACGATTGCCTCATGACCCACCAGCACCCCTTTGGGTCGTCCGGTGGAACCGGAGGTATAAATGATATAGGCCCCGTCCTGCGGGCGCGCCGACGCCGGCAGCATAGCCGATGGCGCCGGCAAGAGCGTTTCAAACCTATATTGCGCCACCGGGCTTATCGCCGCAAAGCGCGCGGCCAGCCCGCCGGCGGTTATCAGCATCTTCGGCGCGGCATCGGCCAGCATCAGCTCCAGACGGTCATCGGGATAACCGGTATCGAGCGGCAAATACGCCGCGCCCACGCTGACGATCGCCTGTAGCGCCAGCGATAAAAACACCGAGCGCGGCAGGGCCACCGCGACGATATCCCCCGGCTGGATATCCTGCGCCAGCAGCTGGTGCGCCAGCGCCTGCACCTGCTGATGCATAACATGGTAATTCAGGCGGTGCCGCTGGTCGGCCAGCGCCGGAGCATCGGGCGTGCGCCCGGCCTGCTGCGCCAACAGGCCGCCGAGGGTGTGCGCCGGGATCGGCACTTGGGTCCGGTTGATGGCGCCGAGCAACCGGCGATCGGCCGGCGTCAACAAGTCCAGTTGGCCGCAAGGACGCTCGGGCCGCGCGGCCAGTTGGTTAAGCAGCAGGGCGAAACGGCCGGCATGCTGCGCCAGGACGGCGGCGTCATAACGTTCGGCATTGGCCAGCAGTTCCAGCGTCAACTCGCCCTGTTCGCCGATATAGATGGCGATCTCCAGATCGCGCACCGGACCGGAGGCCAATTGGTGGGTCACCCCCGCGACGCCATTAAAGTCGAGCTCGTAGTCGAACATTTTCAAATTGATTACCGGCCCATAGAGCGGATCGGCATCGCCGAAGCGTCCCAAATCGCGCTGCACCTGCTCGGCGTCATAGCGCTGGTGGCGGCGCATCTGTTTCACTTCCCCGGCCAGCCGGGCGGCTAGCGCGCCCAGCGGCTCGGCCGGGTCGTAGCGGACCGCCATCGGCAATACGTTGATCACCGGGCCGGTGGCGCACAGCGCCGCGGAACCGATGCGGCGCATAAAAATAAAGCCCGCGGCGAAATCATTCTGCCCGCTCAGGCGCGCCAGCCAGAGGGCCACCAGCGCAAAGGCGGTATCGGCCGCGCTCAGTTGCCGCCCCTGGTGATAATCGGCCAGCGCCCGAAAGGCGCCGCTTTCCAGCGCCAGACCGTGGCGCAGCAGGTTGATACTGGCGCTTTGCCCGGCCAGGGGCTGGGGAGACAAAGAGGCGGGCGGCGGCAATTGCGCGCCTTTTTCGCGCCAGAACCGGGCATCGCGCTGATAAGATGGCGACCGGCGATAATCCCGGTACTCCGCCACCACGTCGCTAAAGGGGGTAAAGGGGGTGGGTTCGGGTATTTGGTCCCGCGCCCAGGCGCTGTAAAGATTGGCGATACGGCGCGTCAGGGCGGTAAAACTGAAGCCATCCACCACCAGATGGTGGTAGCGCTGATACCAGTACCAATGGTCGTCGCCCAGGCGCATCAGGATATGATGGTAAAGCGGCGCCCCGCTCAATACCCGCAAATCGCCCGCCATATCTTCGCGCATCAGCGCGCGGGCGGCGCGGTCGGGATCGGCTTGTCGCCGCAGATCGACAGTCTCTGGCGCGCTAAAGCACCGCGCCGCCGGCCACTGCGCCGGCTCGCCATCCTGCTCGCCAAACGCCATATTCAGCGTATCCGCCTCCCGCATGCCGGCAATGACGGCTTTGGCCAGCAGCGCGTCGTCGAGGGGACCGCGCAGCTCGATAAAGTGCGCCACCGCGTAGGCGTTGGGGTGTGATGAAAGCTGTTCGGCGACCCAGATACCGGGCTGTGCGGCCACCAGCGGCAGGGGGAGATCATCCCGGCTGTATTGGTTCATAAGCGATTCAGACATGGTTATTTTTCGCGTCGTTCGGCGTCAGGGGGCGGATATCGCGCCAGTTCTCATCCAGCCAGGCGAGGCAAACCGGCTGCGGCTGCGGGCCGAATACCGGCCGCCAGCCCGCGGGGACCTCGTTGAATGTCGGCCATAAGCTGTACTGCCGCCGGCGGTTAATCAATACAAGGCAATCCTGTTGCGGATCGTCAAAGGGATTGAGCTGTTCCATACGTGTCTCCTGCCGCACCGGTCTCCTGCCGCGCAAGCTGACCTACACGCGCTCGCCGGCGAGATAAATGATGATTTCATAAATGCCGCACGAATACTATTGAGAATTATTTTCATTTGCAATAGGCGCTGCTGTTCAAGCGTTTCTCTTCCCGGCAAAGCGCTTGTTTACCATGGTATTTTCCGGAATCCTCTTGATCATGCAAAGATAATGAGTATAGTTCTCATTTTCTTTTGTATTTAAACGCATTTTCTCACCGCCGTATCCAAATACGGCGCCCGCATTTTTCTTCGGTATTTATCCTGTGAACGCGGTAATCACAGGGGGTGGCGCCGGCTACCAATGGCGGCTTTTAATGGTTAAGGAGTTTGCAATGAGTAACAAAATATCTGCCCTGGCACTGCTGGTGGCGCTGGCGCTGAGCGGCTGCGCCGCACATCAGTCCGGCACGGCGAAACCGGTTGCGGCGGCCCCGGTTGCGGATGCCTCCCAGACCCCCGCGGCTGCCGTGCAACAGCGTGAATTGGCCGACGGCCTGTATGAAATGGCGCTGAGTCCCGCCGCCGGCGCGCTGTATGTCGCCAGCGCACAGTCGTTTACCGTGCAAGGCGGGGTGGTCTACAAACTTGACCCGGCCACGCTGAAAACCCTGGGCCAAACCCATACCGACCTGAAAAATTTCGGCGTGGCGATGGACCCGCAAGGCAACACGCTATTTATTACCAATACCCTTGATGGCGGCGTCAGCGCGCTGGACACCGCCACCGGCAAAATCACCGGCCGTTTAATGTTCGGGGAACGCAACGAAAAGGATTTCCCGACCGGCGCGCGTGAAATTATCTGGCATAACGGCCTGCTCTACGTCGGCGCCGTGGCGGACCCGGGGGTTATCTGGGTAGTGGATGCCAAAACGCTGAAACTGAAAGCGCGCATCAAAAATGCCGGTAAATGGGTGACCGGGCTGCTGTATTCCGAGCAGACGCAGCGGATCTACGCCGCCAACGGCAGCGGCGAGATCCTGACGATCAATCCGCGCAACAACCGTATCGAAGCGCGCTGGAAGCCGCTCGGCGACAAAGAGGCCCTGCTGCTCAATCTGGCGGAAGACCCGAAAACCGGCCGCCTGTTCGTGACCGACAATTCAAAAGCCAAAACCACCCTGGTGTTGGATATTCGCAGCGGCCGGGTGCTCAAGCAGCTTGAGATCGGCGATTCCCTGGCGGTGAAATTCAACCCCGCCCGCAACGAGCTTTACATCACCCAGCGCGAATCCGGGAAACTCGCGATCCTGGACGCCGATACGTACGCGGTGAAACGCCAATTAAACCTGACGCCGAATCCGAATAGCCTGCTGTTGTCCGCTGACGGCCAAACGCTGTATGTCACCGTTAAACAGGCATTTAACAAGGACCACACCACCAAAGGGCCGGACAGCATCGTTCGCGTGCCTTTGAACCAGTAAAAGCCGGCCCGCCTACGGGCCTTTTTCAGCCTCGTATTATCAGGCCGCTATTCCACCAGGGATACGGCCCTGACGCCGCCGCGCGGGGCCGCGGCCAATAATCATTGCTGATCACATTAATGTTTGATGTATGCATTTATTATGTCCTCTGGCTTAATAGATGAGGACTATCAAACGGATGAAAATTTTACCTGTTGCCGCGTTGCTGGGTTTATTGCTGGCCGGTTATGCCCAGGCCGCCGATGAACACTACCTGACCCTCGAACAGACGCCGGATAGCCTGAAGCTGCTGCCGCCTCCGCCGTCTTTTACCAGCATTGATTTCCTGCGCGACAAAGCCCATTACGACGAAGGCATGGCGCTGCGCAATACCGATCGCGGCAAGCAGGCGTATAATGACGGCGATACCTCGAAAGTCAGCCTGGCGCGCAATTTTTCCGAGGCGTTCGGCACCGAGATCTCCGCCGCCAAAACGCCGGAAACCTACCAATTGATGTTTACCATGAAAGAAGACGCGGGCGACTTCGCCACGCGCTCGGCCAAGAAATATTACAATCGCATCCGGCCTTTCGCCTTCTATCATACGTCCACCTGCCGCCCGGAAGATGAAAAAGAGCTCGCCACCAACGGTTCCTATCCTTCGGGGCATACCACTATCGGCTGGGCCGTGGCGCTGGTGCTGGCGGAGGTCAACCCGGCGCGCCAGGACGACATCCTGAAACGGGGTTATGAACTGGGCCAAAGCCGGGTTATCTGCGGTTATCATTGGCAAAGCGACGTGGATGCGGCGCGGGTGGTCGCCAGCGCCGTGGTTGCCACCCTGCATACCAACGACGCCTTTATCCAGCAATTAGCCAAAGCCAAGGCGGAAATCCGCGCATTGAACTCGGCGCAGTAG
>JAATFX010000140.1 GCA_015654925.1 Enterobacterales bacterium | reverse complement strand
TGCGGACGACGACGTGCTTTACGCAGGCCGACTTTCTTACGTTCAACTTTACGGGCATCGCGGGTCACGAAACCTGCTTTGCGCAACTCGCCGCGCAGCGATTCGTCATATTGCATCAGCGCACGGGTGATACCGTGACGGATAGCCCCGGCCTGACCGGATATGCCACCACCGGAAACGGTGATGAAGAGATCAAACTTTTCAACCACGCCGATCAGTTCCAACGGTTGACGCACTACCATGCGGGCAGTTTCGCGACCGAAGTACTGATCCAGACTACGCTGGTTGATAACGATATTACCGCTACCCGGCTTCATGAAGACGCGTGCGGAAGAGCTTTTGCGGCGACCAGTGCCGTAGTATTGATTTTCAGCCATTGCCTATAATCCCGATTAAATGTCCAGAACTTGCGGTTGCTGAGCCGCGTGGTTGTGCTCGGTACCCTTGTAAACTTTCAGTTTACGATACATTGCACGACCCAGCGGGCCTTTTGGCAGCATGCCTTTAACCGCGATTTCAATCACACGCTCAGGGTGGCGGGCAATCATCTCTTCAAAGGTCGTTTCTTTAATACCGCCGATGAAACCGGTATGGTGATAATAAATCTTATCGGTACGCTTTTTGCCGGTAACGGCGACTTTCTCAGCGTTCAATACGATGATGTAATCACCGGTATCAACGTGCGGCGTAAATTCCGCTTTATGCTTCCCGCGCAGGCGACTAGCCAGTTCAGTAGCAAGACGACCCAGGGTTTTGCCGCTGGCGTCGACAACATACCAGTCGCGTTTTACGGTTTCTGGTTTTGCTGTAAATGTTTTCATTAAAAGCTTACCCAAATTAAGTTACACGTTGGTGAACACCCAAACGCTTCAAAGAACAGTTATGAGGCTCACACGGCTATCTAGTCCAGCAAACCTACCCCTTCGAATAGCCGTTGCTGGCGCGATCGAAGTTTTTGGGAAAAAAACTTCTTGTAACGTGGGGTCGCAAGATTATAGAGAAGACCGCGCCAAAGGTCGACAGTTATTTAGCGTATTGTCTTATTCAGTTGCCCCGGCGCGCGCGGGTTCAGGGAAGATGCGGCAGGCCGAGATACTCTTCGCTTTGCATCTCCAGCAGGCGGGACAGGCAGCGCTGGAACTCGAAGGCCAGCAGTTGGCCCTGGTATAGCTGCTCAAGCGGTACGTCGGCGGCTATTACCAACTTGACCTGGCGCTCGTAAAACTCATCCACCAAGGCCACGAACCGCCGCGCGGTATTCTCCTCCTGGGGGCCCATGGCGTGGACATTATGCAGCAGGACGCTGTGATAGAGGCGGGACAGCACGATATAGTCATTTTGGCTGCGCGCCTCGGCGCACAGCGTCGTAAAGTCCAGGGCCACCACCCCGGCCCGGGCGCCCAGAGTCGGCATAGGGCGGTGATTCACCGTCAGCACCGGCGCGCCGTCCGGCTTTTCACCGGCCAGCCGGGTGAAGATGCGCGCCATCTCAGCGGCGGTACGATCGTTTAACGGCGTCAGATAGATGCCCGCCTGGGTCAGGGTGCGCAGCCGGTAATCGATGCCGGCGTCCACGTTCATCACCTCGCAATGGCGGGTGATGAGATCGATGGCCGGCAAAAAACGCGCGCGTTGCAAGCCGTTGCGATAGAGGTTTTCCGGCGGGATATTGGATGTGGCGACCAGGGTGATGCCCCGGGCGAACAGCGCCTGCATCAGCGTACCCAGCAGCATGGCGTCGGTGATATCCGAGACAAAAAACTCATCGAAACACAGCACATCGGTCTGCGCCTTGAAACCGTCGGCGACGATTTCCAGCGGGTCCGCCTGTCCCTGCAACCGGTTCATCTCTTCGTGCACCCGCAGCATGAAGCGATGAAAATGCAAACGCAGCTTGCGCTCGCCGGGCAGGCTGTGGAAAAAGAGATCCATCAGCCAGGTTTTGCCGCGTCCCACCCCGCCCCACATATATAATCCCCGGACCGGTGGTTCGGATACGGCGGGGGAAGTTTTGCCCAGCAGTTTTTTACCCAGCCGCCCCAGCAGGCCGCCGCCGGCCGGGACGGCCTCGGCGGGGCGCGCCACCAAGGCGCGGTGGATTACGTCCAGCTTGGCGACGGCCGCGGCCTGGACGGCATCGGCCTGATACTCCCCCTCCGCCAGCATCCGCTGATAGAGGGATAACGGCGATGTGTCATGCATGGTAGGCAACATTCCCTGACAAAGAATAATTGTAACGATTTTGTTGTGAGCCCACATCCTAAACAGCACTGCGTCGGAACACAATAGTCACAAATTTCTGCCGTTATCCGCCGTCATACTGGCTATCATACTATGGGGATTCCCCACCGGCGGGGTAAACGGTTATAGTGGGTAGTATAGAGTGTAGGAATCCCCGCGGGACAACGAAGTCAATTATAGGAGTCATTATGACCTGGGAATATGCGCTGATTGGATTAGTGGTCGGTATCATCATCGGTGCGGTCGCAATGCGGTTTGGCAACCGTAAACTTCGTCAGCAGCAGACGCTGCAGCATGAATTGGAAAAGAGCAAGGCGGAACTGGAAGAGTACCGCCAGGAATTGACCGGGCACTTCGCCCGCAGCGCGGAGCTGCTGGATAATATGGCCGATGATTATCGCCAGCTGTATCAGCATATGGCAAAGGGTTCCAGCAGCCTGCTGCCGAATATGCCCGGTGAAAACAATCCGTTCCGCTATCGCCTGACCGAAGCCGAAGCGGATAACGATCAGATCCCGGCGGGCATGCAGCCGCGCGATTACCCCGAAAGCGCCACCGGCCTGCTGAGAACCACCCGGGAACCGCGCAAGTAAACGCATCGGACCGGCAAGAAAACCCGGCGGCCCGACGGACGGAGTTATGCTCCCGTCGGGGCAATCTTCGCGCGCCGGCAGTGAACTTTAGCCGCTTTGGCAGGGTCATAAAGTATCTCAAAGTGGCGTTTTAACATGGTTAATGATTAATGGCGTCGTTCACGGACAGCAAGAGAGTAACAAGTTTAATGAAAACAACACCTTTATTCAGCGCACTGGCACTTTGTATCGGACTCGGCCTTACCTCGTTCATGCCCGTCGAAGCGGCGCTTCCCGCCGCGGTGCCGGGCCAGACCATGCCAAGCCTGGCGCCCATGCTGGAAAAAGTGCTTCCCGCGGTGGTCAGCGTGCATGTCGAAGGCACGCAGCAAGTGCAGCGCCAAAATCTGCCCAAGGAATTTAAATACTTTTTCGGGCCGAACGCCCCGACCGACCAGCAGCCCGGCGATTCCCGGCCGTTTGAAGGGCTGGGCTCCGGCGTCATCATCAATGCCGAAAAAGGCTATGTCATCACCAACAACCACGTAGTGAACGGCGCGGATAAAATCAAAGTCCAGCTGAACGACGGGCGCGAATTCGACGCCAAACTCGTGGGGCGCGACGAGCAGACCGACCTGGCGCTGTTGCAATTACCATCGCCGAAAAACCTCACCCAGGTGAAAATGGCCGACTCCGACACCCTGCGGGTCGGTGATTTCGCCGTGGCGGTAGGCAACCCCTTCGGCCTGGGCCAGACGGCGACCTCCGGTATTATCTCGGCGCTCGGGCGCAGCGGGCTGAACCTGGAAGGCCTGGAAAACTTTATCCAGACCGACGCTTCGATTAACCGCGGCAACTCCGGCGGCGCGCTGATTAATCTGAACGGCGAGCTGATCGGCATCAACACCGCCATTCTGGCTCCCGGCGGCGGCAATATCGGCATCGGCTTCGCCATCCCCAGCAATATGGTGCAGAACCTCAGCCAGCAGTTAATTGAATTCGGCGCGGTGAAACGCGGCCTGCTGGGCATCAAGGGCAGTGAAATGACCGCCGACATGGCGAAGGCGTTCAAGATTGATACCCAGCGCGGCGCATTTGTCAGCGAAGTGCTGCCGGGCACCGCCGCGGCCAAAGCCGGGGTTAAAGCCGGTGATATCATCGTCTCCATCGAAGGCAAACCCATCACCAGCTTTGCGGAGCTGCGGGTGAAAATCGGTACCACCGCGCCGGGTAAAGCGGTCAAGCTCGGCCTGCTGCGTGAAGGTAAACCGGTGGACGTCACGGTAACCCTGGACGATAGCGCCGCCACCACCACCAGCGCGGAAGTCCTGACCCCGGCCCTGCAAGGCGCCTCCCTGAGCAACGGCCAATTGAAGGACGGCACCACCAAAGGCGTGATGGTGGATGATGTGGCCAAGGACACCCCGGCGGCGCAAATCGGCCTGCACAAAGGGGACGTAATCGTCGGCATCAACCGCGAACGGGTGGAAAATATTCTGCAATTACGCAAGGTACTGGAAGCCAAACCCGCGGTAATAGCGCTGAATATCATGCGCGGCGATGAGAGCATTTTCTTGTTATTGCGTTGATCTTACAAAAAATCGGACACTGACCATGGGGTGTCCGATTAACTCATGCTATCCTGCCGCTATTGCCATACTCATGTTCGGATATCATGCTGGTTAAGCTGTTACGTGCGGTTATTTTTGGTCTTATCATCGCGGGCATTTTGCTGCTGGCGGTGCCTGCGCTGCGTTCCACCACCGGCGCCCTGCTGGCGGGCCACAACGACAGCGATGACGAGACCCCGGTCAGTTATAATCTGGCGGTGCGCCGCGCCGCGCCGGCGGTAGTTAACGTCTATAATCGCAGCATGAACACCAACTCCCATAACGAACTGGAGATCCATACCCTGGGCTCCGGCGTTATCATGAACCAGAAAGGCTACCTGCTAACCAACAAACACGTTATCAACGACGCCGAGCAAATTATCGTGGCGTTGCAGGATGGCCGTGTCTATGAGGCGCTGCTGGTTGGCTCCGATAGCCTCACCGATCTGGCCGTGCTGAAAATCGACGCCAATAACCTGCCGGTGATCCCCATCAACCCCCGCCGCGCTCCCCATATCGGCGATGTGGTCATGGCCATCGGCAACCCCTACAACCTGGGCCAGACCGTCACCCAGGGCATCATCAGCGCCACCGGGCGCATTGGGTTAAGCCCGTCCGGGCGGCAAAATTTCCTGCAGACCGACGCGTCCATTAACCGCGGCAACTCCGGCGGCGCGTTAATCAATTCCCTGGGCGAATTGGTGGGGATTAATACCCTGTCGTTCGACAAAAGCAATAATGGCGAGACCCCGGAAGGCATCGGCTTCGCGATTCCCACCGCCCTGGCCAGCAAAGTGATGAATAAGCTGATTCGCGACGGCCGGGTAATCCGCGGGTACATCGGTATCGGCGGACGTGAAGTGGCGCCGTTGCACACCACCGGCGCCAATATGGACCGGATTCAAGGCATTATCGTTAACGAAGTCACGCCGGGCGGTCCGGCGGCGCAGGCTGGTATTCAGATCAACGATGTCATCCTCAGCGTCAATAACAAAGCGGCGATTTCGGCTATCGAAACCATGGATCAGGTAGCGGAAATAAGGCCGGGGTCCGCGATCCCGGTCGTGATTATGCGCAACGGTACCAAACTGACATTAAAAGTCACCATTCAGGAATATCCAGCATCCGATTGACACCGGATATTCCAAACATTTCACAAACAAACCGCGAAAATATCCCGAAACGCTTTCCCAGCCCTATAGAATACCCCCGTCAAAATGGTGGTTTGGGCACATATCGCCGTCGCTCCTGATATGCATGCTCATGTCAATGTTACCTGCCGGTAGCGATTCGCCGTCGTACAAAATCGTCAACCCAGGTGTAATGATGAAGAGGAAAATGCCATGCCCGTGGCCCATCATGCGATAGCCGGTACGTTGTTCTCTGGTTCCTTTCACCCGTTAACCCAATCGGCCCCCGGCCGGCATAAAAATGCCGCATTATCGCCGTTGGCGACGCTTGCCCAGGCGGCCAACATCGCCGTCCACCCGCGCAAGGCCGCGGGCGCCGCGATCGATTGCCGTCCCAGACGGACGCTGGCGGACATGCCGCCGCTGGTCATCGGTCATATCGTCCGGTACCTGCCTTACGGGATGCGGCGGGCTTTCGCCGGGGTGCTGCCGCTCCCGCAGCAGCGCTATATAGCCAGCGAGGTCAAGTTTGGCGAGATTATGGCTGAAACGATCCCGGCGGTGATGACCGGCGCCGACTTCGCGGCTGCCCTGAAGCAGGTTGCCACCCTGCCCGCAGGACTTAAAACCACGGCGCTGCTGCTGCTCAGCGGTAAAATATTTCGGTTATGCGCCGGTTTAGCGCCGCGGGACGTAACGGCCGCTAATGACGCGCGCCAGGCGCTACGGCTGTTTTCAGCCACGGCGCAACCCCTGCTGTCAACCGTTACGGCCATGGCGGAACTGCTGGCGGCGCTCAATAGCGGGCAAGCAGTCTTCGCCCGATGGCTAGGTACCCAGGCCATGGCCGCACGCCATTGCGGGAGCCTGGCGGCCAGGTTTGGTATTGGCCAGGACAATCCGGTGCTGATATTGCTCGAAAAGCACTTTATCGATGGCCTGGCGGGGGAGGAGGCCCTGGCGGGCGGCAATTGCCGGGACATTGCCGAGCGTTATGCCATCAGCTCGCGGGAAGGAATAGAATTGCTTGAGCGATTTGCCCTCAAGGGGCCGGCCCTGCATCACGCCATGTCCGGGGTAAACTGCTTTACCATTGCAACCCGCTATGGGATCGGCTCGGCCAGCGCGCTGCATGAGCTGGAAAGCACGGTTTTAAGCCGCCATGGCCTGCTTGCGGTGGAGGCGGGAGACAATTGCAGCCAAATCGCGCTGCGTTACGGCATCTCGTTACTGCATTTGCGCCAGTTAATGGAGCAGGCCAGTATCGAACATGTGGCCTCGCGGCAGGTGATAAACGGCGGTAATTGCCAGGAAGTGGCCCATCGCTACGGCATAGTGACCCAGGCAAACCGCGAAATCCTGGAGCGGCATGCCGTAAACGGGCCGGCGGGCGAGCAAGCCAGGGCCGGCCGCCGCTGCGATGAAATAGCCATGATGTACGGTATCCGGTTTGACCCTGCCCGCCGAATGCTGGAGTGGCTATCAATAGAATACTGCGGCAAACGGGACATCGCGGCAGGCATAAACTGTACCGCGGTAGCCGCGCGATATGGCATCTTTTCCCCGCCGTCCATTATTCAGCTTGAGATTTTTTGCGTTGAAAACGTCGCCCGCAAAGAAGTGGAGCAAGGCGCTCATTGTTGGCGAGTGGCTGAAAAATATGGACTGGCCAGGATACTTAAAATGTCGCACCCCACATTATCCATAATATCGACCACATTATGCTTGCTGGAGTCCTATTCCACCAACAGCGTCGTCAGAATTGAGGCCCTACGCGGCGAGCATCCGCTGCACATCGCCAAGAAATATGGCATTAGCGAACCGGCCAATATGGAAAGGCTACAGCGGTATTACGAGGAAGGAATGGCAATGGCTGGCGCATCTTTGCCGGGGCAAAGCCAACCGGAATACTGACCCGGCTTGAACCGGGAAAGAATATGCCGATAGTCCCCCGCGGCGGTAAATGTGGCCGCGGGGGACTATCGGCACGGTAAACGCGGATTACTCGCCGGAAATACGTTCAATATTGGCGCCAAGCTTGCGCAGCTTCGCTTCGATGCAATCATAACCGCGATCGATATGGTAAATGCGATCGACCACCGTGACGCCTTCCGCAATGCAACCGGCCAGTACCAGGCTGGCTGAAGCGCGCAGGTCGGTAGCCATGACCTGGGCGCCGGACAGCGTCTCGACTCCGTGGCATATCACGGTGTTGCTTTCGATTTCCGCGCGCGCGCCCATACGAATCAGCTCGGGCACGTGCATAAAGCGGTTTTCAAAGATGGTTTCGGTAATCACGCCGGTGCCTTCCGCCACCAGGTTCAACAGGCTGAATTGCGCCTGCATATCCGTGGGGAACCCCGGGTGAGGCGCGGTACGCACCGTGATGGCCTTGGGCCGCTTGCCGTGCATATCCAGGCTGATCCAGTCTTCACCGGTTTCAATATCCGCCCCGGCTTCGCGCAGCTTTGCCAGCACCGCATCCAGCGTATCCGGACGGGTAGACTTGCATAATACCTTGCCGCCGGAAATGGCCGCCGCCACCAGAAAAGTACCGGTTTCGATGCGATCGGGCAGCACGCGGTAAACCCCGCCGCCCAAATGGGCCACGCCTTCAATGGTAATTTTATCGGTGCCGGCACCGCTGATATTCGCCCCCAGCGTAATCAGGAAATTGGCGGTATCGACAATCTCCGGCTCGCGGGCGGCGTTTTCGATAATGGTGGTGCCTTCCGCCAGGGTGGCCGCGCTCATGATGGTCACGGTGGCGCCCACGCTCACTTTATCCATGACGATGTGCGCGCCGCGCAGGCGGCCGTCGACGGAAGCCTTGACGTAACCCTCTTCAAGCTTGATGGTCGCGCCCAGCTGTTCAAGGCCGGTAATGTGCAAATCCACCGGCCGCGCGCCTATGGCGCAGCCGCCGGGCAGGGAAACCTGGCCCTGGCCGAAACGCGCCACCAGCGGCCCCAGCGCCCAGATGGAAGCACGCATGGTTTTCACCAGATCATAGGGTGCGCAGAACACATTAACGCCGCTCGCGTCCACGTGGACCGACCCATTACGCTCCACCTTCGCCCCGAGTTGGCTGAGCAGGAGCATGGTGGTATCAATATCTTTTAACTTTGGTACATTTTGTATTTCCACCGGCTTTTCAGCCAGCAGCGCGGCAAACAAAATCGGCAATGCCGCATTTTTGGCGCCGGAAATTGTCACTTCACCACTTAACCGGGTTGGACCCTGGACACGAAATTTATCCATCACAACTGCTCTCTGTTTATCGGGGGCTGGGCTGCCGAACGTCGTGAAACGACGGGTTCAGCAGCTTAAAAACCGTTTAATTTGCGATCGCGCCGCCATTCATCAGGGGTATAAGCCTTGATGGAGAGCGCATGAATACGATTGTCCGAAATATACTCCATCAATGGGGCATATACCGCCTGCTGTTTTTTAATCCGGCTCATGCCGTCAAACCGTTCGCTCACAACAATGACCTGGAAATGGCTGCCGTCACCCGTAACATGGGCCTCTTGCAGCGCCAGGTCATTGGCACTCATCAATATTTCGTGGATTTCGTGGTTTTCCATAAGGGTCAAATCACTTTCATGGGTCGGGAATCAAGCCGATATCTTAGATGAATACGCCGTCATCGGAAACAGGGATTCATTCAATCATCGCGTCAGCCGGGGCGATCGTCGGCGCAGGGCAGGATATTATGCAGCTTATACAAGGCGATAAGGGTACGTAATTTCTCGGTGACGCCGGTCAGCAACAGCGATCCGCCCCGCTGGGTCTGCAGGGCGCATAAATGCAACATCATGGCGACGCCCGCGGAATCCACCCGCTCCAGCCGGGAAACATCCAGAAAACGGATACCCGCCAGGGCGGCGTCGCGCTGCTCCCAAAACTGCAGCAGCGTGACGCGATCGAGTTCGCCCCGCAGTACCAGCGTGTCGTCTTCCGCTTGCCAGCTCAGGGTTTCAGCCATTGTTCTGCTTATCCAGGGAAATCGGTTGGGCGGCGGCGGACTGGAGCTGTTGGGTCAAGCCGTCGATACCTTTCTGACGCAGCGTCGAAGCCCACTCATTTTGCTTGGTGGTGATCATGCTCACCCCTTCGGCAATCATGTCGTAAGCCTGCCAGTTACCGGTCTGGCTGTTCTTGCGCCATTGGAAATCCAACCGCACCGGCGGGCGGCCGCCCGGATCGACTATGGTCACGCGAATAGCGATAATCGTGGCGTCGCCAAAGGGTTTTTCCGGGGCAACCTGGTAGGTTTGACCGTGATACATCGCCAAAGCCTGGCCGTATGCCTGTTCCAGATAAGCCTGGAAGGCTTTGAAGTAGGCGTCGCGCTGCGCCGGGGTTGCTTGGCGGTAGTAGGTGCCCAATACCAGCGCGCCGGCATATTTTACCTGCACATAAGGCAATAGCTCTTCGCGTACGATATTACGCAGGTAATTTGGATTCTGGCGGATCTGGCTTTGTTCATTTTTCAAACGGGTGAAAGTCTTATCCGCCGCCGCATTCATCAGCGCGTAGGGGTTGGTTTGGTCAACCGCCGGCGCCGCCTGTACATGCGCCAGGGGCGCTATCGCCAGCAGGGCCACCATCAATAAACGTTTCAACATAGGTTATCTTCCTCTTAATGAGCCGTCGCGGCGGGAGCTGCGCCGTCGCCGGTTGCAGGTGCCTGGATGCTGTCGGCGTTGTCGTCCGCGGAGCCTTTGGCATCCACCGGAGCATCTTTGTCATTGCCGCCGCTCTTGTACAGGAACTGACCGATCAGGTCTTCCAATACCAGCGCGGACTTGGTGTCCTGAATGGTGCCGCCGTCCTTAAGGATCGCCGTTCCCATATCCGGGTCTTCGAAACCGATATTCAGCGCCAGGTATTGTTCGCCCAGCAGCCCCGACGTACGGATGGCCAGCGAGCTGGTGTCGGGGATTTGGTTATAGGTATCTTCGATATCCATCGTTACCCGCGGGGCATAGGTTTTAGGATCGAGGGCGATATCCGCCACCCGCCCTATGACCACGCCGCCCACTTTCACCGGTGAGCGCACCTTGAGGCCGCCGATATTATCGAAGGTGGCGGAGATACGGTAGGTGGACACATTGCCCACCGAGCGGATATCCGCCACTTTCAAGCACAGGAAAATCACCGCGAGCAGGGCGATAATCATAAATACGCCGACCCAGATTTCACTTTTTTTCGTTTGCATTAACTCAATTCCCAAACATCAGTGCTGTCAGCACAAAATCCAGTCCCAACACGGCCAGGGACGCATGGACGACCGTTCTAGTGGTCGCGCGGCTGATTCCTTCGGACGTCGGAATAGCATCATAACCGTTAAACAGCGCGATCCAGGTAACGGTGATAGCGAAGACCACGCTTTTTATCAGGCAGTTAACCAAATCCTGGTGCCAATCCACCGCGCCCTGCATGGCGGACCAGAAATAACCGCTATCGATACCCTTCCAATCCACGCCCACTATACCGCCGCCCCAGATACCCACCGCGACGAAAATCGCCGTCAGCAGCGGCATACTGATCACCCCGGCCCAAAAGCGCGGCGCCACGATACGGCGCAGCGGGTCCACCGCCATCATTTCCAGGCTCGATAACTGCTCGGTGGCTTTCATCAGGCCGATTTCCGCGGTCAGCGCCGAACCGGCGCGGCCGGCAAACAGCAAGGCGGTAACCACCGGGCCGAGTTCACGCAGCAGCGACAGGGCAACCATCATGCCCAGGCTGGCTTCGGCGCTGTAGGTAGTCAGGATGATATAACCCTGCAGCCCCAGCACCATGCCGATAAACATGCCGGAAACAATGATAATAATGAGCGACTGCACACCGACGCTGTACAGCTGCTTGATCAGCAACGGCCACTGCTGGCGGAAGGCGGGTTTACCCACCAGCGCGTTAAATAGCATCACGCCCGAGCGCCCGAAAGCGTAGCAGACATTGATGCCCCGGCGTCCCAGCGCCGCTAATGCTTGTTGTAATAGCATGGCTCGGTTAACTCCCTGAACCTAAAAGCTGCGATTTATAATCTCTGGCGGGGAAATTAAACGGCACGGGACCATCGGCGATACCGTCCAAAAACTGGCGTACCCGCGGGTCCTGGTTGGCGCGTAGCTCGGCCGGCGTTCCTTCGGCTATCACATGCTGTTCGGCCACGATATAAGCGTAATCGGCGATACTCAATACTTCCGGCACATCATGGGAAACCACGATGCAGGTGACGCCCAGCGCGTGGTTCAGTTCGTCGATTAATTTGACCAGCACCCCCATGGTGATGGGGTCCTGGCCCACAAACGGCTCGTCGAACATGATCAGTTCAGGGTCCAGGGCGATGGCGCGCGCCAGGGCCGCGCGCCGCGCCATGCCGCCGGACAGCTCGGACGGCATCAGGGACGCCGCGCCGCGCAGGCCCACCGCCTCAAGCTTCATTAACACCGTGGTGCGTAATACGGCTTCGGGCAGGCGGGTATGCTGGCGCAGCGGAAACGCCACGTTTTCAAAAACATTGATATCGGTAAACAGCGCGCCGGACTGGAACAACATGCTGATTTTTTTGCGCACTTCATACAGCCGGCGGCGCGACAAGGCGGGAATATTATCGCCGTCGAACCAAATCTCGCCGCTGTCCGGAGGCAATTGGCCGCCGATCAGACGTAACAGCGTGGTTTTACCGATACCCGACGGCCCCATGATGGCGGTGATTTTACCCCGGGGGACCTGCAAGGTAATGTTATCGAATATCGGTCGATTACCGCGCCGGAAACTCAAGCCGCGGATGTCCACCAAATGCTCCGAGTGATTCATGTTTTCACTGATCATTGCTTTCTCGCTGAAACCCATTGCCCTAGATATTAAAGCAATAGGACCGATTCATCGAACTTTTACAAAAAATTACCCTATCGGAGCTAAGATAGAGGAAATTACGCGATTTTACTTTTGCCCGGCGGACAGTCAAAATTAGGCCTTGTTCAAATTTGCCTGCAATATAGTCTTCCGCGCAGGGAGCCTGCGATGGCGTAGATAGCTCAGGATTATTTAAGAATCAAGGACTTTACATGTTTTTTGCCACGTCATTATTAGTTATTGGCCTTATTCTACTGGTTTATGGCGCGGATAGATTGGTTTACAGTGCTGCCGTTATCAGCCGTTCGCTGGGTATTGCGCCCTGGCTGATTGGATGCACCGTTGTGGCGTTAGGTACGTCGTTGCCCGAGCTGCTGGTTTCGGTGACCGCCGCCCTGAATCATCAAATCGATATGACCGTGGGTAATATCATCGGTTCGAATATTACCAATATATTGTTGATATTGGGCGGGGCGGCGCTGATCAAGCCCATCGCCTTCCATTCGGATATCGTGCGCCGGGAACTGCCGCTGATGCTGATCGCGACGGCGCTGTGCGGCCTGGTGCTGGCGGATCATAACCTGAGCCGTCTGGACGGCGTGATATTGTTACTCGCGGCGATGGGTTATATTGCCGCCGTGGTGAAAATTTCCCGCCCGGCGCTGAACGACGGCAATGACAGCCTGACCCGCGAACAGTTGGCGGAGCTACCTCAGGATAGCAGCAATACCGTGGCGGTGCTGTGGCTGGCCCTGGCCTTTATTATCATGCCGATTTCAGCCCATATGGTGATTGATAACGCCAGCGTCGTGGCGCGCCACCTCGGGGTCAGCGATTTGGTCATCGGCCTGACGGTGCTGGCGGTCGGCACCAGCCTGCCCGAGCTGGCCACCGTCATCGCCGGCGCGATGAAAGGCGAAAACGATATTGCCCTGGGCAATCTCATCGGCTCCAATATCGTGAACAGTGTTATGGTGCTGGGCGTGCCGGCCCTGCTCTCTCCCGGCCCGTTTAATCCGGTGGCGTTTACGCGGGATTATTGGGTCATGCTGGCGGCGAGCGTGATATTAACGGCGTTTTGTCTGAGAAAGCGCCGTAGGATCAACTCCGCCATGGGCGCTCTGTTATTATGTGGTTTTGCCGCCTATCTTGCGGTGTTGTTTATTTAGCCCGCACAGACCCACGGGCGGATCAGGATGAATTTATGTCACATATGTCATTAGCGCCGGACTTTGACTTTCCGGCCGCCGGTAAGCAGGTTCTCGCCGACGAGCGGGCGGGGCTGGCGCAGCTGGATCAATATATCAATGACGATTTTCGCCGCGCCTGCGAAAAGATTTTCTATTGCAGCGGTAAAATCGTGGTGATGGGCATGGGCAAATCCGGCCATATCGGCCGCAAAATAGCGGCGACGTTCGCCAGTACCGGCACGCCGTCCTTTTTTGTCCATCCCGGCGAAGCCAGCCATGGGGATCTGGGCATGGTGTCGACCCAGGATATCGTGATCGCCTTATCCAATTCCGGCGAGTCCAACGAAATCCTGGCCCTGATCCCGGTACTCAAGCGCCTGCAAATTCCCTTGATCTGCATGACCGGCAACCCGGAAAGCACCATGGGCAAGGCGGCGGATATCCATATTTGCGTTCACGTGCCCCTGGAAGCCTGCCCATTGGGTTTAGCGCCGACCACCAGTACCACCGCCGCCCTGGTGATGGGCGACGCGCTGGCGGTATCGCTGCTGCAGGCCCGCGGTTTTACCGCCGAGGATTTCGCGCTTTCGCATCCCGGCGGCGCGCTGGGGCGTAAATTGTTGCTGCGGGTGGCCGATATCATGCATAACGGCGATGAAATTCCGCTGACCCCGCGCAATGCGACCCTGCGCGACGCCTTGCTGGAAATGACCCGTAAAAACCTTGGCATGACGGTTATTTGCGACGCGCAGCAAAACATCGAGGGTATTTTCACCGACGGCGATTTGCGCCGGGTGTTTGATATGGGCATCGACCTGAACCAGGCGCGTATCGTCGATCTGATGACCGCCGGCGGCATCCGGGTCAGCCCCAATACCCTGGCGGTCGATGCGCTCAATTTAATGCAATCCCGTCACATCACCTCGGTGCTGGTGGCGGATAACAACCGGCTGGTGGGCGTGGTGCATATGCATGATATGCTACGAGCCGGCGTAATCTAACAAGGAAAGCGCCATGCATGATACTCCCCGCATAGACACCTGTTATGGTCCGGTTGACGGGCAGGTATTATTAAGCGCCGGCCAAATCCGGCTGCTGATCTGCGATGTGGACGGCGTACTGTCGGATGGCCTGATCTACCAGGGCAACCAGGGCGAGGAACTCAAAGCCTTCAGCGTGCGTGACGGCTACGGTATCCGATGCTTGCTGACAGCGGGCATCGAGGTCGCTATTATTACCGGCCGCTCCGCCAAGCTGGTGGAAGATCGCTGCCAAACGTTGGGGATTACCCACCTTTACCAGGGACAGTCGGATAAGCTTTTGGCCTTTGAGGCCCTATTGAGTAAACTGTCATTAACTGCGGATCGGGTCGCGTATATCGGCGACGATCTCATTGATTGGCCGGTCATGGCGCAGGTCGGGTTGAGCGTCGCGGTGGCCGACGCCCACCCGCTGCTGCTGCCGAAGGCCGATTACGTAACGCGCATAGCCGGCGGCCGCGGCGCGGTTCGCGAAGTCTGCGACCTGGTGTTGCTGGCGCAAGGGAAGCTTGAGGATGCCAAAGGGCAGTCGGTATGAGTAAAACGAAATGGTGGATTACCTTACTGCTGGTGCTGGTGGTGCTGGTATTGATCGGCCTGAATCTGACCGATTCGGATGGCGACGCCCAGCAGGTGGTGGCGGATACCGGCGAGCCCACTTACCAGAGCGAACATACCGTCACCCTGGTGTACAACCCGGTGGGCGGCCTGAATTACAAATTGATATCCGAACACGTCCAGCAGTTCGCCGTTGAGCAGATCACCTGGTTTACCCGCCCGGTGGCGACGATGTACGATGAAAACAAGGTTGCAACCTGGACAGTCAGGTCCGATCGGGCCAAGCTGACCAATGATAAAATGCTTTATTTATATGGCCATGTCGAGGTGGACAGCCTGACACCGACCTCGCAGTTGCAGCATATCAGGACCGATAACGCCGTGGTGAATCTTGTTACGCAGGATGTCTCCTCCGATGACGAGGTAATCTTATATGGTACCGGCTTTAACTCTAAAGGCATGAAAATGCGCGGAAATCTGCGAAATAAGACTGCCGAGCTGATTGAAAAGGTCAAGACCTCTTATGAAATCCAAAACCAAAAATAAAATCCATAGCGCGTTTGTCGCCGGTGCGCTGCTGCTGGTGAGCGCCAATGCCCTGGCCCTCACCGACGATACCAATCAGCCGATTAATATCGATTCCGCCCAGCAGGCCGTCGATATGCAGACCAACACCGTCACCCTTACCGGTACGGTTATCGTCAAGCAAGGCTCCATCGATATCCGGGCGGACAAAGTGGTGATCACCCGTCCCAACGGCGAGCAGGGCAAGGAAGTGGTGGAAGGCTACGGCAATCCCGTCACCTTTTATCAGCTCCAGGACAACGGCAAGCCGGTCAAAGGCCACGCGCAGAAAGTTCGCTATGAGTTGGCCAATGATTATGTCGTATTGACCGGCGACGCTTATCTTGAGCAACTGGATAGCAACGTCAAGGGCGACCGCATTACCTATCTGGTGAAAAAACAGCAGATGGAAGCCTTCAGCGACAAGGGCAAACGGGTCACCACCGTGCTGGTTCCATCCCAGTTGCAGGATAAGAATCCGGCAAAGGCAACGCCCGCAACGCCCGCGACGCCCGCGCCCCAAACCGGAAAAAAATAAGAGTAACCCATGGCTACATTAATCGCAGAAAACCTGGCCAAAGCCTATAAAGGCCGCCACGTGGTGGAAGACGTCAGCCTTAAGGTCAGCTCCGGGGAGATTGTGGGGCTGCTGGGCCCCAACGGCGCGGGCAAGACCACCACGTTTTATATGGTGGTGGGCATCATCCAGCGCGACGCCGGACGCATCATCATCGATGACGACGATATCAGCCTGCTGCCGCTGCATACCCGCGCGCGCCGCGGCATCGGCTATCTGCCGCAGGAGGCGTCGATTTTCCGCCGCCTGAGCGTCTATGATAACCTGATGGCGGTATTGCAAATCAGGAACGATATCAGCGCCGCGCAGCGCGCGGACCGGGCCAATGCCCTGATGGAAGAGTTTCATATCGCCCACCTGCGCGACAACCTCGGTCAATCGTTATCCGGCGGCGAGCGGCGGCGCGTGGAAATTGCCCGCGCCCTGGCGGCCAATCCAAAATTTATCCTGCTTGATGAACCTTTTGCCGGGGTAGATCCGATTTCCGTTATCGATATTAAAAAAATCATTGAACATTTGCGCGATAGCGGACTGGGCGTGCTGATCACGGATCATAACGTGCGTGAGACATTGGATGTCTGCGAACGCGCCTATATCGTCAGCCAAGGGCATTTGATCGCCCACGGTACCCCGGCGGAAATACTGCAGGACGAGCAGGTGAAACGTGTTTATCTGGGCGAAGAGTTCCGCCTCTGATAAGGTGTCCTGAAGTGAAAGGCCGATGAGGTTAATTGACGCATTATATGAAGCAAGGTTTGCAACTCAGGTTTAGTCAACAGTTGGCCATGACTCCGCAGTTACAGCAGGCGATTCGTCTGTTGCAACTGTCTACGCTTGAACTCCAGCAGGAAATACAGACCGCGCTGGAAAGCAATCCTTTGCTTGAGCAAACCGATGTCCATGAAGAAATAGAGGCCCACGACACCCCGGATAGCGAATCGCTTGATACCCGCGAAGCGATGGAACAAAAAGACATGCCGGAAGAACTGCCGCTCGATGCCACCTGGGACGAAATGTACTCGGCCGGCACCCCGTCCGGCACCGGTACCGACTACCGCGATGAAGAACTGCCGATTTACCAGGGCGAGACCATCCAGACCCTGCAGGATTACCTGATGTGGCAGGTGGAGCTGACGCCGTTTTCCGATACCGATATCGCCATCGCCACCTCCATCGTCGACGCGGTGGATGAAACGGGGTATCTCACCGTGCCGCTGGAAGACATTCTGGAGTGCCTGGGCGATGACAATGTCACCATGGATGAAGTGGAGGCGGTGCTCAAGCGCGTGCAGCGTTTTGATCCGGTGGGCGTGGCGGCGCGGGATCTGCGCGATTGCCTGTTGATCCAGCTCTCCCAGCTGGCAAAGGATTTTCCTTACATCAACGAAGCCCGGCTGATTGTCAGCGAACACCTCGATTTGCTGGCCAGCCATGATTTTCGCACCCTGCTGCGCTCGACCCGGCTCAAGGAAGAGGTGCTGAAATCCGCCATGGCGCTGATTCAATCCCTCGATCCCCGCCCGGGCCAATCGATCAATACCACCGAATCGCAGTATGTCATCCCGGATGTGCTGGTGCGCAAAGTGCACAACCGCTGGACCGTGGAGCTCAATACCGACAGCGTCCCCACTCTCAAGATCAACCAGCAATACGCCGCCCTGGGCAATACCACGCGCAGCGACGCGGACGGGCAGTTTATCCGCAGCCATTTGCAAGAAGCCCGCTGGTTGATTAAAAGCCTGGAAAGCCGTAATGATACTTTATTGAAAGTCACCCGGTGCATTGTTGAACAGCAGCAGGCCTTTTTTGAGCAAGGCGAAGAGTTCATGCGGCCCATGGTGCTGGCGGATATCGCCCAGGCGGTGGATATGCATGAATCAACGATTTCGCGGGTCACCACGCAAAAGTATCTGCACAGTCCGCGCGGTATATTCGAACTTAAATATTTTTTCTCCAGTCACGTCAGTACCGAAGGGGGGGGCGAAGCGTCCTCCACGGCCATTCGCGCACTGGTGAGAAAATTAATCGCCGCGGAAAACCCGGCGAAGCCGCTAAGCGATAGCAAGCTGACCACCCTGCTCTCCGACCAGGGCATCATGGTGGCGCGGCGAACCGTAGCAAAATACCGAGAGTCTTTATCCATCCCGCCGTCAAACCAGCGTAAACAATTGGTTTGACCTCTACAGAGAAGGAAGACACTATGCAGCTGAATATTACCGGACAGCGCGTTGATATTACCGATGCTTTGCGCGATTTTGTGACCACGAAATTTTCCAAGCTGGAACAGTACTTCGACCGGATCAATCAGGTATATATTGTTCTGAAGATCGAAAAGGTCCAGCAAATTGCCGAAGCGACGATCCACGTTAACGGCGGTGAGCTGCACGCGACGTCAGAGGCGGATGATATGTATGCCGCCATCGATCTGCTGATCGATAAGTTGACGCGCCAATTGAATAAACATAAAGACAAACTGAAGCAGTACTAAATTCACTGTAGCCATCATCGCTACCTAACCTCACATCGGCTCGTTATGTAGATAAAACGCCCGAAAGATTTCGGGTTGCGGCAGGCGGAACGCAGCCAATGGACCCGCAGCCCGGAAGATGACGGGCTACCCTATAGATTTCGGGTTGCGGGCAGGCGGCAAGCGAGTGAATCCCGATGAGCTTACCCAGGTAAGTGATTCGGGTGAACGAACGTAGCCAACGTACCTGCGGCCCGAAAGATGACGGGCTACCCTATAGATTTCGGGTTGCGGGCAGGCGGCAAGCGAGTGAATCCCGATGAGCTTACCTAGGTAAGTGATTCGGGTGAACGAACGTAGCCGACGTACCTGCGGCCCGAAAGATGACGGGTAAGACGGGTTGATGAGTCATAAAGGTGATACAGAGCCTAAGTGAAATGAAATGACTAACGATACAGCAATGCAAATAAATACGGTGTTGAGCCTTGAATGCACCCGCGGCTCCATCCACTGCCAGAGCAAAAAACGCGCGCTGGAAATTATCAGCGAGCTGGCGGCCAAGCAGCTTAACCTGGCGCCCCAGGTGGTGTTCGACGCCGTATTAACTCGCGAACGCATGGGCAGCACCGGCATTGGCAACGGCATTGCCATTCCGCACGGTAAACTGGAAGAAGACACCCTGCGTGCGGTCGGCGTGTTTATCCGCCTGGAGCAACCCATTGCCTTTGATGCGATTGACAACCAGCCGGTGGATTTGCTGTTCGCGTTATTGGTGCCGGCCGAACAGTGTAAAACCCATTTGCACACCCTGTCGCTGGTGGCCAAGCGCCTGGCCGATAAAACGGTCTGTCGCCGCCTGCGCGCGGCGCAAAGCGACGAAGAACTGTATGCCATAATGACAGAAACGGAAGCCGGGTCGTAACGCGCCGGGTCGGATGCCCGCCCGGCGCCGTACCGACCCGCGGGGTATGATTGGTGCGATAACGGATGTGGTCGCCAATGTGAGTCAATAAAAATGCCAGAGGGGAGTCGTCATGGTGCTGATGATTGTCAGCGGTCGATCCGGTTCAGGGAAATCAGTTGCGCTGCGCGCGCTGGAAGATATGGGGTTTTACTGCGTCGATAACCTGCCGGTGGTGTTGCTGCCCCAGTTGGCCACCACCCTGGCGGATCGTAATATTTCCGCCGCGGTCAGTATCGATGTGCGCAACATGCCTGAGTCGCCGGAGATTTTCGAACATGCCATGGACAGCCTGCCGCAGTGCTTCTCGCCGCAGCTGTTATTTTTGGATGCCGAACGCAATACCTTGATACGGCGCTACAGCGATACCCGCCGCCTGCATCCGCTATCGAGCAAAAACCTGTCGCTGGAAAGCGCCATCGACGAGGAAAACGAACTACTGGAACCGCTGCGTTCCCGAGCCGACCTGATTATCGATACCTCGGAAATGTCGGTGCATGAACTGGCTGAGATGCTGCGTACCCGCTTACTGGGCAAACGCGAACGCGAGCTGACCATGGTATTCGAATCCTTCGGTTATAAACACGGGCTACCCATCGATGCCGATTACGTGTTTGACGTGCGTTTCCTGCCCAATCCCCACTGGGACCCCAAACTGCGGCCGATGACCGGGCTGGATAAACCGGTGGCGGCCTTTCTCGATCGCCATACCGAAGTGCATAATTTTATTTACCAGACCCGCAGCTATCTTGAATTATGGCTGCCGATGCTGGAAACCAATAACCGCAGCTATCTTACCGTGGCGATTGGCTGCACCGGCGGCAAGCACCGCTCGGTCTACGTCGCCGAACAGCTGGCGGATTACTTTCGTTCCCGCGGCAAAAATGTTCAGTCCAGACATCGTACCCTGGAAAAGCGTAAATCATGACGGTCAAGCAATCGGTGGAAATCAAAAATCGCCTGGGGATGCATGCCAGGCCGGCAATGAAGCTGTTCGATTTGGTGCAGAGCTTTGACGCGGAGGTATTATTGCGCAACGACAGCGGTACCGAAGCGGAAGCCAGCAGCGTCATCGCCCTGCTGATGCTCGACTCCGCCAAAGGGCGCGTGATTGAAGTGGAAGCCAGCGGTCCGGATGAAATCAAGGCCCTGGCGGCGGTGATCGAGCTGTTTAACGCCGGCTTTGACGAAGATTGATCACACCCGGCTCAGGCTGTCGATGGCCACCGCTTTAAAATCGGCGAAGTCCTGGCTGTCACGCAGGCGCGGCATGGAACGCTCGCGTACGAAGGTGACGAATAATTCATAGATGGCCATCGCCTCTTCATAATCGGTCTTATTGATCGCCAGCAGGAAAATCACATAGGCCGTCTCATTATCCCCCCAGGGGATGCCCTGCGGCGCCAGAATGGTATAAATCACCGTTTGCCTGGCCAGCAGTCCCAGGGAATGGGGCAGCGCAATCCCCTCCCCCAGCAGTGTGCTGACAATGGCTTCGCGCTCCACCACCGACGGATAGAAATCCTTCCCCACCACGCCTTCGCGCTTTAGCTGCGCGCACACCTGCTTAAACAGAGCCTGCTGGGTCATCGGCCGGTCGACGATCATGAAATGTTCTTCAGCAAAAAACTTTTCCAGCATATAGGGCCGGGTGCGATCCACCAGCACCAGCTTGCCCAGTTGTTCCAATTGGTAATCGCTGGGGAACGGGGCCAGCACCATTACCGGCTTATTCTTTTCGCAGAGCCTGACGGTGGAAATAACAAAATCCTCTTCCAGCGCCGCCAGCTTGTCATATTCGCGCAGCGAGATAACCTGGGTCACGGCAATTTGCGGGTATTTACGCGCCAGCATCGCCTGGATCATGCGCACCGTGGAATTACCGCTGTCGCATACCAGCAGCACCTGAGGGTGGCGTTGGTAGCCGATATTGTAATGCCGCTCAAGCCCGACGCCGATATGCAACACCAGATAGCCGATTTCATTTTCGCTAATCACATACGGCGTATATTTGCCCCAGCTGTTTACCGCCGCCAGGGTAACGTCATAGGCCATGGGATAATGCTGCTTGATATTGGCCAGCAGGGGATTGGGAATGGTGATTTGATAGCGTACCCGGGTAATCATGGTTTTGATATGGGTCAGCAGGTCGGCCCGCAGTTGGGCGTCGTTTTGCAGATTGTAATTATAATGGGTGTTGATATAACTGAGGATATAATCCACCAGCGCTTCGTCGTCGTCGGCATTAATGGCCGAAGGATTGATTTCCTGCACCCGGCGGGCCGCGATATGGATGCGCAGATAATTCTCTTCCGCCGCCGAAAATCCCTTGCCGGTTAACGGCTCGATAAGCTGCGCCAGCTGCGCCGAGGTGGCTTTGATCCGATCGTCCACCTCTTCCATCGGCAAATCCGGCAAAGGATACCCCTCCTGGATGCGCTTAATCGCCACGGCGCAGTACAGGGCCAGATATTGCTCGCCTTCATCGGTGAGCTTGACGCCTCCGGCGGCCAGGCAATGATGCCAGGTGGGGGTAAGCTGGGGCAGGATCTCAAAAGGCAGCATCCCGCTCGCCAGCAGATAACTATCCCTCTCGTCCAGCGATAGGGAATACATCAGATCCGTCAGGCATACCCGGATCGCCGATTCCTTGCCGAACAGCTTCATGCCGTGGCGGGGTTTGGTTTCAATAGTCAGATCGTAACGGGCCAGACGGTCGCGCACCTCGGCCATGTCGCTTTGCAGCGTGCCGCGGCTGACATACCATTCGTCGGCCAAATCTTCCATTTTAAAGGCATAGGCCGAGTTCAGGAACCGCACCATCAGGGCCGGGATACGCTCCGCGCTGGACCGCGGGGTGCGGTTGCGGCGCGGGGTTTGCCGGCGCAAAGAGGCAAAGCTTTGCTCATCGTCGATTTTGAGCTGGTAGCCGCTGCCGCGGCTGAGAATAAATTGCGCGCCGTGTCCGTTCAGGATGGCATTAAGCGCGTGAATATCGGCCCGCACCGTGCGGGTCGATACGGAAAACCGCCTGGCCAGCTCTTCCTGCGGCAGCGATTCCGCCTGTAGGGCGTCGAATAAGTTGGCCAATCGCTGATTAGGGAATCTTACCATGGGTTATTTCACCTGATTTTTTACCATCGCCAGCAGCGTCGCCACATCCTCAGGACGGGTATTGCCGGTGGCTTTATCAATAATTGAACTGTAAATATGCGGGATAATCCGTTTCACCCCGGCGTCCAGCGCGATCTGCAAGATCGTCGCAAAGTTCTCCAGATCGATGCCGCCGGTCGGCTCCAGATAAAAATCATGGCGCGCGCAGGCCTGCGCCACGGCGCGGTATTCATCCTCATGTTCCAGGCCGCCCATGGGGAAGAATTTAATCGAGCTGCCGCCCATATCCTTAAGCAGGGCGATAGCCGTTTCGATCGGTACGATGCCGTCCGGGGCTTTAGCGCTGAGCGGGCCGGTGGATATTTTCACCATGCCTACGCGGCCGGTGGGGGAAACCAGTCCGTTGACCAGGGTGTCCGGTTGGCCGAGCAGCGCGCGGCTGGCGCCGACCCCGGTAAACACCTGATTGACGTGCTGCGGCTGCACCGCGCCGACAATCCGGCTCACCATCGCCGATTGGCCGGGGTCGCCCGCGCCCAATCCCACCGACAAGGCATTCTCGATAAGATTGGCATAGGCGCGCATATCGGCTATCGCGCTGGGGACATCGGGATAGTTTTTCGACAGTACGCCCACCAGCACATGGCCTTCGGCCGCGGCATATATAGCGCTGGCATTCTCTTTGGAGCCGGCCAGGACATTCAGGCAAACCCGGTCGCGGTAATAATTGGGGATTAATTTCATGAGCGGCGTCCTTTTCCTAATTCGGCGATACGTGAAGAAATAATAGTTAACTGTTCAGGAGTTACGCTGCGCACATCCACTTCGATAATGCCTTCGTTGGCTTTATAACCGCGAAAATAAATAGCCGGGTCGCCGTTTTTCAGCGCGGCGATAATCGCAGGCGTGGCCAGGCCGAACGCCTGCTCGTCGAAATGGATTTCCGTACGGGCGATGTCCCGTCCGGCGCTGTCCCACACCACGCGCGCCTTGATACCCGGCAGAGAGTTAAGCGCCTCGATAAACGGCGTCATCTTCTCCACCATTTCTTTGCCGGATTCTTTTTCCCGCGCCAGGTAACTCTCAATGGCCTGGGTCAGGCCGAGAATGCCTTCTTTACCGATTTTCATCGCCCGGCCGATGCCGTTCCCCTGGCGTTTCACCCACGCCACCGGCTGTTGTTTGCCGATAACCAGTCCGCTGGTCGGCCCTTCCAGGGCCTTGGCGCCGCTGTAAATCACCAAATCGGCCCCTTGGCCATAATATACCCGCAAGTCCTCTTCCGCGGCGGCGTCGACAATCAGCGGCAGTTGATGATGATGCGCCACTTCGGCGGCCTGCTCTACCGACAGCATGCTTTTTTGCACGCAATGATGGGATTTAATATACAACACCGCCGCCGTGCGCGGGGTTATGGCCGCCGCCAATTGCTCGGCGGAGCATTCGTTGGCATAACCGGCTTCCACCACTTTACCGCCGCCCAGGGCCACCATGGTGCCCACCGGCGCGCCGAAATTGACGTTGTGCCCTTTGGGCAGCACGATTTCATGGGATACGGCGAGCGGGGCGCTGTGCAGATTAACCAGCAGATCCGCATCGTCTTTAACAATCACCGCCGCTACCGACTGGGCAATGCCCGCCGAGGCGCAGGATACCACCACCGCGCTTTCCACACCCAGCAAACCGGCCAGATAATCGCCGGTTTTATCCACCAAATCCTTGATTTCAAAATAATGATTCAAACCGAGGTTAACCGCGTCCACCACGTCCTGCCGGGGGGTGGAAACACCCAGGGCAGTCATGCGGCCCGATGCGTTGATAACTTGCTTAAGCTGGTATTTTTCATAAATTGAAGACATGGGATGCTTTTCCTTCGTCCGTTAACAGACATTCGCCGGCCACGACGGCCGCCAGGGGGATTAATTGTTGTTCCCCATCGACCGACAGGCCTTGTGCATCGGTAAAGACACAGGGCGCGCGGCGTACCTCGAATAGGGTTAAATCCGCGTCGAAGCCAGGTTCGAGACGCCCTTTTTGGGTCAGCCGCAGCATGCCGGCGGCATGTTGCGTGACGCAATCAATAACCTGCGGCAACGTCATGCCGAGGGTGAAAAATTTGGACATGACCGCCGCCAGGCCATGCACCGGCCCATTGATCCGGTTGCGGCAATAAATATCGGAACTAATGGTATGGGGGTAGATGCCCTGCGCTATCGCCAGGCGCGCCACCTCGAAGCTGAAGCTGGCGGTGCCGTGGCCGACATCCAAATGCACTCCCCGCTCCAGCGCCCGGCGCACCGAGGCGCGCAGTTCACCCGCCGGGGTCAGGATACGATTGGGTTTACCGTTGTAGCAGTGGGTGATAATATCGCCGGCGGTTAGCAAATCGGCGATGCGCCCCAAATCCGGCGGGTTATTGCCGATATGCACCATCAGCGGCAAATCACCGTTCTCGCGCTGGATCTCCTTGGCGCGCTGCAGGGGTTTGACGCCGTTGGCGCCCACCACGCTGCTGCTGATGCGCGCCTTGATGCCGATGATAAAACCGGGATGGCGGGCAATGGCCGCGGCGGCCAGCGGTTTATCGATACGCGCCATATCCGCCAGCTCATCCTGGGTGACAATGCCGGTACGGGCGATATTGAGCAGGGCATAGACCCGGGTTTTGGCCGTGCGCGCCAGGCGATAAAAGTCGTCCACTTGATCGGCGCCGGTACTGCCGGCATCCACTACAGTGGTGACGCCGCCGTCGATGCCCACCCGATCCGGCTCGTCGTGATAAATCGGCGAAGCGGGATAGCAATGGACGTGGGAGTCGATCCAGCCGGCGCTCACATAACAACGCCCCCCCAGGTTGATTTCCCGCCGCGCGGCGGATGACAACGAGCCGATGGCGGCGATGCGGCCGTTATGGATGGCGATATCAATCAGAGTACCGTCCACCCGTTTCGCTTGTTTAATTATAACGTCATATAAGGGTGCCACATTTCCTCCTGACCGCCCTGCGCCACGCCCATGGGCGGCGGCGCAGGGTATTGACTACAGGCATTACGCCCATCCGGCGCCCATGGGACGCCAAAAACGGGGACTAGCCGATGGCCACCGGAAACAGCGCGCCGAGCAGCATCGCGCCGAGAATCGCGCCACCGGTAATCGGTTTATTCCACAGGTAAAACAGCAGCGCCCCGACCAGCGATCCCAAACCGATGGGGATAGAGGCGGTGATGGCGGACAAAATGATCAATGGCCCCAGAAAACGCCCCGAGGCATTGCCCGCGCCCATCATCACATCCGCCCCATAGGTGGAGTTGCTTTGATTGATGGTGAATTTGCGCGCCAGGATAATCAGACCGCCAATCGCCAGGCCCAGCACCATGCCGGTGACCAGGGAAGCGATAAAGTTTTGCAGGGGGAATACGATGCCCGCCCCGAGCAGCAGCGCCGGCACGCCCAGGCCGACCCCGGTCTGCAACGCGCCGCCGATATCCAGAATGCCCACCAGCGACCCTTCGATGATGCGCGCAAACAGAAAGCTGGCGCCGAACGCGGCCACCGCGCCATACACACCGGTATCGATACCGGTGCGCAGCATGGCGACGAACGCCACTTCGTTAAACGCCCCGATGCCATAGAGATAATACATATGGGTCCCGGCAAAAATACCGGATGACAGTATCCCGACGAAAATCGGGAACGACCAGTCGGCATACCAAAAGCCGCGTTTTGTTTCTTCCATTGTCTGGCTCCTCGGGATGTTATTTACCGCTCAGGGTGTTATGGATAGCGTCCAGCCAGACGGGAACACCCAGACTGAAGGACTGCAAAGTTTTCACATCAAAACCGCGGAAGAAACCGCTCAGGACAAATAGCGCGATAATCGCGGCCATCATAATGCCGGTGATTTTGTTCCAGCCGCCCTCTTCGACGCCTTTGCCGATCAGAATGCCCAATACCAGGCCAGGCACGGCGTTGCCCATGATAAGCTGCGCCAAACCGCCAAAAATGGTGGCCCAGAAACCGGAACGCTTACCGGCATCGATGGCCGCCAGCCAGAAAATAACCGGCATCACCGTGTTAACCAGGATATTAGCGGCGGGCACCAGCACTTTAACGGCGGTAACCTGTAGGGCGGCCGGCACGGCGGACGCGGTGGTATTGAGGAACGCCACCACCAGCATGCCGATAATGCCGCAGGCGATAGCCATGCGTTTGGGATCGTGCATCGTTTCGCCGAGCTGGCGGTTTTTGATCATCAACGCCGCGGCGCCCCAATGGGGGATAATGCGGTGATCGACATCCTGGGTAAATGACCCGGCGGCCACGGAAGATGCCCAGGCGTTGAAGAAAAAGCCCAGGCCGAAAGAGAAGTGGGAAGCGGGATCGCCTTCGCAGGAGTTTAATTCCCCGAGGGTACGGAAGGCGCCCATGCCTTGTACGGTCGGCGCATGGAACATACGCGCCGCCCCCGCCCCTACCCCAACGCCCACCAACCCGCCGATAATTAGTGATTTTATTAAGATTATAAGAAACATCGGATTATCCTTTCATTATCTACCCGCGCTTTATCGCAGGGTAAAATGGACTTTTTCGGTATCGATCATGGTGATACTGACGGTAATATCCAACACGACGCTGAAGCTTTTCTTTTCGCGGGGCAGAAAGAAAAAAAGAAATTTTTCGGTAGTGCGCTGCTCTTCCGCTTTGATGATTTTGACGTCCTCCGGTTCAATGCGTAACAGAACATAACCGGTAGATTTCATTACCGCCGTTTGCACCTGGCTTAACGCGGCGGCGAAAGCGCTGTTTTTCGTTTCGCCCTTACCCGCGACCTGGACGGTTAAAACCGACTGCGCCTTCATCAGGCACTGCCATATTTTTTTAACCAGGCTTCCACTAATTTCTGGCCCAGTTCTTCTTTATCCATAAAACCAAAACCCAGGACTTTGCACCCTTCCTGAATAGCTGTGACGCCTTCATCGATTGAGCGCATGCCGTATTTGGCTTTATAGCCGTATTTATTTTGCGCGGTAATGGCGCCGGCGCCGCCGCTGCCGCAAAATGAGATACCGAAATCCGCCTGTTCGCTGTTCATCACATCGCCAAGTTTCATATCCGCCGCCATGCCCGGCACCACGATGGCCTTGCCACCGGCCGCCTCTACGCCCTGCGCCACTTTCTGACCTTTACCCAATCTGTCGCCAATCGCTACCGTAACTTGTGCCATGGGGTTATCTCCGCTGTGATTAAGGATTATTATCTTTGGCAACTTCGAAGTGCACCGATAATAAATAAGCCTCTTCTATCGGTAAGTTATCGAATATGTTCACCACGTTTTGCGCCATTACCATTGAATCTGCCGAAATTTCGTCAAATAAGCTGATGTCAACCTCCGGCAACGGCTCGCCGGTAAGCGAACGCATAACCATGGCGCGGACATGGGAGTTCAGCATCTGTTCCTGCACCTGGTTGATCTGGATATGTCGATCCCGCATCATCGTCATGATTTCCGCCAATACCTTTTGGGTCAGGGCTGCGGATAAATCGCCACGATCGTTTTGCTCGCCCGGGGATACAGCTTTATCGCCCACTGTTTGCTCCTACGTCGTCCATAATAAAAATTGATTCGGCATGATATTGATCCAGTATGGTTAAGAACGACCTTCCACCCGGCTTTAACGATGATTCACCCTAACTTTTGCGTCCGTGGGTTTGTAGCCGTTATATTTCCACTTTGAAACGGAAATAATTACGGGTTAAGTGATCTCATTCGCATAATTGCCTTAAACCGGCTAATGTCGCTACCCCATCACCAGTAGGCAGTTAATTGCGTTGTATAAAGGCAGCAATGGGGGAGATTGCTTCAAAATAACGTCATAAGTATAACTTATTTTTAAAATCTTCCACTTTTGTAGCGTCGAATCGGCACATTACCCGTCATCAGGCGGATAATATACCCCGCGCCGACATGGTCAGGATAACGCAACGGCACCAGGGCCCCGGCGGTGATAAGACAAAACAATGGCAAGTCAGGGAAATTATGGCGCTGCCTCGTCCTGCCGGAAATGGCGGCTAATGAATGCAACAAAAAGTGGCCAGCATGAAAACCACCCGCTGGGGCTGGAAGGACCTCAGGAAGAAAAGACTTATTACCGCTTGGCGCGGTGTTTCCTTATGGCTTAACCGGTTATTATAACGTTACGGTGACCAAATCCTTGTTCTAAATACCATTCATTTTTTATATTTACGACTTAAATACTGAAATAAAAAATTATAAATTCAAGGAGAATAACAATGCCAATTATTGTTGGAAAAAACAGGAACGCTTATATTTCCGACGATCATTGCCAGGATGTATTTTTCGATTGCGCCGAGCAGGTGGCATGGCCGGAACCTGAATATCATGATTGTATCGATATCATTGATAATACCACCACCCAACCTATAAGCTTGTCTGAAGATATTCAGCGTTCATTATTTCATTTGCTGAAAATAGCCGTGGTCTATGAGGCCAATCGCTTTTGCAATGAAATGCTCTATAAAACGGGTCTGACTATCCCGCTGTGCGTTTTAAACACGTCAGCCGCGCTGTATCGGGCCATTACCCTGGGTAACGGCGTCGGCGTCGGCAGCGTGCTGGCGGCGGGCCTGCCGCTGTTTATCCATGATATTTTACCCTATGCGGATCGCTTGCAGGGTTTGGCTAATCAGATTAAGGATTACTTTGAACAACATCTTAGCGTGGCGCTGATGAATACCTTGACCAAAAACCAAGCCGAACATGGACAAGGCTATCTCTGGCTGGGCATCCTGGCGCTGGTCAGTAAATATTTCTGCGACAGCCGCCCGCGTCCCTTGCCCGAGCGCGGTTATTTATCATTACCGCCGGTATTGGCGGGGCTATTTACCCGGGCTTGTCTTTATTGGCAGCTATTATGTAACGCCGCCGGTAATATGCCGCAACCGGTAGATGGGCACGGTCGGCTTAAGCTCGATCTGCTGGAAAAAAACCGGCAGCTACAGGGGCGCTATCTGGCCCGGAACTGGGCCAAACGGTCCAGGCACAACCAGAACTGGGTTGAACGCGCGGCCGAACGTTATTATGGCATCGGCCAAATTATCGGCCGCGGCGGCGTATCCTGCGGTAACAGTGGATTAATCCGGCCGCTTTATGCGCCCGCGGCGCAGCGCGGCCCAGGCTATTGCACGCCGCCAGGGGAGATTGTGTCAATCCCCGCGCCGCGCCGGCGCTGGCTCCCGCTGGATTTATGCCTGCTGCCGGCGGCGCAAGCCGCGCCCGTGGACCGCCCCGCCGGCGCGAATGGGCGAAAAACGCTGGCTACCGCCTACATTCCCCGGCGCGATGCGTCAATACCGCTAAACAATGAATGGCTCAACCGCTATCTGCATCACGCGTTTCCGGTAGTCAGCCCGTCCGTTCTGGCCGCGACGGCCGGGCAACAGGAACCGATCACCGCTTATATCCGCGCCCTGGATGGTTATTGGCAACATAACCATGAATATCATCGCCTGGCCACGCTGCTGAATGTATTAACCCAGCTCTATGCAGCACGGGACGTACTTACCGAACGGTCGGCCATTACTTTATCCCGGCACCTGGGCCTGGATATCGGCAGCGCCGACCGGTCGACGCTGCATCTGTTTGATATTAATGGTTATCAAGCTACCGATCTACTGGTATTCAACCTTACGCGTAATGAAAATTATATTCTGTTTCTGCCGCATGCTACCGTTCACTTTAGAGTATTTGACGGACTGCCGGCCTTAAGACAATGGATAATTGACCACTGCGCCAACGAAGCCGGGCGTGAAGAAATAGCCAGGCACTTTGCGTTAAACGAGCGGATGGACGGCAGTACGCTATTGGGTAAATGGGGGGTCGACCGGTGGTTAACGCATATTTACGAATACCCCGGTCGTATCTTTCAACGCAATGAGCCGCTAACGCAGGACTGGCAAGACGTCCTGACCAGCCGCCAGCGGTCCCGCTGCGCCAGCGACGCCGAATGGTTAACCCCGTCGGGCGCCGCGGCGCTGCGGCAAACCGGCAAAACAACCATTTATCACGCCGCAACCCTGTTTGCCCAACCGCTGGTGCCTTATATCGCACCGCGGTTGGCTATCAACCACGGGATCATTGATGCCAACGCCACCATGGGCGAGGCTTGCGGGCCCGGCGCCGGGCACAGCGCGCTGGGCTGCGCGCTTACCCTGCTCAGCGCCACCCTGGGTGAAATGCTGCCCCGGGATGCGGCGGGCGACCTGGTATCAACCGCCGCGGCGCGGCTGGATATCGCCGGCTATATCCAGATCGTCAATCACGAGATCGCGTTATGGCAGGCCATGTCCCCGCCCACCGCCGCGGAAATGCGCATTCTCGCCCCCCTCGCCGTGACCCCCGAGGGTTATAAGCGCCAATCCTTTATCTGGCGACAGGATAAACTACACACGCATCTCAGCATCAGCCTGACGCTGGCCAATGGCCGGCGCAAGGCGGAGGTTATGGCGATTCGAATCCATTACGCCCTGGTCCCGCTGCGCTACAACGATCGTCTCAAGCTCTATGAGATTTATGACATTAACCGTAGCCACCGGCCGGGCTATCCGGTTTATATCGCGCCACCGCCCGATAATGGGCAGTGGCAGTTCGGCCGCGCGACCGACGAGCGCCATATCCGGCACCGTCATGGCGAAATCCCCATGGCCAACTACGATTTTGTTTCGGTACGGCTGTTTAATCTCATTATGAATAATCTGGACAGCTTATGTTGTAAAATGAAGGCCTTGTCGCCGATTAATAGCCTGGGCATCGCTCAATCCCCGGCGGGGCGCGGCTATTTAAAATTGGGCACTCATTATATTAATATTAAAAAGTTAGCGGTGGGTAATATTTATTTACTCGGGACGCCGGAACGTTTTCATCTGCGGGTGGCATTAGAACGCAAAATACAAAAATTCGTTCTGCTACCGGAAAATTCCATCGCCGCCGCGATACCCGCTCTAGCTATCGCCGCTGGAATCAACGCCACGCTCGGCTATCGCCATGGATTCCGGCATTCGGATCAAGAACAATGCCGCCGCGCGCTGGCGGCGGATGAAATAATGCGCAAGGCCGGCGTCCAAGATATTATTTATTACGGTTTAACGCCGCTGGAAACGCAAAATAATACGTCGCATATGGCGTTGGCCCTGACGGTGAAAACAGCGCTGGCCACTACTGCGCATCTGCTCCGGGATCTCCTTTATAGCACCGGGCGGGCCGAACGGTCCCGGTTAACGCAGACAGTATATTCATCGTTAAAATTACACGGCGCGTCGGACAAGCTCCGGCAAAAAACGCTGCGGTTAATTAATCAGGGCATGGAAAAAATGCTGGCGCTCATCGACAGCCATACCGCGGATGAATTTTCCCGGCTTTGGCTGGCCGCTTTCCGGCAGGAAGATATCGACATATTGGCAATTAAAACCGATCCGCTGGCAAGAATAATGATCCATAGTCGATCCGGCAATCGTGCCGGCGGCAAAACGGCAAAGCGCGAGACCCGCTTTTGCCGTTTTGCCTGCCATGAAACCCCTGACGATGGCGACATCGCCGTCTTGGGCATGGCGACAGGCGGAATCGATACCCTGGCGCCAGGGTCCGATGCCCCGCAAGATGAGGACGAAGATTTTCCGGCGGCCTTCGGGCGCCTGTGGAACGGGAAAATGACGCAAAACGAGGTTGATTTCCTGATCGGCCAGCCGCAGGTCCATAAAATAGACAACTCCCCCCTGCTGACGGATCGGGAACTGGCCCGGCAGCTATTTCGCCATCGCGCCGTGCCCCGGACCGCGATGATCGTGGAGCACGCCGATCTGTTCAGCCTGCTGTTACTCCACCTGCACCGGACGGTCACCGATCGTGGCGACTCTCAGCATGACCGCTGGGTAAAAACGCTGCTGTTCGCTACCGCGTTTCAATCCAATCGTGCGTAAAGCGGCTTAACGGAATTTGGCGTGATTTTCATTGCGGGTTTGTTGGAATTGCGCCGTCACGACCTTCGCCTGTTTAACATCGCCCTTCTCCACCAGCGCCTGCGCCTGCTCAATCTGGTCGATCAGGCTGGTCATTCCCTGGCGGAAATCCTTCATCTGCGGACTGTCCGCCGGCTGCCCTTTAAGCTTGGGCGGCGTGCCCTCGCGGGCGTCCAGCGCCGCTTCATGCATACCGGCCAGGGCCTTTTTGAGGGTCGCGGCATCATCGCTTTTTTGCACCGCGCCGTAGTTGGCCGCGAGGATATCCATATCCTCGCCAAGATCGCGCGCCAGCGCCAGGGGGCTGCTCATAAGTAAAGTAAATGATAATAAGGCTATTATTTTAATTTTCATGAAGGAGCTTCCAGTTAAATACCTGCGATTTTCATTTGGGGCAATAACACCGACCCGCACTGGATATTGCTCCGGGTTTCGATATCATCGCCAACGGTAACAATATTGCGCCACATATCCTTCAGATTGCCGGCAATGGTGATTTCACTGACCGGATACTGGATCTCACCGTTTTCAACCCAAAAACCCGCGGCTCCGCGGGAATAATCACCGGTGATGGCGCTTACACCTTGCCCCATTAGCTCGGTAACTACGAGTCCCCTATCCATTTTTTTGATCAAGGCCGCAAAATCCAGACCCTGCCCGGCAATGCGCCAATTATGGATACCGCCGGCGTGCCCGGTGCTGGTCATGCCCAATTTACGCGCCGAATAACTGCTCAGCAGCCAGGTTTGCAACACGCCGTCTTTGACAATGGCCCGATCCTCGGTACGCACGCCTTCGCTGTCAAACGGGGAGGAAGCCAATCCCCTGAGCAGGTGGGGACGCTCTTCAATCGTCAGCCAATCCGGCAATATGGTTTTACCCAGATCATCAAGCAAAAAGGTCGATTTGCGATACACGCTGCCGCCGCTGATGGCCCCGACCAGATGGCCGAACAGACCGGTCGCCACTTCGGCGGCAAACAGCACCGGCGCCTGCATGGTGGCGATTTTACGCGGATTCAGATGCGCCAGGGTGCGGCGCGCGCACTCCTCGCCCACCCACTCCGGCGTGCGTAAATCCTCCACCGCCCGACCGATGGTATAGGCATAGTTACGCTCCATATTGCCGCCGCTTTCGGCGATGACGCTACTGGAGATGGAATGCCGGCTGCTGTTATAACTTGCCAACATCCCGTGGCTATTACCGTACACCTTAGTGCTGTAATGGCTGTTAAAACTGCCGCCTTCGGTATTGGTGATACGCTTATCCGCCCGCAGCGCAGCCTGCTCCGCCCGGGAGGCTAGATCGGCGCCCCGCTCGGCATCCAAATCCGCCGGATGAAATAAATCCAGATCGGGGGCATCAAAGGCCAATAACGCTTTATCCGCCGTCCCTGCGTACGGATCGGGAGAAGTAAAACGGGCAATATCCAGCGCCGCGCCAACGGTGCGGGCAATGGCGTCCGGGCTGAGATCCGTCGACGACGCGCTGCCTTTGCGTTGCTGGTAATAGACGGTAATCCCTAACGCGCCGTCGCTATTGAACTCCACATTCTCCACTTCGCCATAACGCGTGCTGACGCCAATACCGGTGGTTTTGGTCACCGCCACCTCCGCCGCGTCAGACCCTGCGCCGGCCAACTCCAGTGCCTGCGCTACCGCGTTTTCCAATAATTTCCGCTGTTCTGCAACTTGATTGACTAAGTTCATTGATCCGCCATCATTTATTGGGTTATCCGCCGGAGAGGACAAAATCGATTATTGCCGTCAGCCGGCCTGAAACCGCTGCCGCGTGGTTATTGATCCAGTCTATCAGTCCGCACCACATTTCGCACGGCATGCCCGCACTCACTTTCCCCGCGGTGCACCGTGAGCCCCCATCACCACACCGGCATCAAGCCGTGTTATTATTGCCATAATTGGAATACCAACCCTATTCCGCTATCGATGACGTGGATGCGGTGCAATAATGCCGTTGATCATCCCCCGCAACCTGTTAGGATTAGCCTCTTTTTGAGGAACCGTATCATGAGCAAGCAACCGGAAGACTGGCAAGACGAAGACCCGCAGCTCCCTGCGCAAGAAGACGACGACGAGATAATCTGGGTCAGCAAAAGCGAAATCAAACGCGACGCCGAAGCCCTGAAAGTCCTCGGCGTCGAATTAGTCGAGCTGGGTAAAAACGCCCTGGAAAAAATTCCGCTGGATGAAGAACTGCTCGCGGCCATCGAACTGGCCCAGCGCATCAAAAAAGAAGGCCGCCGCCGCCAGATCCAACTGATTGGCAAAATGCTGCGCAGCCGCGACGCCGAACCGATCCAGCAGGCGCTGGACAAGCTCAAAAACCGCCACAACCAGCAAATCACCCTGTTTCACAAGCTGGAAAACCTGCGCGATCGTTTGATTGAAAAAGGCGACGATGCGGTGGACGATGTAATAGCGCTCTACCCGGACGCCGATCGGCAACAGCTGCGCTCGCTGGTGCGCAATGCCCAAAAAGAGAAAGCAGCCAATAAACCCGCCAAAACCTCCCGGCAGATTTTTCAATACCTGCGCACCGTCGCCGGGGACAAATAACCCCCGCCGCCCTGCGGGCAGCAACTCCGCCCCCCTGCGCCCGCCGGAAAATCCGGCCTAGCGCAGATTAAAGCGCAACCGGCCGTCCAGTTCTTCTTCCGCTTCATCGAACAGCAATATCAGCGCGCCGAAACGGCGTTTTTTCGAGGCGCTAAGGTGGATAAATTCTATCTCCACCGGCAGCGGCACCCGGCTGGTCACCGTATGCCATAACTCATCCAGATTGGCGTCGCACGGTTCTGCCAGTGCGAACTGACGGCCAAAATCACGGTAAAAAGCCGGTAGATCGGGAATCTGGTTAAAATCAAAGGATACTTTCCCCATCAAGCGTTCTCCGCAATACAGGTTATCAATGTTCTATTACCAACTATCCCGCCAGCATGCCACACCCGGGTTATCGGCGATATGGCAAAAAGAGTTATCATAAACCACCCAGATGCAACGTTTTCACTTCCAGATAATCATCCATTCCCAACACCGACCCTTCACGGCCCAGGCCGGATTCTTTGACCCCGCCAAACGGCGCCACTTCGGTGGACACCGCGCACTCATTGATGCCGATCATCCCGCTTTCCAGCGCGGCAGCCACGCGAAACACCCGCTGGAGATTCTGGGTATAAAAATAAGCCGCCAGGCCAAAGGGAGTATCATTGGCGCGGTTGATAACCTCTTCCTCGGTAGCAAAACGAAAGCAGGCCGCCAATGGGCCAAAAGTCTCTTCGTGGGCCAGCGTCATGGTTTCGTTGGCCTCGGCAATCACCGTCGGCTGGTAGAAATTGCCCCCCAGCGCATGGGGTTGTCCGCCGGTGACCGCCCGGCCGCCCTTGGCCAGGGCGTCGTTAACGTGCGCCGTCACTTTTTCGACGCCGTCCCCATTGATCAACGGGCCGATCGCCACGCCTTCCTCCATGCCGTTACCTACCTTCAACCGGCTGACTTTATCGGCCAACCGGCTAACAAAGTCATCATAAACGCCCGACTGGATATAAAAGCGGTTCACGCTGACGCAGACCTGCCCGGCGTTGCGGAATTTATTGGCGATGGCGCCGGCTACCGCGGCGTCGATATCCGCATCGTCAAAGACGATATAGGGCGCATTGCCGCCCAGTTCCATGGAAATTTTCTTCATGGTTTCCGCGGCATTGCGCATCAGGGTTTTACCCACCGCGGTGGAGCCGGTAAAGGTGACCTTGCGGACTTTGCCGCTGGCCATGATGGCGTCGCTGATGGCATGGGTATCCCCCGCCACGCCGTTGACCACTCCGGCGGGCACGCCGGCCTGCTGGGCCAGGGCCAGTAAAGCGAAGGCCGAAAGCGGGGTATTATTGGCCGGTTTAATCAGCGCGGTGCATCCTGCCGCCAGCGCCGGACCGAGTTTGCGGGTCAGCATGGCCAGCGGGAAGTTCCACGGCGTGATGGCCGCCACCACCCCTACCGGTTCACGGGTAGCCAAAATGCGGGAACCGGCTTTGGCGGGGGGAATAATTTCGCCATTAGCCCGTTTGGCCTGTTCGGCGAACCACTGGATAAAACTGGCGGCGTAGGCCACTTCGCCGGCGGCCTCGTCTACCGGCTTGCCCTGCTCCGCCGTCATCAGCTCGGCCAGATAGCGCTGGTTGTCCATAATCAGGGCATACCAGCGGTACAGGATTTCCGAGCGTTCCTTGGCGGTTTTGGCGCGCCAGGCGGGAAACGCCGCATAAGCGGCGTCGATGGCGGCATCGGTTTCCCGCCGGCCGCTTTTGGCCACCTTGGCGATAAGCGCGCCGGTGGCCGGATTGATCACGTCAAAGGTATCCTGAGCGCGCCGCCACTCCCCGTTGACCAGATAACCGGTCTTAAACAGCGGATGGTCCTGCAAATGTGTATGTTCGCTCATTATTATCCTCCTGGTATATGCGGGTCGGCCATTAGCCTGGAAAAGGCCATGGACGCTGGGAGTAAGTATAGATGCTGGACGGGGAATGATCGGCCGGCGCCAGGTTAATCGCTGAGGGCGTGCCGGTAGCGCCGCAGCGTATCGGCCATGCGCCGTACCGGTTCCGTGACATCAGCGGACGCGTGGTATAACGCCAGTTTTTCCTGATAAACGCCCAATTCGTCCAGCAGTTGGTTAAAATGCTCGCTGCGGCGAAATTCGTTGCGCGCCACCAGCACCCGATCGGCGGTAGCGCGAATTTGCCGATGATAAGCCGAGAGATCCGCATTAACGGGAATGTCCGCCATACGCAGGCGCTGGTGGGTGATAATCAGGGTCAGCGCCAGCCGGTATTTGGCGATGTCCGCCGGAAACAGCGTCAGTAATTGAAACAACTGCTGGTAAAGCGCCGGCAAATGGTTTTCTTGCCGCCGGACCCGGCTAGTGGATAGCGCCGATACCGCGCCGTAGACAAACCGATTCAGGAGCACCCGGCCGATGCGCGCCTTGGAGCTGTCCCTAATCAGTAAAATCACCAGCGTCGCCAGGCCGCAGCCGACGATCTGCCCGATGGCGCTGTCCAGGAAAGTATTGATCGGAAAAGTCATGGGATTGGACAGGACCAACACATTAATGGTGCCGGCCAGGGTGCCGAGGGTGCCGAGCCGGCGTTTTTGCACCTCGATGCCGATGATAAACGCCAGTACGCCCAGCGCAATACACAGCAACAGCATGCTTTGCTGGGTGGCGGGCATGATAAACATGTAATAGAGGGCGCCGATGGGCAGCGCCAGCGACATGCCGATCATAAAATCTTTGCATACCATCCAGGGATTGGGCAAACGCATCGCCAGCGACGTGACCACCGCAATCATCACCATGCAACTGCTGCCGGAAGTCCAGCCGGTCCACAGCCAGAACAGGCAGCCCAGCGCGGTGGCGACGCCGGTGCGCAGGCCGTTAATCATCGCATGATGGCGTTCGGCCGAGGGCGCGGTGATAACCACCTGATCGACCAATACCTGCTCTTCGATTTTGCTGACGCGCGAATTGTTCTTGACCCCTTTCGACAGCAGGAGATAACGGGTGGCGGTTCCCACCCAGGTATAAAGCGTCTGCGGGGTATCTTTGGATGGGGTGCTGGCAATCACCTGGCGCATCAGTTTCATGCGTTTATGGACGTCGGCCACGGTTTCCACCGGTTCGTTGAGCAGTTGCAGCAGGTGGGGTTTAATAAATCCGGGGCGGACCTGCAAAATCAAAAACGTTTCGCAGGCTTGGGTGATCAGGGTCAGCGATAGGGTATTAATGGCTCTCAGGCGCCGGTTGCAGCGCTGCCAGTGCGCTGATTCCATCAACAGGTTGCCGCGCATGGCGTCCAGGGCGGTGGTGAATTTGACCAGATCGCCCCAGGATTTATCGATATCTTCCCTGGGCGCCTGATTGATGCACAGCAGCAGCAGCCGGTATTGATCCAGCAGCAGCGTATCCACCGCCCGGTCGATATCCCGTTTGATTGACCGGGGCGAGAACAGGATGTCGGCAAGAATGGCGCAGACGATCCCCATGACGATTTCGCTGCAACGCTCAATGGCGAACTGCGGCGTGACCTGGGGATGGCTTTGAATACTGACGATAATAATCAGCGCGGTATAGCCGGCCAATCCCAACGCATACGAGTTTTGCACCCGCACCAGCGAGGAGATCCACATACAAACCCCGGCCCAAATGCAGCTGAGCAGCAGCATGACCACCGGCGCGCGAATGGTGAGGGTGATGATGGCCAGCGCGCCGATGCAGCCGATGAAGGTGCCGATAATACGCAGCATGCCGCGGTGTCTGATGGCGCCGGCAAAGGGCTCCCCGCCGGCGGCGAAGGCCGGTCCGGCCGCCACGATGGCGGCGGTCAAGACCGACCAGCGCGGTGTTTCCAATTGAAAATGAAAGCCGAGAAACAGCGCCAGCAGGATGGCAAAGGTGAGTTTGACCGCGAAGCGGCAGCGGATAAACAGGGACTGGAACATTAGTGGGCCATCCGCTTAGCCGAATTCACGCAGGCGATGGATCAATTTCATCATCGGCGAGAGTTGGGTTTGATCGCGATCTTTGTTGCCGGTGATGACCACCGTCGCCGTGGTACCTGCGGGGTAGAGGTCGCCTTGCTGCGCATCGAGACGGATTTTTACCGGTACCCGCTGCGCCAGACGCACCCATTCCAGATTGGAATCCACCGTGGCCATACCTTTGGCATCCACCGAGCTGCTGCTATTGGTGACGCCGGCGGAGATGCTGTCCACCGTGCCGTAGAATACCCGGTTGCTGCCCAGGGGAGTGATTTCCACGCGATAACCCGGCCGCACGCCTTCCAGTTTGGTCTCTTCCAGATAGGCCAGTAAATAAAATGAGTTGCGCTTCACCAGCGCCACCGAGACGGTGCCGCGGGTGATAAATTCACCGGCATGTACGTTAAGATTGGTGATCCATCCTTCCGCCGGGGCACGCACGGTGGTGCGCTCCAAATCGATTTTGGCCAAATCCCGCACGGCAATCGCCTTGGCAAGCTGATGGCCCACGATGGTGGAGTCGTTGCTGGACTGGTCGATGGCTTCCTGAGACATGGCGCTGGTGCCCAAGCGCAGCCGCCGGCCCGCCTCGCGGCGTTTCTCGGCCGCCAGGGACTGGTAGTAGTCCACGTCGGCCTGGGCTTCGTCCAGGGCTTGCTGATAGCGTGGCTGATCGACCACGAACAGTACCTGTCCCCGCTGCACCAGCTGGTTATCGTTTACCCGTACTTCGGTGAGCAAGCCGCTGACATCGGGGGAGATGGCCACCACGTCGGCGGTGAATTTCGCATCGCGCGTCCAGGGCGATTCGGTATAAAACACCCATGCCCGGAAAATAGCGATGGCGGCAATGAGCACCAGTAACAGAGTTATCGCGATTCTGATTATTTTTGTTGCAACAGTTTTCACAGCGACCTCAGACGAAAAGACAAGAAATCAGATAGAACAAACAGCAATACAGGGCGGTATTAAACAGCGCCGGATGCCATACAAAGTCATAAATGCCCGTCGGCTGTAGTAACCGGCGCAGCAGAAAAAACAGGATCATCGAGACCAGCAATTCAAAAAATACCGGGGGAAATGACAGGCCGAATATCACCATAACCGGGAGCAAACTCATTACTTTTCCTTACCTTTCCCTTTAGACCCATGGCTGGCGGCGCGGACGGTTCCGCGTCTGCCAGCGTCAATAATTCCCGCGGCCATAGATCGCGGTTGCCGGCATACGCGCCAGATAAGTGTAGTTCTCAGGAAGTTGACCGATGGAGGTTTCCGGCGGATATAGCGGGTCAAGACAGATAGTCTAAGACCGACCCAGAATGTTACTGTTTATTTCAAATCAATAAATACAGTAAAGACATTGCGGGGAAGATGCGCGATCTGATGAACCGACGGGTATATAATAGCCCTTAATACCTGACATTTTCAATGTTATGTGATCTAAATCACTTTTAACTCAGAGTTAATAATGGAAAGACTGAAGCGCATGATGGTTTTCGCCAAAGTGGTGGAGGGAGGATCGTTTACGTCCGCGGCCCGGCAGTTGCAGATGAGCGTTTCATCCATAAGCCAGACCGTGGCCAAGCTGGAAAACGAGCTGCAGGTGAAGCTGTTGAACCGCAGTACCCGCAGTATCGGGCTGACCGAAGCGGGGAAGATTTATTATCAGGGTTGCCGGCGGATGCTGCTGGAGTTTAATGAGGTGCACGAACAGTTATATGCCTTTAACAATACGCCGATCGGGACGCTGCGCGTCGGTAGTTCGTCCACCATGGCGCATAATGTGCTGGCGGCCATGACCGCGGATATGTTGAAGGAGTATCCGGGGTTGTCGGTGAATTTGGTGACGGGGATTCCCGCGCCGGATTTGATTGCCGATGGTTTGGATTTGGTGGTGCGGGTGGGCGCGTTGCAGGATTCGAGTTTGTTTTCCAGGCGGCTGGGGGCGATGCCGATGGTGGTTTGCGCCGCCAAGAGTTATTTGGCGGCGCACGGTGCGCCGGAGAAGCCGAGCGATATGGTGAATTTTTCGTGGCTGGAGTATGACGTAAGGCCGGATAGCGAGTTCGAGCTGATTGCGCCGGAGGGGATTACGTTGCATTTGGCGCCGCAGGGACGGTTCGCTACTAATGATTCGCAGACGTTGATTCGTTGGCTGACGGCTGGGGCCGGGATTGCGTATGTGCCGATTATGTGGGTGCTGGATGAGATTAAACAGGGGAATGTGGAGATTTTGTTTAATCGTTATCTTTCGGACCCGCGGCCGGTGTATGCGGTGTATACGCAGAAGGATAAGCTGCCGCTTAAGGTACAGGTGTGTATTAATTATTTGCAGGAATATTTTAATAATGTGGCGTCGGTGTATCAGGCGTTCCGGCAGGATAATAATTCGTGAGCGGCGCGGTCTCCCTTTAACACGGATCGCCGCGGACGCGGCGATCGCGGGTCGGCGTTAGGCGGTGCCGCCGACGGTGAGGTTGTCGAGTTTGAGGGTGGGTTGGCCGACGCCGACCGGTACGCTTTGTCCTTCTTTGCCGCAAACGCCGACGCCTTTGTCCAGCGCCAGGTCGTTGCCGACCATGGAGATTTGCTGCATGGCTTCGATGCCGGAGCCGATGAGGGTGGCGCCTTTGACCGGTTTGGTAACGCGGCCGTTTTCGATCAGGTAGGCTTCGGAGGTGGAGAAGACGAATTTACCGGAGGTGATGTCCACCTGGCCGCCGCCGAAGTTGGGCGCGTAGAGGCCGTATTCGACGCTGGCGATGATGTCCGCGGGAGTGGATGCGCCGGCGAGCATATAGGTGTTGGTCATGCGCGGCATGGGCAGGTTGGCGTAGGATTCACGCCGGCCGTTGCCGGTAGGGGGGACGCCCATCAGGCGGGCATTGAGTTTATCCTGCATATAGCCTTTGAGGATGCCGTTTTCGATCAATAGGTTGTATTGGCCGGGCACGCCTTCGTCATCGATGGCCAGGGAGCCGCGCAAGCCGGCCAGGGTGCCGTCATCCACCACGGTGCAAAGCGGAGAGGCCACCAGCTGGCCCATTTGGCCGCTGAATACCGAAGTGCCGCGGCGGTTGAAGTCGCCTTCGAGGCCGTGTCCTACCGCCTCGTGCAGCAGTACGCCGGGCCAGCCGGCGCCGAGTACCACCGGCATGGCGCCGGCCGGCGCCGCTATGGCGGACAGGTTGACCAGGGCCATGCGTACCGCTTCCCGGGCCCAGCTGTCGGCGCGGACGTCGCCGTCGGCGGTCGCCAGGAAAAAGTCATAGCCAAAACGGCCGCCGCCGCCGCTGGAGCCGCGTTCGCGTTTGCCGTCCTGTTCAACCTGTACGCTGATGGACAGGCGCACCAACGGCCGTACATCCGCCGCCAGCGTGCCGTCGGTGGCGGCTACCAGGATTTGTTCGTAGACGCCGGAGAGGCTGGCGGTGACTTCCTGTACCCGGGCGTCGGCGGCGCGGGCCACTTGATCCACGCGGTGCAGCAAGGCGATTTTTTCTTCGCGCGGCAGGCTGTTGAGCGGGTCGAGCAGCGGGTAGAGGGTTTTATAGGGAACTTCCCCCAGGGTGCGTACGCGTCCGTTGCCCTGTTCGCTGACGATGCTGCGCGCCGCGTTGACGCTGAGCTGTAACGCGTTCAGGGTCAGTTGATCGGCATAAGCGAAGCCGGTTTTTTCACCGCTGACCGCGCGCACGCCCACGCCCTGGTCAATATTGTACGAGCCGTCTTTGATGATGCCGTCTTCAATGACCCAGGATTCATGGTAGCTGGATTGAAAATAGAGATCGGCATAATCCAGACGGCGTTCGGTCATCTGGCCCAATAGGGAGAAGAGGTCTTCGTGACTCAGGTTGTTGGCCGCGAGTAATTGCTCACTGACAAATGTCAGACTCATAGGTTTTCACTCTTTTTTAAGATGGATTGGCCAGCAACGGCTGGAATAATAAAGCTGCAAACAATCCGTATAGTCATATTTATAGACTGCGGCAATTCCCCGGCAACGTCAAATAGGTACTGATTATTTGCCTTTAGCGGTTGGCTGGCGCGGTTGGCGCAACACTTCCTCGATTTTCGGCTGGTCCAGGCTGCCGGTAATATGATAGCGGATTACCGAGATTTTGTTCCACAGCGGCGCCAGCACCTTGCTGGCGGCGAATACCGCGGCCCCCACCACCGGATTGATGGCGAAGGCGGCGGCAACCCCGACGGTGGCCGAGATTTCCGGCGCGATTACCGCTTCCATGTCGATTTGCTGCGCCGTGAAATCCACTTTGCCGCTCATGGCAATGTCCGCTTCCAGTCCGTCGATCAGTAAATCGTTGGTATGCAGCACGCCGCTTTTAAGCCAGGCGGTGCCTTTGATGGAATCGAAATAGAATCCTTTGCCGAACGTATCCCGGAAATCAAACTGCAGTTTACGCAACAGCGCGTCGAAACTTACCAGCCGTAATAACCGCCCCGCCTGGCCGCTGCTGATATTGTCTATTTTGCCTTTGCCGAGATCGGCGTGTAATACGCCGCTGAGGCTGGGTATATCGGGCGTCCAGGGCAGCGCCTGCCAGTGCAGGTCGTAGTCCACGTCAAAGGGCGCATCGCGCAGCGGGGTTTCAAAACCGATGTAATCCGTCGCTTCACCGATATTTTTACCGCTAAGTTTGCCTTTAAGCGAGGTCAAATTGTGCTTGCCGTTGCGCGTCCAGCCCCCGTCCAGGGTCAGGCGCGCTTTGCCGGTATCCACCACGCCGTGGGTAAGCGCCAGGGTGTTTTGCTGCGGCGCGATATCGGCGGAAACCTTGCCCAGGTTTTGCCCCATGATCCAGCATTCCTGGCAGCGTAGTTGCACCGCCGGCCAGTCGTTGAAGGAGACCGTCGGATCGTCGTCGCTGAAAAGGGCATTTTGCGGCGCATCAGGCGCGGTTTGCGCGCCTTTGGCCCACATGGGGTTGTAGTAAAGGTAACCGAGATCCGCATGCCACGGTCCGTTATCCGCCATGGCCAGTTTGCCGTTGATTTCTTTGCCCTTGGCTGCGATCAGGCTGCCGCCCAGGGTATTGCTGCGCGTCAGCGTCAGATCGCGCCACTGCTGCCCGGCCAGGGTTAACGCGGGGGTGTTGAGCGTCAGGGCGTCCGGGAAGCGGAAGCGGCTGGCCATCGCCTTGCCCGTCGAGCGGGACTGCGGCGTCATTAACGCCAGCCATTTTTCACCGTCCAGCGCCGGCAAATCGAGGGTCAGGCTTTTTCCCGCCGGCAGCGGCGGGATTTTGCCGCCATCGGAGGCCCACGCGCCGCGCGTCAGCGCTACCTGTTTGCCCAGCAAAAACTCGCTGTTAAACGCATTGCTCTTGCCGGCCCGGCCGCTTAAGTTAAAACCGGACAGGCCGCCCTGGGCTTTGACGGCCAATGGGAACGCCTGTCCGCCCGGTTTATCCAGGGGTGGAGGTAAGTGACTGCTTACATTTTTTAGATCGCTGGTCACATCGACGCTGTAAGTGGTTTTACCTTTAAACGGCAGGGTCACCGCCACAATGCTTTGCCACGACGCATGGCCGCCTACCAGCTTGGCAATGGGTTCCGGCACGCCGGGCAGGCGGTTCACCGCCCAGTCACCCTGCATGTCTACCTTGATATCAAAGCCTTTTTCCTGTTCCTGGGTGGTAAAGCGTACGTCCACCGGTTGCCCCAGCCATTGGGCGGTCAGCAGATCGCTGTCCAGGCTGCCGTTGTTGTACCGGAACTGGCCGCTCAGATCTTTCATGGTGGTGCCCAGCGGTTTTATCAGCAGGCTGTTATTGGCTAAATTGACTTTGCCCGATGCGGTGACCGGCTGGCCGGTCAGGGGAATGGATAGATGTAAGTCCCCACTAACATCACCGCCGATTTGCAGTTCTTCCAGCACCTCGCCCAAGGATTTTTGCAGCGGCGTGTTATTAAAATAATCCCCGATGGCCTTGCCCGACCCTTTAATGCCCGCATCCACCAGCAGCAATTGCTTTGAATAATCGGGTATGGTCGCGGCGACATCGGTGCCGGTGGCGTCCCCCAGCTGCGTCTGGGCGGCGTGCATAAACAGCCCGTCATTCAGGAAATCCAAATCGATATCCAGGTCGGTCAGCAGCGGCCAGCCCGGTTCAAATTCATAATCCGCGTGGCGCAGCGGCACCAGGACTTCAAATTGCCCATCGTTATGCTTAAAGGGGAATTGCTTGGGATTGCCGGCAAATACCAGCGTGGCGTTATCCACCCGGCCGCTTTTCAAGGCGCCGGTGAGATAGTTGACCAGATGAGTCCCCATCAGCGGCTCAGGGAAGTACCGCCAGGCCTGGGCTGCGTCATACAGGCGGATACCGGACAGAATATCCAGCCACGGCGCGCCGTTAACCGGCTGATGAAAATAAAAATCGCCGGTCGCCCACAGCGCGCTGGCCCGCAGGTCGATATTTTTGCCCCACAGTTCCAGGCCGCGATCGCCGTTTTGCCAATCCAGCGTGGCATGCGCCCCCTGCACTTCCAGCGGCGCGCGGAACATATCTTTATAGGGCAGCGTGCTGTTAGCGAGCGCTAGATTTAACCGGCCGGTGGCCAGTGAACCCGCCACCGAGCCGGCAACATGATCGGCGCCGGGCAGCAGTTGCCACTGCTGCCAGCTGAGGTCGCGCCAGTCGCTCTGAAAACGGATCTGCTCGGGATTATTGAGCGGAATATCCAGCGCCAGGGTGGATAAAGTGCCCTGCGGCTGCAAGTCCTGCCAGCGGGCGCGCAGATTCGGCGTGATAAAAGAGACCAGCGGCATGAATGGGGTAAATTGCTGTAGCCGTAAATTTTTGGCCCGCAGGCGAATTTCACTGGCACGGTCCGGGGTGAATAGTTGGTTTTTTTCCGGCAGCCAGAACAGGGACAGCGCGCCGGGGGCCCAGGATTCGCCGTCGGCGCTGATATTGAGCACCGGCGCGTCCAATTGCCAGCCGTCGCCTTGCCGGGTGAGATGCAAAGCCAGGTTAGCCACGTCCAGACGATGTTCCCGATCGCCTTCCTGCCAACGCGCCACGCCCTGGCTGAAAAACGCATCGCCCCGGGTGATATCGCCATGCTCCAGGGTGAGCCAGGCGGCCAGGCTGAAATCGGCGTTTTTCAGGCCGGTTTGGTCCTGCAGCCATTGGCTGAACCAGGGTTTAAGATTGATGTCGTCGGCCTGCAAATAGACTTTGCCGTTATTAAGCAGCCCGTTCTCGTCATGCAAGTCCATGCGCAGTTGGATGGCCCCTTGCTGCACATCCACGTTGGACAAGGCGATCTGCCCTTCGGCCCGATGCCGTTGACGGGTATTGAGCCAGGTCAGCTGCGGCACCGACAGCTTGGTGCGATCGCCGGAGGGGGTAAGAAAAGACAGTTCGCTGTCGCGCAGGATAAAATGGTCGAACTGGTATAGGAACAGGTCGGTAAGCCGATCGGATTTAATCGGGCTGCCCTGATGATCGCGGCCCAACAGGGTGGTATTGAGATCGAGCTGCAGGCGGTAAAAAGTGACATCGCGAAATTGCCAGCGCCAGTGCAGCAGGGATTGCCAGACATCCAGCGCCACCGTAACGCGCTGGATGCGCAGCTGTTCGTCCGCCGTGACGGACTCGATGGCGCGGATATCCAGGGTGGGGCCAAACGACTGCCAGTTGCCGTGCATCTCCCGGATGCGGATATCCAGGCCGGTTGAGGCATTAAGCGCCGCGACGATACGCGGACGAAAAGTATCCAAATGAGGCAAAGCCAGGCGTAGCCCACTGACCGCTAATGCCACCAGGACAATCAGGGTTGCACATAGGGCCAACAATATCCCCGGCAGTCGCTTCACGCCTTTCTCCTTGCTTCCCGCCGCATAACGCCCGCGGGAAGAATGTTATTTTTATCCCGTATCCGCAGGTTGGCTGGTTTGGCGGCCGGGCTAATCTGGGCTATATCATCACTCCATCAACTTTACATCATCACAACGTCAAACTGCTCCTGGCTGTAGAGCGGTTCGATCTGTACTTTGACCTGTTTGCCGACGAAAATTTCCACTTCCGCCAGGGCATGGGATTCATCGCTTTTCAACGCATCGCCCACCGCGGCCGAAGCGTAAACCAAAAACCGGTCGGATTCGTAGGCATGATGCACCCGCACAATCTCCCGCATGATTTCATAGCAGACGGTTTCGATGGTTTTCACCGTACCGCGGCCATGGCAGGTTGGACACTCGCTGCATAACACATGTTCAATGCTTTCGCGGGTGCGTTTACGGGTCATTTCCACCAGGCCGAGCTGCGAGAAGCCGTTAATGCCGGTTTTCACCCGATCTTTGCTCATGGCCTGCTCCAGGGAATGCAGGACCCGCCGCCGGTGTTCTTCATTATTCATATCGATAAAGTCGATAATGATAATGCCGCCGAGATTGCGCAACCGCAGTTGGCGCGCGATCGCCTGGGTGGCCTCGATATTGGTATTGAAAATGGTTTCATCAAGATTGCGATGCCCGACAAACGCACCGGTATTAATATCGATGGTCGTCATGGCCTCGGTTTGATCGATGATCAGATAACCGCCCGACTTAAGCTCGACTTTACGCTCCAGGGAGCGCTGAATCTCATTTTCCACATCATAGAGATCAAAGATAGGCTGCTTACCGTTATAATGCTCAAGCTTATGGGTCATTTCGGGAATATATTCGCTGGTAAACTCCACCAGCAAATCAAACGTCAGCCGCGAATCAACCCGAATGCGGTCCAGCGCCGCGCCGGCGAAATCGCGCAATATCCGCTGGGCCAGCGCCAGTTCGCCGTACAGCATATATTTGCTCTGGTTGCGGCGTTTACGCTCCATCACCTTGGTCCACAGACGCTTGAGAAACGCCGCGTCCTGGGATAATTCTTCCTCGCCGATGCCTTCGGCGGCGGTGCGGATAATAAAACCGCCATGCTCGTCGCAATACTCCGCCACGGTGCGCTTGAGGCGCTCGCGCTCATCTTCGCTGTCGATACGCTGCGATACGCCGACATGGGATGCGCCCGGCATAAATACCAGGTAACGGGACGGCAGTGTAATATCGGTGGTCAGGCGCGCGCCTTTGGTGCCCAGCGGGTCTTTCACCACCTGAACCATGATGTCCTGCCCTTGCCTTACCAACTCGGCAATATCGCGCACATGGAAATTTTTCTGCTCTTCACCGGCGACGCATTCGGTATGCGGCATGATATCGGAGGCATGTAAAAATGCCGCTTTTTCCAGCCCGATGTCCACAAATGCCGCCTGCATTCCCGGCAGGACGCGGCTGACCCGACCTTTATAAATATTACCGACAATACCCCGCCGGGCTTCGCGTTCGATATGAATTTCCTGCAGGATGCCGCCATCAATGTAGGCAACCCGGGTTTCGGAAGGCGTGATATTGACCAGTAATTCAGCAGCCATGTTGTCCTCTTAACTACGTAACGCAATGAATTGACAAAGCAATTCGGAGGTTTCCACCAGTGGCAATCCCACTACGCCATGATAACTCCCATTGATAGCCCTGACAAAAACCCCGCCCTGGCCCTGAATGCCATAGGCTCCGGCCTTATCCATAGGCTCACCAGAAGCAATATACCGATCAATTTCCTGCGCCGACAGCCGCCGGAAAGTGACCTCAGTCACGACGCTGCGGCAAAGTTGAAACCGGCCGTCCGCAATCGCAACGGCCGTCATTACCTGGTGACTCTGGCCGGATAACGCAGCCAGCATGCACGCGGCATGGGCGGCATCGCGGGGTTTTTCCAGAATCTCGCCGTTCAGCACCACGATGGTATCGGCACCCAGCACCGGGCGAGGTTCGGGAGCGACCGCCACCCCGGCCAGCGCCTTTTCCCGCGCCAAACGCCGCACATAGTCCGCCGCCGGCTCATCGGGCCGCCGCCGTTCTTCAATCGGCGCATCCAGCACGTCGAACGGCAAATTTAATAAGGTTAGCAATTCCCTGCGCCTGGGGGAGCCGGAGGCTAAATATAGTGCAGTCATTACGCCCCTTATTGCACCGAAAACTGACGGCGGACTTTACGCATCAGTAAAAACATCCATGGCCACAATACGCCGTCCACTACGCTGCTCCAGAAAATTTCCGGCCGGAATGAAATATTAATTACCAGAAATTCAGCCCAAAACACAATGATGTGCGTCGTCAACGACAGCAAGACCACGATCAGCGATTGCTGCCATAACGCCATATTCCTGAACAGCTGGAATTTAAATACCACCAGATAGGCCAGAATGCTCAGCGCCAGCGCCCTGACGCCCAGGATCGAGCCGAGGATCAAATCCATCACCAGGCCAAGCAGGAAACCGGTGCCGACATTGACCCGGTGCGGGATCGCCATGACCCAGTAAATCAATACCAGGCTGAGCCAGGACGGCCTGAACAAATAGAGCTGTTCGGGCCAGGGCATGATTTGCAAAATGATGGCAATCAAAAAGGAGAGCCAAATTACCCAGCCGCCGTTGCGACGATAACGGTTCATCGTCGCTCCCCGACGGCCCGGTTAGGCGCCGGCGCGGCGGGGCGCGCCGCGGCTTTGCCGCTCGTTGCCGGGGCGGCGGGCTGCGCGGCGGGCGTCGTTTCAGGCGCCGCGGCCGGCGGGTTCGGCCCCATGATACTGTCCTGGGACGGCAGCACCTGCGGCATCATCTGCATCAGGCGCTCATTGGCCACGTGATGAACTTCAGCGGGCGGCAGCGGCACTTCGCCGCGGGGGTCGGCGCCCCAGAGCAGCAGCAGGTAGCGCAGGCGCTGGAGCTGGGCGGTCGGCCGGGCCTGGATGACGGTATAAGCGCGCTGGGTATCGACCTTGACCGTCGAAACCACCGCTACCGGGTACCCTTCGGGAAACCGGCCGCCAAGACCGGAGGTCACCAGCACATCGCCGACGCGGATATCGGTATTGCCCGGCAGATGCTCCAACTGCAAATCTTCGGTACAGCCGTTACCGGCCACAATCACCCGGATATCATTACGCAGCACCTGGATGGGTAAGGCGTGGGACGCATCGCAGATCAGCAACACCCGGCTGGTCATCTTGCTGGCCGCGACGACCTGGCCGACCACGCCTTTATCGCTGATCACCGGCTGGCCGACGTACACGCCGCTGTCCAGCCCTTTGTCGATCACCACCTGGTCGCTGTAGGGATCGGTGCTGGTGGAGATGACCTGCGTTACCATTTTTTGCTCATCCTGGCGCAGGGGCGATCCCAGGAGTTCGCGCAGGCGGGCGTTTTCCTGGCGGAACTGTCCCAGCAGCAGTTGCTCGCTGTTTCTTAGCAGCAATTCCTGGCGTAGGGTGTGGTTTTCCAGTTCCAGCTGTTCGCGCGTGGCCAGCGTTTCCGAAACATGATCCAGCAGCTTGCGCGGGCCGTTCGCCAGGAAATAAAACGGACTGACCGCGGTATCCATATACGTGCGGATTTGAACAAAAGTTCCGAGCCGGCTGTCGGCGATAATGACGGCAATGGCGACCATTACGGCCAGGAACAGTCGGAGTTGCAGAGACGGTCCCCTGCTAAAAATCGGCTTCATAGGCTATGCATTTTCCTCAACAAAAAAGGGGGGCGCCGACCAGGATGAGAAATCTCAGCGTTCACCCGGGTGGTCCCCCCCTTTTCGAGGCTGGTTATTCTTCGCTGAACAAATCACCGCCGTGCATATCAATCATCTCCAATGCCTTGCCGCCGCCACGGGCGACGCAGGTCAAGGGATCTTCCGCCACCACCACGGGTATGCCGGTCTCTTCCATCAGCAGACGGTCGAGATTTCTCAGCAGCGCGCCGCCGCCGGTCAATACCATGCCGCGCTCGGAAATATCGGAGGCGAGCTCGGGCGGGCACTGTTCCAGCGCAACCATAACCGCGCTGACAATACCGGTCAAAGGCTCTTGCAACGCTTCAAGGATTTCATTGGAATTCAGGGTAAAGCCCCGCGGCACGCCTTCGGCCAGATTACGGCCGCGCACTTCGATTTCCCTGACTTCATCGCCCGGATAAGCCGAGCCGATTTCATGCTTGATGCGTTCAGCGGTTGCTTCACCGATCAGCGAGCCATAATTGCGGCGCACATAATTAATAATAGCCTCATCGAAGCGATCGCCGCCAATACGTACCGAAGAAGAGTACACCACCCCGTTAAGGGAGATGACCGCTACTTCGGTGGTGCCGCCGCCGATATCCACCACCATCGAACCGGTGGCTTCCGAAACCGGCAGCCCCGCGCCGATAGCGGCGGCCATGGGTTCTTCGATCAAGAACACTTCCCTGGCGCCGGCCCCTTGGGCCGATTCACGGATGGCGCGGCGTTCCACCTGGGTGGCGCCGACCGGGACGCAGACCAGAACGCGCGGGCTGGGACGCATGAAACTATTGCTATGAACTTGCTTGATAAAATGTTGCAGCATTTTTTCGGTAACGAAAAAATCGGCGATGACGCCGTCCTTCATTGGACGGATCGCCGCAATATTACCGGGGGTGCGCCCCAGCATTTGTTTGGCTTCATGGCCTACGGCAGCAACGCTTTTAGGGGAGCCGGCGCGATCCTGACGAATCGCGACGACAGAAGGCTCGTTCAGGACAATGCCCTGTCCTTTTACATAAATCAGGGTATTGGCTGTACCCAGGTCGATGGACAAGTCGTTGGAAAACATGCCACGAAATTTTTTAAACATAACTGAAGGATAATCCTGCAAGCTGGGGCGAAAATAAAATCCGCCTACTTTACCAACCACGAGAAGCAGCGACAAGGCGC
>JAATFX010000009.1 GCA_015654925.1 Enterobacterales bacterium | reverse complement strand
TGTTCCGTCATCTTGGGCTTCATGCCGTCAAACGGTCAGAGACTATCTCACTCACCGGAGTTGCGCCAGTGTTAAATCCCGCCGTTTATCCGCGCACCGTTAGGCACAGCGATAAATGACAGGTATGATAAAGCAAATTTGCAGCGACGGCATGATGAATTGAGGAGTATATGCGGTATTGGGGTAAGGTGTTGGGCGTTATTCTGGGTTTTGTCTCAGGAGCCGGCTTTTGGGGCGTGGTTTTAGGCTTTTTGATCGGCCATATGGTGGATAAGGCGCGGGTCGCCCGCGTGGGCGGCGGCTACTTTTCCGATCAGCAAACCAGGCAGAATGTTTTTTTCCGCACCACCTTCCAGGTCATGGGGCATCTGACTAAATCGAAAGGGCGGGTCACCGAGGCGGATATCCAAAACGCCAACCTGATGATGGAGAGGCTGCGCCTTGACGGCTCTGCGCGCACGGCGGCGCAGCAGGCGTTTCGGGAAGGGAAGGAACCGCAGTTTCCGCTGCGCGGCGCGCTGCGCGAATTTCGCCAGGTGTGTTTCGGCCGCTTCGATTTAATTAGGATGTTTCTGGAAATTCAGATCCAGGCGGCGTTCGCCGACGGATCGTTGCATCCCAACGAGCGGCAGGTGCTGTATGTGATTGCCGAGGAACTGGGTATTTCGCGGATGCAGTTCGATCAGTTCCTCAGCATGATGGAAGGCGGGCAGCAGTTCGGCGGCCAGGGCGGCGATCGGGAGTATTCCCGGGGCGGCTACCAGCCCGGCGGCGATCGCGGTCCGACCCTGGAGGACGCCTGCAAGGTCTTGGGCGTCAACAGCACCGACGAGGCCACCACCATTAAGCGCGCCTATCGTAAGCTGATGAGCGAGCACCATCCGGATAAGCTGGTGGCCAAAGGATTGCCGCCGGAAATGATGGAGATGGCCAAGCAGAAAACCCAGGCCATCCAGGCCGCGTACGATTTGATCAAGCGCGAAAAGGGTTTTCACTGACCCGCGGCCCGGGTCTTGAACCGCGCCATGGGCTTATTGCAGGGCGCGGTTCAGAAGTCCGCTTCGCAGCGAAAATGAATCGGCGAGTGAAACGCCGGATGGGTTATCGCCAGCTCCTGCGCATGCAGCAGCAGGCGGCCGGACATGGCCAGGGCCTCCGGCGTCGCGTAAAAACTGTCCCCCAGGATGGGATGTCCCAGCGCCTGCATGTGCACCCGCAATTGATGCGAGCGTCCGGTTATGGGCGTCAGCAACATCCTGGCGGTGAAATCGTCGTCGTAGGATAATACCCGGTATCCGGTTTGCGCCGCCTTGCCGGTTTCAAAACATACCTTCTGCTTGGGCCGGTTCGGCCAGTCGCAAATCAACGGCAAGTCAATCAATCCCTCTTTCTGGGCAGGATGTCCCCACACCCTGGCGATATAGGATTTGCGCGGTTCCCGATCGCGGAATTGACGTTTTAATTCCCGCTCAGCCGCCTTGGTCATCGCCACGACAATCACGCCGCTGGTGGCCATATCCAGCCGGTGGACGGACTGGGCCAGCGGGAATTGCGCCTGTATGCGGGACATGACGCTATCATTGTGTTCCGGCGCCCGGCCGGGGACGGACAGCAAACCGCTGGGCTTGTTCACCACCATGATATGCGCATCCTGATACAGGATATGCAGCCAGGGCTCACGGGGGGGATTATAGGGTTCCATACTGCTCCGGTTTATCCCGGGGGGATGTCCCGGGATATATGGCACTGATTAATGAAAAAGCTTACTGATGCGTAACCACGATTAGACGAATGGCATCCAGCCGCCAGTTGGCCTGATCCAGATGCGCCAGCACCTGCTCGCGGTTGGAGGCCAGCGTTTCCAGTTCGTCTTCGCGGATCGCCGGATTGACCGCCTTTAACGCCTCCAGGCGATTGAGCTCGGTGCTCAGGCTTTCATCCGCCAACTGCCGGGCATCCTCAATCAGGCGCTCTGCCTGTTTGGCCACCAGGGCCTCGCCGTTTTGCAGCAGTTTGTGCACTTCCGGCTGTACCGCGCTGACCAATTTGCCGGCGGTATGGCGTTTCACCGCGTTCAACTGGCGGTTAAATTGCTCGAACTCCACCTGGCCGGCCAGATCGTTGCCGTTTTGATCGAGCAGCAAACGCACGGGGGTGGCCGGCAAAAAACGGGTAAGCTGCAATTTTTTCGGCGCCGGCGCCTCGACCACGTAAATCAGTTCCACCAGCAGGGTCCCCGCCGGCAGCGCTTTGTTTCTCAGCAGTGATACCGCGCTGGTGCCGCTGTCTCCGGAGAGTACCAGATCCAGACCATTGCGGATGATAGGGTGCTCCCAACTGATAAATTGCGTGTCTTCCCGCGCCAGCGCCTGTTCGCGGTTAAAGGTGATGGTGCAGCCTTCTTCCGGCAGACCGGGAAAATCCGGTACCAGCATGTGATCGGATGGGGTGAGAACGATCAGGCTGTCGCTGCGATCCGCCTGGTTGATGCCGACGATATCAAATAAATTCAGGGCGAAATTCACCAACTGCGGATCGCTGTCCTGCCCGGCGATGGCGTCGGCCAGCGCCTGCGCCTGCTCGCCGCCGTTGGAATGCTGTTCCAGCAGGCGGTCGCGGCCCTGCTCCAGCTGTAATTTCAAGCGGTCGTGCCGCTGGCGGCTGGCGTGGATAAAGTCGTCCAATCCCTCAAGCTTGGCCGGATCGCCAAGATAACCGATGAGCTGTTGAAAATACTCATCATAGAGCGCGCGGCCGGTGGGGCAGGTGTGTTCAAAGGCGTCCAGCCCTTCATGGTACCAGCGGATCAGCACGGACTGGGCCGTTTGCTCCAGGTAAGGCACAAAAATCCGGATATCGTGGTTCTGGCCGATGCGATCCAGCCGGCCGATGCGCTGTTCCAGCAGATCCGGATTAAACGGCAGATCGAACATCACCATGCGGCTGGCGAACTGGAAATTACGTCCTTCGGAACCAATCTCCGAGCACAGCAGCACCTGCGCGCCGTCTTCGTCGGAAGCGAAATACGCGGCGGCCCGATCGCGATCCAGCAGCGACAGCCCTTCATGGAACACCGCGGCGCGGATGCCTTCGCGTTCGCGTAATACCTGCTCCAGCTGTAGGGCGGTGTCGGCGTGCGCGCAGATCACCAGCACTTTGTCCTGGCGGTTTTGCAGCAGGAAATCCAGCAGCCATTCGACGCGGGGATCAAAATTCCACCAGGTGGCGTTCTGGCCTTCGAATTGCTGGTAAATTTGCTCGGGGTAGAGCATGTTGCGCGCCCGTTCGTCCAGCGTTTGCTTGCCGCCCATGATGCCGGCCACCTTGATGGCGGTCTGGTACTGGGCGGGCAGCGGCAGCTTGATCTGATGCAAAATACGCTGGGGAAACCCTTTTACGCCCTGGCGGGTATTGCGAAACAATACCCGGCTGGTGCCGTGGCGGTCCATGAGCATGGCAATCAGCTCGCGGCGGGCGGCCAGCGCGCGCGCATCCTGGCCATCGGCCACCGACAGCAGGGGTTCGATATTTTGCTCGCCGATCATATCGGCCAGCAGATTTTTAGCTGCCGGTTCCAGCGCCTTGCCGGTGAGCAGCAGCGTCACCGCGTCGGCCACCGGCCGGTAACGCTGCTGTTCCGCTACAAACGCCTGATAGTCATGGAAACGATCGGGGTCGAGCAGACGCAGGCGGGCGAAGTGGCTTTGCAGCCCGAGCTGTTCGGGCGTGGCGGTCAGCAGCAGGATACCGGGAATGCTGCGCGCCAGCTGTTCAATCACCTGGTATTCGCGGCTGGGGGTATCCTCGCTCCAGGACAGATGATGGGCTTCGTCCACCACCATCAAATCAAAGTCGGCGTCGGCCAGCTTCTCCAGACGTTCGTGATTACGCCGCACAAAGTCCAGCGAGCACAGCACCAGTTGTTCCGTTTCAAACGGATTGTCGCCATCTTGCAGGGCTTCGGCGTAGCGTTCGTCGTCAAACAGCGAAAACAGCAGGTTGAACCGGCGCATCATCTCCACCAGCCATTGGTGCATCAATGATTCCGGCACGATGATTAACACCCGCTCGGCGCGGCCGGTGAGCAGTTGCTGATGGATGATCATGCCGGCTTCGATGGTTTTGCCCAGTCCCACTTCGTCCGCCAGCAATACCCGCGGCGCATAGCGCTGCCCCACTTCGGAGGCGATATGCAACTGATGCGGGATCAGGTTGGCGCGTATGCCGCGCAGTCCGTTCCACGCCTGGCGGAACTGTTCGCTGTGGAATTTACGCGCCCGGTAGCGCAGGGCGAAGCGATCCATGCGGTCGATCTGGCCGGCAAACAGGCGATCCTGGGGTTTGCTGAAGGTCAGTTTGCTGTCAAGCAGCACCTCGCGCAGCGACGTGTCGGCCTCGCCGTTATCCAGGCGGGTGCCGATATAGGTAAGCAAACCATCGTCTTCTTGTACCGACTCCACGCTGAGCTGCCAGCCTTCATGGCTGGTGACGGTGTCGCCGGGATTGAAAATCACCCGGGTGATGGGGGCATCCGCGCGGGCATAGAGACGGTTTTCACCGATGGCGGAAAATAACAAGGTGATCATGCGGGCATCCTGCGCGACCACAGTTCCCAATCCCAATTCACTTTCCGTATCGCTGATCCAGCGTTGACCTAGGGTAAAAGGCATAAATTCTCGGCTCGGTGTTATGTTAGGCAAAATTATATTAGGCAAAATATACCGGCAATAGCGCGGCTCGCCGTGGCAGGCATTGGCTCGATGCCGCGGCGGAAAAATCGGTAAGAGTTAATATTGCGATCTGGAAGGGCGCTATGTTAATAGATGAGGGTGGCTTCGTCACCTACCAATCCATGTCTTTGCGTCAAAACAGGCCCATTTGCCCCGATACCAAGGTCGTAAAGTCATCTTGCAGGAAGGGCAGAATGGCATCCGCCACCGGCTGGAGCTGTTTGGCCAGATAATGATCGTAGTCGGGCCTGGTATGGGCGATCTCCAGGGGTTCCGGGCCATGGGCGGTGATGATGTAGCTGATCCAGCCGCCGTTCTGGTACTGCTGCTGCCGGCCCTGTTGCAGGTTAAACTCGTCGGCAATCCTGGCCGCGCGTGCTTGCGGCGGCACGTTGCGCTGATATTCGCTCAGCTTGCGCCGCAGGCGCTTGCGATAGACCAGCAAATGATCCAGCTCGCCCGCCAGGGTACGGCGCACATAGTCCAGGATAAAATCCTGATAAGGCTGGCGGCGGAAGATGAGTTCATAAAGCTGTTGCTGGAATTGCTGTGCGAGCGGCGTCCAGTCGCTGCGCACCGTTTCCAGCCCTTTGAACACCATGCTATCGCCCTGGTCGCCCTGGTCGCCCTGCGCCAGGCCGGCATAGCGTTTTTTGCTGCCCATTTCGGCGCCGCGGATGGTGGGCATCAAAAAGCGGATAAAATGGGTTTCGTATTCCAGTTCCAGCGCGCTGTTTAACCCCAGGGCGTCTTGCAGGTGGGTCCGCCACCATTGATTGATCTCATCTACCAGCCGCCGGCCGATAGCATCCGCGGCGTTGCGATCGTGAGGCCGTTTCAGCCAGACGAACGTGGAATCGGTATCGCCATAAATCACCGGATAGCCCCGGGCCTCTATCAGTTCGCGGGTTTGATGCATAATGGCGTGGCCGCGCATGGTGATGGACGAGGCCAGGCGGGCATCGAAAAAACGGCAGCCGGGCGCGCCCAGCACCCCGTAAAATGCGTTCATAATGATTTTTAACGCCTGGGATAGCGGCTGGTTGCGCTGACGTTTCGCGCGCTCGCGCCCCTGCCAGAGCTCTTGCACGATCTGCGGCAGGCAGTGATGGGTTCTGGAAAAGCGCGCATCGATAAAACCGTCGACGGTCTGGGCGGGATCGGGCTCGGCCATGCCTTCAATCAACCCCACCGGGTCGATAAGAAAAGTGCGGATAATGGACGGGTAAAGGCTTTTATAATCCAGCACCAGTACCGAATCATACAGGCCGGGCCGGGAGTCCATCACATAGCCGCCGGGACTGGCCTGCACCGGCACGTCGCCCAGGTTGGGCGCCACGAAACCGGCGCGATGCATGCGCGGCACATACAGCCAGGTGAAGGCGGCCACCGAACCGCCGCTGCGATCCGCCGCCAGGCCGGTGACCGTGGCTCGCTCCAGCAAAAACGCCAGCAGCTGGGTATGCTCGAAAATGCGCGTAACCAGTTCACAATCCTTGATATTATAGCGCGCCAGTGCGGGACGATCTTCCCGATACAAGCGGTCGATTTCGTCCATGCGCTGATAGGGCGTGGAAATATCTTTCCCTTCGCCAAGCAGGGTCTGCGCCACATTTTCCAGGCTAAACGACGAGAATTGCCAGAATGCGGATTTCAGCGCGTCAATCCCGTCGATAATCAACCTGCCGGCGGCGCTGGCAAAAAAATGCCCGGCTTTGACCCCGTGCTCGCGCCATTCCAGCACCCCGCCGCCGCGACCCAGCAGCAGCGGCACATTATAACGCTCGGCGTGTTTTTGCAGGATGCGCAGGTCGAATTGCACGACATTCCAGCCGATGATGGCATCGGGATCGTGTGCGGCGAACCATTGGTTCAGGCGCTGGATAAGCAGCGCGCGGGTGGACACATACTCCAGCATGTCGTCTGCCGCCGCGCCGCCGGTAGCCGACGCCTCGCCCAGCATAAAGACCCGCCGCTGGCCGCAGCCGTGCAGCCCGATGCAATACAGTTCGCCGAAGCGGGTGGTTTCGATATCCAATGACACCAGTTTCAGCGCCGGCCGGTAAGCCGTATCGGGTTTCAGGCGCGCGCCGCTAATCGCGCCGCCGGGCCGCTGGTGGCCGGTAAACCATACCGGGGCGGTGATAAACCGCTCCATCAGATAACGCTCGGGTGGCCGGATATCCGCTTCATAAAGGGGGATGCCCACCTCTTTGAGCGCCTTTTCCAGACGGCTCAGATCGCGGTAATGCCGGCAATATAAGCCCGCCACCGGGCGACGGTGGAAATCGCGCAGCTCCAGCGGGCGCAGGCGGCAGTCCTTGATATCCCGTAATAAAGGCTGGGCCCGCGCCACGTGCTCCTGCGGGATAAACGCCACGGCGGGCTGGGGCGGCAGGCTGATTTTTTGCGCGCCGGCTTCGGTAGCCAGCCAGAAGTCGATGATGATGCCGTCGGGGGTATCCCGCCAGTGGCGGGTCAGGACAAAACCCTGGCGGGGAGCTGTGGGGTCTGACATAGCGTCTGCGTACCCGAGTAAAGTGAAAAACGGCCGGCCCCAACCTTTAACTGCGCGTATGCGCGGGCGTGAAAATGCACCCTAAAGCCGCCGGGACATCTGTGGACTGGCGGTCCGGTGCCGGGCCGTCAGCAGAAAACCTAATAAGTATGATTATTTATACAGTATTTGTCCAGCGGGCCATGTAAGCGGTTTTTCGTGGATCTGACGCTCCCGCACATCATGGTCCGGGCCGGCGGCGCCAAGGCGCCATTGATATTATAACTGGTAAATGGCCTGGGCCAGATCCGGCTGGGTGCCGACGATCGCCGAATCGCCGCCAGTTAAATACGTTCCGGTTTGCGTCAATATGTTCCTTGCACGCAGTGGGGATAAGGCTATGCCGTACGCTTTGGCGATGCCGGAAAGACTGGCAACCGCCCCGGCCACGATGGGATTCGCCGATGAGGTGCCGCTATATGAACGGGTATAGGATGCATTTTCCCGATTGAGCAGGTCGGCATTGGCGCCGAATAGCGTGGTGGTAACCACATTCCAGCCCCAGCTGCAGCTGTCGACCCGCGAGCCGTAGGTGCTGAAGGTCGCCCGCCTGGCGACTGCAGGGTCGGCCGCGCCCACGATAATGGCGCCGGAATCCCGGAAGGTCCTGTCGAATTTTCTGGCAAATGCCGCATGGTCGAGATCGACATTGCCATTGCCGGCGGCCTGGATAACGTGTACCCCTTTGGCCGTAAATGCGCTGATGCCGTCAAACCAGGCTTGCTGCGATTCCATGGGGATATAACATAATGGTCCCTGGCAGCCGGTAATCGACCCGCCGGTTGTTTGAATACCAATTTGTATTACGTCGCCGGGATAAAGATAATTATAAAGGCTCAACAAGTCCGACATGGGACTATCGGAATACCCCACTTTGGCGCGCGACGCAATGCCCCTGATGCCGAACCCGACATCGCGGGCGGCCATGATGCCCACGGACTTGGTATCATGGGAGTCAATATCCACCGCCCCCGCCACCAGCACCCGTTCCGGGGGCAGATTGACATGGGCGGTGCTCCAGGCGTCGATTTCATGGGAAATAATAGTTATGCCATCGCCGCGGTAGCCATCGAAGGTGGCCAAGGCGCTGATCCCTATCCCGCCTAATTGAAAACCGGGGACTTTATACGCGGATGAAAAAGTATAATATTGCAAAGGCGTAAAATCTGGAATGGGCTCATCGGCCTTAATTACGCGCGGTTGCCTTACGCTATTTTCCTCAAGGCTCAGGACATCAGCTCCATGATATGGCAACGCCGCTGAAGCCGGTTGCGGGCTGGGATAGACTATTTCAATCCATTCCCACTGCGCGATAAAATTCAGCATCTGGTTAATCAAATTGGCTGGGGTGGCCGGTTGGAGATCAATCCTGAAATAGCGATCAAAGCCATGGCTGTCAATGACATTTTGCGGCGGCCGGTCCGGATTATCGTGTCGGGTATCAAACAAGGGCGCTACCCCCGATACGGGGAATTTACGCCGCATTTCCTGGCCGATTTGGCCGGCTTGAGCAAGATAATTGGCCGAAGAACGATGCGGGATTAATTTAAACACAATATAAAGATAATTAACCGAGGGTTCAGCGTAAAAGTCAATGGTCTGTTTTTCATTGGTTGGCATCATGGTATTCTCCTGGCAGGGCTAGGGTTTAACGAATAACGACTCTATTTTTTTTTGCGAAAACAGGGCGGTGTGAAAACCATCGGCAGCGATGGACTTGCCGCGGCCCTTCAGAAAAAAATCTGCGGCCTTTGCTAAATCTCTATACAATTGTTGGGTTGACGATGGGACCATATGCCCGGACAATCCGCTTTCTTCGATTAACACGAGCGGGTTATGGACGCTTTTTTAGAATACTGGGTAACCCAATCGCTGGCTTTCTCCCTTATTGCCGTTGCGCTGGTGGCGTTTTTGGAGTCGTTGGCTTTTGTCGGATTGTTATTGCCCGGCACGGTAATGATGGCTACTTTGGGTGCTTTGATTGGCAGCGGAACCATGGGGTTTTACCCCGCCTGGGCCGCCGGAGTGGTCGGTTGTTTTGTCGGCGATTGGGCATCATATTTCATCGGCCACGGTTTTAAAAAACCCTTGAAAAGATGGTCCTTCCTGAAAAAGCATCGCGCCTTGCTGAATAAAACCGAGCATGCCTTGCATCAGCACAGTATGTTAACGGTCCTGATTGGCCGATTTGTCGGCCCGACTCGCCCCCTGGTGCCGCTGGCGGCCGGAATGCTGGATTTGCCGCCGTTGAAATTCGCCCTGCCCAATGTTATCGGCTGCCTGGCCTGGCCGCCGGTATATTTTTTGCCCGGCATTCTGGCCGGCGTGGCGATTAATATCCCTGACGGCGAACACACCGGTGAATTCCGCGGGCTGTTGCTGACGGCGGCTTTATTATTTTGGCTAGCCCTATGGCTAGCGTGGCGTTGGCAACGCATGGGTAAGCGCTCTCCCGATCGCCTGGTGCGCTGGTTACCCGTCGCGCGGCTGCGCTGGCTGGCGCCGCTGATGGCGGTGGCGGTGATTGCCGCATTGACGGCGGTGCTCCATCACCCCCTGATGCCGGTTTATGCGGGCCAGTTTTGGAAAGTTTTACGTTTTTGACCGGTCAGGTTGTGCAAACATGGCATAGATTGCCTTGCTCAGGTCTGGCTGGGTGCCCATTAGCGCCGAGTTGTTTTGCGCCAATACCGTCCCGGTGTCGGTCAATAGCTCTCTCAACCGCTGTGGCGAGAGCGCCGCATCGTAGGCGGCGGCGATGCTCGACAGACATGCGGCCGCCCCGGCGATAATGGGATTTGCGGCATTAATGCCAGAGAAATCATTGATATACCAGGCATTGGTTTGATTAAACAAGGTGGCGTGGCCGTATGACGTAGTGGCAACAAACGCCCCCCAGCTTGAGCTATCAACCCGTGAGCCGAAATTGCTGAGCGGCGTTTTAAGCCCGGTGCGGGGATCAAGCGCGCCGACCATAATGGCGCCCGAATCCCGTCGGCCGCGATCGTATTTCCCTTTGAGTACGGGGTGGTCGAGATTGAACGCGCCGTGCCCGGCAGCCTCGATAACATGTATGCCCTTGTCGGTCAGTGCCGAAATTATGTCAAACCAGGCCGCTTCAAATTCCACCGGTAGAGAACACGGTTTCTCCCCCTGGGCCATTAATATCCCACGGTGCTGAATGCCGATTTGAATCACATCACCCGCGTTGAGACGGTGGTAGAGGTTATAAAGGTGTTGTACCCCCGGGCTGGAATAACCCACCTTGGCATTGGGAACAATGCCTAATATGCCATACCCTAAATTCAAGCCCGCCATGATGCCTACCGCTGAGGTATTATGGCTGCCGATGATTATCTCGCCTTCAACCAGTGCCCGTTCATGAGGTAAATTAATATGTTCGTTAAACCAGGCATCAGGCTCATTTGAAATTATCGTCACGTTTTCGCCTTTACCCCCCTCATAAGCCGAACCGGCGATGCCGTCTATTCCCCCAAGCTTGAAATTTTCAAAAAAATGCTTCGCCGGCCAGAGATAATGCTGGATGGGTCGAAAGCTGGCCAGCGGCGACTCCGCTTTATCGCCGGTCATTTCGGATGGGGATATCGTCTCATTGCTTATCATATTGGTCTGATTATCAGCGTGCAACGATATCGGTTCGGCGGAGGGGTAGACTATATCAACGGTATTAACCTGTGCTACGGCCAGCAAAATGTCATTGATATAATTTTCTGAATTGACATTATCATTAAAAAAATTAACGACAAAATACCGGTCTAAGCCATACTTCAGCATGGATTGCCTGGCTTCTTCATTTTTTAGACTTAAAGTGGTATCAAATAATGGCTTAACACCCATGGTTTCGTAAGCGGGCTTTAAATTATTCTCAATATTTTGTGCTTCCGACAGATAATTTGAGCTATTGGTCTTTTTTAATTGAAAAACAATATTGATGTATTTGACGCCACGCTGCGCATAAAAATCGATCTTTTTATGACCTTTGATATTCATACAATAAATTCTCCATTCGGGGGTAACATGCAAGAATGATAACGGATGGTTGACGTGGCTTGGTGCACATGGGTTATTGCTTGATGCGGCTAATCATTAAATTATTTTCGGCTTTTAAAAGAGCGAATTATTAATTTTTTTAATTAATATTGGTGTTGAAATTGCCAAAAAAAGCAGAACCAGCGCTATAGGAATATTCCTGGCAAAGAAATAAAACATAGCGTGGTCTGCGAGCTAGGTACGTATTATAGTATGGTTTTTGTTATTCAATTTTTTGCTTAAGCAGATTTGTTTAAGCAAGGCTTCCCTGGTGAGGAGCATGAAACGTTAGCGATGTTAGTAGTATAATTGTCAGGCCATGCTGCAAATTGTAAATTTTTTAGGCATTCAGTGTGCTCTCTTAAGCGGCATAATAAAGTATCCTTATCACATAAACGTGATATTACTCATGAATGTTGTTTTTCGCCATTTGACTTAAGTAATTTGCGATGCGTAATGCCATCTTCTGGCTCAAGGGATACATTCTTGAGCCGATTCATTATTCCATATTAGGTCAGTTTAATATATATCAAAAATTGGCATGCCGCGATATTGCCCTTTAAAAAATGGGCCTTGCCGCCGCGGAGATCTATTTTGCCTGCGTGATACCCAATATCCCCGCTTCAGGGGCTTCACCGCTAACCAGCCGCCGGGTGGGGCCATCGTAATAAATCCGGCCATCCACCACCAGCAGGGTGCGTGGCGCTATGCGTACGGCATCGTCCAAATTATGGGAAACCATCATCAGGGTCAATCCCCGTTGCCGGCACACTTCTTGTACCCGCAGCAGCATGTCGTTGCGCAGCGCCGGGTCCAGCGCGGAAAATGGTTCATCCAGTAACAAGATTGGCTGGTCCCGCACCAGGCAGCGCGCCAGCGCCGCCCGCTGGCGCTGGCCGCCGGAGAGCTGCCCCGGCAGCCGGGGTAGAAATTCCTCAAGCCCCACCTGTTCCGCCACCTGCTGCAGGGTGGCGCGCTGGGCAGGGGACAGTTTCAGGCCGGGATGCAGACCCAGTCCGATATTTTCCGCGACCGTAAGATGGGCGAACAGGTTATTTTCCTGAAACAGCATCGACACCGGCCGCCGGGCGGGCGGCGTGGCGCTATGGTCAACGCCATTTAAGCTTATGCGGCCGCTGTGCACCGGCAAAAAACCGGCGATCAGGCTTAGCAGGGTGCTCTTGCCCGCGCCGCTGGGGCCGAGGATAGCCACCCTTTCTCCCGCCGCCACATCCAGCTCAAAGCGCATAGGCAGGTGCTGGTAGAGGTAGGTTACTTTATCCAGTTTTATCATGGGGGCCCGATAGTTTTTCGATAAGCGTAAACAATACAAAACACAGCAGCAGCAAAAACAGGGCGGTCACCGCCCCGTCCTGGCTGCGGTAGGCGCCGATTTGTTGATAAAGATACAGCGGCAGCGTGCGGAAATGCTCATTGCCAAATAACGCCACCACGCCAAAATCACCCACCGACAACACGCTGGCGAATGCCATGGCGCGGCCGATAGGCAAGCGCAGCGCCCGCCACTCCACCAGGCGTAACCGCGCCGGCCCGCGTATATCCAGCGACAGGCAGAGGCGATTATAACGCTCCGCCACATCCAGCATCGGTGTTTCCAATATTTTAAGGGCATAGGGTATCGCCATCAGCGCATTGGTCACGATCACTAAAGCATAGGGGGATTGCGGCAGGCCGACGCTATTACTGGCCAGTAAAAAAAAACCGGTGGCCAGCACGATGCCCGGCATCGCCAGGATCAGCATGCCGCTGACTTCGATGAGTTGCGCCGCCCACAGCCGCTGGCGAAGCCGCAGCTCGCGGCTGCTCCACAACAGCATAAGGGCGATCGCCACGCACAGCAGTCCGGCGCCGACGGCGATGCGCAGCGATATCAGCAGGGCCGACCATAAGGCTTCCTGGGCCAGTACCCGGGCCAGCCCCTGATTGATACCGCCGGTCAGCACCGCCAGCAGGGGCGGCACCAATAACAGCAGCGCCAGACCGATGACCAGGACGTCCGTGCATTGACGCAGCCGGTTATCGTCGGGATTGCGCCATTGGGCAAAATGGCTGGCGCCCACGGGAAATGCCTTGGTCAGACGCTGGCTGAGCAATACCAGTCCCAGGCAACAGATCATCTGCACCAGCGCCAGAATGGCGGCGCGTCCGGGATCGTAGTCATAACTCAGCGCCTGGTAGATGGCCAGCGCAATGGTGGTGGCCCGCGGCCCGCCGCCTAATGACAGCACGGTGGCGAAGCTGGCGAAGCACAGCATAAAAATCAGCGCCGCCGCGGGCAGCAGCTGTCGGCGTAAATAGGGCCACTCCAGCACCCGGAAAAAAGCCCAGCCGCTGATATCCAACTGGGCGGCTAATTGACGCTGTTCCACCGGAATGCCGTCCAGCGCTTGTAACAGCAAACGGGTAGCCAGGGGCAAGTTAAAAAAAACGTGGGCCAGCAGGATGCCCTGCAAGCCGTAGGGCGAGAAATCATAGGGAATATGCAGCCAGGAGCAAAGCCAGGCCAGCCAGCCTTGGCGGCCATAAACGCTGAGGATGCCGAATACGGCGACCAGCACCGGCAGCACCAGCGTCATGGCGCAAAAACGCAGCAGCAGTGCGCGCCCCGGAAAGCGCCGGCGAAATAACGCCCGTGCCAAAAAGATCGCCGGGATTACCGATAGCAGCGCCGACAACAGCGCCTGCCAGAAGGTAAAGCGCAAGATATGCCACAGATAGCTATCGGACCACCAGGCCCGCCAGTATTGCTGCGGCGCATTGAGCCAGAGCGCGCCGACGGCGGCCAGGGCGATGGCCGCCAATGCCAGCGCCGCCAACAGCCCGGGCCATAACCAGCGTGGAATCATTGGCTAACGGCGCGTAACCAGTTCTGGACCCAGTCACCGCGTTTTGCCGCGACCTGGTCAGGGGGGAAGGCCAGCGTTTTGGACGGTAACCGATCAAATCCGGCCGGCAGCGGGGTGTTGATTACCGGATACATCCAGTTGCCGGTGGGGATGGTCTGCTGGAACGCGGGGGTGACGATAAAACGCATGAATTGCTGGGCCAGTTCGGGGTTTTTACTGGCGGCCAGCTGTCCGGCCACTTCCACCTGGAGATAATGCCCTTCGTTGAAGGCGGCGGCCGCGTAATTATCTTTCTTCTCTTCCACAATGTGATAGGCCGGCGATGTGGTGTAGCTCAGCACCATATCCGCTTCCCCTTTCAGGAACAGGCCGTACGCTTCGCTCCAGCCCTTGGGTACCGTAACGGTTTTCTTGGCCAGTTTTTGCCAGGCCTGGGGCGCATCGTCGCCATAGACCTTTTGTACCCATAGCAATAAGCCCAATCCGGGGGTGCTGGTGCGCGGATCTTCATAAATGATTTTCAGCGCAGCGGGGCCGTCTATCAGTTCGTGCAGGCTTTTCGGCGGGTTTTTCAGCTTGTTTTTATCATACACAAACGCGAAGTAACCGTAGTCATAAGGCAGGAAAGTGGCGTCTTGCCAGCCGTCAGGCAAGGTAAGCTTGGCGGTATCCACGTTATGGGGCGCGAACAGCTTGGTATCCGCGGCGGCTTTGAGCAAGTTATTATCCAGGCCCAGCACCACGTCCGCGCCGCTGTTTTTGCCTTCGATGCGCAGTCGGTTAAGCAGCGCCACGCCGTCTTCCTGCACCACGAATTTCAGCTCGCAGCCGCACTCTTTTTCAAAAGCGGTTTTGATTGCCGGGCCGGGGCCCCATTCGGAGGCGAAAGAATCATAGGTATAAACCGTCAATACGGGTTTCGCCAGCGCCGGGGCGGCGGCAATTAATAACAGGCAGGGTAACCATTTTTTTAACACTTTGCGCTCCTGAAAAAAAAGGTGGCAAAGGTTTTTGAGGCGCTGAGGCACACTCTCAAATCCCTTCGCCGGTATTAACCGGATCAGGTTCGACGGGTATACTCTCAGCTTGCCTTCCACGCGTCGCCGCGCCGGAAGTATCGCACCCCGTTGAGAACAATTTTTATTGTAATGGTTTTATGGCTTTCTGACCATGGTTACCCTTTTGCCGGCCGGGAAAATGGCTGGGCGCTCAATTGTCAGGCGGCGCGAACCACGCGGATTTAAAATCAAACCAGCCCAGGGTGTTCATGCGGATACCGCGCATGCTGCGCTGGCCCTGCAGGATCAGCCAATGATGGAATAGCGGGTGCAAATGATAGCCGGTGACCAGCGTGCGGCACCATTCCGCCAGCGACAGCCGTTTTTGCCGCCATTCAAGCAGCTCCGGTTGTATATCGGCCTGCAGGCAATGATGCATCAGCGGTAATTCGTAAAATGTGGCGAACAGCGAATAATCCAGCGGCAAATAAAAATTGGCGCTGCCCAGCCACATATCGCTCTCGGCATCGCCATTGTGCCACGTGTCATAATCCACGGTATTGACCACCAGTTCGATCTCCAGGCGCGCGAGCACTTCGCCGAGCGCGCGGCATAAATCATCGAATTCCCTATGGGCATGGTAGACCGTCAGGGTGATCCGGTCTAAACCCGCCGGTTTGGGGCATGGGCTGGCCACCCGGGCGTGATGCCAGCGCGGCAGGATGCCGTATGCCGGCGACCAGTAATGCTGATAGGACGGCCCGGCCTGGGTGAGCATGGAGATGGGATCGATATTTTCGCTTAACCAGCGGCGTATTTCGGCGTTTTGCATCAGCGGCGAGCGCTGGTCGTACAGCAGGAAATAGCAGCCCTCTTCCAGCCGCGTTTCCAGGGGGTCATGGCCGCTATTATCCCCCTGGAGCTGCACCCCCGAGTAGCTGATTTCGGCGCTGAGATCGGGCAAAATCCAGATATTCACTTCGTCGATCAGCGCGCGATAGCCAAAATAGTCATCAAAGGCCCCGATCTTCAGCAGGCTTTGCCGGTTGTCTATTACCGCATACGGTCCGGTGCCGATGGGGCGATGGGCAAACTCCGGCAGCGTCGGCCACTCCTGCGGCAAAATCATCGCCGGCACGCTGCCCAGCAGCCAGGGCAGCCAATCATCCTGCGCGGATAAGGTAATATCGATCGTGTTGGCGGTGGGGGAGCGTACGCCGGCGATATGCCGGAATAACGCATGATCTTGCAGACGCCGCAGCGAAAGACACACGTCCTCGCAGGTCAGCTCGCGGCCATGATGAAAGTGAATGGCCGGGCGCAGGTAAAAGCGCCAGTGCAACGGCGATATTAACTGCCAATGATGGGCCAGATCCGGTTCCAGTTCCCCGTTTTCCTCATTTATCCGGGTCAGGCCGCTGAAAATCTGCCGGACTATATGGTTTTCCGAACGCCGCAGGGGAGTGCCGGGCAGCAGATTCAGCAGCGGCCGGTAATACAGTACCCGCAAAATATGCTTGCCCTGACGAAAACTGCGGCCCAAATGAGAGAGCAACATCTGGCGTACCGTCTCTCTGTCGCCCACCAACTGGACCAATTGATCGATGCGATCCTGCTCAAGCAGGTCTTCCGCCCGCTGCTGCTGCAATGCCAGGCCGGTATACATGAAGGTCAGGCGGGAGCGTTTGCCCCTGCCGGCGGCGGATTGCCACTCCAGCCAGCCCCTTTCCTGCATGGTTTTCAGCAACGATCGGACATGGCGGCGGGAACAACTGAGGGTATGCGCCAGCTCTTCAAGCGTGGTGTCCTGCGGCTGCCCCTGGCAACTTTGCCACAGGCGGATGAACTGCTGTTGTAGGCGCGGCGAAGCCATAAAAGAGGAAGTCTCCCGGCAAAGTCATCTGTTTTTCTTCCGGTATAATAAGCCGATACTGGTTTTATCGAAAGGGCAGGCTGGAGGGAGAACGATGAAAACCGCCGTTTTGCGTCAATTTTACCAGCGCTACCTGGCCGCTATCGGCAATGGGCACGGCACCAGCCGCGGGCAGGCCGTGAACGCGCGGCGGATGGCCCTGTTATTGCAGGTCACCCAGTGGCAGATTGCCACCTTATCCGATGAAGAATACCGGCACTGGACGTAGCGCGGCTGATGCGGCGTTTGGCGTCCATGGTATGAAGCAACGATAAGGATGTCGCTGCTGTGATAAACGTAAATTCTGAGTAATGGTGCTGTTCACCAGCCGGAGAGCCTGGGCTCCCCGGCTTTTTTTATGCCCATCGCCGCAACCCCCACCCCGGATCAATCATAAAAAAAGCACGGTTGGCACCGTGCTTTTATTAATTACCCGGAGCGCCCCCGCTTTTGGGAGCCACCCCAGCCCGCTTAGTGCAAAAACGCCGGCTGGCTCGCTTCATAATCCGCAATCGCACGATCGTGCTGCAACGTCAGGCCGATGCTATCCAGGCCGTTAACCATGCAGTGCTTGCGAAAGGCATCGATCTCAAACGGATAAGTCTTATCGCCGGCGATCACCTGCTGGCGTTCCAAATCGACCGTGAACCTCGCGCCTTCACGGGCGGCCACCAGCGCGAACAGTTCATCCACCTGCGCCGCCGGCAGGGCAATGGGCAGCAATTGGCTGTTAAAGCTATTGCCATAAAAAATATCGGCGAAGCTGGGGGCGATGACGACTTGGAAACCGTAATCGGCCAGCGCCCAGGGCGCATGTTCGCGCGACGACCCGCAGCCGAAGTTTTCCCGCGCCAGTAAAATGCTGGCGCCGCGGTAGCGCGGCTGGTTCAGCACAAAATCGGGGTTGGGCCGCTGGCCGGCATTGTCGAGAAAACGCCAATCGTTAAATAAGTGCTGGCCGAAACCGGTCCGGGTGACTTTTTGCAGGAACTGCTTGGGGATGATGGCGTCGGTATCCACATTCGCGGCGTCCAGCGGCGCCACCAGCCCGGTATGTTGCGTAAATTTTGCCATGATGCTTTTCCCTTAATTCAAGTCGCGAATATCGGCAAAACGACCGGTTACCGCCGCCGCCGCCGCCATGGCCGGGCTGACCAGATGAGTCCGGCCGCCGCGGCCCTGTCGGCCTTCAAAGTTACGATTGCTGGTGGAGGCGCAACGTTCGCCGGGATTCAGGCGGTCGTTATTCATCGCCAGGCACATGGAACAGCCAGGTAAGCGCCATTCAAAACCGGCTTCCAAAAAGATCTTGTCCAGGCCTTCCGCCTCCGCCTGGGCTTTTACCGGGCCGGAACCCGGCACCACGATGGCCTGTACGCCGGTGGCGACCCGCCGGCCTTTGGCGATCGCCGCCGCCGCGCGCAGATCTTCAATACGGGAATTGGTGCAAGAGCCGATAAAGACTTTATCGATGGCGACGTCTGTCAGGCGGATGCCCGGCTGCAAATCCATATAGGCCAGCGCCTTGGCCGCCGACGAACGCTCCGCCGGATCGCTGAAGGCGTCGGGGGAGGGAATTATCTGGTTAATGGCGATGACCTGGCCGGGATTGGTGCCCCAGGTCACCTGCGGCGCGATATCTTCGGCACGCAGGGTAACCACCTTGTCGAATACGGCGTCGTCGTCGGATTTCAGGGTGTTCCAATAGGCGATGGCTTCCAGCCAGTTATCGCTTTTGGGCGCGAACTGGCGGCCCTGCAAATAGGCATAAGTCGTGTCGTCAGGGGCTACCAGCCCGGCTTTGGCGCCCATCTCGATCGCCATGTTGCATAAGGTCATGCGGCCTTCCATGCTCAGGGACGTTACCGCCGCGCCGCAAAATTCCACCACATGGCCGGTGCCGCCGGCGGAGCCGATTTTACCGATCACCGCCAGCACGATATCTTTGGCGGTAATGCCGGGCGCGGCGTTGCCGGTGACTTCCACTTTCATGGTTTTGGCCCGGCCCTGTTTCAGGGTCTGGGTGGCCAGCACATGCTCCACTTCCGAGGTGCCGATGCCAAAAGCCAGCGCGCCGAAAGCGCCGTGCGTGGCGGTATGCGAGTCGCCGCAAACGATGGTCATGCCCGGCAGGGTCATGCCCTGCTCAGGACCAATCACGTGGACGATGCCCTGATAAGGATGGTTCAGGTCATACAGCTGGATGCCGAACTCCGCGCAGTTTTTGATCAGCTCCTGCATCTGGATGCGCGCCATTTCTCCGCTGGCGTTAATGTCCCGGGTTTGGGTGGAGACATTATGATCCATGGTGGCGAAGGTTTTCGACGGCTGGCGCACCGGCCGCCCCATGGCGCGCAGGCCGTCAAATGCCTGGGGAGAGGTGACTTCATGCACCAGGTGTCGATCAATGTATAACAGCGGCGTCTCATCGGTTGCCTCTACGACAACGTGCGCATCATATAATTTTTGATATAACGACTTGCCCATACTATTTATGCCCCTTGAGTAATATAACCGGCGATGATGGTACCCATCTCATCGGTACCAATCGCCTTACCGTCGCCCGCCAAATCGGCGGTACGGTAGCCGGCTTCCAGCGCATGGTTCACCGCCTGCTCCACGGCGGCGGCGGCGTCGTCCAATCCCAGGCTGTAGCGCAGCAACAGGGCGGTGGACAGGATCTGGGCCACCGGATTGGCCAGGTTTTTACCGGCGATATCCGGCGCGGAGCCGCCCGCGGGTTCGTACAGGCCAAAACCCTGTTCGTTCAGGCTGGCGGAAGGCAGCATGCCCATGGAGCCGGTAATCATGGCGCATTCGTCAGACAGGATATCCCCGAACAAATTAGAACACAGCAGCACATCGAACTGCGACGGGTCTTTGATTAACTGCATGGTGGCATTGTCGATATATAAGTGCGACAGCGCCACATCCGGGTAATCCTGGGCGATTTCATTGACGATTTCGCGCCACAGGATCGAACTTTGCAGCACGTTGGCTTTATCAATGGAGGTGACGGCGCCGCGGCGTTTGCGGGCGGATTCAAAGGCGATGCGGGCGATGCGCTCGATTTCGAAACGGTGATACACCTCGGTGTCGAACGCGCGCTCATGCATGCCGCTGCCTTCGCGTCCCTTGGGCTGGCCGAAATAAATGCCGCCGGTTAGTTCGCGTACGCACAGAATATCAAAACCGCGCGCGGCGATATCGGCGCGCAGGGGACAAAAATCCTCCAGGCCGGGATAGAGCCGTGCGGGGCGCAGGTTGCTAAACAGTTTGAAATGTTTGCGCAGCGGCAATAAGGCGCCGCGTTCAGGCTGTTCCGCCGGCGGCAGATGTTCCCATTTCGGGCCGCCCACCGAGCCGAATAAAATGGCATCGGCCTGCTCGCAGCCGGCGACGGTGGCCGCGGGCAGCGGATGGCCGTGCTTGTCGATGGCCGCGCCGCCGACATCGTATTCGCTGGTGCTGATGCGCTGTGAAAAACGTTCGCGCACGGCGGCTAATATTTTATAGGCTTGCGCCATGACTTCGGGGCCGATGCCGTCGCCCGGCAGTACCGCTATATGATATGTCTTGCTCATGTTCACACCGTTTCCTGATAATCCCGTTTATTGTTTTGTCCCTGCAGGCGTTGCAATTCAATTTCAACTTGCTGCGCCCGCCAGATATTGTTCATGACATGCACCATCGCCTTGGCGGAAGATTCGATGATATCGGTGTCCAAACCGACGCCGTGGAAGCGGCGGCCGTGATATTCCACCACGATATCCACCTGGCCCAGGGCGTCGCGCCCCTGGCCTTTTGCGGTTAATTGATATTTTTGCAGGGTGATGGGGTAGTCGGTAATGCGGTTCAGGGCCTGGTAGACCGCATCCACCGGGCCGTTGCCGGTGGCGGCTTCGGATTTGATTTCCCCGCCGCAGGCCAGTTTCACCGATGCGGTGGCCATATCGCCGGAACCCGACTGGACGCTGAAAAAATCCAGGCGGAAATGTTCGGACTCTTCCTGTTGTTTGCTGATAAACGCCAGCGCTTCCAGATCGTAATCAAACACCTGGCCTTTTTTATCCGCCAGCTTAACGAAGGCCGCGTAGAGTTCGTCCAGGTTGTAATCGTGCTCCTGATAGCCCATTTCCTGCATGCGATGCTTAACCGCCGCGCGTCCGGACCGGGACGTCAGGTTCAACTGCACTTCTTTCAGGCCGATGGTTTCCGGGGTCATGATTTCGTAGTTCTGGCGGTTCTTCAGCACGCCGTCCTGATGGATGCCGGAAGAGTGGGCAAAGGCATTGGAACCGACGATGGCTTTGTTGGCCGGAATGGGCATGTTGCACAATTGGCTGACGATCTGGCTGGTGCGGTAGATTTCCTGATGATTGATATTGGTATGCACGCCCATGATGTCGGCGCGTACCTTAATCGCCATGATCACTTCTTCCAGCGCGGTGTTGCCGGCGCGTTCGCCGATACCGTTCAGCGTACCTTCCACCTGCCGGGCGCCCGCCTGGACCGCGGCGATGGAGTTGCCGACCGCCATGCCCAAATCGTCGTGGCAGTGCACCGAGATAATGGCTTTATCGATATTGGGTACGCGCTCGTACAGCGACGTAATGATGCCGCTGAACTGCAAAGGGGTGGTATAGCCGACGGTGTCAGGGATATTAATGGTGCTGGCGCCGGCGTTAATCGCCGCCTCCACGATGCGGCACAGGTTATCGATAGGGGTCCGGCCGGCGTCTTCACAGGAGAACTCCACGTCGTCGGTATAATTGCGCGCGCGTTTTACCGACTGCACCGCCATTTCCATGACCTGATCAAAACTGCGTTTGAGCTTGGATTCGATATGCAGGGTAGAGGTGGCCAGGAATACGTGGATGCGAAACGCTTCGGCCACCCTCAGGGCTTCGGCGGCCACATCGATATCTTTTTCCACACAGCGCGCCAGACCGCAGACCCGGCTGTTTTTAATCTGGCGGGCGATGGTCTGCACCGATTCAAAATCGCCGGGGGAAGACACCGGGAAACCCACTTCCATCACATCGATGCCCATTCTTTCCAGAGCCAGGGCAATTTGCAATTTCTCTTTCACGCTCAGACTGGCTTGCAAAGCCTGCTCGCCATCGCGGAGAGTTGTGTCAAAAATGATAACTTGTTGGCTCATGGTTAAAATCCTATTCCTATTATCTGGCGCGCATTGCGGGCATAAAAAAACCCGCGCAGTGCGCGGGTTTTTTTATCTGGGACGTCCGAGTCAGTTCTGAACCCCGTGTACCAGCATACCGCGCAGCGAAGGTGCGAGTAGTAGTAGGCCTAGTAGACGGGTAGAAATGAACATAATAACGTGGCGTCCCGGATCATGAATTAGTGAATGTATTTATAGGTACAGGATTCATGCGGGCATGTCAACATTTCATATAAAATGCTTATTGCCCCGTGGATTTATCTATTTTACGGCAGTAATGTTAACGTGCTGTAATTAGCCGCCAAAGTAGTTAACCCGTGGCCGGGTGGTGCGCAAAGCAGTCTTTTATAGCGATTATCCGGGGTTTGCCAGTGTAAAAATTATCGCCGCGTCGGGCGCGCTTATTTTTGCTATTTGCCTGCCCCAGCATCTGGCGTTATCGTTACCGGTCATAAATTAATAACAAAAAATAATGCAGGGCAGTTTTTCTCTTCCCTATATCGTCAAACGGCAGCCGCGGTTCCGCTGCCGGAGAACCTATGTAAGCCTGGAGGCAAACCCATGGAGATGTTGTCAGGAGCCGAGATGGTGGTCCGGTCGTTAATCGATCAGGGCGTGAAGCATATATTCGGTTATCCCGGTGGGGCCGTATTGGATATTTATGATGCGCTGCATACGGTGGGCGGCATTGAGCATATTTTGGTGCGCCATGAGCAGGGCGCGGTGCATATGGCCGACGGCTATGCGCGCGCCACCGGCAACGTGGGCGTGGTGCTGGTCACCTCCGGCCCCGGCGCGACCAATGCGGTAACCGGCATCGCCACCGCCTATATGGATTCCATCCCGCTGGTGGTGATCTCGGGCCAGGTAGCCAGCTCGCTGATTGGTTTCGATGCCTTTCAGGAGTGCGATATGGTGGGGATTTCCCGCCCGGTGGTAAAACACAGCTTCTTGGTGAAAAAGACCGAAGATATCCCGGGGATACTGAAAAAAGCGTTTTATTTAGCCTCCACCGGCCGCCCCGGTCCGGTGGTGATCGATGTGCCGAAAGATATCGTCAACCCGGCCAATAAATTTCCCTATATGTACCCGGATTCGGTATCCCTGCGCTCCTATAATCCCACGGTACAGGGCCATAAAGGGCAGATCCGGCGCGCATTGCAAACCCTGCTGGCCGCCGAGCGCCCGGTGCTGTATGTCGGCGGCGGGGCCATAACCGCCGGTTGCCATCGCGAATTGCGCCAACTGGCTGAAAAACTCAATCTGCCGGTGGTCAGTTCGTTAATGGGCCTGGGCAGTTTCCCCGGTTCGCATCGCCAGAGTCTCGGCATGTTGGGCATGCATGGCACCTATGAAGCGAATATGGCCATGCATGGGGCCGATGTGATTTTTGCCGTGGGAGTGCGCTTTGACGATCGCACCACCAACAATTTGCTCAAGTATTGCCCTGGCGCCACGGTATTGCATATCGACATCGATCCCGCGTCGATCTCCAAAACCGTGACGGCGGATGTGCCCATCGTCGGCGACGCGCGCCAGGTGCTGTTCCAACTGCTGGAGCAGCTTGAGCAGGGCGATACCCAACAGCCTTTCGATGCGCTGCGCGACTGGTGGCAGAATATCGAGCAATGGCGTGCCCGCCATTGCCTGGCCTACGACCACGCCAGCGGCAAAATAAAACCGCAGGAAGTGATCGAGACGCTGTACCGCCTTACCGACGGCAAGGCCTATGTTACTTCGGACGTGGGGCAGCATCAGATGTTCGCCGCGCTCTATTATCCGTTCGATGAACCCCGCCATTGGATCAATTCAGGCGGGTTGGGCACCATGGGCTTCGGCCTGCCGGCCGCGCTGGGTGTGAAACTGGCGCTGCCGGACGAGACGGTGATCTGCATTACCGGCGACGGCAGCATCCAGATGAATATCCAGGAGCTTTCCACCGCGCTGCAATACGGCTTGCCGGTGGTGGTGGTCAGCCTGAATAACCGCTATCTGGGCATGGTGAAGCAGTGGCAGGATATGATTTATTCCGGCCGCCATTCCCAATCCTATATGGAATCGCTGCCTGATTTCGTCAAACTGGCGGAGGCCTACGGCCACGTGGGGATTTCCATACAGACCCCGGACGAACTGGAAAGCAAGTTGTCCCAGGCGCTGGCGCAGAAGAACCGGCTGGTGTTCGTGGATGTGATGGTTGATGGCACGGAACATGTCTACCCCATGCAAATTCGCGGTGGCGGCATGGACGAAATGTGGTTAAGCAAAACGGAGAGGACCTGATCATGCGCCGGATTTTATCAGTGTTGTTGGAAAACGAATCGGGCGCGTTATCGCGGGTTATCGGCCTGTTTGCGCAACGCGGCTATAATATCGAAAGCCTTACCGTGGCGCCCACCGACGATCCCACCCTCTCGCGCATGACCATCCAGACCATGGGCGACGCCAAGGTGCTGGAGCAGATTGAGAAACAACTGCATAAACTGGTGGATGTGCTGCGCGTCAGCGAACTGGGCCAGGGCCAGGGCTCGCACGTGGAACGGGAAATCATGCTGGTTAAAGTACAGGCCAGCGGCTCCGCGCGCGAAGAAGTGAAACGCTGCGCGGATATTTTTCGCGGGCAGATCGTCGACGTCAGCCCTTCGCTGTATACCGTTCAGTTGGCGGGCGCCAGCGATAAGCTGGACGCTTTTTTGGCGACCATCCGGGAAGTGGGAGACATCGTTGAAGTGGCCCGCTCCGGTATCGTCGGCCTGGCCCGGGGCGATAAAGTCATGCGCTGACGGACTGCCTGGTTCGCGGCGGCGTGCGGGTCAGCTGGGTTCAGCCATGCTCTCCAACCGCGGTGCTTCAGCGCCGCGGTTTCGTGGTTTACCGCGATTTCATACCGCAATTTCCCTCAATTCCGGTAATTGTAACGTTTCAGCAAAATCCTCCCCGGTATTTACTTCTTAGCGTTTTGTGCTGATAGTTGTAGCATAGCGAGATACCCCGATGAGACTATGGATATCTCGGCAATTAATCTTTCAGCGCCAAGGAGTCTATGTGAAACTGGATGAAATCGCGCGCCTGGCCGGCGTTTCGCGCACTACCGCCAGTTATGTGATCAATGGTAAGGCGAAACAATACCGCGTAAGCGATAAAACCGTGGAAAAAGTGATGGCGGTGGTCCGGGAACATAACTACCATCCTAACGCGGTGGCCGCCGGGCTTAGGGCAGGGAGAACCCGATCCATTGGCCTGGTAATACCGGATCTGGAAAATACCAGCTATACCCGGATCGCCAACTATTTGGAGCGTCAGGCCCGCCAGCGCGGTTATCAACTGTTGATCGCTTGTTCCGAGGATCAGCCGGACAATGAGATGCGCTGCATCGAGCATTTGCTGCAACGGCAGGTCGATGCGATCATTGTTTCCACCGCGCTCCCGCCCGAGCACCCTTTTTACCAGCGCTGGGCTACCGATCCCTTTCCCATTATCGCGCTGGACCGCGCCCTGGACCCCGACCATTTTATCAGCGTGGTGGGCGCGGATCAGGATGATGCGGAAATGCTGTCGCGCGAACTGCGCCATTTTACCGGCAAATCGGTCCTGTATCTTGGCGCATTGCCCGAACTGTCGGTCAGTTTCCTGCGCGAGCAAGGCTTCCGGCAAGGTTGGGGCGACGATCCGCGCCAGCCGGATTTCCTCTATGCCAATAGCTATGAACGCTCCTCGTCGGCGGCGCTGTTCGGTCAGTATCTGGAAAGCCATCCGATGCCGCAGGCCATTTTCACCACCTCGTTCTCGCTACTGCAAGGCGTGATGGACGTGACGCTCAAACGCAGCGGCCGCCTGCCGGCGGATTTGGCGATCGCCACTTTTGGCGATAATGAACTGCTGGATTTTTTGGAGTGTCCGGTGCTGGCGGTGGCACAGCGCCACCGTGAAGTGGCAGAGCGGGTATTGGAGCTGGTGCTGGCAAGCCTGGACGAGCCCCACAGGCCGAAACCGGGGCTGACGCGTATCAGGCGTAGCCTGTTTCGCCGCGGTTCGCTTAGCCGGGCCTGAGGGTCCTGAATGGCAGAGGCCCGGTGGGCGTATTCACCACCGGGCCTCTGTCCTTTCATTTAGCGCCGATACCGCAATGCTAGTTAACGTAGCCCGCCACGTGGAACAGCCGGCGGCAATACTCCAGGAAGTAGCCGTACACCACGCCCAGGATCATCGAACCAATCGCATTGGATGTTACCGCGGTAATGATTTGATGCCCATGCGCGCCAACCGCCAGCAGGATAAACACATAAACCGGGGACTGGAAGCTGACATACGCCAGCAAGTCGGCGATATTGCGCGTCCAGAATTGATCCGGCCCGCGGCGGCGCGCCAGGCGCAGCACCGCGTCGCGATACAGGCCGAACGGCCAGGCGATGGCGATATTCACCGGCACCGCCAGCAGGCGCGAAGATAAGGACTGTTGCAGGGTCATGCCGGACATGAAAATCTCGATCGCCATCCCCGCGATAAAACAATATACCACCAATGCAAATGTGTCAGCCGCGGCCATGCGTAAACGGGACGAGCGCGAAAACATAACGGATAACTCCATCAGAACGGTACCGGGTAAAAATGCTTAGGTGATGCAATTAATGCATTCTGCATAGTGTTTTATGACGCATATTATATGGTGCATAGAGTACATCACTGCCTGTTAGGATTTAACTAGCGAATAGTTTTTATTTTAAAGATATATTCAGTGTATTGTGCTTAAAATATTATCTACGGCCGCTGATTGGGCTATTTCATAGGGTTGAAAAAATTAATCCATTATAAATCAATAGGTTGATTTATAATGAGATAAAAGTCACTGGCCGCCGTCACGGCGACGCTTATGAAGGATGAAATGATAATTCAGCTATTACCCTGCTTTTAGTAATGACTAGGAATATTCCGGATTGGCTAATTACGCTGGACATTCGCATTTTTAATTGCAGAGAAAATCGCCAGTTGCATCGGTAAATAAAAGCGGAGGTAAATTTTATTACCCGCCACGATGATTATATTTCAGCGGCAATGTTGATTTGCGTTATGGCGGGCCGTTTAAAAAAAACTCGTGCAGGAACAAAACCTCCGCCGATCGCGCTCACATGGCGATTGAGAGCCGCACGGCACTAGGCGTATAATCATGTGTGCAGCGCGCGCGGCCTCTTTCCGAAGCCGGTTTCGGCTAATATCAAAAATTTGCTAAATTTTAATCAAAACACCACATTTATGAATATCATGATGTTATTTGTATACTTTTTTATCCATCTACAACTTATTCCCCCTCGAGTTTCTTAATCCATGCACAAATAATCCCATTCTTCCTCGTTAGTTGCTTGACAATGTTTTAATACCATTCGTACACTCTTTTGCGTGGGAATAAGTGGGGTTTAGTGGTGAAAAGGGTTTTTCGGGGGTAAATCGACCTATGTTCCGTGGGGCTACGTTGGTAAATCTCGACAGCAAAGGCAGGCTTGCCGTGCCGACCCGCTACAGGGAAAAGCTGATCGAGGAAACGGAAGGGTTAATGGTCTGTACCATTGACCTCCACCAGCCATGCCTGTTGCTTTACCCATTGCCTGAATGGGAAATCATCGAACAAAAACTGTCCCGTCTGTCTAGCATGAATCCTGCTGAACGCCGCGTTCAGCGCTTGTTATTGGGCCATGCCAGCGAATGTCAGATGGATGGCGCCGGCCGGCTACTGATCGCGCAGACCTTACGGCTCCACGCCGGACTTACCAAAGAAGTGATGCTGGTTGGACAATTCAATAAATTTGAGTTGTGGGATGAACAGACCTGGTATCAACAAGTCAAGGACGATATCGACGCTGAACTGTCGGCACAGGAGCCTCTTTCCGTGCGACTACAAGACTTGTCCCTATAGCTATGGCAGAAACTTACCTACATACCACCGTCTTGCTGGATGAAGCGGTAAACGGCCTGAACATACGCCCCGATGGCGTTTACATCGACGGCACCTTCGGGCGCGGTGGTCATTCACGTCTTATCCTGTCCCGACTGGGAACGGAAGGACGGCTGCTGGCTATTGATCGCGACCCCCAGGCCATTGAAGCCGCGCGGGCGCTGCAAGATCCCCGGTTCAGCATTATTCACGGCCCGTTTTCCGCCATGGCCGGCTATATGGCCGAACGGGAACTGACCGGCCGGATAGACGGCATCCTGCTGGATTTGGGGGTCTCTTCGCCGCAGTTGGACGATCCGCTGCGGGGATTTTCTTTTATGCGCGACGGGCCGCTGGATATGCGGATGGACACCACCCGCGGCCTGTCCGCCGCCGAGTGGCTGGTCAAGGCGAGCGCCGACGATATCGCCTGGGTGTTGAAAACCTTCGGCGAGGAACGGTTTGCCAAACGCATCGCCCAGGCAATCGTGGAAAAAAACCAGCAAACGCCGATGACCCGTACCCACGAACTGGCCGAACTTATCGTCAACGCCAGCCCGTTTCGCGAAAAGCATAAGCATCCGGCCACGCGGAGTTTCCAGGCCATCCGCATTTATATCAATAGTGAACTGGAAGAACTTGAGCGGGCGCTGAACGGCGCCCTCGGCGTATTGGCTCCCGGCGGGCGTTTATCGGTGATCAGTTTTCATTCCCTGGAAGATCGCCTGGTTAAACGCTTTATCCGCGATCATAGCCGCGGCCCGCAGATTCCGGCTTACATGGCGTTGACCCAGACGCAAATCGCCGAGTTGGGTAAAGCGCAGCTCAAGGCGGCGGGCAAAATGCAGCCGTCCGAAGACGAGGTGGCGGGTAATCCGCGGGCGCGCAGTTCGGTACTGCGCCTGGCGGAGAAACTGCCGGTATGATGGGCAACGAACGGCACGGCCTGATAGGCGTTATCGGCGCGGACCTGTTCCGGCATGCCAAGATACCGGTGATATTGCTGGCGGCGGTATTGGTGTCGGCGATTCTGGTGGTGACGACCACACATGAAACGCGGCGTTTAACCGCCCAGCGGGAGCAGTTGGTATTGGAAAGGGATGCGCTGGATATCGAGTGGCGCAACCTGATTCTGGAAGAAAACGCCCTGGGGGATCATAGCCGGGTGGAACGTATAGCGACGGAAAAACTGATGATGCAGCATGTCGATCCTGCACAGGAAAATATCGTGGTTCAACAATAACGAACGCAATCGGATGGCCAAAAATTAATGAAAGCCGCACGGGCGATTAAATTGAGACGCTATGTTGATCAAGCCAGCTTTGTGAGCTGGCGTTTCGCGTTGTTGTGCGGTTGCATTGTCATTGCTTTGCTGGGTCTGGTATTCCGGGTCGGCTATCTGCAGGTGATTAACCCCGATATGCTGGTGCGTGAAGGGGATATGCGGTCGTTGCGCGTGCAAGAGGTGCCCACTTCCCGGGGCATGATAAGCGATCGCGCCGGGCGTCCGCTGGCGGTGAGCGTGCCGGTGAACGCCGTCTGGGCCGATCCTAAGGAACTGAACGACCGTGGGGGCATTACCGCCGACAGCCGCTGGAAAGCGCTGTCGGATGCGCTGTCGCTGCCGCTGGATCAACTGGCGTCCCGTATCAATGGCAATCCCAAAGGGCGCTTCGTTTATCTGGCCAGGCAGGTTAACCCGGCCATCGGCGACTATATCCGTAAACTGAAACTGCCGGGCATCTACCTGCGGGAAGAATCTCGCCGCTATTACCCCGCCGGGCAGGTTACCGCCCATCTGATCGGTTTCACCAATATCGACAGCCAGGGCATCGAAGGCGTGGAAAAAAGCTTTGATCACTGGCTGACGGGGCAACCGGGCGAACGTACGGTGCGCAAGGACCGTTTCGGCCGGGTCATCGAAGATATCTCCACGGTGGACAGCCAGGCGGCGCACAATCTGGTGCTGAGCATTGATGAGCGCCTGCAGGCGCTGGTCTATCGCGAACTGAACAACGCGGTGGCGTTCAACAAGGCGGAATCGGGCACCGCCGTACTGGTGGATGTCAGTACCGGCGAGGTGCTGGCGATGGCCAACGGCCCGTCCTACAACCCGAATAATCTCACCGGCACCTCGAAAGACGTGATGCGCAACCGCGCCATCACCGATATTTTCGAGCCGGGATCGACGGTGAAGCCGATGGTGGTAATGACCGCGCTGCAACGGGGCGTTATCAAGGAAAACAGCGTGCTCAACACCGCGCCTTATTACATCAACGGCCATGAAATCAAAGACGTGGCTCGCTATGCCGAGCTGACCCTGACCGGGGTTTTACAAAAATCGAGTAACGTCGGCGTGTCCAAACTGGCGTTAGCGATGCCGTCCTCGGCGCTGGTAGAAACTTATTCGCGTTTTGGACTGGGAAAAGCGACCAATTTGGGGTTGGTCGGAGAAAGCAGTGGCTTGTTTCCCCACAAACAACGGTGGTCCGACATAGAGAGGGCCACCTTCTCTTTCGGCTACGGGCTGATGGTCACACCATTACAGCTGGCCCGGGTCTATGCGACGATCGGCAGTATGGGCATTTTGCGCCCGCTGTCGATTACCAAGGTTGATCCGCCGGTGGCGGGGGAGCGGGTTCTACCCGAATCCCTGGTCCGTACCGTGGTGCACATGATGGAAAGCGTGGCCCTGCCGGGCGGCGGCGGCACCAAAGCCGCCATTAAGGGCTATCGCATCGCCATCAAAACCGGTACGGCCAAGAAGGTCGGTCCCGACGGACAGTATATCAATAAATATATTGCCTATACCGCGGGCGTCGCGCCGGCAAGCCAACCCCGATTCGCGCTGGTGGTGGTGATTAACGATCCCCAGGCGGGGAAATATTACGGCGGCGCGGTTTCGGCGCCGGTATTCGGCGCCATTATGAGCGGCGTGCTGCGCACCATGAATGTGGAACCGGATGCGCTGCCCACCGGGGATAAAAGTGAAATGGTAATCAATCGAGAAGAGGGATCAGGTGACCGATCGTAATTTGCGCGAACTACTGGCTCCGTGGGTGCCTTTGGCGCCGGAGCAGCGGCTTCGGGAAATGACGCTGGACAGCCGTACCGCGGCTTCCGGGGATCTGTTCGTGGCCGTCGCCGGCCATAAAACGGACGGGCGCGGCTATATTCCCCAGGCTATTGCGCAAGGTGTGGCCGCCGTGGTGGCGGAAGCGGACGGCGTGGCCGAGGACGGTGAACTGCGGGTATTGCACGGTGTGCCCGTAGTCTATTTGAGCCGGCTTAACCAGCGGTTGTCGGCCCTGGCCGACCGTTTTTATCAACAACCGTCCCTTAAACTGCGGTTGGCGGCGGTCACCGGCACCAACGGCAAAACCACCACCACCCACCTGCTGGCGCAATGGACGCAGCTATTGGGGGAAGTGAGCGCCGTGATGGGGACGGTGGGTAACGGCCTGTTCGGTCAGATTGTCCCGGTGGAAAATACCACCGGCTCGGCGATAGACATTCAGCAAACCCTTTACCAGTTGCAGCGGCAGGGCGCGACTTTTGCCGCCATGGAAGTGTCGTCTCACGGTCTGGTGCAACACCGGGTGGCGAGTCTGCATTTTGCCGCCGCCGTTTTTACCAACCTGAGCCGCGATCATCTTGACTACCACGGCGATATGGAACATTACGAAGCGGCCAAATGGCGGCTGTTCGCCGATTACCCGGTGGGAAGCCGCATCATCAATGCCGACGACCCGGTGGGCCGACGCTGGCTGGCCCGGCTGCCGGAGGCGGTGGCGGTGGCGGTAACGGGACATTTACCCGAGCCGCGGCCGGCCCGCTGGCTGCAGGTGAAACAGGCGGATTACCACAATACCGGCGTCGGCATCCAGTTCGATTCCAGTTGGGGCGCCGGGCAGATTAAAAGCCGGCTCATCGGCGAGTTCAATGTCAGTAACCTGATGCTGGCGCTGGCAACCTTGCTGGCGCTGGGCTATCCGCTGGCGGATCTGGCGCGTACCGGCAGCAAGCTGCAATCGGTGTGCGGGCGCATGGAAGTGTTCCATGGCGGCGGCAAGCCCACCGTGGTGGTGGATTACGCCCATACGCCGGACGCGCTGGAAAAAGCGCTGTCGGCGGCGCGGCTGCATTGCCATGGCAAATTATGGTGCGTATTCGGCTGCGGCGGCGATCGGGATAAAGGCAAGCGCCCGCTGATGGGCGGCATTGCCGAACAGTATGCGGATCGGGTAATCATTACCGATGATAATCCCCGCAGCGAAGCGCCGCAGGCCATTATCAACGATATTCTGGCGGGCTTGCTGGATGCGGGCCGCGCCATGGTGATTCCAGGCCGGGCGGAAGCGGTCACCAACGCTATCATGCAGGCGTCCGAGCAGGATGTGGTGCTGGTGGCCGGTAAAGGCCATGAGGATTATCAGCTTATCGGCCAACAGCGGCTTGATTACTCCGACCGGACTACCGTGGCGCGTCTGCTGGGGGTGATCGCATGATAAATGTCTCCCTGCGTACCCTGGCGCCGTTGCTGGACGGCGAACTTATCGGCGCGGACTGTACCGTCGGTTCGGTCACCACCGATTCCCGCGCGGTGGGCGAGTCCTGTCTGTTCGTGGCCCTGCTGGGGGAAAAATTCGACGCCCATGATTTTGCCCCGCAGGCCGTTGCGGCGGGAGCGAAGGCACTGCTGGTAAGCAAGCGCTTACCGCTGGAAATACCGCAAATCCGGGTGGCCGATACCCGCCGCGCCCTGGGATTGCTGGGGGCCTGGGTGCGCCGCCAGGTACCGGCCAGGGTGGCGGCCCTCACCGGTTCGTCGGGGAAAACCTCGGTCAAGGAAATGGCCGCCGCCATCCTGCGCCAGTGCGGACAAGTCCTGGCCACCGAAGGTAACTTCAATAATGATATCGGCGTGCCGCTGACCCTGTTGCGCCTGACCCCGGCCGACGATTTCGCGGTGATTGAGCTCGGGGCCAATCATATCGGCGAAATTGCCTATACCGCCGATTTGGTCCGGCCGGACAGCGCGCTGGTGAATAATATCGCCGCCGCCCATCTGGCCGGCTTCGGCTCGTTGGCCGGCGTGGCCCAGGCCAAGGGGGAAATTTTCGCCAGCCTGCCGGCGGGCGGACATGCCGTTATCAATGCCGACAGTCACGACGGGTCCTGTTGGCGAAACCTGCTGCAACACCAGACCGTCTGGCGTTTTTCGGTTACCGGCAAAACGGCGGAGTTCTATGCCGACGCTGTCAGGGTACAGGGCGGGGGTGTACACTTTACTTTACATACGCCGTTAGGCGACTGCCCGGTGACCTTGCCGTTGCCGGGACGCCATAATATAGCCAACGCCCTGGCGGCCAGCGCTCTGGCCTTGTCGGTGGGCGCCACCCTTGCGGCGGTCAGCGCCGGGTTGGCGGGGTTAAGCGCCGTGCCGGGGCGGTTGTTTCCCATCCAGCTGGGGGGCGAGCGCTTACTATTGGATGACAGCTATAACGCCAATGTCGGTTCCATGACCGCCGCCGCGCAGGTGCTGGGAGAGATGCCGGGCTACCGGGTCATGGCGGTGGGGGATATGGCCGAACTGGGGGACCAGGCGGCGTTATGCCACCGGCAGGTGGGAGAGGCCATCCGGCTGGCGGGTATCGATAAAGTATTAAGCGTCGGCAAGCTGAGCGGTCTTATCGGCGAGTCCAGCGGTTGTGGCGAACATTTTCCGGATCAGGCGTCGCTGACTTCGCGTCTGGCGCAGTTATTGTCCGAGCATGCGGTCATTACCGTATTGGTAAAAGGTTCACGTAGCGCCGCAATGGAGCAGGTCGTGCGTGCGTTACAGGAGAAAGCGTCATGTTAGTTTGGCTGGCCGAGCATTTGGTCCAATTCTATTCGGGCTTTAACGTCTTTTCGTATTTGACGTTTCGCGCCATCGTCAGCTTGCTGACCGCACTGTTTATTTCGTTATGGATGGGACCGCATTTGATAGCCTGGCTGCAGAAGCTGCAAATCGGACAGGTGGTGCGCAATGACGGACCGGAATCCCATTTCAGCAAGCGCGGTACCCCGACGATGGGCGGTCTGATGATCCTCTTCTCCATTACCGTGTCGGTACTGATGTGGGCTTACCCGTCCAATCCTTACGTCTGGTGCGTGTTGTTTGTGCTGCTGGGCTATGGGGTGGTGGGGTTTATCGACGACTACCGCAAGGTGGTGCGTAAAGATACCAAGGGGCTGATAGCCCGCTGGAAATATTTCTGGCAGTCGGTGATTGCGCTGGCGATGGCTTTCACCATGTATTCGGTGGGCAAGGGTACGCCGGCCACCCAACTGGTGGTGCCGTTCTTTAAGGATATCATGCCGCAACTGGGCCTGCTGTATGTGCTGCTGGCGTATTTCGTTATCGTCGGCACCAGCAACGCGGTCAACCTTACCGACGGGCTGGACGGCCTGGCGATTATGCCGACGGTGTTCGTCGCCGCCGGGCTGGCGCTGGTGGCCTGGGCCACCGGCAATATGAATTTCGCCAACTATCTGCATATCCCCTATATCCGTTTTGCCGGGGAACTGGTCATCGTATGCACCGCCATTGTCGGCGCCGGACTGGGTTTCCTCTGGTTCAACACCTATCCGGCGCAGGTGTTTATGGGGGATGTGGGTTCGCTGGCCCTGGGCGGCGCGCTGGGCACCATTGCGGTGCTGCTGCGCCAGGAGTTTTTGCTGGTGATCATGGGCGGGGTATTTGTGATGGAAACCATGTCGGTGATCCTCCAGGTGGGGTCATTCAAACTGCGCGGCCAGCGGATATTCCGCATGGCGCCCATCCATCATCACTATGAATTGAAAGGCTGGCCGGAACCGCGCGTAATCGTGCGCTTCTGGATCATTTCGCTGATGCTGGTCCTGATCGGACTGGCGACGCTGAAGGTAAGGTAAATATGAACGATTATCGCGATAAAAAAGTCGTCATTATCGGATTAGGATTAACCGGCCTTTCCTGTGTCGATTATTTTATCAGCCGGGGCGTTATCCCGCGGATGATGGATACGCGTTTCAATCCCCCCGGGCTGGATAAACTCAGCGATCGGGTGGAGCGCCATCTGGGCGGCCTGAATGAAGACTGGCTGCTGGGAGCGGATCTGATCGTGGCCAGCCCCGGTATCGCCCTGTCCCATCCGGCGCTCAGCGCCGCCGCCGGGGCGGGAGTGGAGATTGTCGGCGATATCGAGCTGTTTTGCCGTGAAGCGAATGCGCCTGTCGTGGCCATCACCGGTTCCAATGGTAAAAGCACCGTCACCATGCTGGTGGGGGAAATGGCCGGGCGCGCCGGCCGGCAGGTGGGCGTCGGCGGCAATATCGGCCGGCCGGCGTTAACGCTGCTTAACCCGCCCTGCGACCTTTATGTGCTGGAATTGTCCAGCTTCCAGTTGGAGACCACCAACAGTTTGCGTGCCGCCGCCGCGACGATCCTCAATGTGACCGAAGACCATATGAATCGCTATCCGTTGGGCATGCAGCAATACCGTGCGGCTAAATTGCGGATCTATGAAAACGCCAGGGTTTGCGTGGTGAACGCCGAGGATCCGTTGACGCTGCCGGTGCGCGGCCGGGACAACCGTTGCGTCGGTTTTGGCGTGGCGGCGGGAGAATATTGCCTTGACGGGCAGTGGCTGCAGGTAAAGGGCGAACATCTGCTGAACACCGGCGAAATGAAGCTGACCGGCCGCCATAACTACACCAATGCGCTGGCGGCGCTGGCGCTGGCGGATGCCGTGGGGATCCCACGCGAAGCGGGCCTGGCGGCGCTGAGAACCTTTACCGGTCTGGACCATCGTTTCCAGTTGGCCTATGAAAACCGGGGCGTGCGTTGGATAAACGACTCCAAGGCCACCAATGTCGGCAGCACCGAAGCGGCGCTAAACGGCCTGCAGGTGGCCGGTACGCTGCATCTGCTGTTGGGCGGCGACGGTAAAGGGGCGGATTTCACGCCGCTGCTGCCGTTGCTGCAGGGCGAGAACATCCGCTTGTACTGTTTCGGCCGCGATCGGGACCCCTTGGCGTCTCTGCGTCCGGACGTATCCACCCTGACCGAGACCATGGAACAGGCGATGCGGCAGATTGCCGGCCGGGCCGTATCGGGGGACATGGTCTTGCTGTCGCCGGCCTGCGCCAGTCTCGATCAGTTCCGCAGTTTTGAACAACGCGGCGATGAATTTACGCGGCTGGCGAAGGAGCTCGGCTGATGCGCATACCGGGATTGAGCCATTTCGGCGGGTTGAAAGATTGGATCATGGGGGTGCGCGAAGTCGAGGCGCCCACCAATATGCTTTATGATCGTACCCTGCTGTGGCTGACCCTGGGTTTGGCCTGTCTCGGTTTTGTCATGGTCACTTCGGCTTCCATGCCCATCGGGCAAAGGTTGTCGGACGATCCCTTTTATTTTGCCAAGCGCGATGCCTTCTATCTGGCGTTGTCGTTCGGTCTGGCGATGGTGACGCTGCGGGTGCCGATGGAAGTATGGCAACGCTACAGCTCGGTGATGCTGCTGCTCACCATGGTGTCGTTGCTGGTGGTGCTGGTGGTGGGGAGTTCGGTGAACGGCGCTTCGCGCTGGATAGCCCTCGGTCCGCTGCGTATACAGCCCGCCGAGTTATCCAAACTGGCGCTGTTTTTTTATCTCGCCAGCTATCTGGTGCGCAAGGTGGAAGAAGTCCGCTCCAATTTCTGGGGTTTTTGCAAACCGATGGGCGTTATGGTGGTGCTGGCGGTGCTGCTGCTGGCGCAGCCCGACCTGGGGACGGTGGTGGTATTATTCGTCACCACTCTGGCGATGCTGTTTTTGGCCGGCGCCAAACTGTGGCAGTTCCTGGCCATTATCGGCTCGGGCATTTTCGCGGTGGTGCTGCTGGTTATCGCCGAACCTTACCGTATGCGGCGGGTCACCTCGTTCTGGAATCCCTGGGAAGACCCGTTCGGCAGCGGCTACCAGTTGACGCAATCGCTGATGGCTTTCGGGCGCGGCGAGTTCTGGGGACAGGGACTGGGTAATTCGGTGCAGAAACTGGAGTATTTACCGGAGGCGCATACCGACTTCATCTTTTCGATTTTAGGTGAAGAGCTTGGCTATTTCGGTGTGGTTTTA
>JAATFX010000085.1 GCA_015654925.1 Enterobacterales bacterium | reverse complement strand
GGTATAAATATGTGGGCCTTGGCGGCGCCATCGTCGGCATGACCCGCTTCGGCGAGTCGGCCCCGGCGGAGCAGCTGTTTGAACTGTTTGGCTTTACCGTGGGCAACGTGCTGGACAAGGCGCGCGGCTTGCTGGGATAAATACCGATGCCAGCCCGGCGTCGCCGGGCTGGCGCGCAATCCTGCGCCGGGGAAAGCCAGCCATTCACTCGATCAACGGCTTGTAATGATGCGGCAGCCGCATCGCCACCAAATCCTTGCGCCGCACCACGTTGGTCGGATAACGGCTGCCCGGCAGCGACGCGGTGTCCATCGTGAGCGTCGCCAAACCCGCCTCGCGCCATAATACCCGCTCCACCCGCGGAAACGCAAACGTCTCCGGTGCGAAAACGCCGCTTAAACCGCCTGCGGCGCCATCGCCGCTCACTCCGTTGGCCAGCGCCAGATACACATTATTCTCTCCTGCGCGGGTGCGGAACAAATGCCAATGCAGCGGATCGGCCCCGGTGGGAATCGGATACCCCTGCGCGACCCGGCTGCCCCCATGGCCAAAACTAAATCCGCCCTCCAGCGCGGCGGAACAGGCGATCGCATCGCAGCCCATCAGCGCCAGCACCCGCCCCGACTCCGGCAACAGAGCGTCATTGCCCAGCAACAGCCCGATGCGCCCCGGCGCGATATCGAATACCGCCCATTCATCGCCGGGCGTCGCCCACCCCTGATACTCCTGCGGCACATGCATCTGGCGATAACATCCCACCACTCCCGCCGGCCCGGTCAGCACCAGCGCATTATGCATAGCGCCGTTCCCGCGCTCGGCGAACCCCACAACCAGAAACACCCCAAGCTCCATCGCCAGCGCGGTCAGCGCGGCGATCTCCGGTCCGTCCAAAGCCAGGGCATTATCCGCGGGATGATCCCGCCCGCTGAGCGCCAGTTCCGGAAACACCACCAGTTCGCTGCCGTCCCGCTCAAGCGCCCGCGCGGCCAGCGCCGCAATCGCCGCCAAATTATCGGCCACTCGATCGGTGCAGGCGAACTGCGCCACGCTGATACGGCTGGTCTTGCCCGCCGGCAGCGGCCGGTGTCCATACAGGCCGAAAAAATCCTGCGGATTCCATAAAAACGTATCGCTCAGCAAGGCCATATAACGATCGGGGCGGCGCTGCGCGAACACCGGCTGCCGCAACACCAGACGCCGCCGGGCGCGGGCCAGATCGATCTCGCCGAAAGCGATGCCGTCCCCGTCATCCACCACCGCGGCCAGGGTGCCGTCCGGCTCGATCACGCAGCTGCCGCCGCTGAACTGTACCCCGCGTTCCAGCCCCCAGCGGTTGCTCTCCAGCAAATAACAGCCGTTCTCCATCGCCCGGGTAATCCAATAAGGCGCGGGGGTACGCTCCGCCAGCCAGTTGCTGACATGGCAAATAATATCCGCGCCGGCCAGGGCCAGCAGCCGCGCGGTTTCGATATAATGGATATCCATGCATACCAGGATGCCGATACGTCCGACCGGGGTATCAAACACCTGGTGGCCCACATCGCCGGCCGCGGCCCACTTCGGCTCCGAAATATAAGGATGGCTTTTGCGATGGCGCCCCAGCACGCCCTGCGGTCCAATCAACACGGCGCTGTTGTAATACAGCGCCGTGCGCGGGTCCACCTCGGGCATGCCGAGCACGATATAACAATCATAGCGCCGGGCCAGTTCGGCAAAACGATCGGTACTGGGTCCGGGTACCGGCTCCACCTGCGGCGCAATCTCCTCCCGATCAAACCAGCAATAGCCGGTAGTGGCCATCTCGGGCGTGGTAATCAGGCGCGCGCCCCGCCGGGCCGCCTGCTCCACCCGTTCCAGCAACCGGGCCACATTGCGCTCTTTGGCGAACAGGGTAGGTTCAAACTGGATGGCCGCGGCCAGAAATGGCGATAATGTCATGATCAACCCTCTTTATTTTTACCGCCGGTCTTGGCGGCCGGCGAGGTCAGGGAAAAAATATCGTTGGCCTGGATAAGCGAGCGCGAAATATCTTCGATGGTGATCCGCTTATCCATGGCCTGCTGGCGCAGGATTTCGTAGGCTTGCTCCTCCCCGATCCCGTGCATACGCATCAGGATCGTCTTGGCCTCGCTCACCTGGCGCAGGCCGAGGATCTTTTTCTCCAGCCGATCCACCCGATCGGTCAGTTGCCGCGCCTGCTGGCTCAAATGCAGGGCGAAAATAATCGCCGACAGCAAACCCGATACCCGGATTGGGGAATTAATGGTCGCCCTGGCGCCCAGTTTCAGCGCCTGATCGATAAACGTCGGGTTTTCGTAGGTAATCACCGCCACCAGGGGAATGGCGCTTTGCGCCAGCCACGGCACGTCCGATTCCCGCCGATCGGGTTGCAGCGCCAGAAAAATCAGATCCGCGTCCGCCGGGGACTCGTCCGGTATCGGCCAAAAAGCGCGTACCATCAGCCCCATGCGGCGCAAATGGTCGGTCAGGGTCTTACCATCTTCATCATGGGGATGCAGCACTACCACCCGCATACCCCGGCTGAGCAACCGGGCGGTAATACTGGTCCGGGAATCATCAGGGTGCATCGGGCTGCTCCAGTTTTGTCAGTTTGGTGACCCAGTCGCCTTCTATCTGGTTACTCATATAGGGGTCCGGCCGTACCCGATTGCGCGACTCCCAGACAATTTCAAACTGCCCGCGGCCGTCGGCGCAGCCGATGCGCGGATACAGCCCGGTATGCTGGTTCAGGGGGTCGATCTGGATACGTCCCTGCGGCGCATCGTATTCACATCCCCGCAGGCAGGGCAACAACGCGGGCACCTCGTCGCTGCCGCACTCCCGTACCGCCCGGGCATACAAATGCAGCTGGCTATAGGCCGCCTCCCAGTTCATATCCGTTGACACCCCCGCGCCGAAACGCGCATGAAAATGCGCCAGCGCCTGGTGGTTCTCGGGAGTGTTCACGCTTTGGAAATAAGGCGCCGACGTATAATGGCCGCAGGCGTACTGCGCGCCCATCATGGCGATTTCGGTTTCCGACGTATTCAGGCTGCCGATAGGCATACGCGCCGGGTCCAGTCCCGCGTCGGCATAGGCGCGATATAAAAACGGCACCGTCTGGCCAATCATGGTGCTGAAAATAAAATCCGGCCGCTTCTTTTTCACATCCTCGATAATCGGTAAAAACGCCTCGTACGGCGCGTTTAAATCCAAATACCGTTCGCCGATCACCGCGCCATCGTGGTGTTGCAAAATCAGTTCCTGCATATTGCGGTTGCATTCATAGGGATAAACATAGCGCGAGCCAATCATATAAACCCTGGCCCCGAAACGGCGGGTAAGATAATCAGCCATCTGCACGCTGTTTTGGTTGGGGGACGCCCCGCCGTAAATAATGTTTTCCGAAAATTCGAAGCCTTCATACTGCTGGGGATAGAACAGCAGGCGCCGGTATTTCTCGACGATCGGCAGGATGGCCTTGCGGCTGCTGGAGGTATAACCGCCAAAAATAACGTTAATCCCGCGCTCGACGATCAGTTTTTCCGCCAACTGGCGAAAGCGGGCATTTTCCGACATCGGATCGTAATGCACCGCGCGCAGCTCGCGGCCGTTGATGCCGCCGGACTGATTGATCTCGTCGATGGCCTGCCGCGCGCCGCGCATTTGCGACGCTTCAAGCGACGCGGTCACGCCGCTGGCGGAAAAAAGCAGGCCGATAGTTAAAGGTGCCGCTGAACTCATTTTCACCCGCTTATCTTGACTGAAGACCGGCGGCGGCCAACGCGCGCCGCCTTGAATACCACGCCATCCGGCTACAGCGCCAGCAGGGTTTTATTGATCATGGCGCCGACGCTATACTTCGGATCGACCATATTGCCCAGCCGCACTTTGCCGCACTGGCTCAGCAGCATATACGCATCCCATTGATCAAAACCATAATCGGCCACCAGCCAGTAGATCAAGTCCCGGTAGGCGATGCGGGTGGCATCTTCCAGCGGCCGCGCGCTGCCAATGCTCATGATCGACTCCGCATTCTCCATGCGCGGCCAGGAGATCTGCCATTGTTTGATCAGATCGACTTTGATAATGGTGGTGGAGGCGTATTCCACCGCGGTGCCGCACAGCTCGCCGTCCCCCTGGCAGGCATGGGCGTCGCCGATAAACAGGCGGCCGCCGGGCGAACGTACCGGCAGATAGGTAATGCTGCCCGGACCGATATCCGGCACGTCCATATTGCCGCCGTGGTTATCCGGGGTCAGGGAGTTGATCGAGTCGATCTCGGGCGATACGCTCAGGGTGCCGATATGGGGTTTATACGGCAGGGTATGGCGGTCGCTCCAATACACCTGCTGGTCGTCGAGCTTGATGCGCTTGACCTTTTCCGGCAGCGGATCGTTAAGCATGGCGGTCAGATCCGTACCGGTCAATCCGCCGAAATGGGGGATCATGGCGCAGATACCGTGCGGATCGTCGCCGCGGGGCAGCATGCTTTCAATATAAACCGCCAGCACATCGCCTTTTTCCGCGCCGGTCACCATGATCGGTCCGTTTTGCGGGTTAAGGAACGGCATATTCAGCAGTTCGCTCGGTTTATCATGTTCGTGGTTAATTGCGCCTTCGAACGCATCGCGGGTATCCACGATCACCCGATCGCCCGGTTCGATGGTCAGCACCGGCGTCGAGTACGGCCCGATGGTATAGTGAAATTCCTTTTGCATCGCTTCGGTCAAATGGTGGGTTACCGGCTGGCGCCCGGCGCCGACGCCGCGTTTGGTCATGATGGATTGGTCAAGCCAGTTCATAGGTTATCTCCATAGGGCATAGATCCCCCCGTTCTGGGAGGGCTGGGTTTATAAGGCCAGGTAGCGGCGCATCAGGGCGTCGTCACAGAGCTGCGCGTGGTCCAGAGTGTCGATAATCCGGCCCTTATCCATCACGCAGCAGCGGTGGGCCGCGCGCTGCACCATGGCGATATCCTGCTCCACCAGGATCACCGCCACGCGCAGTTCCCGCGCGATGCGCACCAGCGTGTCGGCGATAATATGGACGATGGAAGGCTGCACCCCTTCGGAGGGCTCATCGAGCAGCAAGACCCTGGGCGCGCCCACCAGCGCGCGGGCGATGGCCAATTGCTGCTGTTCGCCGCCGCTCATGGTGCCGGCCTTTTGTTTCAGGCGCTGGCGCAGGATGGGGAAATACTCAAGCACCTGTTGCAATTGATCCTGCGCCGCGCGGCGATTCTCACGTAAAAACTGCATACCCACCTGGAGATTTTCACCCACCGTCAGGCCGCCGAACACCTCGCGTCCCTGGGGCACGTAGCCGATGCCCAGATGGGCGCGCCGCTGCGGCGCGGCGCGGGTAATATCGGTTTCAGCCAGCAGCAGGCCGCCTTCCCCCACGGGCAGCAGGCCAATCAGCGCCCGCATCAGGGTGGTTTTGCCCACGCCGTTGCGCCCGATAAGTCCCAGCACTTCGGCCGCGTGCAGTTGCAGCGTCACGCCGTTTAAGACCCGGCCGCCGCCGTAACCGCCGCTCAGGCCGCTGGCCTGTAGTAGTATCTCGTTCATGACGCTTTCCCCAGATAGATATCCGCCACATCTTCACGGGCCAGTACCTGCGCCGCCTCGCCGTCGGCGAACACCCGGCCGCCGTGCAATACGGTGACCCGCGTGGCGATCTGCCGCACGAACGTCATATCGTGCTCCACCACCATCAGCGTCAGGCCGTCGCGCTGCATCTGTTTAATCAATTCGCCGGTGAGCTGGGTCTCTTCAATGGATAATCCGGCCACCGGTTCATCAAGCATCAGCAGGGTCGGGCGCAGCGATACCGCCATGGCGATTTCCAGCCACTGTTTTTTACCATGGGATAAATTGCCGGCCCGCTGGCGGCGTTCCGCCGTCAGCCGGAATTTCTCCAGCAAAATATCGATCCCGTCCCCCGCCCCGCGCCCGGCCGTCCGCAGATGGCTGAGCGACAGCTGCAAATGCTGCGCCACCGTCAGTTCGGGAAAAATGCCGGGGATCTGGAATTTGATGCTCATGCCGCGGCGAATACGCTGGAAGGGCTTTAACGCGTTCAGCCGCTGGCCCAAAAAATAAATTTCCCCCGCGCTGGGGCTATGTTCGCCGGTCAGCAGTTTAAAAAAGGTGCTTTTGCCGGCCCCGTTCGGCCCGATCACGCAGCGCACCTCGCCCTGATTAATGGCCATATCCACGCCGTTAATCACCTGCGCGCCGCCGAAGCGTTTGCTCAGTCCGCGCGCTTCCAATACCGGTTGCGCCACATCGGTCGCCAGGGAATTCATTGCGGGTCCTCCTTATCGGCGCGCGCCGGCCACCGCCGGGCGAACAGTTCACCCAGCCAGGGCAGCAGCCCTTGCGGCGCGGCCAGCACCACGAACAGCAAAATGGCTCCCAGCAGGATCATGGCGTACTCGCTGCCGTAAATCGCCAGCCACTGGGAGAGCCATACCAGGGCCGCGGTAATTACGATGGTGCCGAAAATATTTTTACGCCCGGCGGTGGCCACCCAGATAACCGGCATGGCGGCCGCCGTGAGTCCCATGGAGGATGGGGTGATATAGGCGCCCCACAGCGTATAGAGCGCGCCGGACAACCCGGACAGCACGCCGCCCAGGATAAATACCAGCAGCTGATAACGGCGGATATCGATGCCCAGCATTTCGGCGCGCCGGGGATTTTCGCGAATCGAGGCCAGGGTCAGTCCGAACCCGGAACCCAGCAACCGGCGCACGCCCCAGTACACCAGCGCCAGCAGCACCACCACCAGATAATAAAAAGCATTGCCCTCCAGGGTCAGCGGTTCGCCGCCGAATCCCGGCAGCGATAGCGGCGGCATCCCCGACATGCCGTTGAACCCGTTCAGGCGCGCGCCGCCGATGGTCCACTGCGGGCCGGCGGTCTGCGACATAAAGGTTTCCATCACCAGCGTAAACGACAGCGTCACGATGCCGATGAAAATGCCGGTGACCCCGCCGTAAAACATCAGGTAACCCAATATGGCGGCAACCGCGGCGGCCATAACCAGGGCCATCAGCAGACCGGTCCAGCTCGATAGCGCCCCGTCGCCGAAGTTGATGGTCAATACGCCATAGGTATAACCCGCCAGGCCGAAAAACGCGGTTTGGCCGAACGACAATATGCCGCCGTGCCCCCACATGGCCGCCAGGCCGATGGCGCCGAAGGTCCACAACAAGAAGTAGGACAAGTCCCCCACCGTCGAGTCGTCGGCCACCAGCGGCAATAGCAGCATGGCCGCGGTTACCAGCGCGCCCGCCGGGCCTTTGCCGGCAAGCCGGCCGGCCGCGCCGCGCCGCGCGGGTCGATTTGTTTGCATAACAGTCACCATGCCGCTCCTAGCGATTACGGGTAAACAGGCTGCCGACGCCCTGGGGTAAGATACGAATCACCAGCATGGCGGTGACCAGCAGGCCGATCTGGCCGGCCAACTGCCCGTACCAGGAATTAAGGCCGGTTTGGATGGCGCCCAGCGCCATCGCCGCCGGAATGGTGCCGACCAGCACATTCGCGCCGCCCACCACCACCGAGACAAACGCCTGCACGATAAAACTGCTGCCCATGGTGGGCACCGCGGTCAGCGTGGGCGCGTACAGCGCCCCGCACAGCCCGGCCAGGCCGGCGCCCAGCGCGAAGGTCAGGGTATAGATGCGATCGGTTTCCAATCCCAGGCAGGACGCCATGCGCGCATTCTGGATGGTCGCCCGGGCGCAAACGCCGTAATTGGTATGGAAAAATACCCCGTACAGCAACAGCAGGATGCCGATGGCGAACAGCGGCAACAGCGCCCGGTAGGTGGCGAAAGAGTATTCGCCGAACGTGAAGGCCCCGAACGGCGTGGATAACCCTTCCAGCGACGGGCCGGCAATCAGCAGCATCCCCTGCTGCACGATCAGGCTGATCGCCCAGGTGGCCACCACCGAATCATGCAGCCGCCCATACAGATGGCGCACCACCAGCCGCTCCACTACCCCGCCGGCAAACGCCGCTGCCAGGGTGCCCAGCAGCATGGCAGCCGGCAGTACCACCCCGGCTTTATTCATCAGGATGGTGACGTAAGCCCCGCACATAATAAATTCGCCGTGGGCCAGGTTAATCACGCCCATCATGCCGAAAATCACCGCCAGGCCCAGAGCGGCCAGCACCAGATAGGCAAAGTTATCGCCAAATTGATAAATCACTGAATATAACGTGGAAATCATTAACATCCCGGTTTACTCCCCTGCCATTAACCACCGGTTCCCATGGGGGCCGCCATGGCCCCCTGGACGCGTCATGCCTTGGGAGGATTGGACGGGGTATATTGGTTATGATCGGGTTTCACCGGCAGGTTGCAGCCGACCTGCCCCAGCCAGTAAGGCTTGATGTCATTCCATACTTTGGGAATTTCTATGGAATGGTCTTCTTTCACGTGGGCCAGGTAGATAGTGTGGCTCAGGTGATGGCTTTTCGGGTCGATGCAGACTTTGCCGGACGGGCCGTCGGTACAGATGTCGCCGCTTTCCAGCGCTTTGCGCACCGCGGCCATATCGGTGCTTTTCGCCTGTTCGACGGCGGCCTTATACAGATAAACCGCATCATAGGCATTGGCCGCTTCTTGGTTGATATAAGGCTCATTAGGGTATTTGGCGTGGAAGCGCTGTTTGAAATCATTACTCGCCGGAGTATCCACTTCTTCCAGATAGTTGGCGGTGACATACATATCTTTCAGCGCCGGCGCCTTAAAGCGTTTGTGTTCGTAGGCCTGGCCCACATTCACCGAGCTGCCCATCGGCAGGTCCAGCTTGGCCGCCGCCGCCTGCTCGTAATAAGAAGACTGGTTGGCGCCCACCAGCAGCGTCACGACAAAATCCGGTTTAGCTTTCTGGATATTCTGGATGGTCTGGCCGAACTGCGACACGCTCAGGGGAATAAATTCTTCGCCCACCATGGTGCCGCCGTTTTCTTTGACGATATTGCGCACCCATTCGGCGGAGATCTGGCCGAAGTTATAATCCGCGGCGATGGTATAAACTTTTTTGCCGTACTTTTCCATCAGCCAGGGAATCAGGGTAGAGAATTGCTGCTCCGGCACGGCGCCGGTAACAAACACATTGGTATCGCATACACCGCCTTCGTACTGATTATTATACCAATACATTTGTTTGGCACGGTCCATAATGGGGCGAATCGCTTCGCGCGACGCGCTGGAAAACGCGCCGAATATCACGTCGGCCTTATCATTATTAATTAAACGGCGGGCCATTTGCTGAAAGCGGGTATTATCTGACTGCGTATCATATTTAATCAGTTCGATGGGGCGGCCCATTATTCCGCCTTTGGCATTAATTTCCTCAACCGCCAATTCCGTAGCATGGATTTTAGGTATCACCGGCAGAGCGAAATTACCGGAAGCATCTTCCAGCAGACCTATTTTTATTGGCTTATCCGCAGCGATGGCAGCATGAGTTATTCCCATGGAAAATAGTGACGCAAGCGCAATAGCAACATAATTACTTTTTATTGAGGACATGATAACCCCTTGTGGCGTTGTCTGAAAAAAAAGAAAAAAAAAGCCCTGCAAAGTCATGGACTCTGCGAGGGCTCTATTGCCATAGCCACAAGCCGACAGCGTTGGCGTTCTTGCGGATAAGTTAGGGTTACTATAAAAATTAAACCCGCCGAATGTCAATATATGTTGCCGAATAATTCCAAGAAATATTCCTTAGCGCCGCCGCACCAAGATGAAGCAATGAATTGCACAATAATGGCCCAGAATAATATGGAATGTTTTGTTAATTAAACGTCCAGGCCAGCTGATTAAAGATGGCCATGGCCAACATAAACAAATTATTCGTAAAAAGTGTTTGTTAACATATCGCACCAAAAGCGTGATACCCAACCAACGAACAAATGGGGTAGCCATCAGATAAATTAAGGTTTGGACCCGTCCGTCTTTGTGTTCCCGCCACACAAGTTCCTTGGTTAAGGCCAGATCTGTACGCAAGTCCGATAGCTACAACTCAATATAATCCCATCAAGCACCTGCTTTTTAGCGACATATGTTTATAAACAGAAGGTTTACACATAACAGACGGTTGACCCATAATTGTCGGCAAACGCCAATAGCTTAAATCCCTGCTTATCCTCCGTACGGATAGTTTTCGTCCATTTTAACCACTGAAAACATGTGGCGGGACAAACCTCAATCAGGCATTGGTTTGCCATTTGGCTAAAAGCCCTGTGGGCATGGCCGCAAATCAGGGCTTTTACCATGACATGGGCATGGCATATCGCCACTATTTCACTGCTATTACGCAGCATGCAATCATCCACCAGGGGTGTACCCACCGGTACCGGATGGTGGTGCATAATTAATGCAATATTTTTACCTTTATACTTTATGATTTCCTGTTCAATCCTGTTTTTTTCCTCCGATGTTACCCATCCGCTATCATCCCCGCCTTGGACGGTGTCCACGGTAATCAATTGCCAGGTGTCAGACGCCAGTTCGATTATAGGACGCACCAGTGTGGAACGAGTGAACACCGTATCCATATGCTGCTTGTTATCATGGTTACCGTGGATATAAACGATAGGCAAACCTATCCGTTCCAACTGCTGTAATGCCAGGTAATAAGAAGCCAAGGAACCGTCCTGCGAAACATCACCGGTCACCAATACGGCATCGCAACCTAATCCATTATTAAACACTATAAAATCAATCACTCGTTTTAACCCGTCATGGGTGTTATACCCATGCAACGCCAGTTCAGCAGTTGCAAGCAAATGTAAATCCGTTAGCTGAATAACGCGCATTATTTATCTCCGGCAAAGCTATTTCATTCCACAACCCCATACAGCTTATAATCTGAATGCATAAAATTCCCTTTTCGAGTCAGAATGTTTTTACATCTGGACATGGCACCAACAATTAACTCCCAGCAAATTTCCTGCTAATCCATTATTGCGTGACTCGGCCGGAGGTTATACATAGTATTGTTATTACTTTAATGGCGTTTACTTTCTATTGATATCGCGTGTTCACAGGGCAAAACGCGGCGCGAACCGCAACCGCACCTTTTGTCCGCCCCTGCGGCTGGAGCAATTGCCGCTAGCCGGCCGATCCCCTTGACTCGCGCCGCCATATAAACCTATTTTATAATCGATGGCTTGATACTTCGTTTAGTTTCATCGATAACACAAAGGAAAAACAACATGCGTATCTTAGTCGTTGGCGCAGGCGCCACCGGGGGATATTTTGGCGGCAAGCTGGCCCTGGCCGGCCGTGACGTCACCTTTTTAGTGCGCGGCAAGCGCGCCGAGGTTTTACGCCGGGAAGGCATGCACCTGATTACTCCCGACGGGGATTTTACCCTGGCGCCGCAGCTGACGCGGGCCGACGAGATCACCGGGCCCTATGACGTGATTATTCTCACGGTGAAAGCCTTTGGCCTGGAGTCGGCGCTGCAGGATATTACCCCCGCCGTCGGCAAAGACACCGTAATTATGCCGATACTCAACGGCATGAAGCACCTGGAGGCGCTTACCGCCCGTTTCGGCAAGCAGGCGATAATAGGCGGCCTGTGCAAAATCGCCGCCACTTTGGACGAACAGGGACGCATCGTGCAAATGAGCGCCTTGCACCAGTTCGCCTATGGGGAACTGGACGGTTCAGTCTCACAACGTATTCAGGCGCTCGATCGTCTGTTTAGCAGCGCGGGCTTCGACGCCAGGCTATCCACATCGATTATCAACGATATGTGGGAAAAATGGCTGTTGCTGGCAAGCCTGGGCGCCATAACCTGTCTGATGCGCGGCAACATCGGGCAGGTCGCGTCGGCGCCCGGCGGCGATCGGTTCGCCCGCGGAGTGATCGGTGAAATCCTGGCGACGATCGTTTCCGCGGGTTATATCCGCAACGAGCAATATATCGCCGATACCACCGCCTTGCTGACCACCAAAGATTCGTCGCAGACCTCCTCCATGTATCGGGATTTGATGCAGGGCTATCAGGTGGAGGCCGAGCAGGTGCTGGGAGATTTGGTGGCGATCGGCCAGCGGGCCGGCCTGGATATTCCATTGCTGGGCGCGGCCTATACCAACCTGGCGGTTTATCAGGGCAACCGCGGCTAAACCCTGCATTCGCCATGGATGCACAGATGAACGGCAGGCCTGATGGCCTGCCGTTCATGTTCCTGAGCCGATGGCCGGACCCACGCCGGCGGCGCTGCCGTCAACGATTCTCCCTGCGGTCTTCCTGATGCAAAATATTTTTTGCAAATATACCGAATAAACCGATCCGGTTATGTGTTTACCCCATATTACAACCATGAATACAGGGTACGACCATGCCAGCCAATGCGTTAACTTCAGAACATCCTTTATCCCGGCGCTATGACAAACTGACCATACTGTTGCATTGGGCGACGGCGCTGATTGTCATTTTTCTGTTTGCCAGTTCCCAAATATGGGAGCAGCTCGAACGGGGAACGCCCCTGCGCAAGGGCTTACAGTCATTACATATCTCTTTTGGCATTACCCTGGCGGCCATTATTATCATTCGTCTTATCTGGCGCGCGACCGCCGGGCGCAAATTGCCCCCAGCCGACGCGTCAACCTTTATGCATATTATCGCCAAGCTCGCTCATTGGGCCTTATATCTGCTGCTAATCATGCAGGTCACGCTTGGATTTCTGTTTCGCTGGGCGCAGGGCGAACCCTTTATGTTTTTCGGCCTATTCCCCGTGCCGGATATTTTCAGCGTCGATCCGCTGCTGCGCCGCACCTTCGGCATGCTGCATTTTTACACCGCCTGGACCATTATCATCCTGGCCGGCCTGCATGCCTGCGCCGCGCTGTTTCATCACTATATATTGCGTGACGATACCCTCAAACGCATGATGCCGCCGACCCGATAAGATCCCCTTACCTGTCACCACCGGAGTGAATGCCATGTTCAATTATGATGCTGCCGCAGTGTTAAAAAAACGCGCGCTGTTACTGCTGGGAGGTTCTCTGATGCTGTTATCGGGAGTAACCCATGCCATGGGAGATGATTCGTCCACCACCCCGACCTGTCCCAAAGGGCAGATTTACGATTCCCGCACCAAAAGCTGCATGGTGGATAAAGGCAGTATGATCTCCGACGGCGATCGCACCCGCTATGCCTATTCCCTGGCCAAAGCCGGGCGTTATGACGAAGCGCTGGACATGTTGAATACCCTTAAGCAACCCGATACCGCCCAGGCGTGGAACTATCGCGGTTATGCCACCCGTAAGCTGGGACGTACCGACGAAGGCATCGGTTATTATCGGAAATCCATCGCCCTCGATCCGAAGTATGCCCAAGTCCGGGAGTATTTGGGCGAAGCCTGGATGATCAAAGGGCGGCCCGATCTGGCCAAAGCCCAGCTCGCCACGATAAAAACCCTGTGCGGCACCGGTTGTGAAGAATATCGCGATCTTGCCAACGCTATCGCGGGGCATCCGGAATCCTGAAGCACCCCGGCGAATGTGCGAGTAGGGACAGCTTAATATGCGGCGTCTGGCGATCAATGTCGCTTTATTAGCAGTGTTTATCAAGAAAGAGGTATTGTTAGCGTCTGGCAAAGTAGTGAATCAGGGTGGGAGACCGCGATCATCGAAACACAGGATATCCGGAATGAACTGGGGGACTATCTGGCCCGCCTCTGGCGATACGGAATGGTTTTGTCCCGTAAACCCGACGTTGCCGATGATTTGGTACAGGCCACGTGCGTGCGGGCGCTGGAGCGCGCCGGGCAGTTTGCCGCGGGTACCACCCTGGATCGCTGGCTGTTTACTATTTTGCACTCGATCTGGGTTAACGAAGTCCGCTCCAGGATGATTCGCCAGGGCCAGGGTTTTGTCGCCATCGATGATGTCATGCCGGAAATCGATAGCGACGCGGCTGACGCTATTTGGGCCAATCAAATTATAGGGCGGGTCAACCGGCTGCCGGAAGCACAGCGTAACGCGGTTTTTCTGGTTTATGTGGAAGGATTTACCTATCAGGAGGCGGCGCAGACGTTATCCGTGCCGATTGGCACCATCATGAGCCGGTTGGCCACCGCCAGGCTAACGCTGGCGAAAGATGCCGCCATTTCGTCAGCCCGGCCCCTGCGGGAGGGGGATACTTTATGACGCAGCAACGCCTGATCCCACCTCTCTCCGATGAAATATTGGTGGCTTATCTGGATAATGAACTGAGCGGCGAACAGCGCGGCCAGGTGGAGCAACTGCTTGGCGATGACCCGGGCCTGGCCGGACGGTTGGCCCATTTGGATCGCGCCAGCCTGCCGTTTGACGCAGCCTTTGCCGGCATGCTGGCGCAGGCGCCGGTGGCGCGGTTACAGCAGCGGCTGGATAACCTGGCCGCCGCCGCGCCGGCCCACTCCGCCCCGGAGCGCGGCGTCAGCCGGCGCAATCTTATCGCGGCGGCGATAGCCTGCCTGGCGGTGGGCGCCGTCGGCGGACGGCTGTCCCTTGGCCTGCCCGGACGCGAGGCGTCTGAGGGCAGCTGGCGCGACCTGGTGGCGCAGTATATGTCGCTCTATACCGGGGAAACCTTTGCCGATATGCCCGACGCGCCGGAATGGCAGCAGCGGCAACTGCAAAATATCGGCGCCAGGCTGGGGCTGGAACTCAATCGCCAGCGGATCAATCTGCCGGGCGCCGAACTGAAATACGCCCGGTTATTGAGTTACGATCGGCAGCCGATAGCCCAGATTGCCTACCTGGACGCCCAGGGGCGCCCGCTGGCGTTCTGCATCACCCAATCCCATAACGGCGGCAGAGAGGCGCCGGAGGCGCAAACCGAAGTGCGCCGCGGCATGAACGTAGTGTATTGGTCGGCGCACGGCCATGATTTTATGCTGATTGGTCACGGCGCCAGGCAGGAGATGCTGGCGCTGGCACAGCCGCTGATGGCGGTGTAATTGCGCGATGTCGCCGCCGGCGCAGACGGCGACCGGGTATCAGGCTTCGACGGCGGCGGTCAGCCGGTGGTCGGCCCCGATACGCAACAATTGCGGCCATACCGCCATCAGGGTGGACACAATCGAGTCCAAATCCTCATGGGTCGCGCCGTCACGGGCCTGAACTGACATGCCTTGCAGGGTGCAGGCCAGATATTTCGCCAGCACCGCGGTATTGGTCTGCGCCGGCAGTTCGCCGTTGGCCTGCCGGACCGACAAAAATTCGCGCAGCGTATTTTCCTGTAAATGATGGCGGGTGCGCAGGAGCTGCGCCACATCCTCGGAAGAAGCGGACAGGGCCGCTGAGGTGCAGATAATAAAACAGCCCGACGGCAGGGTTTTATCGGTAAACATGACCGCCGCCGCGCGTAAAAAGCGTTCAATCGCTTCGCTTACGGTGCTGCCGGGACGGGTGAGCAGCGCTTTGCCCTTTTCGGCGAATTTGGTGACGTAGCGTTCGACCGCGGCGCGGAACAAGCCTTCTTTATTACCGAACTCGGCGTAAAGCGTCGGCGCCTTGGCGCCGGTGGCATCCACCAGGTCGGCCATCGAGGTGGCTTCATAGCCGTGACGCCAAAACATTTCCAGCGCTTTGTCCAAAGCGATGTCGCGGTCAAACTGCTTGGGACGCCCACGGCCTTTCTTCAGACATGCGGTTTGTTCAATGCTCATGACATCCTCTCTGACCTTTAATCACGGTGATCGAATATAATTAACGGCTATTATAAAAAATCCCGCCCCTACTGTCGAGGGGGGTTTTGATTATTTATCGCCCATATCACGCCCGGTGCCTGACCCCATGCCGGCAAATCGATTCCCCTGTTGCCTGATGGTTTAAACGCCGGATGGTAGGTTCCATTCAGGAAAATATCAAGCCGCGAGTCGACTTCATCATGAACCTGGAAAAACTTGCCGCCATATCATTATTTGCATACAGCCAGATTTTGTCCGCCGCGGAGATCTGCGGATCTTGGTATAACCAGCATCCCGCTGAATTAAAACATAGCGATGGCCCCATGCCTGCGCCCCCAAACTTGCCTACAGCACAACGGCCGCAAAATGTTAACCCGTGCCTTACGCCCAGCAATCCTGGTTGCCAACGCATGTGGGACAGCGAGCACCACCATCGGTTCTGGCAGGAATCCACGCGCCGCTCTAATAAAAGAATGAACAACAAGGTAGAACACCGTAAAAAAAATAGCGGTTCATAATTCCCCCGGGTTCCCATTTTGGCGACCATTAAAATCTCATACAATAGAATTACCTGTACTCTATTACATGGTTTATTAAATCCGGCAAATAATATTTTAATTTAAAACAACCAGTATCATTAAGTTTTAAAAAAACAGTTTATTTATTTTTATAAAGTTCATTTTTTTGAGAATTTCATCGCAAAAAAGTTGTTATCCACGTTATTTTCAATACTTGGTTTAACTTCCGTTCTAATACATGCGTTAGGATACGACGGGTTGATACAAGCATTATGTTTTATAGACCATCAATTCTATATGTATAATAATGAAGGATGAAAAAATGAGAAAGTTATTATTATCGCTAGTAGCCTGCGCTACCCTGGGAATGAGTCTGAATGCGTCTGCCAGCGATCATACCGTTACGCTGGGCTATGCGCAAAGCAAGGTTGACGACGTGTGGTTAAAAGGGATCAACGCCAAATACCGCTACGAGTGGGACAGTCCGGTAAGTTTTATCACATCGATGACCTATATGGGAAAAAACGTTGATGGCAGAAAAAATTATCCGGGCGGCAATCGTCCATTCGAAAAATGGCATAATCGAGACCGAAACTTTTCGCTATCCGCTGGCCCCGCCTATCGCTTTAACGATTTTCTCAGCCTCTATGGACTGGCGGGCATAAACGTCAATAAATTTAGAGGTAACTCTACGATATATTCTTTTTATGGGGATAAAAAACAGAAACACCAGCGAGATTTAAGCAGTAACGGCACCCTGATGTACGGTGCCGGCATCCAGATCAACCCGATTAACAGCGTCACCATTGATTTGGGTTATGAAGGATCGACCCTCAAATTTGATGACAACCACAAGCGCATGCCCATTAACGGCTTCAACGCCGGCGTCGGTTACCGCTTCTAACCTGCACGACGGGCGCCAGCAGACGTTCTGCCGGCGCCTCAAATCGGTTGTGGATTGAACACCGCCCCGATAGTCCATCGGCCGCATCCCATCGCGGCAGTGATCGCTACAAGACGGTAAAAACAATCATGCCCACCACCGCGCCGGTGGTGCCCAGAATGGTTTCCATTACCGTCCAGGTCTTCAGGGTTTGCAGCTCCGTGGCGCCGGTAAGTTTACCAAACAGCCAGAAACCGGCATCGTTAACGTGGCTGCACACAATCGAACCGCCGCCAATACATACCGATAGCGCGGCCATCTGCGCACCGCTAAAACCCAGCGGGGCGACCACGGGCATAATCAGCCCCACGGTGGTCAGGCAGGCAACGGTAGCGGACCCCTGGATAATGCGGATGGCGGCGGCCAGCACAAAACACGCCACGGCGATGGGCAGGCCGGTGCTAATCAGGGCATTGCCCAGCGCCGGGCCAACGCCCGAGTCCACCAGGACCTGTTTGAACACCCCGCCGGCGCCGGTGACCAGCAGGATGATACCCGCCGGTTGCAGCGCCGCCGAACAGATATCCATCACCTTATCTTTGCTCATGCCCTGGCGGTAGGCCAGGCCATAAATCGCCACCAGGCAGGCCAGCAAAATGGCGATAAACGGATGTCCCACCAACTCCATCCAGCGATACAGCGCGCCGCCCTGCTCCACAAAACGCACGCCAATGGTTTTTAATCCCACCAGGATCAGCGGGAATAACACCAGCGATACGCTAAAACCAAACGAGGGCAGATTGCCGGTTTTCAGATCGGGTTCGGCGATATCCTGCGGCATCGGGATAGTGACATATTTACTGATAAAACTGCCGTAAACCGGACCCGCCAGCAGCATGCTGGGGATGGCGGCCATCAGGCCGATGGCAATCATCCAACCAAAGTCCGCATGCATCTGGGAGGCCAGCAGCATCGGGGTCGGTCCCGGCAACAGAAAAGCCGCCGCCGCGGCAACGCCCGCGAATAGCGGTATCAGCAGTTTAACCAGGTTGCCGTCGGTACGGCGGGCCACGGCGAAGACCACGCCGATCAATAGCATAACCGCCACCTCGAAAAACAGCGGCAAAGCGCAGATCAATCCTACGATACCCAGCGCCAGATAGGCGCGGCTTTCGCCAAAACATCGCACCATTTTAGTGGCGATCTGGTCCAGGGCGCCCGTCTCGTGCAGCACCTTGCCAAACATTGAGCCCAATGCCACCACGATAGCCAGGAAACCCAGGGTGCCGCCCATGCCCGCCTGCATGGTATCGGCGATTTTTTCCAATGGCATGCCCGAAAAAATGCCGGTACCGACGGAAACCAGCAGCAGCGCGACAAAAGCGTGCATCCGCGCTTTCATCACCAGAAACAGTAAAATAAGCACCGAGCCGATGGCGGTAATAATCAATGTCAGCGTACTCATAATTGCCCGTCCACGGCACGGCGCAAGGCAACCGAGGCTACGCTCATGATGATATTAAGCGACATCCCCTCCAATGGTGCATTCAATCTCAATTTATTCACTAATCACTCCCGTTATAATAAAACTTTATGCACCATCTTCCCCCAAGGGGGCGGCAATCATATTCCACCGTAAGCGGGTATTCCCAACCAGCGCATAAAAAATGTTACCGGTAACGTTACCGATGGGGATAGTCCTGCCAGCAGCCCCAAAAGGCAAGAAATTAGAGATAGATCACATAAAAAGTGTGATGCACCTCCAAAAAATGGGGTTATATCACACTTTTTGTTAACCCCGGGGTCATATGCGTCAACCCGGTTGCGCGCTGACCGCGCAGGTGTGACGCAGTGGCATCTGTGCATGGAGATCAACGAGGGGTCGCCGAGGAGCAAAATAATGCTAAGCGAGGGTATTTTTCCCTACCGCAGCGTTCTTTATGCCAATATACTCGTTCAGAACCCGCCAATAACAGAAAATACCCGACAAATAATCAACATATATTTAACCTTTATCTGTTATTGCTGTTTATATAAAAAGTTCAATAATTAATTGAATAAATATCGCGTGCAAATAGTTAAGTTTTATTAAGTATAGTTAGCATTTTAACCGAAACGGCTTCTTACGAAATTAACGGTAACCTGCCGATAAATTCGCATATTTATTTATACCGACATGGTAATATTCTGGTTATCACTTGGGAAAAAACGCTTATGAAAAAAAATAAAATCAATATCATCAATAAAATTCTCACCTGGTATGCATTTTTTAGCGGTTATGCCAAAGGCAGAGGGGATGATTTTAATAAGGACGCTATTAATTGCATTGCCATCTATTCCACCACCGCCCTGGGCGATCTGATACTTAATACTCCCGCCATCATTGCGCTGAAAGCGCGGTTCCCCAAGGCGCGCCTGATATTGGTCTCCAGCCCGAAGAACCGGGACCTGGTACATGACAGCGCGTTATTTGATGACATTTTGTATTGGAACAATAAGTTTAATAATATTGTATATTTTATTTTTAAGTTAAGGCGCCTGCGTCCGCAAATGGCGGTAATTCTTCACTCCTATTTCCCTTATGATATCCTGAGCGCCGTCCTGGCGGATTGCCGCTATATTTATCGCGACCATTATGGTAAAGAAAGCGTAGCCCTTGACGCTTGGCTCACCGCCTATTCGTCCGCTTTTGAAGGGCATACCGTCCAGCGCAAGCTTGAATTATTAAAGTCATTAGGCTGTGATGACACGCAAAAGCGGATGCAAATTCCGGTGACCATCGTACCGGGACCAAGAGATGCGTCCAAAATTCGTATCGGTTTTCAAATGGGCGCCTCCCGGGATTGCAGGCGCTGGCCGCTGGAAAATTTTGCCGCGTTATGCGGTAAACTGATGCTCGCCGAGCCGGCGATCGAGGTAGTGCTGATCGGCGGCAAAAACGAGCAGCGCCTGGTTGACGAATTTATGGCGCAGGTATCCGCACCGCACCAGCGCCGGGTGGTGTCCCTGGTCGGCCAGACCACGCTCAAACAGCTGGCCGCGGCGATAATGACCTTCGATATACTGGTTACCGGCGATACCGGGCCGCTGCATCTGGCCATCGCACAGCAGGTCAGGACGGTGAGCCTGTTCGTGACCGCCAATCCGTTATATACCGGCCCTTACCAGGACCAACATCTGCACCACGTATTTTATAAACCCCTCGCCAGCCTGTCGCCGGAGTTGGCGCGCAGCCCGCTGCCCATGGCGGCCATTACCCCGGATGAAGTATTCGGCGCGGTGCGCGACGGGTTGCGCCAGGGCCAAACGCTTCTGAGGCGCGCCGTATGATGGTTGCCATGAGATCCGCGCCGCACCACGACCCGCAGCGGCGTCACGATCTGCAACAGCGGGTGTTTGATTTTATTTCGCCCTGTCGCCACCCGGATATCTGGGGACGGCGAACGCCGCTCTCACTGACATTTTCCCTGCGTGACGATCTGCATATGCCCTGGGACGAATTCGACTATCTGATGAATGACTTCTTTTTGCTGTTTCAGGTGGACGCCGGCGGCTACGACCATTTGGCCTATTTTCCCGAGCCGCCCAGCCAGCTATCGTTAAAAATCGTCAGGCAGTGGGGGTGGTTTACCGGCCTGGGCGTCGCGGGCGCGGCGCCCAGGCCGCTGACCGTCGGCATGCTGATTACCGCCGGCGCCGCCGGTCGCTGGCCGCAGCCGGATTAACCCCGCCGCGTCAGACCGGGCGCCAGCTGGAGCAATGCCTTATATACCTGCGTCGGCGTAATTGACGCCACGTTATTATCCGCCGCATGCAATATCCGATGCTCCACCTGCCATGGCGACCAGCACACGGGATCGCTGTCACCGAACAGCGCGACTATTCCTTTTCCCAATCCTGCCGCGATATGCATGGCCCCACCATCGCTGGTCACCACGCGATCGCAAAGCTGCATGGCCGCGATCAGTTCATCCAGCGATTGGGTCGCGATGGGTATCAGGTTGGGTAAATCACAGGCGGCGATGATCCTGGCGGCCAGCTCATCATCGCCGGGATGGGCTGGATTGTCCGCGGTTCCGGGCGACCACAGCAGGATAATCTGGCAAGGACCCGCGGCCGCGATCGTGCGCGCCAGGGCTACGAAATCGGCCTCGGGCCAGCGCTGCAATACCCGGCGGGCGCTGATTTGCAGGCCGATAGCGGGCAGCCGGTCATCGATGCCGTAACGCCGGGACAGGGCGAGGGCCTGCGCCGGCGCGGCATTCAACACTAACGGGCCGGCGGCGCCGTGGATGCCCAGCCGGGCCAGCATGCGGTGAAAACGGCTGACCAAATGCTCCCCGCCGGCGGGAGGGGTCACCAAATCGGTGATCGCCGGATGGGATTGGTCGCCGAGGGCCAGAATCCTGCGCGCGCCCGATAGCGTGCCCCATTTCAACACCCGCCGATCCCAGCGGCTTTTGGCGATCACGGCCACGTCATAGTCCGTGCGCCTGATGCGCCACATAACCTTCAGCCGCTGCGCAATCACGGCCAGCCGGGATTCCCCCGCGGCGCGGTGGTGAATTTTTTTATAAATAAATACCGTGGCGACATCCGGATTCAGCGCGAGCACCGCGGCGTTATAGCTGTTGGCGACGACGTCCACCCGATAGTGGCCCTGGGTGGCCAATGCGTGAATCAGCGGCGTCGTCAGCAGCGTATCCCCGATATTATCCCGGCATATCACTAAGGCTCTCATTCACCCTCTCCGTACGTTAAAATGCGGTTTGGCGCGCGGCGCCGTGGGCCAAAATGCCGGCCAGCCGCAGATATGACACCGGCTTGCTTAACACGTTCATTGCAACGGAAGAGGAAGAGGATATGCAGACCGGCCAATGCGCGGGGCATGGCCGGGCCGAGACGATGGCGAAAACGCTGCGGCGGGCAAAACGGCATCGACGGCGGGTAATCGACGCCTGGCAAAAGATGGGCAACCCGCCCGCTATTTGAGGATAAAACGATCCAGCCGCTGGAGCAGTTGGCGATTTTCCGTTTTAAGCCGCCTGATTTCATCAAGCAGGCTGACCGCCAGGGCGACGCCCGCCCAATCTATCTCCAGATCCTGCCGCAGGCGCTGCGCCCGTTGCAAATCGTACAGCGCCGCGGGCTCGAAGCGCCAATCGTCCGATGACTTATCGCGCGGGGCGATGATGCCCAGCGCGACGACTTCAAACAGCTCATCCCGGGAAATAGCGGCCGACTGGCAAATTTCGGTGATTTCCAGAGTAACCCTGACTTCGGTCATGACCCATTACTCCCATTCCGCACGAGGATTAAATGCACAATGCGTGGCGAGTTGCGCCCACAGCTCGCGGGCCGGTTCGTCAGCCTGCTGCGGCATCACCACTTTGATAAGGGCATATAAATCGCCGCTGCCCTGCTTATTCACCAACCCCTTGCCTTTAATGCGCAACTGCTGGCCGGTCTGGCTATTAGGCGGGACGGTGAGGGTAATCTTGCCGGTAAGCGTCGGCACGGTGACTTTGGCGCCCAGCGCTGCCTCCCACGGCGCCAGCGGCAAGGTCACCAGCAGGTTGTTGCCGTCGAGATCGAACAGCGGATGGGGCGCGATGCGAATGACCAGATACAGGTCGCCATTGGCGCCGCCGCCGCTGCCCGCCGGGCCCTGCCCTTTGACGCGAATGCGATCGCCGTCGCTGACCCCGGCCGGCACTTTTACCTTCAGCGTTTTGCTGACCGGCGGCCCCTGGCGGCCGCGCTCGACGGCGCCGGGAAGCTGGTAGCTGATGGTGCGCTGGTGCTCCTCAAGGGTTTCCTCCAGGAAAATCGGCACCTCGATTTCCACGTCTTGACCGCGCCTAGCGGCCCGTGCGCGCTGACCTCCCGAGGACTGGCCGCCGAACACCGATTCAAAAAAATCGGAATAATCGCGCTGCTGGAAACCGCCGGAGGCTTCGGCGCCGGCGCGTCCGCTCGGCTGCCAGCCGGGCGGCGCTTCGAAGCGCCCGCCCTGGCCGTATTTGCGCAGATCGTCATATTCCGCCCGGCGCGCGCTATCCTTGAGCACCTCGTAGGCCTCGGCGATCTCTTTGAATTTGCTTTCGGCATTGGATTCGGTGCTGACGTCGGGATGGTATTTGCGCGCCAGGCGCCGATAAGCGGTTTTAATCGTTTTCACATCGGCAGAGGGATCGACACCCAATGCGGCATAATAGTCTTTAAAGTCCATACTGCTCTACCGCCATGTTTTTATGTGGAAAATCGCGGATTTTGAATCAGCCCGCTGACGGGGATACCTGCAATTTAATTCACTCTAGCACTTCGGCCGGGGCATTTAAAGCTTGCCCGGCAGGCCATATTCTACCTCATCGCGGCGCGGCCGATTATCAACCGCATGACTACCGGATGGAATAACCTCGATAGTACAGGGCAACCGTCCATACAGCCGCAACGTCCCTTTAGTAGGGATAAAATAGCTGAATAATGTGATACATGTATCACAAAACCCGTTTTAGTAGCAGGAATGTGTATATCTTTAGCCGGCCGGGTCTCACGGTAGCCAGCAATGTGTTCCATGGTAGGGACGTATTCGGCACATCGCCAATGAACAAGCAGTTTGGAGACGACCATGTCACTGTCTGGTGAATATAAACTTTCCGTCGCCGCAACCGGCCCCGCCGGTAATGCGCGTTTTATGAATGCTTTTATTTCTTTTGCCGCCGCCATGGCGGGTTTGCTGTTCGGGTTGGATATCGGCGTGATCGCCGGGGCGCTCCCCTTGATTACCGAACATTTTTCCCTGAGCAGCCGGCTCCAGGAATGGATCGTCAGCAGCATGATGCTCGGCGCCGCCCTGGGCGCGCTGGCCAACGGCTGGTTCTCTTCCCGCCTGGGACGTAAATATAGCCTGATGATCGGCGCGGTGCTGTTTATCTTCGGTTCGCTGGGATCGGCCATGGCCCAGTCGCCGGAAATATTATTGCTGTGCCGGGTATTGCTGGGATTTGCCATCGGCATCGCCTCCTACACCGCGCCGCTCTATCTGTCGGAAATGGCCAGCGAATCCATGCGCGGCAAACTGATCGCCATGTATCAATTAATGGTGACCCTGGGCATCCTGCTGGCGTTTTTATCCGATACCGCTTTTAGCTACAGCGGCAACTGGCGCGGCATGCTCGGCGTGCTGTGCATACCGGCGATTATCCTGCTGGCGGCGGTATTCTTCCTGCCCAACAGCCCGCGCTGGCTGGCATCCAAAGGACGGCATATCGAAGCGGGACAGGTGCTGCGCATGTTGCGCGATACCTCGGAAAAGGCGCGGCAGGAGCTGAACGATATCCGTGAAAGCCTGAAATTAAAGCAAAACGGCTGGGGATTATTCAAAACCAATAGCAATGTGCGCCGCGCGGTGTACCTGGGCATGTTATTACAGGCCATGCAGCAGTTTACCGGGATGAACATCATTATGTATTACGCGCCGAAAATCTTCAGCCTGGCGGGGTTCACCACCACCCATCAACAAATGATGGCCACGGTGATCGTGGGCCTGACCTTTGTGCTGGCCACCTTTATCGCCATCGGCATGGTGGATAAGGCCGGGCGGAAACCCGCGCTGAAAATCGGTTTTAGCGTTATCGCCATCGGCACGTTGATGCTGGGGATTTGCCTGCAACTCATCGATAGCGGCAACCATTCCGCCGGGATTTCATATTTATCGCTGGGGATGACCATGATGTGTATTGCCGGCTACGCCATGAGCGCCGCGCCGGTGGTCTGGATTTTATGCTCGGAAATCCAGCCGCTGAAAAGCCGCGACTTCGGCATCACCTGCTCCACCACCACCAACTGGGTGGCCAATATGATTATCGGCGCCACCTTCCTGACCTTAATGAACCATATCGGCGCCGCCGCCACCTTCTGGTTATACAGTGCGTTGAATATTGCTTTTGTGGCGATCACTTTTATCCTGGTGCCGGAAACCAAAAACATGACGCTGGAAAAAATCGAGCACAACCTGATGTCGGGTAAAAAACTGCGGGATATCGGGCAATAACCAGCGCGAAACGCGGCCTAGCGGCGCCGTTCCAGCATGGCGAAAAATACCACCGTCATGGCCAGCACAATCAGCAATAGCGCCAGGGCGGCCGCCGATCCCTCATTGATCGATAGCCCGAGAAAAGCCCGGCGGTAAGCAAAAAAGCTCAGCACTTCGGTGGCGGTGCCGGGACCGCCGCGGGTCAGGACATACGGTAAATCATAGGTACGCAGTTCATTGATAAGCTGGATAACCACGGCAATGGCCGCCACCGGCCGCAGCATCGGCAGGGTAATATACCAAAATTGCTGCAGGCGTCCCGCCCCGTCCATTTCCGCGGCTTCATAGGGGTCGCGGGGCAGCGCGGCCAGGCCGGCCGCCAGAATCAATATCACAAAAGACATTTGCTGCCAGACATCGATAAACGCCATGGTCCAGAACGCCAGGGTGGGATTCCCCAGCCAGTCCACCCGCGGCCAGCCCCAGGATTCCAGCAGGTGATTGATGATGCCGAGATTAGGTTGCAGCAGCATGCGCCAGATAAGTCCCACGCAGACCGGCGACATGGCCATCGGGATAGTCAATAACGCGAAATAGAGCGGCCGGGTCCTGACCACCCGGTTAAGCATCAGGGCGATCCCCAGCCCCACCACGAATTCCCCGGCGACGGTGATCAGGGAATATTTAATGGTCAGCCAGGCGGCCGACCAGAATGCCCCGTCGCTCAGTACGGCGACAAAGTTATCGATGCCGGCGAATGGCGCCAGCGCCGGCCGCATCAGGGTAAATGAGGAGAACGCCAGCACCACCGCGTAAATCACCGGGAAACCCAGCACGATGGCCAGCGCCAGTAAGCCCGGCGAGGCGAACGCCCAGCCGGTTAAACGAAACCGATCAAACCCGGCGACGCCGGGTTTAAGTTGCCGCAAAGGGGTTGCGGAAGTTTTAGTCAGCATCGTCGATCACTTTTTCATCAGCTTTTCAAGCTGCGTGGCCGATTCCGCCAGGGCGCCGTCGATACTCCCGTTGCCGCCGGCCACCTGGGAAAGCTGGGTGCCGAGCACATCCTCATACTGGGCGGAATATGTAAAGATCGGGAAGGATTTGCCGCTGGCCACTACCTGCTGCGCGGTCTGGTAGTAGGGGAATTTAGCCAGAACTTCAGGGTCCTGATACACATCGGCGCGCACCGGCGCATGCCCCTCAAGCGCCCGCTGGGTTTCGACTTTTTTACTTTGCACCCATTGGATAAAGATCCAGGCGGCCTGTTTTTCCTCCGGCGAAACGTTACTGGGAATACCCCAGCCCCAGCCGCCGCTTTCACCATGGCCGCCGGGCATCGTGGCCAGCGCCAGCTTACCAGCCACCGCCGGGCATGCTTTCTCGTTATCCAGCTGCGGCAGCATCCACCAATAGGTAATCATGCTAAAGGCTTTACCGCTGCACATCAGGCGCATGGTATCGTCGAGCGTAGCGGATAGCGCCCCGGCCTGGGCGGCATTCTTGATGGCATCGACATATAATGTCAGGGCCTGCTTACCCGCCGGGCTGTTTAGCACCACTTTATTATTCTCGTCCAGATAGTCGCCGCCGGCGGCAAACAGATAATTAGAGAACTCCATGCTATTGGGGTCGCCCCGCTGTCCTTGCATGGCCGCACCGGCAATGCCCTGCTTTTGTTTAATATATTTGGCCAGCGTCACGTAATCCGCCAACGTCTGCGGCAGGGCCAGGGGTTTATTTACGTCGGCTTGATATTGTTTCTGTAATGTTTTATCCGCCAATATATCCGTGCGGTAAATCAGGCCCATGGAATAGTTATACATAGGCAGGATATATAATTTTTCTTTATCGTGATTAAGTAAGGAAACGGTGGAAGGTATAAACGCCGGCGTATCGAATTTTGACTGTTTCACCATTGGCGTGAGATCGGTCAGCCAATTAGCGGCGGGAAACTCGCCGGCCCACAGGAAATCCACTTCCAGCAGATTGTAATAACTTTGCGGCGCAATCAGCTGGGAGACCAGCTTATCATGCATATCGCCATAACCGATTTTTTCAAACTCAACCTTTATTCCGCTTTCTTTTTCAAATTGCGGCAGCATTTGTTCGATAATGTGGGTTTCCGGGACATCTTCCATTAATGCGCGCAATACCACTTCTTTGGCTTGCGCCCCCATGGCGGCGGATAATATGACCAAACCTGATAAGCATAATAATTTTTTCTTTAGCAACATGGCTGTCTCCTGTTTCGTCTGGATAGACGTTTTTTCGAGTGAAAAAATACGCTGGCACCACTACTTAACGCTGCCGAAAGTCAGTCCTTTGACTATATAACGCTGGATAAAATGTGAAGCGATAATCAACGGTAAAATGGCCAATACCACGCCGGCCGAGACTTTACCTATCTGTACGCCATTGGAGGTTTGCAGCGCGGCCAACGCCACCGGAATAGTGGCGGTTTGCGGCCCGCTAAGGACCAAGGCGAATAAAAACTCGTTCCAGGAAAGAATAAAACCCAGCACCGCGGCGGCGGCGAGACCCGGCAGGGAAACCGGCAGAACGATATGGCGAAAAGCGCCCCAGGCCGTGGCGCCGTCGGTCATGGCCGCCCATTCCAGATCGACCGGGATACCTTCAAAAAACCCCATTAAAATCCAGGTGAGAAACGGGAGGTTCAGCGCGGCGTACACCAATGTTAAACCCACCAGGGAGTTAGTCATGCCCAAGGTGCGCAATAACGCGAAGGCCGGTAACACCAGCGCCACCGCCGGCAGCATTTGCGTCGCCAGCATAATAAAGCGCGCCGCCGGCCCGCCGGTTTTGAAACGGGCGAACGCATAACCGGTGGCCGCGGCGAACGGCATCGCCAGGGCAACCGAACCAAACGAGACAATCAGGCTGTTGCCATAATGGGTCAAAAAATTATTATTGCTGATAAGTCCGCGATAATTCTCCCATGACCAGGCGGGGAAAATATCGGTGCTATAAGCCATGGATTCGGGCACCAGGCTGGTGCGCAGCGCCCAAAGCGGCGGCAAGATCACAACGATACAAGCGATAATCAGTCCAACATGCAGTGCGATTTTGCGTAGCATGACCCTGACCCCCGGTAATTAGCTGGCGAGCGGCGGCGAAGCCCGGCGCGGCAAAACGTCGCCGGTATGGCTATCAAATAAATGCAGCGAATCGGGGTCCATATACAAAGTAATGGTATCGCCCGGCGCCGGCAAGGTGTGCCGGTCGAGGCGTACGACAAACCGGACATCGTCAATGGTGCCGGTGACGATATTTTCCGCCCCCAGCGCTTCCACGGCGGTCACTTTAAATTGCAAAGGCTGCCAATTCGGATCGAGCTGGCGGGCGTGAAAATCTTCCGGGCGGATACCCAGGGTCACCGTTTGGCCGTCATAGCGGCGGTAATCCGCCTGGGCATAATCCGACACCCGGATACGGCACCTCTCGGTGAGCATCAATGATACGCCGTTGGCCCAGGCGCGCACCACGCAGGGGAGTAAATTGATCGGCGGCGAGGAAAGAAAACGCGCCACGAAAATATTGGCCGGATTGGCATAAACCTCCAGCGGCTTGCCGCTTTGCACCAAATAACCATCACGCATAATGCATATACGATCGCCCATAGTCATGGCTTCAACCTGATCATGGGTCACATAAATCATAGTTTTACCCAGCCGGCGGTGAAGTTTTATTAATTCGGTGCGCATTTCGGCGCGCAGCTGCGCGTCCAGGTTGGATAGCGGTTCATCCAGTAAAAAGGCCTGGGGTTCGCGGACAATTGCGCGTCCCAGCGCTACCCGCTGGCGCTGGCCGCCCGAGAGCGCGGCCGGTTTGCGGTGCAATAACTGGTCCAGCCCGAGCATAGCGGCGGTTTCGGCAACTTTTTGCCGGATAATATCGGTAGGGGTGCCGCGCATTTTAAGGCCGAAGGCCATATTTTCCGCCACGGTCATATGCGGGTATAGGGCATAGCTTTGAAATACCACTGCGATATTGCGGTCCCGGGGGGCCACCCGGTTAACGTTTTGCCCGTTAATGCGCAATTCGCCGGACGTAATACTTTCCAAACCGGCAATCATGCGCAGCGTGGTGGATTTCCCGCAACCGGACGGGCCGAGAAATATCACGAATTCGCCATCATGGATGGTTAAATTAACATCCCGCACGCTGTATTGATTACTTTGATAGATTTTCGAAACATTTTGCAATTCGATCGATGCCATAGGCTTTTCCCCCGATGCTGGTGCAAATGTCCTCCGCTGCCACGGTAAACTGTCACGGTAAACTGTCATGGTAAAGAATGGCAAACGGTTGCTTATACTGAAAGCTGAAAAAAATCACCTACCTCATCTGCTCCTGAGGATCGCTGTTCGGAATTATTTATAATGTTACTTTTTGTTTGATATTCAACCAGTATATACGCCCCCGGTCACGTTTATCCCCTGGCCGGTCATAAACCGGGCGGCGTCGGAACACAAAAACACCACCACGTCGGCCACATCTTCCGGGGTCTCCAGGCGTCCCAGGGGCGTTTGACGGATATAATCATCAATCACCTGCTCGGACGTGATGGAGCGCAACTCGGCTTCCCATTCTATCTCGCGGGACTGCATGCCGGTTTTGACGAACCCGGGACATACGGCATTGACCCGGATGCCCTTGCCCGCCAATTCGCGCGCCAGGGCCTGAGTCCAGCCCAGCACGGCGAACTTACTGGCGGAGTAATGGGCCAGCAGCGGCGCGCCCACCTTGGCCGCCAGCGAAGCGGTATTGACAATAACGCCCTGCCCCTGGGCCACGAACTGGCGGGCGGCAATCTGGTTGGTAAGAAAAATTCCCCTGGTGTTGACGTCAAAATTAAAATCCCACTCTTCATCGGTGAGTTTTAACGCATGCTGCATGGTTGAGACCCCGGCGTTGGCCGCCAAAATCTGAAAACTGCCGAAGACATCGTTCACCCGGGCGAATCCGTCGGCCACGGACTGGCGGGAACGGACATCCACATAAAAACCGATAGTATCGCCGCCCAGTTCTTCCGCGGTGCGTTTAGCCAATACTTCATTGATATCGCCGATGGCGACGCGAACGCCCTGGGCCATCAGCGCGCGGGCAATGGCCCGGCCGATGCCCGTGGCGCCGCCGGTGACGACGGCGGACTGTCCCGCCAGGCCGGGAAACTGACAGGGGCTGGGATTCTCATTGGTCATTTTGCGCTCCTTTAAGTGATGTACTATTATCTACAACAAATAAACAAACAAATCAAAACAAATCAATCTACGATTTGTTTGATATAAATTTAATAATCCGTATTATGTTTGAATAAATGTTTGAATACCGCATAAATTCGAACATCACGGCTAAAATGGACATCGGCATGAATGCAAATCGAGACGAGCTACCGGCATATGAGCAAAAACCTGAGCGTATCAAGCTCCTGGCGCAGGATCGGCAGTTATATATCATTGAAACCCTGGTGCAGCAGGGTTCCGTGTCGGTAAGCAGCATCGCCGCCGAACTGGACGTGTCGGATATGACCATCCGCCGCGACCTGGTGGAGCTGGAATCGGAAGGCAAGCTGGTGCGTATCCACGGCGGCGCGGTATTGCCCGAAAACAGCACGCCGGTGGCCATGGATCGCGAAGAACCCAGCTTTGATACGCGCCTGATACAAAACTGCGAAGCCAAGGCGCGCATCGCGGCGGTCGCGGCGGAGATTGCCTGCGGTTATCTCACCGTGGCGCTGGACGTGGGCACCACCACGTTTTTGGTGGCGGAAAGGCTGCTTGAACGCAACCGGATGAAAATATTCACCAATAGCGTACGCATTGCCCACCGCATGAGTAGCGGCGCGCCGGAAATCTACCTGGCGGGCGGACATATGCGCGGCGATGAAATGGCCGTAGGCGGCCCCGCCGCCATCGCCCAGTTTGAACAGTTGTGGTTCGATATCGCCTTTGTGGGGGTGTCCGGCATCACCTGTAGCGGTATTTATGATTACTCTTTTGAGGATGTCGACCTGAAGCGGCTGTATCTCAACCGCTCGGGTTTCAAGGTGGTGCTGTGCGATTCCTCAAAATTCCAACGCATGTCCCTGGTCAATATCGCCCCATTACAGGGCGTGGACATGCTGATTACCGAAAGTTCGCCGCCGCCGGCCATCGCCCTGGCGCTGGAGGCGGCAAAAGTCAAGGTGGTCATCGCCCCGCCTTTACCCGAAGCCTGCTGATAGGTGGAAGTGAAGCACGCCTTCCCAATTACATCGTCTGGAGTGTCCTATGATTTTTGAATTTTTAGGTACTAAGAAAAAAGCCGTTATCGCCATGGCGCATATCGGCGCGTTGCCGGGTTCTCCGCTTTACGATGCCGATGGCGGCATCGATAAGCTGATAGGCGACGTATTGGCCGACGTGGAAAAATTGCAGGCCGGCGGCGTGGATGCCATTATGTTCGGCAATGAAAACGACCGGCCGTATGTATTTAACGCCGCATTGGAAGGCGTGGCCGCCATGTCGGCGGTGGTACAGGCCGTCAAGCCCGTACTGAAAGTGCCGTTCGGCGTCAATTATCTATGGGACCCCAAGGCCAGCGTGGCCATCGGCGCCGTCACCGGCGCCAGCTTCGTGCGGGAAATCTTTACCGGCGTCTTCGCCTCGGATATGGGCATCTGGCAGCCCGATTGCGCCGCCGCGTCCCGCCTGCGGCACAGCCTGGGCCGCGACGATATGAAGCTGCTGTTTAATATTAATGCCGAATTCGCCCACTCGCTGGATAGCCGGCCGATAGAACTGCGGGCGCGCAGCGCCGTGTTTTCTTCACTGGCCGACGCCATTCTGGTCTCCGGTCCGATTACCGGGGAGGCGGCGGACCAATCCCATCTGCGCAAGGTGTGCGAAGCGGTGACCGGCGTACCGGTGTTTGCCAATACCGGCACCAATATCGATAACGTGCGCGACGTCTTGAGCCTGGCCAGCGGCGTGATTATCGGCACGCATTTCAAAATTGACGGCAATACCTGGAACGCGGTTGACGGCGATCGGGTCAAACGCTTCATGGACGTGGTAGAAGGGTTGCGCTAACCAACGCCGCCGCGGCGATTGACGGGAGAACGCATGAACTGCTTGCTGGGTATTGATATAGGAACCACTTCCACTATCGGCATGTTGATCCAATTGCCGGATCGGGTGCTGGGCATCGTCTCCCGTCCCGTGCGGTTGTCCTCGCCGCAGCCGGGCTGGACCGAGGAAGATCCCGAACAGTGGTGGCGCAACGTCGGCGAGATTTGCCGCGAGCTGTTGGCCAGCAGCGGCGTCAGTGCCGATGCCATCGCCGGTATCGGCGTCACCGGCATGCTGCCCGCCGTGGTGCTGCTTGACGACCGCGGGCAGGTCTTGCGCCCGAGCATCCAGCAAAGCGACGGCCGCTGCGGCCAGCAGGTCGCCGAAATCCGCGCCGAGCAGGATGAAACGGCGTTTATCAAACGCAGCGGCAACGGCATCAACCAGCAATTGGTCGGGGCCAAGATCCGCTGGATCGAACGGCACGAACCGCAGATCCACGCGCGCATCGCCACGGTGTTCGGCTCCTATGATTTTATCAATTGGCGGCTGACCGGCGAAAAGGCGGTTGAGCAAAACTGGGCGCTGGAAGCGGGTTTTATCAATATCGCCACCCATCGCCTTGACGACGAACAGATAGCCGTGGCCCACCTGCCGCGCCGCGCCGTGCCGCGCCTGGTACCCTCCCATGAAATCCTGGGCCGGCTCAGCGCGGCGGCGGCTCGGTTCACCGGTCTGGCGGCCGGCACGCCGGTTATTGGCGGGGCGGCGGACATGATAGCGTCCGCGCTGGGGGCCGGGGTCACCCAACCGGGCGACGTGCTGTTGAAATTCGGCGGTTCGGTGGATGTTCTGACCGCCGCCGCCACGGTAAACCCGGACGCGCGCCTGTACCTCGATTATCACCTGATCCCCGGTATGTATATGCCCAATGGCTGTATGTCCACCGGCGGCTCGGGCCTGAACTGGTTTGCGGAAAACTTTGCCGGCCAGCACCGGGCGGCGGCGGAGCAGGCCGGATTATCCCTGCATCAATACCTTGATAGCCTGGCGCAGCAGCGTCCCGCAGGCGCCGCGGGCGTGTTGTGCCTGCCCTACTTCCTCGGGGAAAAAACCCCGCTGCACGATCCGGCGGCGCGCGGCGTGCTGTTCGGCCTGACCTTGTCCCATGACGCCGGCCACATCTGGCGCGCGTTATTGGAAGCCTATGCCTACGCCATTAAACATCATATCGACACCCTGCATGATATCGGTTACCCCACCCGGCGCTACATCGTTTCCGACGGGGGGTCTGCCAGCCGCTTATGGATGCAAATCGTGGCCGACGTGCTCGGCGTGCCGCTGCTGCGCCTGGTGGGACATCCCGGTTCATGCCTGGGCGCCGCCTGGACCGCCGCCATCGGTACCGGTTTAAGCACGGACTGGAACGGCGCGAGCGCGTTTGTGCGTTTCGGCGAAATCATTGAGTCCGACGCGCAAAGCCATCATTACTACACCGGCCAGTATCCGCGTTTTCGCGCGCTTTACGGCCAGTGCCAGCCGCTGACCGGCGCGCCGGCGCCATGATAATCCCGCGCGCCGGGGCCGGTTTTGCTAGCGCGGACCGCAAGCGTCCTCAGGCACGCGCCCGGGATTTAAAGCTTTCCAGCATGACGGCGATGATAATAATGGCGCCTTTAACCACCTGCTGGTTATAGCCGGAGATATTCATCAAATTCATCAGGTTGGAAATGATACTCAGGATCAGCACGCCGATAATGGTATTAACCACCGTGCCCCGGCCGCCGGCCAGGCTGGCGCCGCCCACCACCACCGCCGCAATTACATCCAGCTCGAAGCCGATGGACATCACCGGCGACCCCACGCCCGTACGGGTGGAGGCCAGCACGCCGGCCAGGCCGCAGGCCAATCCGCTTAGGGCATACACGGCGAATTTATACCAGTCGACCCGGACGCCCGCAAAACGGGTGGCGGTTTCGTTGGAACCGATGGAAATCACCAGCCGGCCGAATACCGTATATTGATAGACAAAATGGGCCAGGATCGCAAAGGCGATAAACACATAGACCGGCAGCGGCAGCCCTAAAAAGTAGCCGGTACCGAAATTCACATACGACACATCGTCGATAAAGATCGGTTGGCCCTTGGCGGCAATCAGCGCCCCGCCGCGCGCGATGGTCATCATGGCCAGCGTGGCGATAAACGGGGCGATATTAAAGAACGTCACCAGGCACCCGGCCGCTGCCCCCACCAGCGTGGCGATGCCGGCGCCGGCGATAATGGCCGGGATAACCCCGATTTCAGGGATCAGCAGCGCCACGGCCACCGATACCAGCGCCATGATCGACCCCACCGACAAATCGATGCCGCCGGTCAGGATCACGAACAGCATGCCGATCGCCGCCAGTCCGAGCGGAACGCTCTGCCTTAATACATTGGTAATATTCTCCGGGCTATAAAAGCGATCGGATAAAAAATTGGCGACAATCAACATCACAAAAAATACCAGTAACGTCGAGTTGTTGGCAAAAAACTTCAGTACTTTGGTCCGCAAGGCAAAGCCCGTCGTTTTCGTGGGATTGTTTACCGTTTCCATAATCTTTCCTCAGCTACACTAAAGCGCGTTTAGGTATGGCGAATCTCATGATGTTCTCTTCGGTAATTTGATCGCCCTGCAATTCCGTGGTTATGGTGCCTTCGCTCATGACATAAACCCGATGAGATAAAGAAATCACCTCGATCATTTCTGAAGAAATAACAATAATGGCGTAGCCCTTTTCGGCTAATTCATGAATGACGTTATAAATTTCCACCTTGGCGCCCACGTCCACGCCCCGGGTGGGTTCATCGAGGATGAGCAAATCACATTCGGTGGCCAGCCATTTGGCGATCACCACTTTTTGCTGGTTGCCCCCGCTGAGGCTGGAAATAGGGTCCTCCACGGAACCTAATTTAATCGCCAGGCGTTTGCGCGACAGTTCGCTAAACGCTCTTTCGCTGCGGTAATTTATAATGCCGAACCTGTAACAAACGCGCTTTAAATTGGATAACGTCATATTCTCCCGGATAGGCCGGGATAAAATAGCGCCCTGCTCTTTGCGGCTTTCCGGCACCAGGCCAATACCCTGGCGCATGGCATCCGCCGGGTGGCGAATAGTGATTTCCTTGCCGTTTTTAACAATCCTGCCGGCGGTCATGCGATCCAGGCCAAACAGGCAACGGGAAATTTCCGTACGCCCGGAACCCACCAACCCCGCCAGACCGACGATTTCACCTTTTTTGGCGGTAATGCTGATATCTTTTAACAGCGACTTGGTGGACATGCCATAAACCTCAAGTACCGTTTCTTCCTGGGGAATATTTTTGGGCGGATAAAGGTTTTCAAATTTACGCCCTACCATGCTGGAAATAATGTCATCTTCCGTACACGTTTTAGGGTCAAGGTCGGTAACCGTTTCGCCATCCTTGATCACCGTAATCGCATCGGCGATGGCAAATATTTCATCCAGCCGATGGGAAATATAGAGGATGGTGACCCCCTGGCCTTTAAGCAGCTTCAACTGGCTGAACAGAATATCGATTTCCCGGTTCGACAACACCGCCGACGGTTCATCCAGGATCAATATTTTCACGTCCCGGGCCAGCGATTTGGCGATTTCGACCATTTGCTGGTAAGCGACGCTCAGGGTACCGAGCCGCGCCGTGGGTGGAATATGAAAGCCCAGGTTGGATAATACCCGGCCGGCTTTCTGGTTCATTTTTTTCCAATTGACGAACTGGCCGCCAAAGCCCAGGTCGCCCAGAAAAATATTCTCCGCCACGGTGAGGTCGGGGGCCAGTGCCAGCTCCTGATAGATAATACCGATATTATTTTCCCGGCTCTGTTTTGGCGAAGTGAAATGGACTTCCTTACCGTTGATGTAGATGGTGCCGCCGTCTTTGATATAAATGCCGGACAGGATCTTCATCAGGGTGGATTTACCCGCGCCGTTTTCTCCCACGATGGCGTGGATACTGCCTTTCTTCACTTTCAAATCAATGCTTTTTAGCGCATGGACGCCGCCAAAACTTTTTTTTACCTTATCGATAACGACTGCATACTGGTCCATGAAAATACCTCATTTTCAGCCCCCCTTGCTGACAAGGGGGGGAAGACTTTAGAAAAGTGATTTAGGATCGTAGACTTGTTTTACGTTATCTTTAGTGATCAGTACGGTCGGGGTGTAGACGTAATCAGGGAAGTCTTTATTGCCGGCCTGATATTTGGCGATAATATCCAATACGGTATTGGTCAGGGTATTGGGGTTATTGGCCGCCGTCGCCTGCAGGTCGCCGCGTTCGACTGCTTCCAGTCCTTTCTTATAACCGTCGTGGGCATAGACTTTCACGTCCTGGAGCTTATTGGCCCCTTTTAACGACAGTATCGCGCCGAGCGCCATGTCATCCATTTCGCTATATACGCAGTTAATTTTGTTGCCCTGGGCGACGATGATATCTTCCATGGCCTTCAGGCCGCCCTGTTGATCCCAGTTGCCCCATCCCTGGCTGACAATGGTCAGATTGGTTTGGTTATATTTGCGGAGCTGCGCTTCCATTACGCCGCGGATAAAGTTGGAACGGCGCGCTTCGCCCACCAGGTTGCCCTGGTTGCCGCTGATCAGGACGCAATTCATCGGTTTGTTGCCGAACTGCTCCACCGCATATTCGCCGATGGCGATATTGTTTTTGGCATTATTGGCCTGCACGCGGGTAATGACCGGCGCATCGAGGGAAATATCGCTATCGAGAATAACGGTGGGAATATTCGCGCGTTTGGCGATTTGCGTAATCCTCATGCCGGCTTCGGGGTCCTGCGGATTAAGCACCAGATAATTAATGCCCTGGGAAATCATATCTTCAACGTCCGAAATCTGCTTATTTAAGTCCCCACGCGCATCGGTGGTAATCAGATCGTAGCCCCGTTCCTTGGCATGAATCTTCATATACTCGGTCAGGCCGTTGAAAAAGGCACCATTGAGGGTCCGGTTTGCAAAACCAACTTTGATTTTATCTTCGGCATGGGCGGAAACCGCCACCGATGCGACAGCCAGCAGAAGACTCACTAATACTTTTTTCATCTGTATCCTTCCTTCTCTTTTATTGCGTTGGGGTAGACGTTGGTAGGGCGAAACCGTCTACTTCTTATGGTATTTGCGCTGGTAAAACGCCGTGCTTATAGGCTTCCCGACCCTCGGCAACCGCGTTTGGGCCGGGAAACGTTATGGGTTATAGCACCAGTTTCCTGGCTTCCACCTGTTGGCGGTAAAACAGCCGATAGCGGGCCAAACGACCGCGCAGTTGTTCGGCCCGGTCGGTTCCGGTGGTGAAACGGGTATGGATCGCCGGTTTACGGCAAACCTCGGCCTCGTTGCCGCCCACCGCCAGCCAGCCCAGGCGCGCGGCGCCCAGGGCGCCGCCGGCCGCGCCGTCCCTATGGGTCACCACCGGGATGTCGACCACATCGGCTATCAGCTGCGCCCACCAGGGACTGCGGGCGCCGCCGCCAATCAATGAAAATTGTTCGATCCTGCTGCCGGCCTGTTTCATCACTTCCAGGCCGTCATCCAGGCCGAACGCCACCCCTTCCAGCACCGCGTAGGCCAAAGAGGCGCGCTCGGTGGAGTGCGTCAACCCGTGGAACGACCCGCTGGCGATGGGATCGTTATGGGGCGTACGCTCGCCGGAAAGATAAGGCAAGAAGATCGGCGCCCGCTGCTGTTCTTCTATACTCAGCGCGGCCACTTCAGCCAATAGGGTAGGTTCGTCGGTACGCAATATCTGGCACAGCCAGCGCAAGGCGCTGGCGGCGGTGAGCATGACGCTCATCTGGTGCCAGCGGTTCGGCAGGGCATGGCAAAAAGCATGGACCGCCGACTGCGGATTGGGTCGGAAGCTTTCGTTTACGGCAAAAATCACCCCGGAGGTGCCCAGTGAAATAAAGGCATCGCCGGTGTTCACCGCGCCGATCCCCACCGCGCTGGCCGCGTTATCACCGCCGCCGCCGGCGATGACCACGTTTTCAGACAGCCCCCATTCCCGGGCGACGGCGGCCGTCAGGGTGGCGGAAGGCGCGGAGCCCTCCACCAATGACGGCATATGATCCCGGGTCAGGCCGCAGGCGTGCAGCAGCGAATCCGACCAGTCCCGTTTGGCGACATCAAGCCATAGGGTGCCCGCCGCATCGGACATGTCCGATACTTTTTCGCCGCTCATCAGCAGACGCAGATAATCTTTCGGCAACAGCACGGTCTGGATTTGGGCAAAAATCGCCGGCTCGTGTTTAGCCACCCACAGCAGCTTGGGCGCGGTAAAACCGGGCATGGCCAGGTTACCGGCGATGCGGTGCAGTTCAGGCGCCCGATCGGTCAGTTCCTGGCACTCCAGGGCGCTGCGGGTGTCGTTCCACAGGATGGCCGGACGGAGAATCTGGTCGCCGGCGTCGAGCAATACCGCGCCGTGCATCTGGCCGGACAGGCCGATGCTGCGAATGCCCGCCCATAGGTCCTGGTGCCGGGCGCGCAGCCGGGCAATGGCCCGATTGGTGGCCGTCCACCACTGTTCCGGGTCCTGTTCCGACCATTGCGGATGCGGACGTTGCACGGTCAGCGGTTCGCCTTCGCTCGCGACCAGGGTTCCAGCGTCATCAATAATGACGACTTTTATCTCCGAGGTGCCTAAATCAAGACCGAGATACATAATCGCTCCCTCTACGTTAGATGTGATGAATTAATGGCTGGCGGCCATCGGAGCATTCGCCTTCACCCAGGCATCAAGCCGGGTAATGGTTTCGCGCAGCAACTGCTCGAACTCCCCTTTGGCGGCCAATGGCCCGAACAGCTTGGCATCGCGGGCATACTGCGCGATGGGATCGGCCGACGCGAACATGGCGTGGGTGGCCGCCTCATCCAGAATGCCGTCCTGATAGGCATAAGGCAGATCTCCTTTATGCCAGCGGCGCATAAAGATGAAAAACAGGGCCGGCAATACGGCGGTGGCCTTGGGCTGCTGGCCGCGGCCGTAGCATTCAATCAGGGTCGGGGTAATAAAGCCCGGGATCTTGGAAAAGCCATCGGCCGCCACCCGCTGGTTAGTGTCGCGAATGTAGGGGTTGCTAAATCTCTCCAGCACGACGTCGCGGTATTGGGCGAGATCCAGGGGGCTTGGGGTCAGCGAGGGGATCACATCCTGCGTCACATAGTCATAGGCCATTTGGCGGATATCGTCGGTCCCGGTGCTTTCGTGGATATAGGATTGGCCGATCAGCGTGCCGGCCCAGGCGATACAGCTATGGCTGGCATTGAGGATGCGGATTTTCGCTTCTTCATAGGGCACGACCGAATCGACCATCTCGACGTCGACATCTTCCAGCGCGGGACGTCCGGCGATAAAGTTATCTTCCACCACCCATTGAATAAAGGATTCGCCCATGACCGGCGCCCGGTCGTCCATGCCCAGTTTTTCTTTGACGCGGCCGGCGATATCGGCGGCCGGACGCGGCGTAATGCGATCGACCATGGTGTTCGGCGTGGTGGTATGGGTTTTCACCCAGGCCAGCAGCTCGGTTTCGCCGCGCAGGGTCAGGAATTCGGTAAGCCCTTCATGGAAACGTTCGCCGTTGTGGCGCACATTATCGCAGCTCAGCAGGGTGACGCTGCCGGTATCCCGGGCGCGGCGGGTGCTGAGAATCCGCGCGATCGTGCCATAAATGGTGCGGGCGCCGCCCTTCAGATCGGCCTGGAGTTCCGGATTGGCCTGATCCAGTTTAAAATGCGTATCGAGGTAATACCCGCCTTCGGTCACGGTAAAGGAAATCACGCGCGTATCCGCGGCCGCGCCTTGCTCAACCAGCGCTGATAGTTGCTCGTCCCAGGGGATGATTTTGCGAATGGAAGTGATCTTTTCATAGCTGCGCTCCCCTGCCGGCGTCACGGTTTCCAGTGCGTATTCCCCTTTTTGCGCCGCCAGGATATCCAGCAATTGATTGGCATCGTCGCGAATATTGCCCAGGGCGATGGACCAGCGTTGATCGCCCTGTACCAGCAGGCGATGCAGATACCAGGCTTGGTGCGCGCGATGGAATGAACCGGCACCGATATGCATCCAGGTAAAGTGTTCTACTGTTGCCATAATGTATATTACCTCGCGAAATGGTGATGAGCATAAGCTCACAAAATGAGTAATTGCCTAGATAGAGAGCTTAATCGAATAATAGCCCACTAAATGAGCTTTAGCTCACACATCAGAAATGATCGATTTACGCCGTCTACGAATGATGGGTATAGTTTTATCACTGCCAAAAGTTGAGTATGATCAATGAGTAAAATCGATAGAAAATTGGATCAAGCAGCCCGGGCCGCCTGGATGTACTACGTCGCGGGCAAGACGCAGCATGAAATCGCCGACGTGCTGGGGGTCTCGCGCCAGGCGGCGCAGCGGCTGGTCGCGCTGGCTTCGGAGAATGGCCTGGTCAGGGTGAATATCGTGCATCCGGTGGCCGACTGCACGGCGCTGTCACAACTGCTGGCCCAGCGCTTTCACCTGTCGGTTTGCCTGGTCGTGCCTTCCTGCGGCATGGATAGCGCCAGCCTCAACCGCATGATTGCGGTAGCGGGGGCCGAGGTGATGATGCAATTTATCGATCAAGAGCAGCCGCGGGTGATTGCGGTGGGTTCCGGGCGGGCGCTGCGCGCCACCATCAACGAATTGCCGCAGATCGACCGCCCCCAGCACAGTTGCGTTTCGCTGATCGGCGCCATAGCTTCGGACGGTTCCTGTACCCGTTACGATGTGCCGCTCTGGATGGCGGAGAAAACCCAAGGCAAATATTTTATTTTGCCTGCGCCGTTATTCGCCGACAATCCGACGGATAAAGAGTTATGGTGCAATCACCGCATTTATCGCATGGTCACGGATAAAGCGGCGCAGGCGGACGTCACCTTTATCGGCATCGGCCAGATGAATTATCTCTGCCCGCTGCATACCGACGGTTTTATTACCACCGAGGAAGTCAACCGCCTGACCGACGCCGGGGTGGTGGCGGAGATCGTGGGCCACTTTATCGGCGAAGACGGCCAGCGGGTGCCGAGCGCCATGGACGACCGCCTGACCAGCGTCACCATAACCGCGCGCCCTGAAAAACCGGTTATCGCCTTTGCCGGCGGCGAGGAGAAATTTCGCGCCATCCAGGCGGTGCTGAACGGCGGCTGGATTAACGGGCTGGTTACCGACGAGGATACCGCCATCAGGCTGCTGGCGACGCAGGACGCCTGATGCGCGGGCGCCAGGGCGGGCAAACCCACGGCGGCGCGGGTTGCCTGGCCGCGGCCGCGTTAGCTATTGATTCTGGTGGTTTTCCCGCCGCCTGGCCGCCCGGGGCGGTAACATTGATTTTCAGCACCGGAAGTAGTACCGTCACAGCATAATACGGATAAATCACTCTTCAAACGGTCCTCCATGCCTATCATTCAATCTGTCGAACGTGCCCTGCGCATTCTGGACCTGTTCGATGAACACGCCACCGAACTTAAAATTACCGATATCAGCATCAAAATGGGCATGCATAAAAGCACGCTGCACTCCTTGCTTAAAACGCTGCAGGTTCAAGGTTATATCGATCAGAATCCGGAAAACGGCAAATATCGCCTGGGCATGAAACTGGTGGAGCGCGGCAACCTGGTGGTTAATTCCATTGATATCCGGCAAAAAGCCAGAAGTTTCCTGCTCGATCTGTCGATAAAAACCGGCCAAACCACCCATCTCGGTATTCTGGACGGCAAGGAAGGGGTATATATCGATAAAGTAGAAGGCAAAATGGCCGTTATTTCCTATTCCCGCATCGGCCGCCGGTTGCCGGTGCACTCCACGGCCATAGGCAAAGTGCTGTTATCTTTTATGCCGGCCGGCGAGATCCAGGCGCTTTTGGAAAATTACCAGTATACCCGGCAAACCCCGAACTCGATTACCGATGAAGCCCGGCTGCTGGCGGAATTAAATGAAGTGCGGGCGCGGGGTTACGCCCTGGATAATCAGGAAAATGAACAGGGCGTAAAATGTGTTTCCGTACCCATTTGGAATGTTGAGCGCCGGGTTATTGCGGCCATCAGTATTTCAACGCTGGTCGCCCGCACCAGCGAAGCCGAATTTTCACAATATATTACCTTATTAACCCAGGCCGGACGGGAACTGTCGCAACAATTGGGATATTAACCCCCTCATCAACCGGCTGAATAATAATCCCCCCAATTATTCAGCCGTCGATATTTATATTACCAGGCTCAACAGCATGATAAAGCCTAATCCCGCCACGGAAACAATGGTCGATAATACCGTCCAGGTGGCGAAGGTCTCTTTCATCGTCAGGCCGAAATACTCTTTTATCATCCAGAAGCCCGCGTCGTTAACATGCGAGGCTATGGCGCTGCCGGCCCCGGTCGCCAACGTCACCAGCGCCAGATTGGCGCTGCTGTGCGCCAGGGCGGGCATCACCAGTCCGGCGGTGGAGATGGCGGCCACGGTGGACGACCCGAGCGAAATCCGCAAGATGGCCGCCACCCCCCAGGCCAGGATAATCGGCGAAGCGGCGGTGCCGGCAAACAGATCGGCCACGTACTGCCCCACGCCGCCGTCGATCAGGACTTGCTTAAACGCGCCCCCGCCGCCGATAATCAGCAGCATCATGCCGATACTGGTGGCCGCCGAAGAGCAGGATGCCATCAACGCCTTGATGCCGATATTCCTGGCGATCCCCATGCTGTAAATGGCGAACAGCAGCGAGATCAGCATGGCGACCGACGCATTGCCCAGCAAGCGGATAACGGACAGGGCCGTATTGTCCGCCAGGCCGGTTTCCTGCTGGATCATGGTCACGATGGTGGCGAAGGACATTAAAATCACCGGTAGCATGGCGGTCAGCAGGCTGATTTTAAACCCCGGCGTTTGATCCAGTTCGAACTGTTTCGTATCGCCCAGCGACTCGATATTACCGATTTTGTTAAAGCCTTCCGGCACGATCTTTTTCGCCAGTTTATTATACAACGGTCCGGCCAGGATCACCGTCGGCGTACCGACAATAATGCCGTACAGCAATACCGCGCCAATATCGGCGCCATATTCGCCGGCAATCATGGTGGGTCCCGGATGGGGCGGCAAAAAGCCGTGGGTGACCAACAGCGCCGACGCCATGGGGATGCCCAGATGTAAAATAGACACCTTGAGCTGCCTGGCGATGGTAAATATAATGGGGATCAATAATACTAGGCCCACTTCAAAAAACAGGGCGATGCCGACAATAAACGACGCCACCACTACCGCCCATTCAATATTTTTTTCGCCAAATTTGGCAATCAGCGTAATGGCGATGCGCTGGGCGCCGCCCGCGTCGGCAATCAGCCGGCCGAGCATGGCGCCGATACCAAAAATCAGGGCGATATGGCCTAAAGTACCGCCCAGGCCGCCTTCAATGGATTTCACCACGTTATTAAGCGGTATGCCCAAAGCCAGCGCGACGCCAAAAGAAACGATAATCAATGAAACAAATGTATTCAGCCGGCACTTCATAATTAAAATAAGCAGCACCAGTATTCCCAGAGATACAATAAATAATGGCATGAAATAACTCCCGGTTATACTGCGCCATGTATTTTTAAAAATAGACGCAGCACTGTGCAGCACAATGTGTAGGCATCATGCTGGCGTTATTATTGGTTGAAGCCATACTCGGTACAGCGATAACATAACCACCCTAATTCAAGGGTGGTTATTAAATATCAGTGCGCCAGTAATCGCTTTATTTATATAAATACAGAGGTATGATTGGTTAATTAAATAATTTTCTGTTCCGCCAAGGCTTTTTCTCCCGCCGCCAATACTTTGATTATCCGATCCGCATCATAGACGCAGCCTTGCCAAGTCCCGCCGCTGACCGCCTGTAATGCCGCCCAAAGGCGGGTATCGTCGGGCAGTTCGGGATGCGGGCGCAGGCCGGGATGCGGTTCGCGCCCCTTAAGTTCCTCCGCCCCCGCCGCCGGCGACAGCGGGTGATGTTCCGTGCCGATAAAATTGATCGACCCTACCAGCCGGTCGCGATCGATGATCATTTCGATGATATCCCCGTCGCGCAGTTTGCCGATCGGCCCGCCGACCAGCGCCTCCGGTCCGATATGGCCGATACAGGCGCCGGTGGATACGCCGGAAAACCGCGCATCGGTCAACAATGAGACATATTTGCCGTATGAAAGATGTTTTAAGGCCGAGGTGAGCTGATAGGTTTCCTCCATGCCGGTGCCCGAGGGGCCGCCGCCGATCAGCACCATCATATCGCCGGCCTGGATGCCGCCCTGCTTGATGGCTTTAATGGCATCGGCTTCGGCGGTAAAAACCTTGGCCTTGCCGGTATGGCGGTAAACGCCGTCCGCCCCGACCACGGCGGGGTCGATGGCGGTGGATTTAATCACCGCCCCTTCCGGGGCGATGTTGCCGGTGGGGAACGTAATGGTGGAGGTCAGGCCGCGTTCCCTGGCCTGCTGCGGCGACATAATTACGTCGTCCGGCGCCACGCCGTCCAGCTCGAACAGACGTTGCCGGAACAGGGTGCGCCGTTGCGACGCCTCCCACCAATCCAGGTTGTCGCCCAGCGTTTCGCCGGTAACGGTTAACGCATCCTCATGCAGTAAGCCCAGCTTGCGCAGATGCAGCATGACTTCGGGTACGCCGCCGGCCAAAAATGCCCGCACGGTGGGATGATATACCGGGCCGTTGGGGAGCACGCTCACCAGCCGCGGCACCCGGCGATTGAGCTCCGCCCAGTCATCCACGGTGGGAATCTTACAACCCGCGGCGTGCGCGATGGCCGGGATATGCAGCAGCAGATTGGTCGAACCGCCGAAAGCCGCATGAATCACCATGGCGTTTTCGATGGCTTTATCGGTAATGATATCCTTGGTGGTCAATCCTTTGCGTCCGAGCACCAGCGCGGCGCGGGCGGACTGGCGGGCGATTTCATGCCATACCGGCTGGCCGGAGGGCGCCAGGGCGGAGTGGGGCAGCGCCAGCCCCAGGCCTTCGGCCACCACCTGGGACGTACCCGCGGTGCCTAAAAACTGGCAGCCGCCGCCTGGCGACGCGCAAGCCCGGCAGCCCAGCTCCGCCGCGTCCTGCAGGCTGAGTTCATGATTGGCGAACCTGGCGCCGATCGTCTGAACCTTGCCCGCATCTTCGCCGTGGGTCGGGGGCAGCGTAGCGCCGCCCGGTACGATAATGGTCGGCAGATCGTGCATTGACGCCAGCGCAATCATCATGGCCGGCAGCCCTTTATCGCACGTCGCCACCCCGATCACCGCTTTGCGGGTCGGCAAGGAGCGGATTAAGCGCCGGAACACCATGGCCGCATCGTTGCGATAGGGTAAGGAATCAAACATGCCGGTGGTGCCCTGCGAGCGCCCGTCGCAGGGATCGCTGACATAACCGGCGAAAGGCACCCCGCCGTGCCGGCTGATTTCCCGGGCGGCCGCCTGCATTTGCAAACCGATTTCCCAATGGCCCGTGTGGTAACCCAGGGCCACCGGCGAACCGTCGGGGTCGCGGATGCCCCCCTGCGTGCCTAATATCAGCACTTCGGTACCCAGCAATTTATTGGGGTCCCACCCCATGCCGGCATTTAACGTCAGGCCGAAAATATTGCCGCTCGGGGAATCCATCAGCATTTGCGCCGTCAGGGGCAGCGCGCCTTGCGGCCCCGGCGCATGGGTCTGGATCGCGTATATCGACTCGTCTGTATCGGTGAAAATCGTGTTTAGAGACATAACTTTGCCCACCTGCTGGTAGCATGTAAATCCGGGTTTCAAATAACATAGCGCCGGCTGCCATTAGCCGTATTGCGCCATATCAGGCTTTATTTATCACCCCGGCACGCTGTAATACCTGGCGCACCGCGGCTTTTTTGGCATTATCCAATGGTTGGGTCGGCGGCAGCGCATAGGTGGAAATATCCTGCCCGCAAAGCCGCATCGCCTCTTTCACCACATTTACGAACGGACTGTCGATTTTATACAGCGCGGGCAGCCCCAGCAGCGCCTGATTTAACCGGGCGGCTTCACCCAAATCCCCGGCGCGCACGGCGCGATAAATGCCGATGGATAATTGCGGCGCGAAGTTGGCGCTGGCCGAAATGGCGCCGTCGCCGCCCAGCAGCAGGGTGTTCATCAGATGATCGTCAAAACCGCAGAATACCCGGAAATCGGGATGCGCCTCTTTTACCGTTAGAATCATCTCGCGCAAATGGGCGACGGAATCAATGGTATCTTTGATGCCGACAATATTAGCGTGGGCATCCGCCAGTCGTTTTACCAGGGCCGGGGTTAAATCTTGGCCGGTAAGCTGCGGGAAATTGTAGAGAATCACCGGAATATCCACGGCGGTGGCGATATCGGCATAATAGCGGCTGACGTTGGCTTCGGTAATTTGCCAGTAATAAGGGTTAATCACCACGATGGCGCTGGCGCCTATGGCCTGCGCATGCTGGCTCAGCGCCACGGCTTCGCGCGTATTGGTGCTGCCGGTACCGATCAATACCGGCACCCGGCCGGCCACGTGCCCCACGACGAATTCCGCTACCCGCCGGCGTTCATCCGCCGACATCTGGGAAAATTCACCGCCGGTACCCAGGAAAAACAGCCCGTTGACGCCGGCGGTAATCAGGAAATCAATAACCAGCCCCATGCCCGCCTCGTCCAACTCGCCCTGCGGGGTAAAAATAGTGGATACGGGGGGGATAATTCCGGTTAACTGCTTGATATCTGTCATGCTATTGGCCTTATCTTGATACAACGCGAAGTGTGAAGGAGTGATGTTTTACGCACCGGATAAGCAACCATCGGATAAATAACCACCGGCTCGCGTGCTGCCGCGCCAAGTTATTTTTGTTCTACATTATAGAACACGGTTGCATAATGCATAACAAGATACTAGCACCGGCCTTTTAGGGGTGTAAATCCCCTATGGGAAGTGTGTGTTCAATTTGTACTCTGGATCACAAAATGATCTGGGGAATATCTTTTACCGGCCGGCGGGAGGTTATACCGCCGGGTGGCGGCATGCGCCGATGGGCGAGGTGTTGGCAGCCGTGGGGCGCAGGGGCCAAGCCCCGGGATTAGTGCATCGTCATACCGCCGGTGACGTTGATCGCCTGGCCGGTCATATAGGACGCCAGCGGGCTGGCGAGGAAGACCACCACGTTGGCCACGTCGGCGGGCAGGGCCGTACGGCCCAGGGGAATTTGCGCGCAGTCCTCCGCCAAAATATCCGCCGCCGCCAGTCCGCGCAGCAGCGCGCCTTCTTCGCGCTCGCGCCGCTTCATCGCGGTTTCGACGATGCCGGGGCACACGGCGTTAACCAGAATATTATCCCGGGCCAGCTCAATGGCCAGCACCTTGGTCAGGCCCAGCACCGCGTGTTTGGACGCGACATATTGCCCCATCAGGCGATAACCGTTTTTGCCGGCCTGGGAGGCGATATTGATAATCCGGCCGCCGCCTTGCCGTTTCATGGACCCTATCGCCGCCTGGGATATCAGGTAGACGCCTTTGGCATTCACCGCCATCACCCGGTCCCATTCGCTTTCCGTCACCGATTCCAAACGGCCCATGGCGGACACTCCGCTGTTGTTCACCAGGACATCCACCGCGCCGAAATGGGCCACCGCGCAGGCGATTAGCGCCTCGGCGTGGCCCCGGCGGGTGACGTCGGTGCGGATATGCACCAGGCGCGCGCCGACCGCCCTGGCGCCGGGCGGACAGAGAATATCGCCGATCACCACGTTGGCGCCGGCCTCCAGGAACAGGGCGCCGATGGCTTCGCCGATACCGTTGAGTCCGCCGGTGATCACCGCGGTTTTACCGCTGAAATCCAGGTTAAGCATGGCGTCAGGTCCGGAAAGGATTGTCGCTGATGCCGGCGGTCAGCACCAGGCGCGCGTATTCCTTGGCGGAAAACAGCGAATGATCGCGATAATTGCCGCACTCCAGCGCCGACACCGCCGGCACCGTGTCGGCCTCCAGCACCTGCTCCAGTACCCGGGTCAGGGCCGCGGCAATCTCCGCCGGGTTATGTTCATTCCAGATAATCAGATAAAAACCGGTGCGGCAGCCCATGGGCGACAGATCGATAATCCCCTTTAGCCGATCGCGCAATCCGGTGGCCAGCAGATGCTCCAGGGTATGCAGCGCCGCGGTGGGCAAAGCGTCCTGATTCGGCTGGAGAAAACGCAGATCGTATTTTTGCACGATGCTGCCCTGCTCGTTGCGTTCCGTACCGGCCAGGCGTACGTAAGGCGCGGTCACCTTGGTATGATCCAACTGAAAGCTTTCAACATTAGCCATGATAGGTTTCCTTTTTAATGAGGCCCGGCGGACAAAAGTCCAGCAGGCAAAACGGCGCGGGAGAATCACTCCCGCCGGATGCGCCGGGCCAGAAAATTACCCAGCGACTGCAACAGCTGGACGATGGCGATCAGCACCAGGGCGGTGGTGACGGTGGCGAAGGTATCAAAGCGCTGATAGCCATAGGTAATGGCCAAATCGCCGATGCCGCCGCCGCCGACCGTGCCCGCCATGGCGGTGGCGCCGATCAGGCCGATGGTGGCGGTGGTCAGCGCCAGGATCAGCGACGAGAGCGCCTCGGGCAGCAGAAAATGCCAGATGGCCTGCAGCGGGGTGGCGCCCATGGATTTGGCCGCTTCCAGGATGCCAGGGTCGACATCCAGCAGCGAGTTTTCCACCAGCCGGGCGATATAAGGGGCAATAAAAATAATCAGCGGCACGATGGCGCCGGGCGTACCGATCGTGGTGTGCACGATAAGCCGGGTAAACGGAATGATGGTAATCATCAAGATAATAAACGGCAGTGAACGCACGATATTCACGATGGGATTGATAATGGCATAGGCCGCCCGGTTGTGAATTAATCCACCGGGGCGGGTCACCACCAGATAGATTCCCAACGGAATGCCAATCAGCGAGCCGATGACCAGGGAAATGCTGACCATCAGCAGCGTATCATGCAGGGCGATTAAGAACTGCCCTGCGGTTATTGCCGTGTCGAACATAGATCGATCTCCTGGATATCCACGCCGGCTTGCGCCAGGAAAGCCACGGCGCCGTCGATTTGCCCCGGTTCGCCGTTAAGCTGGACCATCATAAATCCCAGCGTCACGTCCTGGACCTCGGACATGCTGGCATACAGAATATTCACCTCGACATCGAACCGTTTGATCAGGTTATTAATAATCGGCCGGTTGGCGGCCAGGCCGATAAACTCCAGCCGCAGCCGCCTGCCGCGGGTATCGTGGCGCAGCTCATCGCGGATGCTGTCCGGCAGCCGATCCTGGATCACGGTGCGGACGAAATTCACGGTGGCGGGATGGGAGGGGTGGCCGAAGACGTCAATCACCGCGCCCTGTTCGATAATGGCGCCCCGCTCCATGACCGCGACCTTATTGCAGATTTTCTGGATAACCGTCATCTCATGGGTAATCAGCAAAATGGTGATGTTATATTCCCGGTTGATGCGTTTAAGCAGCAGCAGGATTTGGGCGGTGGTTTGCGGGTCCAGCGCCGAGGTGGCTTCGTCGCACAGCAGGATCGACGGGTTGGTGGCCAGGGCGCGGGCAATGCCCACCCGTTGCTTCTGGCCGCCGGACAGCTCATCGGGATAACTGTGCGCCCGGTCGCCGAGGCCGACGAACGCCAGCAACTCCGCCACCCGCGCCCGGATAAAAGCGCGATCCTTGCCCAGCAGCACCAGCGGCATGGCCACGTTTTGCCATGCGGTTTTGGACAATAGCAAATTAAAATTCTGAAAAATCATGCCGATATCTTTTTTAATCGCCCGCAGCTGCCGCTGGCTGAAACGATTGATCGCCGCGCCGTTAATCACCACCTCCCCCGTGGTGGGGATCTCAAGCGCGTTGACCAGCCGGAGCAACGTGCTTTTACCCGCGCCGCTATAGCCGATAATGCCGAAGATATCGCCTTTTTCCACCCGCAGATTGATATCCTGCAACGCCTCTATTTTTATGCCTTTACGCTCGAAGGTTTTGCTGATGTTGTTCAATTCAATCATCATGGTTTCTCAATCGACGCTCTCCCGGGGTTTACTGCAAATAATCAGGCAGCAAATAGCCGGCATACTGGCTGTCGCCATGGATATATTGCTTGAATGCCGCCGAGTGATAACCCTCGATAATATCTTTGGCAAACGGGGCGTCTTTATTTTTACCCGCCACGGTCACCACGTTGATAAATCCTTTGGTGGGATTTTCCAGGCGCAGCGCCGAGGACAGCTTCATGCCGCTGGAGACGGCGAAATTGCCCTGGATCGCGCCATAATCCACATCCGGCAACGCCCGCACCTGCTGGGCGTTATCCATTTCCTTGAACTGGATTTTATAGGGGTTATCGCTGATATTCTTCTGCGAGAAGGTCGCGGGGTCCACATTGGGGGCGATTTTGATCCAGCCGAGATCTTGCAGCAGCAGCGCGGCGCGGTACTCATTGGACGGCTGGTTGGGAACCGAAATCACGGCGCCCGGCGCCGGGGGGTTGGCATTGGCATGCTTATTGGAATAAAGCCCCATCGGCGGGGTAGGCACCTGGACAATGCCAATATTATCAATGCCGAGGCGCTCATTGACCGATTTCAGGTACACCGGATGCTGCATGATATTGGCGTCGATTTCGCCGGTATTAACCGCGTTATTCACCTGGATGCCGTCGCTGAAGTCGCGATACTCGATGGCGTAGCCCTTTTGTTGCAAATAAGGGGCGACGCCTTTCTCGAACTGCTCTTTATAGGGACCGGGGTTAAAACCCAGTTTCAAGGTCTTGTCTTGCCCGGCGGCGCTCACGCTTAACGACGCCATGGCCAATACAGCCGCCAGAGCAGACGTGGCCAACCGGCCGGCGGTTAAACGCAGTTTCATAAAGGTTCCCGATTAATTAAATCAAAAAAATAACCCGCCCGGTTCATCCAGACAGATAAGCGTATTATTATCACCGTCCAGGGACGGGTAAGATTTTATTCAAACATGATGTCAATAAGGGGTAAACCAAGAAATTAGCGTTAGCTTAGCTGTTTTTAAGCTATAACCTGCAATGCCGGGAAAGATATTCTCCAGGGATTAATAATATTAAAAAACCAGGGAGTGAACGGGAATTTTCCGCACGGATATAGCTATTATCGCTGAGTTATATTTTTTATTTCTAATGGCGCCTCGGTATTGCTGAAATAATGCCTGATGGTATGACCGGCCAGAATTTGCCGCCTGCTGCGGATCGAGAATCGGTTCCCCCGCAAGCGGATAATATGACATCGGGGCGTCATACGCCCTGCTTACCCAGGATCAAGGAAACGTTATGCCTGATTTCGCCCCCGCCCGGCGGGTAACTGCCCTGCCGGAAAATTTGTTTAACCAGTTGGAACAGCAGGCATTGCTGGCCGGCGGTTCGGCGCGGCCGCTGATCGATCTCTCCAAGGGCAGCCCGGACCTGCCGCCGCACGATGCTATTATTCAACGCCTGCGTGCGGCGGCGCTGGATGCCGATAACCACGGTTATCCGCCCTTTCTCGGTAAAAACAGCACCAAGCGCGCCATAGCCGATTTTTATCGGCACCGGTACGACGTGGCGGTTGACGCCGACACCGAGGTGGCGTTATTCCACGGTTCGCATATTGGCGTCATGGGTATTCCCCAGGCTATCGTCAATCCCGGTGAAACCATTATCGGCACCGACCCGTGTTACCCGGTATATCGTTCGGCGGCCCAACTGGCGCAGGCCGATTTCCACGCCATCCCGGTGGAGGAGCGCGACGGTTTCCTGCCCGATTATGCCCGCGTGCCGCCGGACGTGGCCGCTAAGGCGCGCCTGCTGCTGCTTAATTATCCCAATAATCCCACCGGCGCCCTGGCCACCCTGCCGTTTTTCGAACGTACGCTGGCGTTTGCCCGGGATAACCACCTCGCGGTGCTGCACGATTTCGCCTACGCGGCCCTGGGGGACGGCGCCGCTCCGCCGCTTAGCCTGCTGCAAGTCCCCGGGGCCAAAGCGTATGCGGTGGAAACCTATACCCTGTCGAAAACCTTTAATATGGCCGGCTGGCGTTTTGGTTTCGCCGTCGGCAACGCCTCGATTATCGCCGCCTTTAACCAGTTCCATATCCATGCGTATAGCAGCGTCTACGGCGCGGTGCAGGATGCGGCCGAAACCGCGCTGGCCCTGCCGCGCCACGAGGTCGACGCCATAAACCGGATTTATCGCCAGCGCCGGGCGACGCTGATGTATCACCTGGCGCGCATTGGCTGGCGCGCCAATCCGTGCGTGGGGTCATTTTTCGTCTGGCTGAAGGTGCCCCCGGAGCATGATTCACAGACATTTACCCGTTTGCTGCTGGAGCAGGCGCAGGTATTGGTGGCGCCGGGCATCGGGTTTGGCCAGGGCGGCAGCGATTACGTCAGGATCAGCCTGACCATCAACGAAGGCCTTTTGACCGAAGCCATTGAACGTATCGGCGCTTTGGCGCTGTTTTAATCCCCGCGACGCTTAGACATTTTTCAGCTTTGCTTTACCGGTTTCGCACTTAAGCCGGCCTTGTCCTCCCCGTCATTTTTCTCCCGCCCACGCCAAAACCCCGGCCGGCGCCGGAGAGCATTTTGGTTTGCCTTTCCTTACCGCTATACGGCTGAACATCCCGACGGCCAAACAGATTAATATATTCCATAAAGGCATATGCAGTAGTTATTTGTTCTTTAAAAGCGGCCGTGATTCAGTCCTATTATCCACGAAAATCATCCACGACCGCTTTTTGGGGAGCAACAATGCCATTACCTGATTCCGTACTGGACCTGATCGGCCATACCCCCGTGATGGAGCTGACGCGGCTTGATAGCGGCCCTTGCCGCCTGTTTATCAAATTGGAAAATCAAAACCCCGGCGGTTCCATCAAGGATCGCGTGGCGCTGTCGATGATTGAGCAGGCCGAACGCCGGGGCGATCTGCCCCCCCGCGGGACGATTATCGAGGCGACGGCGGGCAATACCGGGCTGGGGCTGGCGCTGGTGGCCGCGCAAAAGGGCTACCAGCTGATTTTGGTGGTGCCGGATAAAATGAGCCGCGAGAAAATTTTCCACCTGCGGGCGCTGGGAGCGAAGGTGTTACTGACCCGCTCCGACGTGGGTAAAGGCCATCCGGCCTATTACCAGGATTACGCCCGCCGCCTGGCGCAGGAAACCCCCGGCGCGCTGTATATCGATCAGTTTAATAATGCCGCCAATCCCCTGGCCCATTACCAAACCACCGCCCCCGAACTGTGGCGGCAAATGGCGGGGGATATCGACGCCATCGTGGTCGGCGTCGGATCGGGGGGCACTCTGGGCGGGCTGCGGCGCTTCTTTAACGAAGTGTCGCCCAAAACCGAGTTTATCCTCGCCGACCCGGCGGGGTCGATTTTGGCCGATCTGGTGGAACACGGCACCACGCCTGAACCCGGCAGCTGGCTGGTGGAGGGCATCGGCGAAGATTTCGTGCCGCCGCTCAGCCACGTACAAGAGTTGAGCCGGGCCTATCGGATTACCGATGCCGAGGCCTTCGATACCGCCCGCGGCCTGCTGCACCGGGAAGGCATCCTGGCAGGGTCCTCCACCGGCACCCTGCTGGCGGCGGCGCTGCGCTATTGCCGGGCGCAGACCGCGCCCAAACGGGTGGTCACCTTTGCCTGCGATAGCGGTAATAAATACCTGTCCAAAATGTTCAATGATGACTGGCTGCGCCAGCAGGGACTGCTACAGCGTCCGGTCACCGGCGACCTGCGCGATTTTATCGCCTTTCGCCATGACGAAGGGGCGACGGTATTCGCCCTGCCGGACGACACCCTGGCCACCGCCCATGCCCGAATGCGCCTATACGATATCTCACAGTTGCCGGTGCTGGATAACGGCCGGCTGGTGGGGCTGATCGATGAATGGGATATTCTGACGCAGGTCCGGGCCGATGCCGAACGGTTCGGCCTGCCGGTGGATGCGGCCATGACGCGCGACGTCATAACCCTGCCCAAGGAAGCCGACGAAGCGACGCTGCTGCGGACCTTCGGACAAGGGCACGTGGCGGTGGTCATGGACGGCGAACAATTTCTGGGACTGATTACCCGCGCCGATGTGCTTAATACCTGGCGCAACCGCATTCATTCATAAGGATAATATCATGACGAAAATAGCCACCCTCGCCGTCCACAGCGGTTATACCCCCGACGCCACCGGCGCGGTGATGCCGCCCATTTATGCCACCTCCACCTTTGCGCAAACCGCGCCTGGCGAACACAGCGGCTATGAATATTCGCGCAGCGGCAATCCCACCCGCCACGCGCTGGAGGAATCCATCGCCCAGTTGGAACAGGGGTCCAGGGGGTTTGCTTTTGCCTCGGGCCTGGCCGCGTGCTCCACGGTGCTGGAACTGCTCGATCAGGGCAGCCATCTGGTGGCGGTGGATGATGTCTACGGCGGCACCTACCGGCTGCTGGAAAATGTACGCCGCCGCACCGCCGGCCTGCGAATCAGCTGGGTAAAACCGCAGGATCTCGCCGCGCTGGAAGCGGCCATTGAACCCGATACGCGCATGATTTGGGTGGAAACCCCGACCAATCCCTTGCTGAAGCTGGCGGATCTGGCGGCAATCGCCGCTATCGCCCGGCGCCATAATGTGATTAGCGTGGCGGACAACACCTTTGCATCGCCGATCTTGCAACAGCCGCTGACCCTGGGCTTTGATATCGTAGTGCACTCAGCCACCAAATATATCAACGGTCACTCCGACGTGGTGGCGGGTCTGGCAGTAGTGGGCGCTAACACCGAATTGGCGGAACGGCTGGCTTATTTGCAAAACGCCATTGGCGGCGTGCTGGACCCGTTCAGCAGTTTTTTGACCCTGCGCGGTATCCGCACCCTGGCGCTGCGTATCGAGCGCCATAGCGAAAGCGCGCAGCGCATTGCCGAGTGGCTGGACGCGCAACCGCAGATTGCCGCGGTCTATTATCCCGGCCTGCCCGGTCATCCGCAGTATCAGTTGGCGCAGCGGCAGATGCGGGGCGCGGGCGGCATGATTTCCATACGGTTGAAGGGCGGCGATGACGATTGCGCCCGGCGCTTTATCCAGCGCCTGAGCCTGTTTACCCTGGCGGAAAGCCTGGGCGGGGTGGAAAGCCTGATCGGCCAGCCGTTCACCATGACCCACGCATCCATTCCCCTGGAACTGCGCCTGGCCAACGGCATTACGCCGCAGTTAGTGCGCCTGTCCATAGGCATTGAGGACGCGGGCGATTTAATCGACGATTTGGCGCAGGGATTGACGGCCTTGTAAGTAAGCAATCACTATCTTTAACGGCGGTGCGCCAGCGAGCGCACCAGCCGGTTACCCAGCGATTGCACCCCCTGTACCAGCACAATCAGCACGACTATCGTGGCAACCATCACTTGATTATTAAACCGCTGATAACCATAACGTATAGCCAAATCTCCCAGGCCGCCGCCGCCAATCACTCCCGCCATGGACGAAAAACCGATTAGCATCACCATCGTAAGAGTGATGCCGGCCAACAGGGCGGGCAACGCTTCCGGCAGCAACACCTTGGTGATGACGTGGCGGGCGGAGCCGCCCATGGATAAGATGGCCTCGATGCGCCCTTTATCCACTTCGTCGAGGGCCGTTTCCACGATACGGGCAAAAAATGGAAATGCCCCGATGGTGATCGGGACAATGGCCGCGGTACTGCCAAGGGTAGTGCCGATAATCAGCCGGGTAAAAGGAATCAGCGCCACCAGCAGCACCACAAACGGCAGCGAACGGCCGATATTAATCACCGTTCCCAGCGCCCCGTGCAGGCGCGGCAGCGGCACAATCCCGTTTCGCCGGCTGACGAACAGCAGTACGCCCAGCGGCAGGCCGATCAGTACGGTAAACAGCGTGGCCAGCACCACCATATACAGCGTTTCCAGCGTGGCGTTCCACACCAGCGGCCACAGCGCGCTCCAGCCCATGCCGCCGTTCACCGCCCCCAGGATGCCGTCGATTAAGCGACTATGCATAACGGCGAGCCCTCCACCCCATGACGGCGTAAAAATGCCTGCTCCGCCTCGCGATCCGGCAGCAATGCCTGGCGCAGGCGCGAAGACGGCGTTCTCAGTAGGGCGGACAGCCGCCCGTTTTCCACCACCCGGCCGTGCTCCAGCAACGCGGCGCTATCGCAAATTGCTTTCACCACGTCGAGTTCGTGCGTGATCAGCACAATAGTGAGTGCTAACTGACGATGAATATCATTAAGCAGGGCCAGCACCGACGCGGTGGTTTCCGGGTCCAGGGCGCTGGTGGCCTCGTCGCATAATAAATACCTGGGCCGGGCGGCCAGCGCGCGGGCAATGCCCACCCGCTGCTTCTGGCCGCCGGAAAGCTGGGATGGAAACGCCCCGGCCTTATCGGACAGACCCACCAGGTCCAGCAGTTCAGCCACCCGCTGCGCCCGCTCGCGCCGCGGCACGCCGGCGATTTCCAGCGGCACCGCCACATTGGACGCCACGGTACGCGCATGCAGCAGATTAAACTGCTGGAATATCATGCCGGTGCCCTGGCGCTGCCGGCGCAGTTCCTGGGCATCCAGTTGCGTAATATCCCGATCGTCGATGATAATCCTGCCGGAGCTTGGCCGCTCCAGCAGGTTCAGGCAGCGAATCAGGGTACTTTTGCCGGCGCCGCTGCGTCCGAGAATGCCATATACCGCGCCGTCTTCGATTGTCAGGGAGACCTCATGCAACGCGGGTCGCGCATTGCCGGGATAAATCTTGCCCAGACGCTCTATGACGATCATGATTTGGCATCCGCCACCGGAATAACCGAACCGGCATATTTATCCTTGATAAACTTGGCCACCTGCGGCGATTCCAGGTCGCGCGCCAGCTGTTTGATGCGCGGATCGTCGGCCAGCTTCGGCGTGGTGACCAGGATATTGGCATAGGGGTTATGGTCGGCGCTCTCCAGTCCCAGCGCATCGCGCGCCGGACTCAGGCCGGCCTCCAGGGCATAGTTGCCGTTGATCACCGCCAAATCCACATCATCCAGGGAACGCGGGATCTGCGGGGACTCGATTTCCAGTATTTTGATATGTTTCGGGTTTTCCGCGATATCCTGCGGCGTCGCCTGATGAGTCGCCGCATTGTCAAAACCCGCCTTGAGCTTAATCAGCCCTTTGCTTTGCAGCAGATACAGCGCCCGGCTCAGGTTGGTCACGTTATTGGGCACCGCCACCGTGGCGTTGTCCGGTACTTCCGCCAACGTTTTATGCTTGGAGGAGTAAATGCCCAGCGGCTCGATATGCACCGTGGCCGCGACGGTAAATTTCTGTCCCAGCGTCTTTTCCTGATCGCGCAGATAAGGCACATGCTGGAAATAGTTCGCATCCACATCGCCATGGGCCAGCAGTTCGTTGGCATTGACCCCGCTGGTCAGCTCGATCACCTCCAGCTTCAAGCCGGGATCGAACGTTTTGACAAAATTGAGGATTTCCGCGTGGGGCACCGGATCGGCGGCAACGCGCAGCTGGCCGGCCGCCTGGGCGGAAAAAGCCAGGGAAACGGCAAGAGCTACCCCTGCCAGACGTATAACGGCATGTTTTATCATAAAATTAATTCCTTATAAATTAGACGATAAGTTCGCTACTGGCGCGCAGGATGTCGGGATAATACCGTTCGGCGACATCGGGATGGGACCGTAAACGTCCTTTCAGGTAATTCCAGCCCACGTCCCTCAGCAAGGGATTGAGCGGATCGCTGGCCGGGCCGCGGGCCTGGGCGGCCAGCTCAGGGGATAGCTGGTAAAGGGGGACGACCGCGTCCAGCCTGGCGCCGAGGAAAAAGGCGATGGACAGGCGATCCTGGGAATCAGGGGGAGAAACCACGCGATGTACCGTGGCGCGCAGATAGCCGTTAGTGGCCAGTTCCAGCAACTCGCCGATATTCACCACGAAGGTGCCGGGCACCGGTACGGCGTCCACCCACCGATCCTCTTCTACCTCCACCTGCAGCCCTTTTTGCCGGTCTTGCAGCAAAAAGCTCAGGAAGCCGGAATCCTTATGGGCGCCGACCCCCTGGGCGCTGCCGGTTTGGTTGCGTCCGGGATAGCGGATTAATTTAATATGTTCGTTGGGCTTATCGCCATATAAGGTATCGAAGGCGTCGGCCGGCAGCGAGAGCGCTTCGGCAAACGCCCGCAGCAGCCGCAGGGACATGGCGGTCATGGCCGTTTGCCAGCGTAATAATACCGTTTTCAGGGCCGGCAGCTGTGCCGGCCACTGGTTGGGCCCCTGGAGGCGCGACCAGCCGGGGGAGCGATCCGTTGGCGCCAGCGCCGCCCGCTCCGCGCCGATGTCAAACTGCTCGCGCCAGTCCGGCTGGCCGCGGGTCAGCTCCGACGCGGCGCGGTTATAACCGCGGAAATGGGGGGAATTAATCATGGCCACCGCTTGCTTTTGCTCTTCGGGCAGCGCAAAAAACTCACGGGACAAGAGTTGAACCTGGGCCAGTAACCGCGCGTCCACGCCATGGCCGGCCAGGTAGAAAAAGCCGATATCGCGCGCCGCGTGGCGCAGATCGGCCAGAAAAGCGGTTCTCTCAGCCGGGCCGCGGTCAAGCCGGGAAAGATCGAGCAGGGGTAACGAGGTCGTGGCGGTTGTACTCATGGATTGCTCCGTTAATCATGATTTATTCCTGGTCGTGGAAAACAACGCCTGCAACAGGCTCTTGGCCATTTGAGCAGCAACGACAACGGTAGTCAGACATCATTTCCTCCTGGCGGATGACCGGATAATTTTAGCGACGGCTCTTTATGGTTTTATGGATGATTGTATGGGTCTTTGAATATGATAAAAGCTAGCATCAAGCTTAATTGGCCGCCCAATACCAATCTGTTCTATGTTATTTCAGCGGCAACTAAGCAAAAGTGGATAAGCAAGCTGAAAATTCAGCTATCGGGAGAATAAATAATAAGTTTGGCTTAATCATGCGGTGGATAATACGCCCCGGCGCCGGGCGGTGACTGAATTGCCGAAACGGACCGGCGCCGCTCTCGCCGCCGGTCCGTTTTTTATTACCGCGTATTATCCGCGGTTCAGCCGTTATAAATCCCGGTCACGGCCGGCAGCCACAACGTGATAATCGGCACATAGGTAATAATCAGCAGCACGATAAACAGCACGCAGTAGAACGGCAGCATCGCTTTGACCACCGCCTCCATCTTCTGCTTGCTGACCGCGCTGGCGACAAACAGCACGCTCCCCACCGGCGGGGTAATCAGTCCGATGCCCAGATTAACCAGCATAATCATGCCGAAGTGCACCGGATCGACCCCAATCGAGGTGGTGACCGGCAGCAGCACGGGCGTGAGGATTAAAATCAGCGGCGCCATATCCATCAGGCAACCCACCAGCAGCAGCATGATATTGATGCACATCAGGATGACATATTTATTATCGGAAATGCTCAGGAAAAAATCGGTAATAATCTGCGGCAGCTGCATAAACGTCATGACCGAGCCGAAGCCGGCGGCGAAGGCAATCAGCACCATGACGATGGTGACGGTTTTAATGGTGCGAAACAGCAGCAGGTGCAGGTCGCGCCAGCGGAATTCCCGATAGATAAACATGGTGACAAAAAACGCCCACAGGCAGGCAATGGCTGCCGATTCGGCGGCGGTGAAGATGCCGGACAGAATACCGCCGAGAATGATCACGATGGTAAACAGGCCCCAGAAGGCATCAAAAAATATTTTCAATGCCTGGCGGAACGGGACCACCTCGCCTTTGGGATAATTACGCTTTTTGGCAAAGCCGATACACATAATCACCAGGCATAACCCGAGCAGCAGACCGGGAAAGATGCCCGCCATAAACATGGCGGAGATAGTGACTGTGCCGCCGGTGGCCAGGGAGTAAATGACCGAGTTATGGCTGGGTGGAGTGAGTACCGCCTGCACGGAGCCGCTGGCGGTCACCGCGGCGGAAAAATCCCGCGGGTAGCCCTGCGCTTCCATCTGCGGGATCATCACCGAACCGATGGAGGCGGTATCCGCCAGCGATGAACCGGAAATCGCGCCAAAAAAGGTCGAGGCCACGATATTCACCAGCGACAGGCCGCCGCGGATAAACCCCACGAAGATATAGGCGAAATTGACCATTCGCCGCGCAATGCCGCCCTCGGCCATAATAGCGCCGGCCAGGATAAAGAAAGGAATGGTGAGCAGGGAAAATTTATTAATGCCGTTGGTCAACTGAATTACGATGGCCTCCAGCGGTAAATCAATCCACCACGCGCCGATAAAAGCGCTTAATCCCACCGCAAACGCCACGGGAAAGCCGAGGGCCAGGAGCACCATCAGGCTGCCAATCAAAATTAACGCATCCATTGAACCGCTCCGCAACCGTTAGTGGGAGTTACCCAGCATCACCAGGGGGCGATGCGCCTGTGGGCCGCACATCATTCTTTCAATCACGAACAGCAGCGTAACAAGCATTCCCACCGGGATCGGCAAATACATTTCGCCGTAGCTCACATCGGGTAATGAGGCCATGGTCTGGTCCCACATCGCGCCGCATAGGCTGGCGCTGTACCAAACCAGGATCAGGCAAATCGCGCACATGATGATGTCGCAGCTCAATTCACAAATACGCTGGCCGGCGGGCGATAACCGGTCGGTCAACACCGTGACCGAAATATGCGTATTGGCGCGATACCCCACCGCGGCGCCGATAAACGTGAATATAATCATGCAGACAATCGCTACCGGTTCCGGCCAGGAGAGGGCGTTGTCGAACAGATAGCGGGCAAAAATGCCGATGGGTATCACCGTTACCATAATCATCAGCGAGATGCTGGCGATCGCCAGACATGCAAAATACAACATGTCCATTACTCTGGGGTAAGAATGCAACATAAGGATTCACCTGCGACGTTGGCTGCGACGGTTAATATTGATTTACCGCCGCCGGGAGTTAGGGACTAATTCACTTCCGCTATGCGCTTCATTAAATCTTCATACCCTTTGCCAAACTGATCCCGTACCGGCTGGGTCGCCTTGACGAAATAATCATGATCGATATCTTGGAAATTAATTTTGGCGGCTTTCATTTTATCCAGCGACTGCTGGTTGTATTGCGCCCACAGTTGGCGTTCATCCATTTGCGCTTCTTTGCCTAATTTCGCCAGGGTTTGTTGATCCTCTTTAGATAATTTATCCCACACGACTTTTGAAATAAGGATCATCTCCGGCTGAATAAAATGGCCGGTCAGCGTGTAATATTTGGCAACCGGAATATAGTTGTGGGCGACAAAGGTGGGCGGGTTATTCTCGGTACCGTCCACCACCCCGGTTTGCATGGCGCTAAATACTTCGCTTACGCCCATGGCCACGGGATTGGAGCCCATGGCTTTCAGGGTGGCCAGGGAAATCTGGCTATTCTGGACGCGGATTTTCATGCCTTTTAAATCTTCCGGCTTAACCATCGGTTTTTTGGTGATCATATTGCGCACGCCGGCGTCGGTCCAGCCGAGGAATACCATTTTGGCCCGCGGGTCGGCGCTGACCTTATCGGCGATTTCCTGCCCGACCGCGCCGTCGAGCACTTTGTGCATGTGGTCTTCGTCACGGAAGATATAGGGCAGCGTCAGCACGCTGGTTTCCGGGGCGATGGTGGTCATCGGCGCCAGCGAAACGCGGATCATGTCCACCGCGCCGATTTGCACCTGCTGCAACGCCTGCTCTTCATCCCCCAGCACGCCCCCGGAATAGACTTTAATCTCCAGCCGCCCGTCGGTGGCCTGTTTTAATTTTTCGCCCATGTGCTGCAACGCCACCACGGTGGGATATCCCTCGGGTTGCACCTCGGCTACTCTCAGCACCCGGGCCAGGGCGGGCAGCGTAACCAGAGTGGTGGCACAGGCCAGCGACAGGGCAATAAAAACTCTTTTCATTTGCATTATTATGACTCCCGACGGATTACAGAGATATATACGACCGGACACGTCAAACGGGCGGTATTCGGTCGCTTTGGTATTTGGAGGTTTAGGGAAGCAATATCATCATCATATATGGAACGGCGTTTTAGAAAATACGCCTTCCGTCATTTGAATGAGGCGGGTCACATTTTTTATGTTACTAATAGGTGAAATTTTAATGTTTATCACAAATTGAAATAAAATTCCGAAATAGTTGGCCGCCTATTTCATTAATCTATACTACCGCAATGATTTGGTGAAAATGATTAATAAAAACAATCAAATGACTGGCTAATACCAAATCATCCCACATTTACGTCTCTGATTAATGGGCCAGCGCCAATTGCGCACGGTCCTGCGCGGGCAATAACGCCAGGGCGTGTTTCAAATCCCGCGCTTCGTCCCCCGGGGTGCGGCCAAATAGCCGTTTAAATTCACGGTTAAATTGCGAGGAACTTTCATAACCGACGCTGGCCGAGGCGGCCTGCGCCGACAGATTGTCGCGAATCATCAGCAGCCGCGCCTGGTGCAGGCGGGTCGACTTGATATATTGGATCGGCGAAGTATGGGTGACCGCTTTGAAATGGACATGGAAGGCCGGCACGCTCATGCCCGCTTCCGCCGCCAGGCGGGCCACATCCAGCGTGCCGGCATAATCGGCGTGGATGCGCCGCAGCGCCTTGGCGACTTTGCCGAACCGCCCCTGATGCGTCAGGGCGGCGCGAATCGCCCCGCCCTGCTCCCCCATCAATACCCTGAAGCTGATTTCCCGCACGATGGCCGGACCGAGCACCTCGGCCTCCAGCGGCGAAGCCAGGCATTGCAGCAGACGCAGCGTGGCGTCGGCCAGGTCGTCGCCCAGCGGGGTGGCGATAATCCCCAGCGGGGCCGCCGCTGGGCCGACGCCGGACTGGTCGAGGGTGAGCACCAGATCCGCCACCGCCAGCATATCCAGGCTCAAGGATACCGCCAGCATCGGCTCTTCCTCGCTGGCCTCGGTTTCGGTGGAGAAAGGCAGCGGCACCGACAGCACCAAATAATGCTGGGCGTCATAAACATACACTTCGTCGGCAAGAAACCCGCGTTTGCGGCCCTGGCACACAATCACGATGCCGGGTTCATAGAGCACCTGCGTGCGGCCCAGGGGATGGTTGGCGCGCATAAAGCGCACGCCGTCCAGGGCGGAACGGGTGTAACCCTCATGAGGCGCCAACTGTCCCAGCAGGGCGATCATACGCTGGGAACGGGACATAACCGGGGACTGCGGCATCAAAAGTACCTATGGCGTAGCAAAGGAGCGTGAAGAGTAATAAACCATAAAACACCCCCATTATCTCCTGTTAAACCCGCATTAAATAGGAATAGGCAATAAACAAAAAGGACTGGATATTCGCCGATCGCCGCGTGCGCCTTACCATGGCTTTCCCAGACCATCCCTGATAAAGGCATAAATTATGACTGCGATACAGAAAGCGAAAACCGTTTTGATTACCGGCGCCAGCAGCGGTATCGGCGAAGCAACGGCGCGTTTGCTGGCCGGCCAGGGACACCGGCTGTTTATCGGCGCGCGGCGCACCGACCGGCTCGCCGAACTGGCCGACGAGCTGCGGGCGGCGGGCGGCGCGGTGGAATACCGCGCGCTGGACGTGACCAGCATGGAAGAGATGCAAGCCTTTGCCGACCAGGCCCTGGCCGCCAGCGGCCATATCGATGTGATAGTCAATAACGCAGGCGTAATGCCGCTTTCCCCGCTGGAGTCCCTGAAGGTAGACGAGTGGAACCGGATGATTGATGTGAATATCCGCGGTGTACTGCACGGCATCGCGGCGGTGCTGCCGCAGATGAAACGGCAGGGACACGGGCAGGTGATTAATGTGTCGTCCATCGGCGGGCTGAGCGTGTCCCCCACTGCGGCGGTGTATTGCGCCACCAAGTTCGCGGTCCGGGCTATCTCCGACGGACTGCGCCAGGAACACGATAATATCCGCGTCACCGTGGTTTGCCCTGGGGTGGTGGAATCGGAGCTCGCCGGCACCATTACCGATGACACGGCGCGGCGCGCGATGGAAGGTTTTCGGCGCATCGCCATTCAACCCGACGCGATTGCCCAGGCCATTGCTTATGCCATCGATCAGCCGGACGGCGTGGATGTCAGCGAACTGGTGGTGCGTCCCACCGCCAGCCCCTATTGATTTCCCAACCCGCAATTTCCCAACACGCAATTTTCCCGTTAAGGGAACAGGAGTCCTATATGTCTGGCAACTCAGCCAAAACCTGGTTTATCACCGGCGCGTCCAAAGGCCTGGGACTGGCGCTTACCCGCCTGCTGCTGGCGCGGGGCGAACGGGTCGCCGCCACCTCCCGCAGCAAGGAAGCGCTGGAAACGGCGGTGGCCCCCACCGCCGATCAGTTTCTGTTATTCCTGCCGGTGGCCGCCGACCTGACCGATGAAGCCAGCGTCGGCGCCGCCATCGACCTGGCGATCAAAACGTTCGGCAATATCGACGTGGTGGTCAATAATGCCGGTTATGGCCTGCACGGCGCGGTGGAAGCGTTATCCGATGCCGAGGTGCGCCAAAACGTCGAGGTGAATCTCTTCGCCCCGCTGAATGTACTGCGCCACGCGCTGCCCCATCTGCGCCGCCAGCGCTCGGGGCATATCATTAATATTTCGTCCATCGTGGGTTTCCAGGGCGGATATGCCGGCTGGGGCAGTTATGTGGCCACCAAATTCGCTCTCTCGGGCCTGACGGAAGCCCTGGCGGCCGAAGTGAAAGAATTAGGTATCCGCACCACCCTTATTTATCCGGGGCCGGTGCGCACCGATTTTCTCTCCGGCGGATCGCTGGCGGTGGCGCACCGGAAAATCGACGATTATACCGAGGCCCAGGCATCGCTGGATCTGCATTTGGGCACGTTGGCCGGCCGCCAGGCGGGCGATCCCGACCGGCTGGCCGCGCTTATCGCCGAAATCGCCGCCGCGGATCATCCGCCGCTGCATGTGTTTGCCGGTGAGATCTCATGGAACCTGGCCCATGAGAAAATTTCCCACGTCAAACAAGAGCTGGCGGCATGGCGCGACGCGTCGTTCGCCACGGATTTCCCGCAATAAACCCGCCGCCGCCGGCGAGCAGCCGCGGCGCGTCATTTGTCATCTTTCCGCCATCAATCATTCATCCTCTTACCGCACCTTAGGGTGCGGCAAGCGTAGAAACTTCCCGGCGATTGCCTATTTTTTCTCCCCCAAGCCTGGGGGATGCCTTATTATGGAACTATCAACCGGTGGCATAAACAAAGCTCATGGTTTCATTTTGGCATTACCACATGGAGAACACCTGACTATGAAAAAAGTGAATCGCGTATTATTAACCAACGATGACGGCATCGACGCCCCCGGACTGGAATTGCTGGCCCGGGCCGCCCAGGAAATCGCCAATGAAGTATGGATCGTCGCCCCCGCCCAGGATAAAAGCGGCGTCGCCAATTCATTAAGCATGCGCGAGCCGGTGCGGGTGATCGATAAAGGCCCCCGGCGGTTTGCCGTCTACGGCACCCCCGCCGACTGCGTGGCTTATGCCGTACACCAGGCCATGCGCGATACGCCTCCCGATCTGGTGCTCTCCGGCGTGAATAACGGCTCGAACCTGGGATTTGAAACGCTGCTCTCCGGTACGGTGGGCGCGGCCATGACCGGCATGTTATCCGGCGTGCCGTCTATCGCGCTCAGCCAAAACCGCGACCCGGACCAGCCGGTAAACTGGGACAGCGCGACGCGCTTTCTGGTGCCGACGCTACAGCATTTGTTGCAGGCCAGCTGGGATAAGCAGGTCTGTCTCAACGTTAACTTCCCCGATATGGCGGCGGATGACGTTAAAGGCATCAGGGTCACCAAACAGGGCATGGGCAATGTGGACGGCATCATGGTCACCAGCGCGAAGGACCCCCACGGCGAGGACTATTTCTGGATTCGGGTGCGCCACGGCGGCCTGGAACGGCCGGAAAACAGCGAGCTTAAACTCAATGACGACGGTTATATCTCGGTAACGCCGCTGACCTTCGAGCGCACCGAAATCCATGAATACCAGCGCCTCGGCGACCTGTACGGGCAGGATTTCTGAGGTTGCGTCCGGCGCGGCGCCGGACGCGTTACAGCATCTGTTTGATAATATCCGCCAGGGCGATGACGGCGCGCTCATACCTCTCGTCCCAGGCGTATGAGGTATTAAAGCGGAAATAATTATTATACTGGCCGCCGGCGGAAAACATCTTGCCGGGGGCAATGCTGATTTTTTGCCGCAGCGCCCGGTGATAAAGCTCCGTGGCGCTGATATGCGCCGGCAGCTCAATCCATAAAAAGTAGCCGCTATGAGAGTAGTTGATGCGCGCCGCCGGGGGCAAATGGGCGTGCAGCGACTGCCAGGCGCTGTTTTTGCGCTGTTCGAGCAGGCGGCGCAGGCGCCGGAGATGGCGGTCATAACTGCGGGTGGCCAGGTAATTGGCCAACGCCAGCTGCATCGGCGCGCTGGTGGACAACGTGGTCATCAATTGCAAGCGCTGGATCTTGCCCGCCATTTCCCCCGCCGCCACCCAGCCGACCCGGAAGCCCGCCACCAGGTTTTTGGAAAACGACGAGCAGTGCATGGCCATGCCCAAACGGTCATAGGCTTTGGCCGGCAGCGGCTTATCGGCGCCGAAATAGAGTTCGCTATACACGTCATCCTCAATCAGATGCACCCGGTATTGTTGCAACAGGGCCACCAACTGCCGTTTTTTCTCATCGGACAACGTACAGCCCAGCGGATTCTGGCTATTGGTCATGACCCAGCAGGCCTTGACCGGGTAAGCGGCCAGCGCGTTTTCCAGCGCGTCGAGATCGATGCCGAATTGCGGATGGGTGGCAATGGCCACCGCCTTTAGTTTCAACCGTTCCAGCGCTTGCAGGGCGCCGTAAAAGGCCGGGTTTTCCACGATCACCCAATCCCCCGGCTCCGTGACCGCTTGCAGGCTTAGGTTGAGCGACTCCATGGCGCCGGCGGTGATAACTATTTCTTCGGGGGAAATTTGCATTCCTTGCAGGGCATAACGTTTGGCGATGGTGTTGCGCAGGTCCTCGTTGCCCGGCGGCAGATTATCCACGGCGCTTAGCGGGGTCATGGTGCGCGCCACCGTGGTCAGCGAGCGGGCGAGCTGCTGGCGGGGGAACAGCGAAGGATCGGGAAAAGCCGAGCCGAAGGGCACGATGGATTGATCGCGGCTGGCCTGCAGCACATCAAAGATAAAAGCGTTGATATCCACCTGTTCGGCGGGCTGCACCTGCTGGTGGGTGGCCGGGGTGGTGAGGAATCCGGCCTTCGGCGCAATGTAATAGCCCGACTGCGGGCGGGAGATGATCCATCCCTGGCTTTCCAGTATTTGATAGGCGTGCATCACCGTCATCAGGCTCATGCCCGAGTAGACCGCCTGCTCGCGCAGCGAGGGGAGCTTGTCCCCCACCTGCCAGATATTGGCCGCGATCTGCTCGCGTAACCGATCGACCAGCGTTTCGTATTTATTCATCCCAGGCACCGCGCCTCGTTATTTACAGCAACTGTTATAGCATAAATCATCATTTTTGTAGCTGTTATACCCCGGTTTTTCATTCTATGATCGACGGCGTCCCGCAGCGTTAACGCGCCAATCTCTTGGCGGGCAGCGGAACCCGGTTGTTCGGATTAATCAGTATGGGGTATGCCATGTTTGGGCTAGACGCGTTTCACCTTGCCAGAATCCAGTTCGCCTTTACGGTGTCCTTCCACATTATCTTTCCCGCCATCACCATCGGCCTGGCCAGCTTTCTGGCGGTGCTGGAGGGGCTGTGGCTGAAAACCCGCAATGACGATTATCGCGATCTATATCATTTCTGGTCCAAGGTTTTTGCGGTGAATTTCGGCATGGGGGTGGTTTCCGGACTGGTGATGGCATATCAATTCGGCACCAACTGGAGCGGTTTTTCCCAGTTCGCCGGCGGTATTACCGGGCCGTTATTGACTTATGAGGTGCTTACCGCCTTTTTTCTGGAAGCCGGTTTTCTCGGTGTAATGCTATTCGGCTGGCGGCGGGTGGGCAACGGCCTGCATTTTTTCGCCACCTGCATGGTGGCGCTCGGCACCCTGATGTCCACCTTCTGGATACTGGCGTCCAATAGCTGGATGCATACGCCCCGGGGATATGCGGTGCAAGACGGCCAGGTCGTGCCGCTGGACTGGGTGCAGGTGATTTTCAACCCGTCCTTCCCCTACCGGTTGCTGCATATGTCCACCGCCGCGTTTTTGGCCAGCGCCCTATTTGTCGGTTCCGCCGCCGCCTGGCATCTGCTGCGCCATAACGATATCCCGGCCATTCGCAAAATGCTGTCGATGGCGATGTGGATGCTGCTGGTAGTCGCCCCGATCCAGGCGGTGCTGGGAGACATGCACGGCCTGAATACGCTGGAATACCAGCCGGCCAAGATTGCCGCCATCGAGGGCCATTGGGAAAACCGCCCCGGCGAGGCCACGCCGCTGATCCTGTTCGGCCTGCCGGACATGGCCGGGGAAACCACCCGCTACGCCCTTGAGATCCCCTACCTGGGCAGCCTGATATTGACGCACAGTTTGCAGCGGCAGGTGCCGGCGTTAAAGGACTTTGCCAAACGGGATCGGCCTAATTCCACCCTTGTTTTCTGGTCGTTCCGCCTGATGGCCGGCTTGGGCATGCTGATGATTTTGCTGGGGATAACCAGTCTGTGGCTACGCCGGCGGCAGCGGCTGTACCGCTCGCGCGTTTTTTTGCGTTTTGCCCTGTTGATGGGCCCGACGGGGCTGGTTGCCATCCTGGCGGGCTGGTTTACCACCGAGGTCGGCCGGCAGCCTTGGGTGGTTTACGGCCTGCTGCGCACCCGCGACGCGGTATCCGCCCACGGCGATTTGCATATGAGCATCAGCCTGCTGGCGTTTATCGTGATTTATTCATCGGTGTTCGGCGTGGGTTATCTGTATATGGTGCGCCTGATGCGCCAGGGACCGCAGCCGGGCGAGGGGCAAGCGCCGCCGCCGGGCGGTCCCGGCCGGCCGCGCACGCCGGCCCGCCCATTATCCGCGGTGCAGGAGCCGTTAAATCCCACAGGAGATAAGAACTGACATGGGCATCGATCTTCCGGTAATCTGGTTTGCCATTATTGTCTTTGCCACCCTGATGTATATCGTGATGGACGGCTTTGATCTGGGCATCGGCATTTTGTTTCCCATGATTCGGGACCCGCGGCAGCGGGATATGATGATTAATACCGTCGCCCCGGTATGGGACGGCAACGAAACCTGGCTGGTATTGGGCGGCGCCGCGCTGTTCGGCGCGTTCCCCCTGGCCTACGCGGTTATCATCGATGCCCTGGCCATCCCGCTGACCCTGATGCTGTTCGCGCTGATTTTTCGCGGCGTGGCCTTTGAGTTCCGCTTTAAGGCCACGCCCCACCACCGTCCCTTTTGGGATAAATCGTTTATCGCCGGCTCCGTGATTGCCACGTTCTGCCAAGGCATGGTGGTAGGGGCGTTCCTGAACGGGTTCCCGGTGGCGGGACGCAGCTTTGCCGGATCGGCCTTCGGCTGGCTAACCCCGTTCAGCCTGTTTTGCGGCGTGGGGCTGGTGGCGGCTTACGCCCTGCTGGGTTGTACCTGGCTGATTATGAAAACCGGCGCCGGGCTGCAGCTCGCCATATTCCGGCTGGCCGTTCCGCTGCTGGTGATGCTGCTGCTGGCGATTGCCGCCATTAGTATCTGGACGCCGCTGGCGCACCCCGCGATTGCCCGGCGCTGGTTCGCCCTGCCTAATCTGTTTTATTTCCTGCCGGTGCCGGTGCTGGTGCTGCTGGCCGGCGGGTGGCTGTACCGGTCGGTGCGCCGCCGCGCCGACCGCGCGCCGTTCCTACTGACCCTGGCGCTGGTATTCCTTGGGTTCACCGGTTTGGGTATCAGCATCTGGCCGGATATCATTCCGCCCGCCATCGATATCCGCGCCGCCTCGGCGCCGGCGCAAAGCCAGGGTTTTATGCTGGTGGGCGCCCTGCTGATTATCCCGATCATCCTGGTCTATACCTTCTGGAGCTACTTTGTGTTCCGGGGCAAAATCAATCCCGAAGAGGGATACCATTAATCGCCAGTCCCGGGCCGCCGCCCGGGATGAGGGGGAATAAGTATGACGACCTTGCAAAATACCGCCCGGCAAAGGGGAGTGAAACCGTTATGGCGGCGCCTGCTCTGGCTGGCGGTGCTCTGGACGGCCAGCGTACTGGCGCTGGGAGTGGTGGCCGCCTTGTTCCGGCTGATGATGACGGCGGCGGGCATGAGCAGTCATTAACTGGGTGGAGATAACCTCTTTCCCATGCTCCAATTCGCTAAAAATGACGCAAACAGCGAAAAAGGGCTACTAAAAGGGTTCAGCGAAGTTTTATCCTCCCTTGGCCACTTAAGCGACGTACGCAGATGCGGTTTTTTTATTGGCAAGATTGATACCCTGGATCATTATCTACCACAATCCACAACGCCTTTGTCAATTCTCCAGAACGGAGCCACCGCCGATGAAATAAACCAGCTTTGCCGCATCGCCAAATTACGCGGTATGCAGGATGCGGAATAAGCAAAAGAGCGCTCAACCCTCTGCTATATTTATTATATTATTTTAATATTTAATCGTTCAAGCATGGTTTCTGCTTTTATACACAACGTCAGAATATTCATTATGGCTGCTGATAAAACCGCCGCAATAGCGCCAGCGGCCACTCGGCATCGTTATCCGGCCGCGCTCCGGGGCCGGCGGGCGTCGCTGTCCGGCCGCTGGCCCGCAGGCAGGCATCCATGACGGCGGCGGTGAATTCGGGGTGAAATTGCACGGAAAACGCCTGCGGGCCATAACGCAGGATCTGGCAGTCGTCCAGGCGCGAAGTGGCCAATACCCTGGCCTGCGGCGGGGGACAAAGCACCGTTTGGCGATGGGAGAGCCAGGCGCCGAAGCGGGCGGGCAGTCCGGCCAATAGGGGATCGGCTAAACCGTCGGGCAGTAGATCGATGCCCTGCCGGCCCCCTTCCCATCCGCGCGGGTTATCTCCCACCTCGCCGCCCAGGGCGTGGGCCATCAATTGATGGCCATAACAGACGCCAAACAGCGGCAGCTCTTGGGAAAATGCCGTGCGCACCCAGGCGGCCGCGCCCTCGCTCCAGCCGGCCCGGTCGGTCACCATGGCCCAGGAACCGGTGAGAATAGCTCCCGAGACGGTGCCGCCTTCGGGTAGCGGATCGCCCAGATCGGGGCGGATCAGCCGGTAGTCCCGCGCGTTCAGCGCCAAAGCCCGGATAAACCAGTTATGCTGCTGGCCTTGCCGCGCGGCAATCGCCGCCGGCGGTTCCCCTAACTGGATAATGGCTAACGGCGCCTTTGCAGGACTAGTCATGCTGATAAAAATCCTTGGCTGAATTAATCACCGGTTTGATAATGCCCGCGCGCACCGCGAAGTCGCCGAACGCCTCGCCGTCGCCGCGCCCGGCGGCCCAGCGGCCGATAAGCGCATCGGCCTGGGCCATAATGGTCTCGACGTCGATATTGTCCCGATAAAGCCGCGGGATACGCGTGCCCGCCAGATTACCGCCGATATACAAACTGTAACGGCCGGGGCCGCGGCCGACCAGCCCCATTTCCGCCAGCATAGCGCGACCACAGCCGTTGGGACAGCCGGTGACGCGAAAAATTATCGCCTCTTCGCCCAGGCCGTGGCGGGCCAATATGCTCTCCAGGCGCGCGACCAAATCCGGCAGCACCCGCTCCGCCTCCGCCATCGCCAGCGGGCAAGTGGGGAAAGACACGCAGGCCATGGCGCTTTTGCGCTGGGGGCTCAGCCGGTCGTCTATCAAGCCGTATTGCCGCGCCAGGGCGTCGATCAACGGCTTTTGCTGCTCGTCCACGCCGGCGATAACCAGATTCTGGTTCGGCGTTAAACGAAAATCCCCCCGGTGAATCCGGGCGATCGCGGCAATACCGGTTTTCAGCGGCGCGCCGGGCCGGTCCACCAGCCGTCCGCTGGGAATAAACAGCGTAAGGTGGTACTTGCCCTCCACCCCGGCCACCCAGCCGATGCGATCGCCGCGCGAGGTGAACCGATAGGGGCGCAGCGGCGCAAAATGCTGGCCGGACCGGCGCTCCACTTCCGCTTTAAACACCTCGGCGCCCACCCGCTCCAGGGTATATTTGGTTTTGGCATTGCGGCGGTTGGAACGGTTGCCCCAGTCCCGCTGGGTGGCCACCACCGCCTCGGCCACCGCCAGCGTGGCGTCCAGGCCGATAAACCCGAATTCGGTGGCCAGGCGGGGATACGTGCTGGTATCGCCCTGGGTCATGGCCAGCCCGCCGCCGACCAGAACATTAAAACCGATGAGCTTTCCGCCGTCTTCAATGGCGACAAAACTCAGATCGTTGGCATGTAAATCCACATCGTTTTGCGGTGGAATCACCACGGCGGTTTTAAATTTGCGCGGCAGGTAGCTGTTGCCCAATACCGGCTCATCCTCGGGCTGCCGCACCTTTTCCCCATCCAGCCAGACTTCGGCATAGGCATTGGTGCGCGGCAGCAGGTGCTCGGATATTTTTTTCGCCCATTCATAGGCATCCCGGTGCAATGCGGATTCCACCGGATTGGCGGTGCAGAGCACGTTGCGGTTCACGTCCCCGGCGGTGGCGCGGGAATCCAGGCCCAACTGCTGCAACAGCCGGTGCACCGGTTTGATATCCCGCTTCAGCACGCCGTGAAACTGCACCGTCTGGCGATTGGTAATGCGGATGCTGCCGTATAAGGTATGTTCACTGGCGAAGGTATCCAGTCCCTGCCATTGTCCCGGGGTGATAATGCCCCCCGGCAGGCGGATGCGCAGCATGACCGTATGCAGCGGCTCCAGTTTCTGGTCCTGGCGTTCCTGGCGGATATCCCGGTCGTCCTGCTGGTACATACCGTGAAAACGGATCAGTTGAAAATTGTCGCCGGTAAATCCCCCGGTCAGTTGATCGCTTAAATCCTCCGTCAAGGTACCGCGCAACAAGCGGCTCTCGCTTTTTAAGCGTTCGTTGTCGGATAACTTATCATCGCTCATATATTTGCTCCTGACGCCCGGCGGCGCCATGTTATTATTTTTTAAATGGCATTAATAAAGGGAGTTAAACATGTAAGCGGACGGGGGGATATAAACAGTCGGCGCGACTTTTTATATAACAGTTTATAGAGATAGGTTATTCCAGCAGGATACTATTCTTTATTACTTTATTAAACCCTGTTATGGCGAAATGATATAACTCCCCCGCCGCGGGATGGAAAACATGGCGCCCATAATCATATTTGCCCGACGCTTAACAGACAGCGGGGGGGTATTCTGGGCTACTATCGGGCTTGATAACGGATTCTCGGGGAAGATGACATCGTGGTTGTGAACTCTATTGCACCCCTCGCCGCCGGCGCCGATAGCCGCCCGCAAGCGCCGGACGACGGCGGCGCGCCGGCCATTGCAGACTCCTGGCAGCGCTGTCGCCCGGTAATGCGGCCCGCCGTCTGGCGCATGCCGCACCGGGCGGCCGGCGCCACCTTTGCGTCCATTTGCCGGCGGAAAAACGATTTGCTGGTGCTGGGCCAGGCGGCGCTGGAAGATGCCTATGAATACATGGAGTCGCGCCCCTGCGTATTACTGATCCTCGACGAGAGCGGCTGCACCCTGTGGTTATGCGGCCACGCATCCACCCGCGCGCAATTGGCGGCGCTGGGTATAGTAGAAGGCAGTTACTGGAGCGAAGGCCTGATGGGCACCAACGCGCCCGCCCTGGCCATGGCCTCGGGCAATCCGGTGCAAATCGCGGGCCGGCAACATTTTAAACAGGCGCTGCACCCCTGGCGCTTTTGCGCCGCCCCGGTATACGACAATAGCGGCCGCCAGCGGGCGGTGATCGTCCTGGGCAGTCTGCTAGCGGAAAAGGCCGCCAGCGATTTGTCGCTGGCGCTGGTGCTGGCCCGCGAAGTCGGCAATTACCTGCACGCCGATAGCCTGCTGGGCGAAACCAATCGCCATCTCAACGCGCTTAACGCCCTGCTGGACGGGGTGGAGGACGGCGTACTGGCCTGGGACCAGCACGGCTGCCTGCAATACCTGAATTCCCGCGCGGCCGCCATGCTGGGGCTGGATGAAACCGAAAGCCTCGGCAAACCGGTGCTGGCGCTGCTCACCCTGCCGGCGCTGGTTATCCAGGCCATGCAAAACCGCAGCGCGCTAAGCCACGTCCAGGTGACTTTTGAACACCGGCAGCGCTTTATTCCGGCGCTGCTGACCCTAAAACCCATCCCCGACGGCGATCGGTGCGGTTTTATCGCCCTGCTCCACCCCCAGGAACTGTTGCAGCAACTGGTGCATAACCAGCTTGGCCGGGTCAGCCACACGTTCGAGGATATGCCGGTGGCGTCGCTGGAGATGCGTCGGCTGGTGCGTTATGGCAAACAGGCGGCCAAAGGCGGGCATCCGGTGTTATTGCACGGTGAAGAAGGGGTGGGCAAGCAGCGCCTGGGCCAGGCGATTCATAATGCCAGCGACCGCGCCGCCGGGCCCTATATCGCGCTCAATTGCCAGGCGCTGCCGCAGAATTTGATGGCGCGGGAGTTTCTGGGCAGCGATGCCAGCGAAGGGGAATCCGGGCTGCCGAGTAAATTCGAGCTGGCCAACGGCGGCACGCTCTATCTGGAACAGGTGGAGTACCTGTCGCCGGAAATGCAGTCCGCCCTGCTGCAAATTATCAAAACCGGCATGCTGATGCGCGTCAATTCCAACCGGGTGATTCCGGTGAACGTGCGGATCATCGCCGCCACCGGCGCCGATTTGCCCCTGCTGGTCAAGCAAAACCGTTTTCGCCGCCAGCTGTTTTACACCCTGCAATCTTTTGAACTGCATATTCCGCCCCTGCGCCAGCGCCAGCAGGATATCCCGCCGCTGGTACAGGAGTGCCTGGCGGCGCTGGGCCGGCATTTCCAGTGCCGCTACCGCATCGGGGCGGAGGTAATGCAGCAGTTCGGGCTCTATCCTTGGCCGGGGAACGATCAGGAACTGAAAAGCGCGGTGGAGCGCGCCGCCATGACCTGCCGCAACAATCACATTTGTCTTAACGATTTGCCGGAGTATCTCTTGCAGGAACGGACGCTGACGGAGCCGGACATGCCGGATATGCCGGATATGCCGGATATGCCCCCCATGCTCTCGCTGGCGGATCTGGAGCGCCAGGCCATTATCCGCGCGGCGCGGGTCTGCCACGGACAGTTAAACGAGATGGCGCCGCTGCTGGGCATCGGCCGCACCACGCTGTGGCGCAAGATCAAGCAATACCATCTGGAGATTGGGCAATTCAAGGGGGATGGGGGCTGAACTCCCTGGGCGCCGGATAATGGGTTACCCGGCATCCCCCGTGGCCCGCGCCGGCGGCGTTATGCCGTGGCCTGCGCCAGGCTAAGCGTGCCGGCCGCGGGATCGAGAGTTGCCGCCTGGCCGGTTTGAGTCGCCTCCAGGCAGCCGCTTAACCCCACCACCATCGGAATCCCCAGCGCGCGCGCCAGAATGGCGCTATGGGACAATATATCCCCGCGCTCCAGGCCAATGCCCTTCACCCGCTGCCGATCCATGGCGATCATTTCCGACGGAAACAGCTCGCCGGCGATCGCCAGTACGCCAAGGTTCGCCAAGGGGGCGGCCAGCGCCGGCGGCGCCGCCGGTTCAGCGGCTAAATAGCCCAGCAGGCGGTTAAGGATATCGCGCACATCCAGCTCCCGGGCGCGCAGATAGCGATCATCCATCGCGCCATACTCCCGCGCAATCGCCATAAGCTCCCGCGCCAGCGCCGCATCGGCCCCCAGCAAGTCCTGCTTTATCCGCCGCTCCACGGCCTGTAGCAAATCCTCATCATCCAGCAGCAGTTGATGGGCGCTGAAAATCGCCCCCTGCTCTTCTCCTATCAGCGTCACGGCCTGCTGCGCCAGCCGGCCCAGATCACCGATAACCGCCGCGATCGCCGCCCGCATCCGGCCGATCTCCGCGGCGATCTGGCCCTGGCCGATGGGGTCGGGACGGGGCTGATGGCGTACCGGCCGCAGTTGCAGCACCGGCGCGCTAATGCTGCCCGGAGGGACCGGCGTGCCGGTCAGGATCTGCCCGGATGGCGGGGCGATAGCCTCGCCAAATCCCTGCCGCGCCAGGTCGCTGAACGCTTCAAGCGCCTGCGCCGCCTGGGGGCCGCTGGCCAGCAGGCTAATGGTATCCCCCTGGCGGATTTGCAACGCCGCCAACTGGTTCAAGCTGCGGGGATCGGCGCCGCGGCCGGCTTTCTCCAGCCGCAGATCCGCCTGGAAGGGCGCCAGCGCGCCCGCCAGTTTGGCGGCCGGCCGCACATGCAGGCCGTTGGGGTTAAGCACGGTCCAACTGACGCGTTGACTATCGGCGGGCATCGCCGGCGGCGGCGGCCCGGCGGCGGGCGCGTCCGGATCGTCCCGCCCGGCCAGTTGGCCCATTTTGGCCGCCAATGCGCCCAGGGCTTCCGCCCTGACCCGCGCTAAATCCCCGCCGGCGGAAGCGGCGACCACCGCGGCCAGGGTGCCTTCCACCAGCGGCGCGGCGCATAACCGCACCCGCCGCGCCACGTCCGGCGCCAATAAATCCAGCGCCGTTTCGGCGCTAAGCAGCGCGCTGCCCAGATCCATCAGCACCAATACGCCGGAAGGATCGTCCACCGATTCGATGGCTTCCATTACCTTAATCGCATCGGTGCCGATGGGATGCTCCGCGTCGTCCACGCCGGCGGCGATGGCCAGCCGGCACCCGTCCTGCATCATTTGCCCGGCCAATTGCTCGACGCCCTGCGCCAGCAGCAGGCTATGGGACACTACCACGATGTTGACCATATCTCCTCCCGCTATCCCGCCGTGCGCTTATTCACGGCCGGCGACCTGGTAAAGCGCCTCGATCATCAGCATGGCCGAGGTGGCGCCGGGATCTTGATGGCCGATGCTGCGCTCGCCCAGATAGCTGGCCCGCCCTTTGCGCGCCTGCATGGTAATCGTGGCCGCCAGCGCCCGCTGCGCCCGGGTCACGCCCCGTTGCAGCGCATCAACGATCGTCAGGTCTTGATCCCGCGCCTGCTCCAATTCGTCCACCACCGGCAGCCAGACATCGCACATGGTTTTATCCCCCGGCTCCGCTTTGCCGCGCATCACCACGCCCTCCGCCCCCTCTTTCAGCATCAGGCAGAGCGCCGGCAAATCGAGGCTTTGTTTGGCATTGGTGCTTTGCGCCGCGCGAATAAAGAACGTGCCCAGCAGCGGGCCGCTGGCCCCGCCCACGCTCGACAGCAGCGTCATGCCGGTATTCTTTAAAATAAACCCGATATCCTTGTCCGCCACCGACGGCAATTTCTCCAGCACTTTATCAAAGCCGCGGTTCATATTCAGGCCATGGTCGCCGTCGCCGATATCCGAATCCAGCTGGGTCAGGAACACGCGCTGGGCGGTAAAAACCGCGGCGCACTGCTCCAGCCAACCGACAATATGCTGTTTGGTGATAACCATTCGTTCCTCCAGGAATTAGCAGCCCCAACGCAGGGCCGGGGTATTAACCGGTGCGTCCCATAATGCCAGCAGCGGATCGTCGACTTTGAGCAGGGTGATGGAGATGCCCTGCATATCCAGCGAAGTACAGTAGGACCCGATAAGCTTGCGTTCAATCGTCAGGCCGAACTCATCGCAGCACTGCGCCAGGCGGTGCCAGACGCCATACAGTTCGGATAACGGCGTGGCCCCCAGATTGTTCACCAGCGCAATCACCCGATCGCCTTTGGCCAGCGCCTGCTTGGCCTGGCGCGTCTCCTGCCAGTCCCCAGCCAGCCGATCCCAGTGGCGCAGGGAGCGCTGATAATGACCATGCTCGATCAGGGTGGTAAACATGCTGTCCACCGTCTCGTCGAGCGAGCCGAAGGGACGGCGTTCGATACCGGGTTCGCCGTGAATGCCGATGCCGAACTCCATCTCGTTTTCCGCCAGCGCAAACGACGGCTTGCCGGCGGCCGGTACGGTGCAGGCGCCCAGGGCGATGCCCAGCGAGTGCCCCTGATTATTGATGCGCTCCCCCAGCGCCCGGCATTCATCCAGCGAATCGCCGCGCGCGGCGGCGGCGCCGAGCAGTTTTTCAATCAGTACGGTATTGGCGACCCCGCGCCGGCCGGTGGTAAACAGGCTGTCTTTCACCGCCACGTCATCGTCAATCACCAGCGTCGCGACGGCCGTTCCGCTGGCGTGCAGCAACTCCGCCGCCGTCTCGAAATTCAGGATATCGCCGGTATAGTTCTTGATCAGCATCAGTACGCCCTGACCGCCGTCAATGGCCTGCCCGCAGTCATACATCTGATCCGGCGTCGGGGAAGTGAAAATTTCGCCGGGGCAGGCGCCGGCCAGCATGCCTTCGCCGACATATCCGCAATGCATCGGTTCATGGCCGCTGCCGCCGCCGGACATTACCGCCACTTTGCCGGCCGCCGGACCCGCGCTGCGGGTCACAAACAGCGGTTCCTCGTGCAATCGCAGTTCGGAATGGGCCTCCACCAGGCCGTGCAGTTGTTCGTGCAATACCGCTTCAACGCTGTTGATTAATTTTTTCATACGTTGCTCCGCCATCAGAGAGATAAGAAATAGGCTATGGATACTTACTATAAAGCGGAGATTCTTGCAGGGTGACAGCGGCGGAAAAAGTTCCATTATGAAACATTGCGCCGCCGGCGACGTTTTATTATGAAACGGCCAACCGGCAAATAATGCCAGAAAGTGAGCTGCCGCACACAATAGAAGGAAGAGGAATTAGAACAACCCCGGCTTATGCCATATCGTCCAGCGCCCGGCGCGCGCGTTCGAGCTGGACCTTGCGTTCTTCCGGCGCTTGGAGGGCCAACTGCGTCAGCAGCAGATCGAGGGTCAATAACAGGCCGTAACGCGCCGCCCCCGATTGGGAGATAGTCGCCACGCTGTCGGTATTGAGCGGCAGAACCACCCCCGCCAGCGTAGCCAGGGCGCTGGCCGCGGGAACCATGGCGATAACCGGGGCGCCGTACCCTCCGGCAATGCGGGCGGCGGCCAGCAGATCCGGGTTTTCCCCGGTCATGGAGAGCGCCAGCACCGCCTGGCGCGGCCCCAAATTAGCCGCCGTGATACGCATCATTTCAGCGTCATGGTAAGCAAACGCCGGATAACCGGCGCGCATTAACCGGTGCTGCAAATCGTTGGCCAGCAGCGTAGCGCTGCTGCCGGTGCTAAACAGATAAATACCCTGCGACTGGTTTAAAATTTCGCTGGCGCGGGTAAACGCCCGCGCTTCGAATTGCAGCAAGTGCCGGTGCAAAGTCTGTTCGATCTCCGCCACCGTCTGGCGCCACAGCAAAGGGATGGAGTCCGGCACGGGGGGCGCGGCGGGCAAATAGCGTGAACCGACGGCGCTGGCCTGCGCCAGCTTCATGCGCAAATCGCGGATATCATCGCAGCCAATGGATTTGGCAAAGCGGGTGATGGTGGCGGGGCTGACTCCGGCCTGCGCAGCCAATTGCTCAATAGTGGCCGACGAGGCGAACGGCACATCGTCAAGGATCGCCTGGGCGACTTTGGCTTCCTGCTGGCTAAGCTGATTAAGCTGCGCGCGGATTTGGTAAATAATATCGCCAATATCTTCTTCAGCGCCAATCGAGCGGGCAAACAGGCCGATGGCCGCGGCGCTGACGCCCGGCAGCTTGCCAATGGCGGAGGCCGAGGCAAACGCCACGTCCATATTGCCTAATACCGGCGGCGCGACCGGGATTTCGGCGGGTGCGGCCGGGGGCTGCTGTTCACGCATACGATAAATAAAATCGTTCAGATCCGCGCAACCCAGGGATTTGGCGAAATTGCCGACAATTTCTTTGCTCACGCCGGCCCGGGCCGCCAATTGATCGATAGTCGCGGTGGAAGCGAACGTGGGATTCTCCAGGATGGTTTTGGCGACCCTGGCTTCCTGACGATTAAATTGGTTTTGCCTGAACTGAATTTGATAAACGATATCCATGACCAAGATGTCCCATTTTTGCGCCGACCGGCCAGCCCCGATCAAATTAACGTAGTTTGCGTACCGGTTAAAGGCCTGGCCCTTAGGATACCTCAGTGAAAATATTTTTCATAGGTCCCTCACAATTTTGGCGAATGGGGCGTCATGACAAAAAACTTTATTTATAAATCATTTTAAATCAACTTGTTATAATGCATTGCATATCTTGAATTTTTCATAAAAATCGATGGCGATCACATTGATGAAAAATATTTTCATCTACATATTTTTTCAACTTACTGTTTTTTAATGATTTTTTATTTCCATAATTAAAAGCTATGGGCTGAAGGTATTTACAACCGGTCATCGCTGCTGTTTTATGTTTATCCAAGCGAGGATCGCCTGTTATAGGGAAGCAAAAAAATGAAAAAGATTATTTTATGCTGCGCCGCCGGCATGTCCACCAGCATGCTGGTGCAAAAAATGAAAGCCGAGGCTAAAAAACGCTTATTGGAGATCGATATCCAGGCGATCCCGGTGGCGGAATTTGAACAAGTGGTGGCTCAGGCGGATATTATTTTGCTTGGCCCGCAGGTGAAATATGAATATTCCCGGCTATCCGCCATTGCCGCGCCGCTGGGTAAACCCGTGGCGGTAATCGATATGCTGGATTACGGCACCATGCGTGGGGATAAAGTATTGGATAAAGCGCTTAGCCTTATTTCCTGACGCCTCTTAATTAAATCAACGCGTGAATGTTTTGCTTCACGCGCCGGGTGGGCTATGCCTGAACAGCGGCAAACGGGGGGCAATATGGATCTGGAAAGCAGCGTAATGGAGTTATTGATCCAGGCCGGCAGCGCCAGAAGTAGTTTATTAACCGCATTGCGGCAGGCCAGACACGGGGATACCGGCGCCGCCCTGGCGGGAATGGCCGAGGCCAGGGCCGCCATATCCCTGGCGCACAAAATACAAACGCAGTTAATCAGTTTAGATGAAGGCAGTGGAAAAATACCGTGCAGTTTAATTCTGATGCATGCGCAGGATCATTTGATGAACGCCATGCTGGTACAGGATTTAGCCGCCGATCTGATAGAACTTTATCGCCGAATACCGCAAGGGGCACACCATGACTAAAATAACCGTGATTGGTGGTGGCAGCAGCTATACACCGGAACTGGTTGAAGGATTGATTAACTATCACCATGAAGTCGCGCTCACCGAACTGGCGCTGGTGGACGTGGAATCGGGCCGTGAAAAAGTGAATATTATCGCGGCGCTGGCGCGGCGCATGCTTAAGCGCAACGGGTTGGAGCAGGTCGTGGTATCGGTGCATTTTAGCCTGGAAGAGGCGATCCGCGGCGCCAGCTTCGTCCTGACCCAGCTGCGGGTCGGCCAGCTTGCCGCGCGGGCCGGGGACGAACGGCTGGGATTATCCTTTAATTTGCTCGGGCAGGAAACCACCGGCGTCGGCGGTTTCGCCAAAGCGCTGCGCACCATCCCGGTCATGCTTGAGGTGGCGCGCACCGTGGAAGCGGTGGCCCCCGACGCGTGGATTATTAATTTCACCAACCCGGCCGGCATCGTAACCGAGGCGGTGTCCCGCTATAGCAAGGCCAAAATCATCGGGCTGTGTAATGTGCCGGTCTCCATGCATCATATGATTGCCGATATGCTCAAGGCGCCGCGCGCTGACGTGGATCTGCGTTTCGCCGGCCTCAATCATATGGTATGGGTGCATCAGGTCACGCTGCGCGGACAGGATGTCACCCGCCGGGTCATCGATTTGCTGAGCGACGGCGAAACGCTGACCATGAACAATATTAAAGATGTGCCCTGGCCGCCGGCGTTCTTGCAAGCCCTGGGCGCGATTCCCTGCCCCTACCATCGCTACTTTTACCAGACCGCCGCCATGCTGGAAGAGGAAATAGCCGCGGCGCGGGAGGGCGGCACGCGGGCGGAACAGGTCATGAAGATCGAAGCGGAGCTGTTTGCCCTGTACGCCCAACCCGAGCTGGATAAAAAGCCCGAACAGCTCAGCCTGCGCGGCGGGGCCTTTTATTCGGAAGTCGCCGTCGAACTGATCCGCGCCATTCATAATAATTCCGGCAAAATATTAGTAGTGAATACCCGCAATAATGGCGCTATCCAGGGTTTGCCCGACGATGCGGTCATCGAAACCAATTGCGTGGTTGACGCCCAGGGCGCCCACCCGTTGAGTTTCGGGGCATTGCCGCCGGCCATGAACGGCCTGACGCAGCAGGTAAAAGATTTTGAACGCCTGACCATTGAAGCCGCGGTACACGGTTGCCGCAAAAGCGCGCTCCTGGCGCTGGTGGTCAATCCGCTGATCGGCAATGTCGCAATTGCGGAAACGATGCTGTCCGAGGTGTTAAGCCAGAACCGGCGCTATTTGCCGCAATTTAATTAAATAGCCCGGCACTACCCATAAAAACAATTAGGCTACACTCCGCAACCGCCGGAGCAGGGGGGATTATGTCTCGTGTAAATAGTATTCTCGAACGTTATATATTGCCAACAGCGTTAAAAATCGCCGGCCAGAAACATATATTATCGGTACGCGACGGTATTATACTGAATATGCCGTTTATGTTAATCGGCTCTTTTTTCCTGATCTTCGCGTATTTGCCTATTCCCAGTTATGCCCATTTTATGGGGGAGATTTTCGGCGATGCCTGGCGCGATAAACTGCTTTATCCGGTTAAAGCCACATACGACATCATGGCCATTATCTCCAGTTTTGGCATCGCCTACCGGCTGGCGGAAAAATACCGCGGCCTCGACCCGCTCACTACCGGCGCCGTCTCGCTGGTGGCGTTTATTATGACCATTCCTCAGCACACCCTGTTTACTCCGGTACAGGGCGCGGCGGAACAAATGGTCAAAGGCGTGCTGCCGATGAATTTTATCGGCAGCCAGGGCTTATTCGTGGCCATCGTGGTGGCGATACTTTCCACCGAGATTTACCGGTTTGTGCATAACCGCAATATGGTTATCACCATGCCGGAAGGGGTGCCGCCGGCGGTGGCCAAATCGTTTCTGGCGTTGATTCCGGGCTTTTGCGTATTGGCGGTGATCCTGGCGCTGCGGCTGATCGTGGAGGCCACGCCGTTCGGCGATATCAATACCATGATCGCCACGATTATCGGTATTCCGATGCATCATATCGGCGGCACGCTGCCGGGCATGATTTTCTCGGTGATCCTGATCGGGCTGCTATGGACCCTGGGTTTGCACGGCGACGCCATCGTCCTGGTGTTTATCCAGCCGGTATGGCTGTCCAATATGTCGGAGAACCTGGCCGCGTTTCAAACCAATCAACCGATCCCGCACATTATTACCCAGCAATTCTATGATTTGTGGATCGCCCCAGGCGGGACCGGCGCGCTGCTGGGACTGGTGATTTTTATGCTGCTGCGCAGCCGCAGCGCGCAAATGAAACAGCTGGGGAAAATCGCCGCGCCGGGCTGCTTATTTAATATCAGCGAGCCGATGGTGTTTGGCATTCCGCTGGTCATGAATCCCTATTTTTTCCTGCCGTTCATCCTGACCCCGGTAGTGCTGGTCATCGTCACTTATACCGCCATGGCGACCGGGCTGGTGACGCCGCCGGTGGGCATTGCGCTGCCCTTCACCACGCCCATCTTTATCAGCGGCTATCTGGCTACCGGCGGCCACATCTCCGGCACGGTGATCCAGGTGGTCAACCTGGCGATCTCCATGGTGATTTACTACCCATTCTTTTTGGCCTGGGATCGGCAGAAATTCCGCGAGGAGCATCAGGCGCGGCAAACTTCGGCCGCCGAGCTGGCCGCCTCTGAGGGTCATCGGGCCTAATCCGCCGCAGCCATGAATAAGCACGGGCGGGAACCAGCGGTGTTCCTGACCCGTGCTGCGGGCCGGTACGGGACATCAGGCCCGGTCCGCCCCGTCCCGATAGCGCCGGCGTCGGCGCGAACAAGCCCCCGCCCCGATAAAAAATGTCCTTACGGGCGGCCACCCTCGATTTTTTCCGGTAATATTAAGCTCTCCGGCTTATTTTATGGCCGCGCTATAGGGCTGTTATGACACCACTGATTTATTTGCAAGGCTACCCCGAGCATCTGCTGGCGCAGGTACGCACGCTTATCGCGGAACAACGCCTGGGCGACGTGCTGGCGAAACGCTATCCCGCCGCGCACGCCGTCACCAGCGACAAGGCGCTGTACGTATACACGCTGGATTTAAAAAATCACTATCTGCGCAATGCCGCCCCGGTGAATAAGGTGGCCTGGGACAGTAAAATCCATGTGCTGAAAAATGCGCTGGGCCTGCATACCGCGGTGTCCCGCGTGCAGGGCGGCAAACTGAAAGCCAAGGCGGAGATCCGTATCGCCACGGTATTCAAAACCGCTCCGGCGGATTTCCTGCGCATGATCGTGGTACATGAACTGGCGCACCTTAAGGAAAAAGAGCACGACAAGGCGTTTTACCAGCTGTGCTGCCATATGGAGCCGCGCTATCATCAGTTGGAGTTCGATACCCGCTTGTGGCTGACCCAGTTGGCGCTGGAAGCGCCGCGGGAATAAAGTTTTCGTCTAATAGCCCCCCTTCATTGCTGTTAGTCAAACCACTAAATAGAGAGGGTAAATATAGTATGGAGTTATATATATTTATCAAAAATGGCATACGCTAAAAACAGTTCTTCAAGCCAAAAATGTTACTAGCCATAATATATTAACGCCATAGATTATAGTGAGATTGAATTTCTTATAATATTTTTCCCCTAACAAGTCAATTAGCGCCATAGTCAGGGGAACATCGCTAACGCCGTTCGTAAAACTCACCATAAAAAAGTTGGTTATTGGTGTTTTTTTGTTATTCGCCATTAGTTATGATGTTTCAAGATGCCCCTCTCAGCATCTAACATCGCGGAGGATTAGACCATGTCTAAATTGAAGAAAGAAATTGCTGATACCAAAAGTGAGATTAAAGATTGTATTGTCAAACACACACAACCTCAATTACTCCCTGAGGACATTTTTGATCAAACCGCCGGAGTGGAGAATCCTTATGCATTTTATTCTGAATAAAATGATAACGGTAACAGCAATGGTTATTTTTTGTTCCTTTACGTCATTATTTTCTATGGATTCTTTGGCTTCCGAAAAAGTCATGCATATGCATTTCCATTTGGATGAGTCCTACCTACCTTTAACCAACATAGAAATAGATGGTAAAAAACAAGAATTTATTATTGATACTGGTTCAAATACTGCGCTGCATTTATCTAAAGAACTTATGGCTAAAATTGCTTTTCTATCAATGGCATGTTATTTAAAAACGTCTGTGGTATGTCATTAACACCATGGGGATTATACCTGAATGAAAATAAAAACCTGCCCACGACGATGGCAATTGGCCTTGGTTTATTTAAGGACCGAGTTATTCTGTTAGATTATAAAAATAATCGGCTATTGGTTTCTGAATATTTTCCGGCATTAGGCATCAATGTAAACGATGGTTGGATAGAATTACCGCTGAAGCATACCCATGAAGGTATTATAGTTAAAACGTCACAAAATCTGAACGATTATAATTTGGTTTTGGATACTGCATCGACCGTTTCTTTAATTTGGCGAAACAGGTTAAAGCCCCCCATAGTAAATTTTTCCTGCCAACATGTTTTAAAAGACATGGATAATAAAGGATGTGTCGCATCAGCGTTTCGATTGGTAGGTACAGGTGCTAAAAAAATCGATGTCAATGCGGTAATATTGGATGGCAAACTTGATCATTTAGGCGCTGACGGATTAATTGGAAATAATTTTTTCCAAAAATATGCTGTACTAATCGACTTTCCCGGTAAAAGATTATTCATAAAAGAGAATATCTAGAGAGTGGGGCACGGCAAGGCGTTTTGCCAGCGGTGCTGCCATAGGGGGCCACAATACCACCAATTAGAGTTTGATATGCGAGTGTGGCTCACTTGGCGCGAACGTTAATAAATTTTTGTTAAGTACTATATAATAATTAGATAACGTCCCTTGAACGTTAGTAGGGCGCAAAATGCGGCGGTGAACTCACCCCGCGATCATTTAGGCTCGATTAGACCTTTCTAAGCTGCC
>JAATFX010000141.1 GCA_015654925.1 Enterobacterales bacterium | reverse complement strand
TTGTGCGCGACGTAGGCGAACATCGCGGGGTGGGCGGGATCGGCCAGGCGGGAAAAGGTATGTTCATACAGGGCGTCATCGCGAATAGTCGAGTAGAAACTCAAATAGCGGCGCCACAGCGTTTTCCATTGGTCTTTATCTTGCGGCGCAATAGCGCGGATTACGGTCCCGGTAACAGCTGCCATACTCACTTCCCCTGAGATTCAATACTCTTGCTTTCAACGATCCGGCCGTTTGCCGCAACGGCATCCCGCAGGTTCCCTATGATCGACACGATCCCTGACGTTAACGACAAAAGCGCCGGCCTGTCAATCATTAACCCATGCAAGTTTGTTATCAGGTAAAGCAGTCGCCCAAAGCGATAATCCCCCCATGTCCTTTAAGCGCGTTGCCAGCGTAAGCCGTAGCGATATTCCCGGGCGTTAAGCAAATACTTTGGTTGCACGCTCGGGCTCCAGGAATCATCGCCGCCCACTCCCATATGCTGCGCATCCAGATGCAGCCATAAACCGGGCTCCGGCTCCATCAAGTGCCAATGGGTGGTATGGGTCAGTTGCTCGGTGCCATAGGGGCTGACCGAGAAATGGAAATCCCCGTCAATTTGCCAATCTTCCACGGTGAGCTGCCGGGTAAAGCAGCGCAGGCCGTTTTCGGTGGGGAAAATATAAGGAGTAAACATCTGGCCCACCGGCAATCGCCAGCGCGAGTACAGCGCCGAGGCGCAGCGGTCGGGGTAGTTTTCATGGGGCCCCAGCCCCAGCCAGGCCACCTCGTCGGGACGGGCCGCCACCCGGCATCTCGCGCCTACGCGCGGCAGGGCGGGCAGCATCGGCGAAACCAGCACGCGGATCTCATTCTCCATTTGCCCGGCGTCATCAATGGTGGTTTGCCAATGGCTTTGGATTAGTAAGCTACCCGCATGGTAATAACCGTGCACCGCCCAAAATATGACCCGATCCGCCAGCTGTTCCGCCCGCAGCGACAGGCAGCGATGCTCCAGATCAAATAGGCCGGCGGCGCGCCAGCGCTCCACCCAGGCATTGGGATCGATGCGATCCGCTTCGCTGACGCCGATATCATTATCCAGCGGCGCGCGGATAAACTGATCGGTGAGCGGGCTAAGCAGGCCCGGCGCGTTATCGCGATACCACTGGGTCAGCACGCCCTGTTGTTTATCCACCAGCCAGCGCTGCGCGCCGTGGCACACCACGAATTCATGCTGATTTTCATTAAGCTTCGGCGCGGCGCCGGCCGGACGGTCGACGGACTGCGGCGGCAGCAGGCCGCTGGCCAGCGGCCATTGCTGCCAGGCCACGGGGTGGCCGGCGGCGGACCATGGGGTAGCGTCTTGCTGCTCGACGCTGACCTGTAAATATAATTGTCCCGCGTAATCCGGCCGGGGCAGGGCGGCGCACAGGATTAATTCGGTCTTGTGCTGCGGCTTCAGCCACAGACGGGTTTCGCCGCTGAGCAAGGGGTTGCCGTCGCACTCAAGGGACCAGCGCAGCACTTCGTTATCGCTGGTGCGAAACAGATATTCGCTGGCGATCTCGATGCGCAGCGGTTCCGTGCCCAGTAGCCGGAATTGGAAATATTGCTGCTGGTGCTTCACCTCCATCAGGCCGGGATGCGGAGTGCGATCCGGAAATACCAAGCCGTTCAGGCAAAACTGGCGATCGTTGGGGCGATCGCCGAAGTCGCCGCCGTAAGCCCAGTGGGTCCCGCCGTCGCCGTCGCTGAGATCCAGCCCCTGATCCGCCCAGTCCCAGATAAACCCGCCCTGCAGGCGGGGATACTGGCGGAATGCCTGCCAGTAGTCGGCAAATCCGCCCAGACTGTTGCCCATGGCATGGGCGTATTCGCATAGGATCAGGGGACGCTGTTCGCCGGGCAGGCCGATCCATTTTTTGATCGACCACTTCGGTACCGCCGGGAAGGGCTGATCTTCGTCAACCCGGGCGTACATCGGGCAGAGAATATCGGTGGCGCGGCTATTGGCGCCGCCCCCTTCATATTGTACCGGGCGGCTGGGATCGCGGTTTTTGACCCACTGATAGAGCGCGTCATGGGTGGCGCCGTGGCCGGATTCATTGCCCAGCGACCAGATAATGATGCTGGCATGATTGCCGTTGCACTGCACCATGCGCGTCACCCGTTCGCTAAACGCCGGGAACCATGCCGGATCGTCCGCCAGCCGGCCCATGGGTTCCATGCCATGGGTTTCTATATTGGCCTCGTCCACCACATACAGACCGTACTGGTCGCACAGGCGATACCACAAAGGATGGTTGGGATAATGGGAACAGCGCACCGCGTTGAAGTTATGCTGCTTCATTAGCACAATATCCCGGCGCATCGTTTCGGCATCCATTACCTGTCCATGGGCGGGGTGATGTTCATGACGATTAACGCCGCGGATCAGCAGCGGCTTGCCGTTAAGCCGCAACAGGCCGTTTTTCACTTCGATATCGCGAAAGCCGACGTCATAGGCTTCCGCCTCCAGCGTCATGCCGTCGCCGGAACGCAATACCACTACCGCCCGGTACAAATCCGGCGCCTCGGCGCTCCACAGGCGGGGCGCTTGTACCGCAATACTCAGGTTCACCCGGTCGGCATAGGGGCCGCGCTCGTCTATTACCGCCGAACCGAGCGGGGCTTCCTGCTCGGCCACCCGCTCGCCGCCCAGCCACAGCGACACCGCGACGGTATAACCCTCCGCGTCCATGAGGGGGCCGGCGGGCGGCAGGACGATAGCCGCGGCCACCTCCAGCGCGCCATGCTGGTACAGCGCATCGAGCCGGGTGCGGATTCGGATATCCCCAAAACCCGCCGCCGGTTTATGCAACAGCGAAACCGAGCGGAAAATACCGCTCATGCGCCACATATCCTGATCTTCCAGGTAACTGCCGTCGCACCAGCGCAGCACCATGGCGCACAGCCGGTTATCGCCGTCGCGCAAAAAGTCCGTCAAATCGAATTCGGCGGGCAGGCGGCTATCTTGTGAATAACCCACCCAGCGGCCGTTGCACCACAAATAGAAGGCCGAGTTTACGCCGTTGAAAATAATGCGGGTACGGCCCTGGCTAAGCCACTCGCGCGGCACGGTGATAGTGCGGGAGTAGCAGCCGGTGGGATTTTGCTCCGGCACCCACGGCGGATTGACCGGGATAGGGTACTTCACATTGGTATATACCGGCAGGTCAAAGCCGGACATCTGCCAATTCGACGGCACGTTGATTCCCCGCGCCTCGGGCAGATCGGCGTCCAGCCAGCTTTCCGGCACCGCCTGCGGGCGCGCGAAGTAACTGAACGCCCATTCTCCATCCAATGACCGCCGGTTTACGCTAGCGGTTTCCAGACGGGCGGACTGCTCATCGGGCCAGCTGTTAAACGGCGGATGCGCCGGCAACCGGTGCCAATGGGTCACGGCGGGGTTTTGCCAATCCTCGCGCGACAGCACTGTGGCCAGTGACGATAAAGCGGCGGGGTCGGGCCGCCCCGCAGGGGAAATAGTCATATTATACCTTATGCTGCGCAACCTGGACGCGGGATCGGTGTATGGATATGGCGGCAATGTTATCCGCTCACATATTTTTTATTTAACGTCACAACCCGGTCCGTAGGCAATGCTCAATCTAGCAAATAGCGATCTTTTACAAGATTATTTAGTTACTTAATGGCCGATAAGTGATTATTATCACAATGCTTGCTATGTGAGCGTATAACTCACATTAGTACGATCCGGTTTGACGTCATGTCCAAAGGACTTAATGATCGCCGGGTACGCTCATATGGACCGGGTACCGGGAGGGATGAAGTGAAACCAAAAAACGCCACGCTGGATGATGTGGCCCGCTATGCCGGCGTTTCTTATCAAACGGTGTCCCGGGTACTTAACCGGTCCGCTCACGTAACGGACGCTACCCGCCTCAAAGTCGAGGAGGCCATTAACGCGCTGAATTACGTTCCAAACCGGATGGCGCAGCAGTTGGCCGGGAAACGCGGCTTTACGCTGGGATTGGTGACGACGTCCCTGGGCCTGCATGCGCCCTCGCAGATCGCCTCGGCCATTAAGTTTTATGCCCAGGAGCAGGGATTTAATGTGCTGATCGCCATCGTTGATGAGGACAGGGATGGGGATCGCCACGGGGGATTGCAGTCAGCCCTGAGCGAATTGCAGGCCCAGCGGGTGGACGGGGTGATACTGAATTTGCCCCTGGATGCGGATCGGGCGGAAAGGGTGGTCAGCGATAACCAGCCGCTGGCCTGCCTGTTTCTGGATGTCCCCCCCGGCGCGCAGGTGTTCCACGTGATGTTTAATCCCGACGACGGCACGCAGGCCAGCGTAGACCACCTCTATCAACAGGGACACCGCGCATTTGGCTTACTGTCCGGACCACTCAGCTCGGTTTCGGCGCGCCTGCGCCTGCAAAGCTGGCGCAGCGCGTTGCAACGCTACGGCCTGGAGCCGGCGGCGACCCGCCAGGGGGACTGGAGCGCCCAAAGCGGCTATCAGCTTACCCTGGATATGACCCGCACTCCCGGCGCCTTCAGCGCCATGCTGGTGGGGAACGATCAGATGGCGCTCGGGGTGCTGAGCGCCTTGCATCAGCAGCAGCTCGGCGTGCCGTGGCAGATTTCGGTTATCGGATATGATGATACTCGCGACAGCGCGTTTTTTTTACCGGCGCTGACTACGGTAGCCCAAGACTTTAACCGCCTGGGCCAGGAGGCGGTGACCCGGCTGGTGGCCTATCTCAACGGCGGCACGCGTCCCGCGCCCGAATCGATTATATTGCCGACCCGATTGGTGGTGCGCGGTTCCACCGCCCGGCCGGGCGCGGCGGATAAAAACTACTTGCAGCTGGCCGAACAGCTGCAGCAGATCGCCGCGCAGCTGCGCCGTTAATTTATCGGGAGAAGAGGGGGATATGTCGGCTTCGCTAATCGCCATCGTGTTGTTCGCCGCGTGTTTGCATGCCTGCTGGAACGCGGTGGTCAAAGGCGCCGGCGATAAGCTGCTGGCCACCATTCTGGTTAACGGCATGGCCGGGATGCTGGCGGCCTGCGCATTACCGTTCCTGACGCCCCCCGCGCCGCCGAGCTGGGGGTTTATCGCGGCGTCGGCGCTGTGCCAGGTCGGTTATTATCTCCTGATCGCCAACGCTTACCGCATTGCCGATATGAGCCAGGCTTATCCGCTGATGCGCGGCAGCGCGCCGGTGTTTGTCGCCCTGGCCAGTCCATGGGTCATAGGCGAAAGCCTTTCCTCGCCGGCCTGGGCCGGTATTTTGCTGATTAGCGGCGGCATAATGGCGATGATTCGCGGCCGGGGGCTGAATAACCGAAAAGGAGTGTGGCTGGCGCTGGCTACCGCCGTAGTGATTGCCGCCTATACCCTGATCGACGGTATCGGGGTGCGCAGATCCGCCGCCCCCGCCGCCTATACCCTGTGGATTTTTCTGCTGACCGCGATGGTCCTGCTCGGCTGGGTGCTGCTGGCCCGCCGTACGGCGTTTGTTCATTACGCCCGCGGCAATCTTCATTATGGCGTCATTGGCGGCGCCGGCACGCTGGCATCGTATGGCATCGCCCTATGGGCCATGACCAAAGCGCCGGTGGCGCTGGTGGCCGGGCTGCGGGAAACGTCGATTTTATTTGCGGTGCTGATCGCGGTGGTCGTATTGAAAGAGCGCGTCCGCCGCGATCAATGGGCTATGATTACGCTGATAACCGCAGGGGCGGTGCTCCTGCGCCTGGCTTAGACCGCGCCGCCATCCGGGCCGGCGCGCGCGGTTCAGATCGCTTTGGGCAAGTTGTCCCATTGAGCGGCCGCCGCCGCGCTTGCCGGATGCCGCGCTTCCACGTAGGCCAATTGCAAAATGCCGCTGGTATAGGCGCGGATTTTATTGGTCATCTCAACGCTGCCATCCAGGGATTGCCCATATGAGGGGATCATCTCGCGCAGCTTGGCGCCCCAGGCCTGCGAGGCGGCCTGGTCTGGAAACATGCCCTCAATAAGCTGTAGCATGATGGGCGCCGCGGTAGAGGCCCCCGGCGACGCGCCCAACAGCGCCGACAGGGTACCGTCCGCCGAGCTGACCATTTCGGTGCCGAATTGCAAAATACCGCCTTTTTGCGGGTCTTTTTTAATGATCTGCACCCGCTGGCCGGCATCCATCAATTGCCAATCTTCCAGCTTCGCCTCGGGATAATATTCTTTAAGCGCGGCCAGCCGCTTTTTATCGGACATCAGCGCCTGGCTTATCAAATACCCCACCAGCCCGACGTTATCCACGCCGACGCGCAGCATCGGCAGCAGGTTTTGGCGGGTCAGCGAGCCGAACAGATCAAGCCAGGAACCGCGCTTGAGAAATTTGCTGCTGAATGTGGCGTAAGGCCCGAACAACAAGGTGCGCTCGCCGTCCAGCATGCGGGTATCGATATGCGGCACCGACATGGGCGGCGCGCCCACCGACGCTTTACCATACACTTTCGCCAGATGGCCATTCACCACTGCTGGCCGGTTGGAAACCAGGAACTTGCCGCCCACCGGAAACCCGGCGTAACCGCGGGCTTCGGGAATGCCGGACTTTTGCAGCAGCCTGAGCGAGGCGCCGCCGGCGCCGATAAATACATACCGCGCCCGCACGGAGGTCTGCTTGCCTTGATTATTCAGGTCGGCGACTTTCACCGTCCAGGTATTATCGTCGTTGCGGCTGAGATCCACCACGTCATGCCTGAGGCGCAAATTGACATTATCATGCCGGCCCAGGGCGTCGAGCATTTGGCGCGTCAGTTCGCCGAAGTTGACATCGGTGCCCATGGCCATACGGGTCGCCGCCACTTTCTGGAAGGGCTTGCGCCCCGCCATAATCATGGGCGCCCACTGTTTGATGCGATGGCTGTCTTCGGAATACTCCATGCCATGGAACAAGGTGCTGCTTTGCAGGGCGGCGTAACGTTTGCGCAGGAAATTAACGTTTTCATCCCCCCAGACAAAGCTCATATGGGGCACATTATTGATAAAGGTTTTAGGGTCGCCGAGAATATGATTTTTGACCAGGTAAGCCCAGAATTGCCGGGATATTTCATAGGATTCGTTAACCGAGACCGCCTTGGTGATATCAATGGAACCATCCGCCTGCTCCGGCGTATAGTTTAATTCACAAAAGGCCGCATGACCGGTACCGGCGTTATTCCAGCCGTTGGAACTCTCTTCGGCGGTTTTATCCAGGCGCTCGTACATATTGATGGTCCAGCCGGGCTCAAGTTCCTTAAGGTAGGTGCCAAGCGTAGCGCTCATGACCCCACCACCGATCAGGACAACATCCACCGGGGCGTTATTCGCAGCCGTTTGCCGTTGGACAGACGCCAACACATTCATGCAAAGGGGTGCGATGAAATGCTCTTTCATGCGCAGTGTCTCTATTAAGAAATTAAGTATACGGCAGGGCAATATTATTGAGGTTGCTTTGCGCCCAATACTGTCTGCTAATCTTTCCCGATTCTATTAGCCGCCAACGGCTAAGTAAACTAAAAAGTGATGTTACCGCCGGGTTAAGATAAATAAAGCTTATAGCTGGTAAGAGCATGAAAAATAGGCTATTGTGACTTTGGTATAGCTATTTTTTACTTTTTATTAACAAATTCTTACCATCTTTTTATCATGCATGGAAATGCAAATTAAGTGATATATGCGTTATTTCATGCATTAAACAACCGGATATTCTCTGATATGGAAATAAATAGCAGCACGTCTTTTCACTATTTTTTTTAAGCCGTTCAGAAGTTGTTTTCATGTTTACTTGATTGGTATTATTTTTACTTCTGCATGGTTTTTTTAACCCGCCGGAGTTAATTATCCGTGCCATTTTGTCCATTATGATGCCCGCCGCGGCGCCTGTTTTGGCCATTCTATTTCCCGAGGACGATAACATGATTGAGATCAGGCGGTTCATTCCCCAGTACCGCCAGGGCGTGGCCGAGGTTATCGCGCCTATTGCGCAACGGGAATTCGGCGTCGATATTACCGCCGCCGAGCGGCCGGATTTGGCCAATATTCCGCTGACGACGGCGGGTTCCCGGTTTTTCAGCCCGGTACTGGAATAGCTATGGTTACCACCTCCGCGCAACTGCCCGACGGCAGCCGTTATTGGCAACGAAATCTGGCGGTCTGCGTTTTCGGGTCGTTTACCACCATCATCGCGATGACTCTGTTGCTGCCTTTCCTGCCGCTGTACGTCGAGCAGCTCGGAGTGACTGGCCATGCGGCCATCGGCCAGTGGTCGGGGCTGGCCTATGGGGCCACGTTTTTCAGCGCGGCGCTGACCGCGCCGCTATGGGGGCGCCTGGGGGATCGTTACGGCCGCAAGCTGATGCTGATCCGCGCCAGCCTGGGCATGGCCATCGCCATGACCCTGCTGGGCATGGCCCACAGCGTCTGGCAACTGGTGGCGCTGCGCCTGCTGGCCGGCCTGCTGGGCGGGTATGCGTCCGGTTCCATGATCCTGGTGGCGACGCAAACGCCAAAAGCCCGTACCGGCTGGGCGCTGGGTATGCTGTCCTCGGGCATTATGGCGGGTAATTTCATTGGTCCGCTGATCGGCGGCACCCTGCCGCCGTTAATCGGCATCCGCGCCACCTTCATTGCTGCCGGCGCGATAATATTCGTCTCCTTCCTGGCCACGACGTTTTTGCTCAAAGAGGAGCCCGGCGCGGCTGTGCTGCGCAAAAAAGAGGTAATTCCCCAGGCCGCCGTCGGTTTTAGCAAACCGGTAATCGCCATGTTGGCCACCGGCACGCTGCTGATGATTGCGAACATGTCCATCGAGCCGATTATTACCCTGTATGTGGCGCAGTTAGTGGCGTCGCCCCAGGTCACCCTGGTTGCCGGCCTGACCATGTCGAGCGCCGCCCTGGGCAGCATTTTATCCGCGTCCTGGCTGGGCAAGCTGGCGGATCGCGCCGGCTCCTGGAATGTGATTATCGGCTGCCTGCTGGCGGCGGCGGCGCTGTTGGTACCCCAGGCGCTGGTGACCCAGGGCTGGCAATTGGTGGTGCTGCGCTTTTTTATGGGACTGGCGCTGGGCGGATTGCTGCCCTGTATCGCCAGCGTCATCCGGCATAACGTGCCGGATAGCATCGCCGGCAAAATGCTGGGCTATTCCACCTCGGCGCAATATGTCGGCCAGGTGGCGGGGCCGCTGCTGGGGGGGGTTATCGGCGGGCATTTCGGCATGCGGCCGGTGTTTTTCGGCACCTGCGCGCTGCTGATGGCCGGCGCCGCGTATAACTGGCTGGCGCGCCGCCACTCTTTACCCAGGACTGAAGGCGCTATTGATCGACGCTGAAGGCGGCGTTGCCGGATATTGAACGGGACGGTAAGGTTAGCGCGGCCGCCGGTTATAGGTCGCCGGCCGCGTGCAAGCTATTTTTTTGCGCGCCGTTTAGCCGGCGGGGCGGATGGGGTGATGCCGATCACCTGGCTGTCCACCCAGCCATCCGTCAGGCGGGTGGTCAGGGTGTCGCCGGTTTTCACCTGGCGGGTCTGTTTCACCAAGGCGCCCTTGGCATCGGTGGTGACGCTGAACCCGCGTGCGAGGGTTTTCAGCGGGCTGACCGCTTCCAGCTGGGAGCATAACCTGCCGAATGTTTGCTGCTGCTGGTTCAACTGGC
>JAATFX010000119.1 GCA_015654925.1 Enterobacterales bacterium | reverse complement strand
GGTGATAAAGATGCAGCGCAGAATGCTTTTTCTGCCATGCAACCCATTGTGGACCGTCAGGCCAGTAAAGGTTTGATCCACAAAAACAAAGCAGCGCGTCATAAATCTAATCTGACCGCGCGTATCAACGCAATGCAGTAACACCTGCTTTCGTTGTGATTTGTAAAAAAACCGGCTCCGGCCGGTTTTTTTGTGCCTATATTTCGCCGCTGCGGCCGGCGGGCGGGGATAACGGCAGCGCCAAGCGCAGCAGCCCATATCCCCAAATCGCCGCCACCACCGACCCGGTAAGGATGCCCAGCTTGGCCAGGACGATCATTTGCGGGTCCGCCCCCGCCCCGCCAAACGCCAGGCCGGCAATAAATATCGACATGGTAAAACCGATGCCGCACAGCACCGCGGCGGCGGCGATTTGCCTGAAACTGACCCCATCCGGCAGCCGGGCCAGGCCCAGTTTCATGGACAAGAAACAAAACGTCAGAATGCCCAGCGGCTTGCCAAGCACCAGGCCCACCGCAATACCGGCCGGCAGGATGGAAAACAGGCTCGCCGGCGTTAATCCGTGCAGGGCCACCCCGGCGTTGGCGAACGCGAACAGCGGCAAGATCAGATACACCACCCACGGCTGGATCTTATGCTCCAGCGCCAGGGACGGGGAGTATCCCCGCTGCCGGGCGGCCGACATATCCCCGGCCGGCGGCAACCGCAATGGAATCAGGCCGCCGAGGATTACTCCCGCCAGGGTGGCATGGATGCCGGACAGCAAAATGGCCCCCCACAGCAGCGCCCCCACCAGCAGGTACCAGCCGATATGCCTGACATTGTGGCGGTTCATCAGCGCCAGCGCCATGATGGCCACCCCGGCGCCGGCTAACGCGGCCAGCGAGAGATCGTGGTTGTAGAACAGGGCAATAATGACTATCGCCCCTAAGTCATCAATGATGGCCAGCGCCAGTAAAAATGCCTTGAGGCTGGCCGGCACCCGTTTACCCAGCAGCGCCATGACCCCGACCGCAAAGGCGATATCCGTGGCCGTGGGGATGGCCCAGCCAGAGTGATGCGCCGGTTCGCGCCAATTCAACAGCGTAAAGATGATCGCCGGGGCTATCATGCCGCCGAGCGCGGCGATGGCCGGAAACGCCGCCTGGCTGCGGCTGGCCAGCGCCCCTTCCATTAATTCGCGCTTTACCTCCAGTCCAATCATCAAAAAGAAAACGGCCATCAGGGCGTCATTAATTAAAACCAACAAAGTGAAATGCGAAGAGTGAGCGGCCGCGGCGTCCTGGGGAAAAAACACCAGCGCGTTATAAAACGCCTGCGCGGGCGTATTGGCCATGATCAGCGCCGCCATGGCGGCTAAAATGAGTAAAACGCCCCCTGAGGCCTCGTGGTTCAACCAGCGTTTAATAAAACCGGGCACGGTATGTCCTTTTAATGCTGAAGATGAATTTATTGTGCGGGATGTTCGCGCGCAGGTAAATCAAAACCGGAACTATCCGGCACCATTGGTCACCGGATAGTTGAAAGATATGGGGATTTATGGCCGGACAGGCTCCGCCACCCCTGGGGCGGCGGAGCCTTTGAGCTCTTGATACGGGCAGGCTATAGCGGGTAATTCTGTTTATGGATGCGGCTATACAGTAATACCGCCAGTCCGCCCAGGATGGCTACCGCGCCGATAATAAAAAATCCCGGCAGATAGGAACCGGTATTTTTCAATAAGATCGCCACCACGAAACCTGCTGTCGTGCCGCCGCAGCCCGCCCCGATACCGTTAATGACCCCCGCCGCCGGACCTACCGCTTCAGGCTTCACGCTGGTGGTGATAATCGACCAGATGTTGGTGGTATAACTGCTGGTGAAATAGGCGATGGCAAAAGTAATCAATGCCATTTTCACCACGGGATCGGCAATAATCGGCAATACGGTGAGCAATATGCCGGCAACCAGTAGTCCCGATGCCGCTATCAACCCTCTCTTTTGCGTGCGATCGCTCAGGATAGACATTGGAATAGCAAACACTACCGCCAATAAATAGGGTAACGAACTGGCAAAACCCTGCCACATGCCGGTAAAGCCCAGCGAATGCACCAGCATGGGAATAAACAGCGTGATGCCCCAGAACAGCATGCCGTTGGCAAAATAGCTGAAGATCAACAATAGGAAAGGATAGCCACCCAGAGACTGGAAGGTAATTTTCCCGGTCGGCTGCTGTTCTTTGACTGATGCCCCTTCCTGGCCATCCGGCGCGGATTTAAGGAAAACTAAAAATAACGGCACCACGAGAAATATGCCCAACCCGCCGGTTATATAGAATAACCACTTCCAGCCTAAAACGTCATAAATCGGCGTCAGGATGAGAAAGCCCAGGCCAAGCGCGAGAAATTGACCATAAAATTGGATTAAGTTGGTGCCCCGGGTAATTTCATCTTTAGTGAACCAAGCACGGGCAAAACGGAATTGCTGCGGCCAATAAATACCTTCGGTAATGCCGAGAATGATACGAAACACGATCAGCAGGGTTGGCGAGGTCACCCACGCCGTGGCCACCGTGGCCAGAGACCAGATAAATACCATGCTGACAATCGTGGTCTTAGGATTAAGCTTGTAGGTGAAAAAACCGCCAAAAAAATTAGATAGCGCATAACCGATTAGAAAGCCCGTTAATGCCAGGGACTTGGTCGTCGCGCCGGAAAAGCCAAGATCCGCTTCCATACCGGGCAAAGCGATGGAAAGGTTCGAACGATCGAGATAGGCGATAAAAACCCCGATCATTAAAGTAACGCCTATACGATACCATTTTGAATTATTCATATTATTTTCCATTCTACGTTGGAGTTTACTGCGCGTAGGGTATTAATATCAGCCTTAATTTTGTTCATAATGCCGGATCAGATCCCGATCAATTTCTATTCCAAGACCAGGCTGATTGGGCACCGGAATAAACGGCCCGATGACTAAATCGGATAATTGCTCCCGGAAAACATTGGGTGCACGATCCAGTTCAAGCAAGGGTCGTTCTTTAACACAAGACGGGACCGCCAGCGGGATAGCGGAAATCAGATGCAGCGTGGCGGCCAGGGAAATAGCCGATCCCCACAAATGAGGGTAACAGTCGACGCCGTGGGCGCTTGCCAGCATGGCTATATTTAACGCTTCGCTCAACCCGCCGCAGGCGGCGACATCGGGCTGCACGATATCCACACAGCGCTGCTCAAGCAATGGTCTGAATCCAAAGCGGGTAAATTCCGATTCACCGCCGGCGATGCGCATGTTTAATGCGCTTCTGACTTCTTGATATCCCTGGAAATCATCGGGCAGCACCGGCTCTTCAAACCACGCTATATTATGTTCTTCAACAGAATGGCCAAATTGAATGGCTTCACGCACGGTATAGGCGCGGTTGGAGTCTATCGCCAGGCTGGCATCCGGCCCGATTAGCCGCCGCACTTCAGCCACCCGCGCGGCGTCCTGACGCGGCGTTTTACCGCCGACTTTCATTTTGTATGCCTGAAACCCCTGCTGCATAGAGACTTCGGCATCTTTTTCCAAAGAATACCGCGCGTCGTCCGAGTAATAAAAGGAGGAGGCATAGGCCTTGATGGGCTCATCGGTGGCTCCGCCTAATAATTTGGCAATGGGCTGCCCCAACGCCTTGCCGAAAATATCCCATAACGCGATATCGATGCCCGACAAAGCTGAAATAGCGATCCCTTTGCGGCCAAACTCGCGGGTACGATTGTATAAATTTTCCCATATGCGCGCGCGTTGCATCGGATCTTGGCCGGTTAATAATGGCGCGAACAATTCGTTAATCAGAGCAGCATTAGCCTGGGCAGGACCAAAACATTCCCCCCAGCCGATAATGCCCTCGTCGGTTATGATTTCCAGCAAGCAACCCGCCCGGCTGTTCCATAACCACTGGGACATACCGAACTGGGTCTCCAATTTTTGTACCACGACATGGGTCTTGATTTCTTGTATACGCATAAGTGACTCCTAATTAAGGTAATCGATTACCTTATTTTAAAAAAAATTAATTGATCGTTGAATCTCTGGCAATGAGTTGAACGGGTAATTCCAGTGACTCCAGGTCGATATTTTCATTATTTTGCAAAAGACTGGTTATCAGCTTTTTGGCCGCAAAAGCGCCTATTTGATAGGTAGGCTGTGAAATTACCGTCAGGCTGGGGTTCGTCACGGATGACCATTCGGTGTCGTCGAAGCCGATAAAAAGGAAATCAGCGGGAATAGTGCGATTTAACTGTTTTACGGCCTTGAGCACCGCCAGCGACAAGATGCCGTTGGTCGCAATAATTCCCAAGCTATCGGCGCTATTTTTTTTCTCAAAAATATCGCTAAGAACCTCGGCCACCCGATCTATTTGTATTTTTTCGATAATATGGACGTCGCTTTTAATATTATCCAGATTGGCTTGACTGGTCAGCGCGAGAAACGCCCCGACGCGTTCTATCCTGGGGCTGATACGATTGGTGGGCGGGCTCAGCAATATCAAAGAATTACATCTTTTTTCCAATAGATGGTCGACCGCCAGCGCAACGCCTTGAAAGTTATCAATGGAGACCGAATTTACCGTTTTGCCGTTCTTGCTGATTTTTCGCCCGACCAGCACCACCGGGATTTCGGCAGCGAGATTAACAATGAGTTCATCGTTGCCGCCGGTGGTATTAATCACAAAGCCGTCCACCCGCTTGGCCATCATCATCTCGACGAATTCACTTTCTTTTAACGGGGACTCTTTGGAATTGCATACAAAAATGGTATAGCCAAACTCGGCGCAGGCTTCTTCGATGCCTTGTAAAATGGCAATGGAATAGGGATTGAGGATATCGGACAAGATAACCGCGATGGTATTGCTTTTAGTGCTGCGCAGACTGCGCGCCACATCATTGGGCTTATAATCCATCGACTTAATGACTTTTTCAATGCGCAGCCGCGTATTTTCGCCCATGGATTGGAATTTGCCATTCAGATAGCGCGATACCGTGGCGGTGGAGACTCCCGCAGCTAATGCCACATCGCGAATTGCTATTTGTTTTTTCATACGCACTTATTTAGGTAATCGATTACCTAAATGTTAGCCCGCTTCCAGAACGTAAAACTGTGATCTCATTCTCACTACTGATTGGCGGAGCGAAATTTTAAGCAAAAAAATCCCCGGCCAACCGGCCGGGGACTCGTAATACCGATCAAAACGCGGTAATCAGCGCGTCAGATCGTCAAAAAATTTCTTCACGCCGTCCAGAAAGCTTTTGGACCGCGGGCTATTTTGTTCGCCGCTCGGTCCGCCAAAACTTTCTTCAAGTTCGCGCAACAGCTGTTTTTGCTTCTCGTTAAGCTTGACCGGGGTTTCCACCACCACCCGGCACAGCAGGTCGCCCTGACTGCCGCCGCGCACGGATTTAACGCCTTTGCCGCGCATACGGAATAGCTTGCCGGTTTGCGTTTCGGCGGGGACCTTCAGTTTGACCCGGCCGTCCAGGGTAGGGACTTCGATTTCACCGCCCAGGGCCGCCATGGCGAAATTAATCGGCACTTCGCAAAACAGGTTGTTCTCTTCGCGTTCAAAAATGGGATGCTGGCGCACCTGAACCTGAACGTAAAGATCGCCGGCCGGCGCACCTTGCTCCCCCGCTTCGCCTTCGCCCGACAGGCGGATGCGATCGCCGGTATCCACGCCGGCGGGAATCTTCACCGACAGGGTTTTGGATTTTTCTACCCGACCGTGTCCATGACATTTATGACAAGGTTCTTTGATGATTTTACCGTGTCCCTGGCAAGTGGGACAGGCTTGCTGCACCGCAAAAAAGCCCTGGCGCATCTGCACCTGGCCGGAGCCATGGCAGGTGGGACAGGTAATGGGCGACGTGCCCGGTTTAGCGCCGCTGCCGTGGCAGACGTCGCACTCTTCCAGGGCCGGAATGCGGATCTCCTTGGTTACGCCGCGCACAGCTTCCTCAAGGGTAAGCTCCATGTTGTAGCGCAGATCCGAACCGCGGCTGGCGCGCTGGCGTCGGCCGCCGCCAAAGATATCGCCGAATACATCGCCGAAAATATCGGTGAAATCCGCCCCGCCGGCGGCGCCGCCGCCATAACCGCCGCCCATGCCGCCCTGTTCGAAGGCGGCGTGGCCATACTGGTCATACGCGGCGCGTTTTTGCGGGTCGGTCAGAATCTCATAGGCTTCTTTTGCTTCTTTGAATTTTGCTTCGGCTTCGGCATTCCCTGGGTTACGATCCGGGTGGAATTTCATCGCCAGGCGTTTATAGGCCTTTTTGATTTCACGCTCTTCCGCATCCCGGGAAAGGCCTAAAATCTCGTAATAGTCTGTTTTCGCCATTGTCTCTTCCTGCCCTCAACATGCTTACACGGGCGTAAGGTTTCCCCGACGCCCGTGCCTGTTGCCAACCACGATATTATTTATCGCCGCTGTGCCCGATCAGGGCGATTATTTTTTATCTTTAACTTCTTCAAATTCCGCGTCGACCACGTCGTCATCTTTCTTGCCTTCGGCGGCGGCTTCAGCGCCCGCTTCGGCAGCGCCGGCCTGGGCCGCCTGCTGCTGGGCCACTTCAAGCAATTTGCCGGATACTTGGATCAGCGCCTGCATTTTCGCTTCGATATCGGCCTTGTCTTCACCCTTCAGAGCGGTTTCCAGGGCGCTCAGCGCGGTTTCAATCGCCTTTTTATCGTCGGCGGGCAGCTTGTCGCCGGCTTCTTCCAGCTGTTTACGTGTGCTGTGCACCTGATGATCGGCCTGGTTGCGGGTCTGCACCAGCTCTTCAAACTTGCGATCCGCTTCCGCGTTGGCTTCGGCTTCCCGCACCATTTTCTGGATTTCATCTTCGGTCAAGCCGGACGAGGCCTTGATGGTGATTTTCTGCTCGCGTCCGCTGTTCTTATCTTTAGCGGAAACATGCAGGATGCCATCGGCGTCGATATCGAAGGTCACTTCGATTTGCGGCGTGCCGCGCATGGCCGGGGAAATACCGTCCAGGTTGAACTGGCCGAGAGATTTATTATCCGCGGCGCGTTTACGTTCGCCCTGCAGCACATGGATGGTCACTGCGGACTGGTTGTCTTCCGCGGTGGAAAACACCTGGCTATGCTTGGTGGGGACGGTGGTATTCTTGCTAATCAGCGTGGTCATCACCCCGCCCATGGTTTCGATACCCAGGGACAGCGGGCTGACGTCCAGCAACAGCACGTCCTTCACATCGCCGGCCAATACCCCGCCCTGTACGGCGGCGCCGATAGCCACGGCTTCATCGGGGTTGACGTCTTTGCGCGGTTCTTTACCGAAAAAGTCGGTTACGGTCTTTTGCACCAGCGGCATACGGGTTTGCCCGCCGACCAGGATCACGTCCTTGATTTCCCCTACCGACAGTCCGGCGTCTTTCAGCGCCATTTTCAGCGGGTCCATGGTGCGTTTCACCAAGTCTTCAACCAGCGATTCCAGTTTGGCGCGGGTTACTCTGATATTCATGTGTTTCGGGCCGGTGGCGTCCGCCGTGATGTACGGCAGATTCACATCGGTCTGCTGGGCTGAAGACAGCTCGATCTTGGCTTTTTCAGCGGACTCTTTCAGGCGCTGCATGGCCAGCGGGTCGTTGCGCAGGTCGATACCCTGGTCTTTCTTGAATTCATCAACCAGATAGTTGATCAGACGGCTATCGAAATCTTCGCCGCCCAAATGAGTGTCGCCATTGGTGGCCAGCACTTCGAAGGTTTTTTCGCCATCCACATCGTCGATTTCGATGATGGAAATATCGAAGGTGCCGCCGCCAAGGTCGTAAACCGCGATGGTGCGATTGCCGGTTTCTTTATCCAGGCCATAGGCCAGCGCCGCGGCGGTCGGTTCGTTAATGATACGTTTGACTTCCAGGCCTGCGATACGGCCGGCGTCTTTGGTGGCCTGGCGCTGGGCATCGTTAAAGTAAGCCGGTACGGTGATAACCGCTTCGGTGACCGGTTCGCCCAGGTAGTCTTCCGCCGTTTTTTTCATTTTTTTCAAAATTTCGGCAGAAACCTGCGGGGGCGCCATTTTCTGGCCTTTTACATCCAGCCAGGCATCGCCGTTATCGGAAGCGATGATTTTGTACGGCATGATGTTGGTATCACGCTGAACTTCTTCATCCTGAAAACGACGTCCGATCAAACGCTTGATCGCGAACAACGTGTTCTGCGGATTAGTGACGGACTGACGTTTAGCTGGCTGGCCAACCAGAATTTCACCGTCCTGCGTGTAAGCAATAATGGAAGGGGTAGTACGATCGCCTTCGCTGTTTTCCAGCACCCGAGGTTTGGAGCCTTCAATAATTGCGATACAAGAGTTGGTCGTACCCAAGTCGATACCAATAATTTTACCCATCTAAACATCTCCACTAAAAAGTCATAAATTCATTGTGGTCGTAGACCTGATATGTGGCCGGATAACTCTTTTTTCAAGCTATCGGCACCGTTTTATTTGCAGGTTAAACAACGTTGGTTGCAAATAAGATGGGGCCGCGGCGCCGCGCATCAAGGGGAGGGAGGAAAAAAAAAGCGGGATTTTCATGCTCGCCGGCGCCGGCGAAAGAGAAAAAGCATCACAATTCAATTTATTCCATTGAATTTAAATGAATTTAATAAAAGATCGCGCTAACATTCCATCGGATGGCAGAAAATCGCCCGCGCGAAAAAAACTCGCCCAGGCGATGAAAAAACCGGTCAGGCGGCTGAATTGATCCGATTGGCCTGCGGTAATTTACGCCGCAGCCCGCAAGGCAGGCAAATACCGAGCACCACGCCCATGGCGGCGAGCCCCAGCACATACCAGGACGGTGCCATGGGCGTGACCCGCATCAGCATGGTAACGGCAATCGGCGTCAGTCCGCCGAAAATGGCATAAGCGACGTTATAGGAAAATGAAATTCCGCTAAAACGCACCGCGGCGGGAAACGCATGCACCATAACGTAGGGAACCCCGCCCACCACGCCGACGCTCAAACCGGCCAGGGCATAAGTCATAAACAACTGCGCCGGATGATGGGCGTCGGTGTGGTAAAACAGCCAACTGAAGATGCCGAGCAGCGTACAACCGATAATAAAGGTTTTGCCCGCGCCATAGCGGTCGATGACGGCGCCGGCGATGATGCAGCCGACGGCAAGCGCAATGATGGCCACGCAGTTGGCCCGCAGGGCCAGCGAGGGGGATACGCCCAGTTGCTGTTGCAGCCACAATGGCGCCATCAGGATCACCACCACAATCCCGGCGGACAGCAGCCAGGTCAGCAGCATGGAAATCGCCACCGCGGTTTTATGGTTGGTGACCACCGATTTCAGCGGCAGCTCTTGCGCCAGCGCCTGGCGGCTTTGCAACTCGATAAATACCGGCGTTTCCCGCAGCCAGCGCCGCAGGTACATGGCCACCAGGCCAAACAGGCCGCCAAGAAAGAACGGTATCCGCCATCCGCCCTGGTCTATGCCCTGGGGGGTCATAAAGGTATTGAGCAAGGTGGCGATAAACGACCCCAGCAGAATACCGATGGTCAGGCCGGCGGTTAAGGTGCCGCAGGCGAAACCGATACGCCGCTGGGGCACATGTTCGGCCACGAATACCCAGGCTCCCGGCACTTCGCCGCCGATGGCCGCTCCCTGTAAAATCCGCAACAGCAGTAATAACAACGGCGCGGCGATGCCCAGGGTGTCATAAATCGGCAACATGCCCATCAGCAAGGTGGGCAGCGCCATCAGCAAGATAGACAGGCTGAACATTTTTTTACGGCCGACCTTGTCGCCGAAATGCGCCATGATAATCCCGCCCAACGGTCGCGCCAGATAGCCGGCGGCAAAAATACCGAAGGTTTGCATTTGACGCAGCCAATCGGGTAAATCCGGCGGGAAAAACAGTTTGCCGATCGTCGCGGCGAAAAAAACGAAGATAATAAAATCGTAAAATTCCAGCGCGCCGCCCAGGGCCGCCAGCGACAGCGTTTTATAATCCTGTCGGTTTAAGCGACGTTGGTGATCGACATGCATATTCATTTGCGTTGAGCCAGGGGGGATAAGAAAAAAATATATCATACATTGTAAAGATAAACGTACTGGGCGGAAACAAATTTTCACAACGGTCCGACGGCCGCACGCCGTCGCGCGCGGCATTATCGCCGCGGCCTACGCGGCGCCGTTTTCCACCGGGCGGCTGGCGCTTTTGGGCCGGAAAGCCACGATTATGGCGGGATTGGTGTCCATATAAGGCCCTTCCAACAGTTGGACGCAATATGGGACGCTGGCAAAAATGCCGGTAACCACCGCGTTGCCCTGCGCGTCTCTCACCCCTTCCAGGGTTTCTTTAATCGCCCGGGGCTGGCCCGGCAGGTTAAGTATCAGCGCCTGTTTGCGGATCACCGCCGTCTGGCGCGAGAGTATGGCGGTAGGGACAAAGTGCAGGCTGATCTGGCGCATCTGCTCGCCAAAACCGGGCATTTCCCGATCCCCTACGGCCAGGGTCGCGTCCGGGGTGACATCCCGGCGAGCGGGGCCGGTGCCGCCGGTAGTCAATACCAGGTGGCAGCCCGTTTCATCCACCAGATCCCGCAGGGTCTGTTCAATCAGCGGCTGTTCATCGGGCACCAGGCGGGTTTCGAGCGCGAACGGGGTTATCAACGCTTGAGCCAGCCAATCTTCCAGCGCGGGGATGCCCCGATCCTGATACACGCCGTTAGCGGCGCGATCTGAAATGGATACCAGACCAATACGGCAAATATTCATGTTGCATCTCCGGGTAGGCGGTATGTGAGCGGCATTTTCACCGAATTCACCTTCATCGGGAAAAGCCCGGACGTCCAACAAAAAGCGGCCCGGTTAACGGGCCGCTCAAGTTTGCCGGCGGCCGGCCCGGGCGGGTTCGCCGCGAACCAGCTACCGGCTGCGCGATAAAGATGCCCGCTTAGAGCAGCTCTTTAATCACCGCTTCCAGTTTTTCCTGATCGACGGCGAACTTGCGGATGCCCTCCGCCAGTTTATCCACCGCCATCGGATCGTGGTTATGCTGCCACAGGAATTCGGCCTCGGTCATCTTTTCCGGGCGGGCCTTGATGCTGCCTGTATAGAAAAGTTTACGCTCAAGGGTACCTTCGGTTGCGGCCAATTCCTTCAGCAGCGGCGGCGCGATGGTCAGGCGATCGCAGCCGGCAAGCTCGACGATCTCGCCGGTATTGCGGAAACTGGCGCCCATGACCACGGTTTCGTAACCGTGCTCTTTATAGTACTGGTAAATTTCCGTCACGGAAATCACGCCCGGATCTTGCTGGGGCGTGAATTCTTTTTGGTCGCCGTTGGCCTTATGCCAGTCGAGGATGCGCCCAACGAAAGGTGAAATCAGGTAGGCGCCCGCTTCGGCGCAGGCGCGGGCCTGGGCGAACGAAAATAACAGGGTCAGGTTGCAATTGATGCCGGCTTTTTCTAATTGTTCGGCGGCACGGATGCCTTGCCAGGTGGAAGCCAGTTTGATCAGGATGCGATCGTTGCCGATACCCGCATCGTTATAGAGTTTAATCAGGCTTTTGGCTTTGGACACGCTGGCTTCGGTGTCATAAGAAAGGCGGGCGTCCACTTCGGTGGAAACGCGGCCGGGCACTAATTTGAGGATCTCCAGGCCGATGTTCACCGCCAGCTTGTCGGTGGCGTATTTCACCTGCTCATGGGCGTCGCGGCTTTGGTCGCGCGCCCAGCTCACCGCCTGGTCGATATATTGACGATATTCGGGAATCTGCGCCGCATTCAGGATCAATGAGGGGTTGGTGGTTGCATCCTGTGGCTGATACAGTTTAATGGCGGTGATATCACCGGTATCGGCGACAACGGAGGTCATCTTGCGTAGGGCACTTAGTTTATCTGTCATGGTGGAATATCTCGTTGTGAAGGGTGTGCGTATCCTTTGGCGTTGCACTGCCTTTTTCGATAATACCACGCACATGGTCGGGTGCAAACGGGCCGCCAGCGGATTTGCCCGCCGGACCGCGCCGCATATCATACCGCCATTACAGCATAATATGTCGGGAAAACGCCATGACGCTATAATTGCCGACGGCCAACAGGGAATTAGGGAAATAAATGGCTGAACTATTTATATTTATCGACGATTTGTTATGGAACTCGGTATTGATTTACCTGCTGATAGGCGCCGGTGTTTGGTTCACCTGCCGTTCCGGTTTTATTCAAATTCGCCATTTTCGCCATATGTTTTCCATTTTAAAAGGTTCTGGCCGGGGCAACAGCGCCGGCATCTCCCCTTTCCAGGCGTTATGCACCTCGCTGGCGGCGCGCATCGGCTGCGGCAATATGTCCGGGGTCGCCCTGGCATTGGTGGTGGGCGGGCCAGGGGCCATATTCTGGATGTGGCTGGCCGCCTTTTTCGGCATGGCCACCGCCTTTGCCGAAAGCACCCTGGCGCAGTTATATAAGGTGCGCGACGCCGATGGCCGGTATTGCGGCGGCCCCGCCTGGTATATGGAAAACGGCCTGGGGCTGCGCTGGATGGGCATCCTGTTCTCCTGTTTCCTGCTGATCGGTTACGGCGGCGTGTTTAATGCGGTTCAGGCCAACGCCATCGCCCAGTCGCTGCAAGGAGCCTACGGTATCGAGCCATATCAGACGGGCCTCGGCCTGGTGGCGCTGAGCGGCCTGGTCATTTTCGGCGGCATCCGTTTTATCGCCCGGCTGTCGCAATGGCTGGTGCCGCTGATGGCGCTGTTTTATGTGCTGCTGGCGGTATGGGTGGTGCTGGCGCATATCGATCGCCTGGGGGCGGTGGCTTCGCTGGTCATGGGCAGTGCGTTCGGGCTGCGGCAAGCCGCGTCGGGAGCGCTGGGTTACGGCGTTTCGCAGGCAATATTCCAGGGGGTACAGCGCGGGCTGTTCTCCAACGAGGCCGGGATGGGGTCGGCGCCCAATATCGCCGCGGCGGCCACGCCATGGCCGCCCCATCCTGCGTCGCAGGGATATATCCAGATGCTGGCGGTATTTATTGATACCATCGTCATATGCAGCGCCACCGCGGCCATTATTCTGGCCTCGGGCGTGTTGGAACAGGGAGCAGCCGATAATACCCAGGGGATCGCCATGATCCAGCAGGCCCTGACGTCGGCGGTCGGCGCATGGGGCACACCGTTTATGGTGATCGCGCTGTTTATTTTCGCCTTCACGTCGATCATCGGCAATTACGCTTATGCGGAAAATAGCCTGCGCTTTTTCAACGGCCGCCCCGGACGGCGAACGCTGGTTTTCCGGCTACTGGTGCTGGGCATGGTAATGTTTGGCTGCCTGACCGAGGTGCCGGTATTGTGGCGTCTGGCCAATTTCGCGATGGGGCTGATGACCCTCACCAATTTGATTGCCTTGCTGCTGCTGTCGCGGATCGCGCTGATGCTATCCCACGATTACAATAGCCAACGCACCGTCGGTAAGCTGCCGACATTTTATGCCGCCAATTTTCCCGCCATTGCGGCACAATTGCCGCCCGGACAATGGGATCGTCCCGCAACGCGCAACGCCCCGCATCCATAACCAGACAGGAACCGCTATTTATGCTTATCGCGATATCCCCAGCCAAAACGCTGGATTATAAAAGCCCGCTGGCGACCCGCCGTTATACCCAGCCGGAGCTGCTGGCCCGGTCGGAAAAACTGATGAAGATCTGTCGTAAACTGACCCCGGCGCAGCTATCAGGCCTGATGGGAATAAGCGATAAGCTGGCGGATTTGAATGCGGCGCGCTTTCAGTCGTGGCGGGCGGATTTCACCCCAGACAACGCCCGGCAGGCCATATTGGCCTTTAAAGGCGACGTTTATACCGGTCTGGCGGCGCAGTCCTTCAGCGAGGCTGATTTCGATTTTGCGCAACGCCATCTGCGCATGCTGTCTGGCCTGTACGGCATACTGCGGCCGCTGGATCTGATGCAGCCCTATCGCCTGGAAATGGGGATCAGGCTGGCGAATCCGGCGGGCGGCGATTTATATCATTTCTGGGGAGAGACGCTAACCCAAAAACTCAATGAGGCGCTGGCCGCTCAGGGGGACGACGTGCTGATCAATCTGGCCTCGGAAGAGTATTTCAAAGCGATCAAGGTGGATAAATTGACGGGCCGGGTGATTAAGCCGGTGTTTCTGGATGAAAAAAACGGCCAATATAAAATTATCAGCTTTAACGCCAAAAAAGCGCGCGGCATGATGAGCCGCTTTATTATCACCCAGCGCCTGGAGCGGCCCGAGCAGTTACGGGAATTCAATGACGGCGGTTACGCCTACGATGCGCAGCGTTCCAATGACGCGCAGTGGGTATTTACCCGCCCGGAGAAGTGAGCTGACCCGGCGAAATCGCTTCGCCGGGCGCGCGATTATTGCGGTAAATCCATCAACAACTTGCGCAACTGCGGGAAATCGGCGGGCAATGTGCTCGACAGCAGCGGCAGGGAAGCCCTGAGGGCCAGCGCCTTCGGCAGCGGCAAGGATTGTCCCAACACCTCGTCCACGGTTTCCTTGAACTTGGCCGGGTGGGCGGTGCCCAGGAACAGGCCGAACTCGTCGGGCTGCAGCTGATCGCGCAACAGGCGATACGCGATCGCGGCATGCGGCTCGGAAATGTAACCCAGTCCGGCCAGTTCACGCATGGTTTCGCGGGTGGTATTGTCATCCACGCAGCCATAGGCCAGGGTGTCCAGGCGCCAGTTCTTGCGCCGGAACAGCTCTTCCACCCGCGGCCAGTTATTGGGCTGGCTGACATCCATGGCGTTGGACAGGGTGGCCACGGTGGGGTTGGGCAGCCATTTCCCGCCGGACAGGAACCGCGGCACGGTATCGTTGGCATTGGTGGCGGCGATAAAACGCTTAATCGGCAAGCCCAGGGACTTGGCTAGCAGCCCGGCGGTCAAATCGCCGAAATTGCCGCTGGGTACCGACACCACCAGCTGATTGCGTTGTTCCTGCGACAGCTGGGCCACCGCTTCGAAGTAATAGCAAATTTGCGCCAGCAGGCGGCTGATATTGATCGAGTTGGCGGAGTTCAGCCCCAGGCTGCGTTTCAGATCTTCATCATCAAAGGCGTGTTTGACCAGGGACTGGCACGCATCGAAGTCCCCCTCGATGGCCACGGTATGGATATTGCCGCCCAGGGTGCAGAACAGTTTTTCCTGCAAGGGACTGATTTTCCCGCGCGGATAAAGTATCACTACCCGCACGTTTTCCAGACCGTAAAAAGCGTGGGCCACCGCGGCGCCGGTATCGCCGGAGGTCGCAGTCAGGATGGTCACCGGCTGGCCTTTGGCCACTTCGGTCAGCATTTGCGCCATGAACCGGCCGCCGAAATCCTTAAACGCCAGGGTCGGGCCGTGAAACAGTTCCAGCACCGAAATATCTTCACTCACGGCGGCGACCGGAGCCGGAAACTCAAAAGCGGCTTTTACCCGCTGATAGATAGTCTCCAGCGGCAGCTCATCACCGATGTAAGCCGACAGAATGCGCGCGCTGCGGGTCACCAGATCGAGATCCAGCAACGCGTCGATTTCCGTAGAGGCGAACTCGGGCAGCTCCAGGGGGAAAAACAGCCCCTGCTGGCGGCCCAATCCCTGCTTAATCGCCTGGGCGAAACTGACCTGCTCGTTGTGATCCTTAATATTATACAATTTCATACGTTATCCCATCACTCGCGCGCCGGTAGTATCCAGGCGACAGATATGAACAAAACCTTCATCGTTTTGCAGGTAGTGCTGCGTTAGCCAGGCGGCCAGGCGCTGCGCGGTATCTTCCCGATCGCACACCGCAAACAGCGTTGGGCCGGAACCGGAAATGCCGCAGGCCAGGGCGCCGATATCGGCCGCGGCCCGGCGGGCCTCGATAAACCCCGGCAACAGCTTGGTACGGTACGGCTCGGCAATCACATCTTTCATCAGTTTTGCCGCCAGCGCCGGCTGCTGGGTATGGCTGGCATGGATAAAGCCCGCCAGGAAACGCCCGTGGCTGATACAATCCTGCCGGCGGTACTGGGCGGGCAAAATGGCCCGCGCCTCGGCGGTGGAGACTTTGATTCCCGGATAGGCCATGACCCACAGCCATTCGCTAAAGCCGGGTACCTGCTGGCTGATAATACTATTTTCTTCCAGCATCAGCTGGATGCCGCCCAGAAAGCAAGGCGCCACGTTATCGTAGTGGACACTGCCCGAAATACGCCCTTCCATCTCGCCCATCAGCCTGAGCATCTGGTTTTCATCCAATGGATAATCGCAATGGGCATTCATGGCCACCAGCGCGGCCACCACCGAACAGGCGCTGGAGCCGAGGCCGGAACCGATAGGCATATTTTTCTCCAGCCGCATGGCCACCGGGATGGTTTTATCCACCGCCTGGCAAAAACGCTCCCAGCACTGGTAAACAATATTTTGCGCGGGGTCCGTCGGCAGCTTGCCGGCGAAACGGCCGTTTATGTCCAGACTGAATTGCGCCGCGGCCGTTACCGTGACGCAATCCCCCAATAGTGTTCCATCAACCGGCGAAACCGCCGCGCCCAGGACATCGAAACCGACGCTAACATTACCTATCGACGCAGGCGCATAAACCTTAACCATTTTAGACTCCCAACTTCCATGACAGCGTACGCAGAAGATCCGCGAATACGCCCGCGGCAGTCACATCATTACCCGCGCCGTAGCCGCGCAACACCAGCGGCAGCGGCTGATAATACCGCGTGTAAAAGGCCAGCGCATTCTCGCCGTCTTTCACTTTATAAAGCGGATCGTTGCCGTCCACCGCCTCGATTCTCACCTGGCATTTACCGGCCTCGATGCCGGCGACATAACGCAGCACCTGGCCCGCGTCGCGGGCCGCCGCCACCTTGGCCGCAAACGTATCGTCAATGGAAGGCAAGCGCGCCAGGAACGATGCCACATCCCCCGCGGCATCAAAACCCGCGGGCAATACCGGCTCGACCGCGATATCATCCAACTCCAGCTGATATCCAGCTTCACGCGCCAGAATCAACAACTTACGCGCAACGTCCATGCCTGACAAGTCATCGCGGGGATCGGGTTCCGTATAACCCAGCCCCTTCGCCGCCAGCGTGGCCGCCGACAGCGACATGCCTTCGTCCAGCTTGCCGAAAATAAACGACAGCGACCCGGAAAGAATACCGGAAAAGCGCAGGAGTTCATCGCCGGCGTTTAACAGATTCTGCAAATTTTCGATGACCGGCAATCCGGCGCCGACGTTGGTGTCATACAGGAACTTGCGGCGCGAACCGGCCGCGGCGCTGCGCATTTGCTGATAGTAATGCATCGACGCGGTGTTGGCCTTTTTGTTGGGCGTCACCACGTGGAAGCCATCGCCCAGGAAATCCGCATACTGGTCGGCAATGGCCGAACTGCTGGTGCAATCCACGATCACCGGGTTAAGCAGGTGATACTCTTTCACCAGCCGGATCAGGCGGCCGAGATTAAACCCTTCCTTGGCCTGCGCCAGTTCCTGCTGCCAGGTTTCCAGCGAAATGCCGTGTACATTGGTCAATAACGCACGGGAATTGGCAATGCCGCACACCCGTAAATCAATATGCTTATCCTTCAGCCAATGATGCTGGCGGCGGATTTGTTCCAGCAACGCCCCGCCGACCCCGCCGGCGCCGATAATAAACACCTCGATCACTTGATCGGTATTAAACAGCATCTGGTGCGCGACGCGAACCCCGGTGGTAGTGGCGTCGTTATCCACCACCACCGAGATCGACCGTTCGGACGAACCCTGGGCGATGGCGATAATATTGATATTGGCCCGGGCCAGCGCCGCGAACAGCTTGGCCGACAGACCGCGCTGGGTGCGCATACCGTCGCCGACCACCGAGATGATCGCCAATGTGGTGATAATATCCAGCGGTTCGAGCAAGCCGTCTTTCAATTCCAGGTAGAATTCATCTTCCAGGGCCTTGCGGGCGCCGTTCAGCTCATGCTGCGGCACGCAAAAACTGATGCTGTACTCCGACGAGGACTGGGTAATCAACACTACCGAACTGCCGGCGCGCGACATGGCGGCGAACACGCGGGCCGCCATACCGATCATGCCCTTCATGCCGGGGCCGGAGACATTGATCATCGCCATATTATTTAAATGGGTGATGCCCTTGACCGGATTAGCTCCGTCGGGTTCGCTTTGGCCGATCAGCGTGCCGGGAGCCTGGGGATTTTCGGTATTTTTTATCAGGCAGGGGATTTGAAATTGGGCAATCGGGGCGATGGTGCGCGGATGCAGGACTTTGGCGCCGAAATAAGACAACTCCATCGCCTCCTGGTAGGACATGGATTTCAGCAGCCGCGCATCGGGCACTTGCCGGGGATCGCAGGTATAGACGCCGTCGACATCGGTCCAGATCTCGCAGCAGTCGGCGCGCAGGCATGCGGCCAGCACCGCCGCGGAATAATCCGAGCCATTGCGTCCCAGCACCACCAGCTCGCCCTTGTCATTGCCGGCGGTGAATCCCGCCATCAATATGATATGGTCCGGCGCGATGGCGGCATCATTGATCCGGCGGGTGGATTCGACGATATCCACGGTGGATTCCAGGTAATGGCCCTGCGCCAGCAGTTTTTCCACCGGATTGATTACCGTGACGGCAAAACCGCGGGCCAGGAATACCGCTTCCATGATAGCGATGGAGAGTTTCTCTCCCCGGCAAATAATCGCGGCATTGATGCTGTCGGGGCATTGTTTCAACAGGGTGATGCCGTGCAGTAATTGCTTGAGCTGGGCGAATTCCTGATCCACCAGCTTGCGCAACCCCGCGTAATCAAATCCGGGCTGCGCCTGCGCCAGCCCTTGCAGCAACTCCGAAAAAATACGCTCCGCGTCGTTCATGGTGGGCTGGATATCCTGCCCGTCGAGGGTTTTCTCAATCATGGCAACCAAATGATTGGTGATTTTTGCGGGTGCGGAAAGCACCGTGGCTACCTGTCCCTGCCCCGTATTACTTTCAATGATATCGGCGACGCGCATAAAGCGTTCTGCATTGGCAACCGAGGTACCACCGAATTTCAGTACTCGCATTTTTTTTCATCTCCTGGTTTTAAGCTTAAAAAAAAGCCCGCACTGTTTAGGTGCGGGCTTTTTTTTGTTTATCCTGTATGCGTCAGCCCGCACCGCTACTTGTGGTATCGGTGAAGGTAATAATAATGGTGGTCAGGCTGATAAAACGCATGTAGTAAATAATCTATATTATTTTTTAATGACTTACTGGTTAAAGCAATTACGGCCAAAAGTCAATGATATTTTGTTTTTGGCTATTTTTCATACCGGCCGGAGCGCCCTATTTTCACTGGAAAAAAGTGGTTAACTCCCGATAAGTCAGGGTTAAAAACGCATCTTGCCAGCATTTAACGCCGATAGGCTAAAATTTACCGCTATTATTTGCTGTCAGCGCTTTTTCGATATCCTGCACCAAGGTATGCAGCATGGCGGTGTCCCGCTGCGTGGCCAGACCCAGCCGCTGGTGCAGCCAATCGGTTAATTTTTGGTCGCCGCTGACGTTGATTTGCGCCAATAACCGATCAAAGCGTTGGCGCAGCGCATCCAGTTGGCCGGTAGATGCGGGCGGATGCGCCGGCGCCGATACCTGGTTGAGCGCCGCCAACTGGTAACAGTAAACCATAACCGCCTGCCCCAGGTTCAGCGAAGGGTAAGTCCCCTGCATCGGCACGCCGGTAAGAATATCGGCCAGGGCCATTTCTTCATTGGTCAGACCGCTATCCTCCCGGCCAAATACCAGCGCCCCTTGCTTAATCCAGCGCTGTTTCTCCCGCAACTGCGGCAACAACTGCTCCGCCGAGCAGTAATAGTGGAACCGGGCCCGGTGGCGGGCGGTGGTCGCCACCGTAAAATCCACATCCGCTAACGCCGCGGCTAACGTGGTAAAATGCGCGGCGCCGCTGAGGATTTCCGTGGCGCCGTGGGCTACCCTGGCGGCGGCGGGGTCCAGATGCGCCTGGCTATCGACAATACGCAGCGAGGCGAACCCCATGGTTTTCATGGCGCGGGCCGCGGCGCCGACATTTTCCGGCCGCGCCGGTGAGACAAGAATAATATGTAGCTGCATGGCGGTTCTCGGTTAACGCGACTAAAGGCACCAGATATATTAACATCAATCGGCCGGGTGTTTTACGGCGCGCGCCATAAGCTGAATCGTTCATAGATGGGGATCAAATGCTGTCAAATATGCTGGTATATAAGGGTTTTTCCATTAATCACCATCGCCATAGCCGTTAATTTGATATATGTCAGCAAAATGAAATTTTCTTGAGTGGCAAATTCGTTTCGCGCTGTTATAGTGTTGTTAATAAGGGTAAGCTATATGGCATTTGAGCTTAAGAAAAAGCGCCCCAGAATCAGGTTAGCGGTGCCATGGTTATCCGTAGTGAATCGCCTGGAGCACGTTTATGTACTTTAGCCTCATAGCGTTGGGGATTTCACATCCGTTCCCAGGCAATGTTGCAGATAACCGCGGCTTTTGTACTTCCTCTTTCAATTTTGTTGGTAATTTTAGGTAGCAAACATGCAGACCCCGCACATTCTTATCGTTGAAGACGAGTCAGTTACCCGCAACACCCTCAAAAGCATTTTCGAAGCCGAGGGTTATATGGTTCATGAAGCCACCGACGGCGCAGAAATGCATCAGATTTTATCGGAAAACGACATCAACCTGGTCATAATGGATATTAACCTGCCGGGTAAAAACGGGTTACTGCTGGCCCGCGAATTACGTGAACACGCAAGCGTTGCGCTGATGTTTTTGACTGGCCGCGATAACGAAGTGGACAAAATACTCGGTCTGGAAATTGGCGCCGACGACTATATTACCAAGCCTTTTAATCCGCGCGAATTAACCATCCGCGCACGCAACTTGCTGTCCCGCACCATGAACCTCGGCGGCGGCAGTGAAGAGCGCAAACTGGTGGAAAGCTATAAATTCAACGGCTGGGAGCTGGATATCAACAGCCGTTCATTGCTCAGCCCCACCGGCGATCATTACAAATTGCCGCGCAGCGAGTTTCGCGCCATGCTGCATTTCTGCGAAAATCCCGGCAAGATACAGTCGCGGGCGGAACTGCTGAAAAAAATGACCGGGCGCGAGCTTAAAGCGCACGACCGCACCGTCGACGTCACTATCCGCCGGATCCGCAAGCATTTTGAATCCACTCCCGATACGCCGGAAATCATCGCCACCATTCATGGCGAAGGTTATCGTTTCTGCGGCGACCTGGAAGAGTAAAGCAGGCGCCAGGCCAGACTCACCCAGGCGAGCGTTTGCCATTGGGCCCAAGGCGGTATTGATTGCCGCCCGGCGGTCCCAACGGCTGCTCTCCATCATTGACGCTGCGTGGTCCATGGAATAATCGGTACCGCGCTCAGCGCATTTTTCGGCGACCCCTCAACGACCCGATCCGAATAAGACAGATAGATCAGCGCGTTGCGCTTTTCATCATAAAAACGCACCACCTGCAGCCGTTTGAATACCAGCGATGTCCGCTTTTTAAACACCACGCTCCCGGTTTGTTTGCCGTTCTTGATTTTGTCCGTTAGCGTAATCGGCCCCACCTGTTGACATGAAATTGCCGCGTCCGACGTATCTTCGGCCAGGCCAAGTCCGCCCTTGATGCCGCCGGTCTTTGCCCGGCTCAGGTAACAGGTGACATTTTGCACATCCGGATCGTCAAACGCTTCCACGACAATTTTATGATCGGGGCCAAAGAGTTTGAACACCGTATCCACCGAACCGACTTCTTCGGACCGGGCGGCGCCGGAGGCCAGCAGGCACAGCGCCAGCGCGGAAAACACTATTTTTTTCATTAACATGGGCTTCTTTTCAACTATAGGAATATTCGGTTGGCGATGGCCCCGGCGGTTCGCGATCGGGGGGTCACTACCAATGATGAAATACTGCTATCATGGCAGGTATTAATAAGCTAATAAATCTTTGACGGTCTAACAGCAAAAATATTGCTATCATGCGTCAACTTTTACTTCATTGTGCCCAACCGCTTTTTGAGGATGATCTATGGATCAAGCCGGTATAATTCGTGATCTGTTAAGCTGGTTAGAAGGACATCTGGACCAGCCGTTATCCCTGGATAATGTCGCTGCAAAGGCAGGCTACTCTAAATGGCACTTGCAGCGGATGTTCAAAGAGGTAACAGGTCATGCCATCGGTGCGTATATCAGGGCCCGCAGGTTATCCAAAGCGGCCGTTGCATTACGTCTTACCAGCAGGCCGATCCTGGATATCGCCCTGCAATATCGTTTCGACTCGCAGCAAACTTTTACCCGCGCGTTTAAAAAACAGTTTATCCAGACCCCGGCATTATATCGCCGGTCGGAAGAGTGGGATTCCACCGGCATACGCCCGCCGATCCGGTTGGAGAAATGGAGTATGCCGCAGCCGGAATTTATCAAGCTGCCGGCGCTCCGCCTGGTGGGCATGACCCAAAGCTACTCTTGCACCCTGGAGCAAATCAGCACGTTTCGCAGCGAGTTGCGCATCCAGTTCTGGCGGCACTATCTGGGCGAAGCGAAAACCATTCCGCCGGTGCTTTACGGTTTGAACGATTCCCGGCCCAGCCAGGAAAAGGATGACGAGCAGGAAATTCTTTATACGACAGCCATCGAACCCCAGGACGTACCCGAGAACGTACACAACGGCCAGCCTATCGAACTGGCGGGGGGAGATTACGCGCAGTTTATCTATGACGGACCGTCCGACGGATTGCAAAACTTTATTTTGTCGCTGTACGGCACCTGCCTGCCTACGCTAAAACTGACCCGCCGCCAGGGACACGATATCGAGCGTTTTTATCCGCAGGAAAAGGCGCCCGACGCGCCGGAGCCCCATAGCATTCGCTGCGAGTATCTGATACCGGTTCGGCGTTAACGCTGGATTTCATCCAGGGCGGGCATATCCAGATGCGAGATATCGCCCGCGGTTTCCACTACCCAGCCCGGTGCCAGCCATGGGCTTTGCTGAAAATCCATCCGCGACAACGAGCAGTTGCGCAAGCGCAAACGGCGCTCGGCGTAGGGCGCGAGGCCCAGGACGGTACTAATCAAACAACCCAAGGCCATGCCGTGGCTGACCAGCAGGGGGACGCTGCCGACCGGTAATTCCCGGCAGTCGTTCAGGGCCGCCAGCATCCGCTCGGAGAGTTCGGTCATCGATTCGCCGTCTGGAATGCGCCCGCCCGCGGTGCCGTCCACCAGTTGCTTGCGCCAGCCCTCTTCTTCCTCGGTCAAGGTGTCGATATCGCGCATTTCCAATATCCCCATATCAAGTTCGCGCAGCCGCGGATCGGCGATGACCTCGCAGCGGCAAGACCGGGCGATAATATCGGCGGTATGGCGTGTACGGCCGAGGTCGCTGCTGATAATATGGGTGATTCCCATTAATTTGACGCGTTCAGCGACTTGCTGTGCCTGGCGTTGCCCCTTGGCGGTTAACGCACTGTCGGACTGCCCTTGAATACGGCGCAAGGCATTCCATTCTGTTTCGCCATGGCGAACAAGATAGACCTGTAACATGGTTTTTTTCCGTTATACTGCGTGAAAATGACTGGAGTGATAAAAACAATATGTATTATGTCGTTGCTGCTACCACCAACCCGGCTAAAATCGATGCTATTACCCTGGCGTTTAACGATACCTACGGACCCGACAGCTGCAGTGTCGAAGGAATAGACGTCGACAGCGGCGTGCCGTCGCAACCGATGGGTAATGTCGAAACCCGCAGCGGCGCGCGCAACCGGGTTATGGCCGCGCGTCAGGTTTGTCCCGAGGCGGATTTCTGGGTCGGCGTGGAGGCGGGAATCGAAGATAATATGACCTTTGCCTGGATGGTTATCGAAAATACTCATTTGCGCGGCGAATCACGCTCTGCCAGTTTAATATTACCAGAAAGTATATTACAGGGAATCATTGAAGGTAGGGAATTAGGGCAGGAAATGGCGCGATTAACCGGAATAATGGATATTAAACGCCGGGGCGGGGCCATAGGGGTGTTCACCGCCGGCAGGCTCACCCGCAGCAGCGTCTATCACCAGGCATTGTTATTGGCCCTGGTGCCCTTTAATAACGCAATCTACCAGACCGCCCGCAGCCACGCCAATTAATCCGGCAACCGGGATAAATTCCGTTCCAGCCAGGCTTTGAGTTCCGGCGGGGCGGCCTTGAGGCTGTTGGACCCACGGGTAATGGTGGCAATGCCCGTGCCGAGCGTGTTTTTCAGCTCGCGCTGGCTCACCTCGCCGTCCAGCAAGGCCCGGATGATGCGGATCCGGGTGCCTATCGCTTCCCGCTCATCGGCGGTGAGCATTAATTGCAATAAGGGCACGTGCAGCCCGTCGGTAAAGGCTTGCCCCAATAGCGCGGCAAAGTGCCGCCACTCTTGCTCGGACCTTTCTGACCCGCCGGCGTCCGGGGTGATATCGTCATTCATGATAGACCGCCATACCTATTGACTAGTACAGCAGTCTATCCTATTTCCCGCTATTTCAGTAGCTCCGTTGCCACTCGGCATCGGTCAGCACTTTCGCCGGCTGGCGCAGGAAATAGCGGTAAAATACGTCATAGGCCAGCACATTCTTCACGTAGCCGCGCGTTTCCGAAAACGGGATGCTTTCAATAAAAGCCACCGCGTCGATGCGCCCCGCGCTATTGCCAAGCCAAGTGGTGACGCGCCCCGGTCCGGCGTTATAGGCTACGCTGGACAAAATCCGGTTGCGGCCAAACATCTGGTAAACATACTCCAGATAGGCGGTGCCCAAATCAATATTGGTTTGCGGGTCAAGGAGCTGGCCGGTGTTCATATAGCTGCTGATATTGAACATTTCGGCGGTATGTTTTGCCGTGGCCGGCATCAATTGCATCAGTCCCGCGGCGCCCACCGGCGACTGCGCTTTGGGATTCCAGGCGCTCTCCTGGCGGGCGATCGCCATGGCATAACTTTGGCTTATCCCTTTATCCTCGGTGGCGCGGCGAAATTCATTGTGCCAGGCGAGGGGGAAACGCTCTTCCAGATGATCCCATAACTTGCCGCTAATGGTTGCCTGTACGCTCATATCCGGCCACTGCTGCTCAAAAGCGTAACGCGCCAGGCCCTCTTGCTGCGGCCGGCCGAGACTGGCGATCAGCGCGCTCCATTCGCTGCGGGCCAGATTATCCATATTCCAATACATCAACTCCCGCACCCGGGCTATCTCCGGCCGCTTGATAAGATCCGGCGTCGGCTCCACGGCGCGCGCCACGTTAATCACATAATTGACGTTCAGCTTTTGCGCCGCGACCATCGGATAAAATCCCCGGTCCTGCATAAGATTGCGCAGGATCGCCTCGCCTTCGCTCTTGCGGCCCCGATCGATTAGCAGCGCCGCACGCCAATAGCGCCACTCTTCCTTCTGGCTGGCGTCCTCCGGCAGGCGGTCCAGCCAGGCGATCACCCCCTGCTTGTCCCCCTGCCCCAGCGACATGCGTATGCGTCGCTCCAGCAACGAAGTGGAATGGCCGCGCAAAATCACGTTATCGCGCCACGCCGCTTGTTCGGCGGTGGCATCGGTGCCCATTAAACGCCAGGCCACGCTCTCTTCCAGATCCAGCCGTTCGTTATCGTTCATTTTTTGCAAACGCACCAGGGTCGGCAGCATGGCACGGGCGTTTTCAACGTCATCGCGCGCCAGCCGCGCAAAAGAAATAATGGTCGCCTGGCGGGTCAAATCGGTCGGGCCCACGCTGCGGGCAAAGCCCTCAAGGGTGGCCGGATTATCCTGCAAAGCCGCCAGCGCGCTGCCCATGGTCTGATATTCGATGGGCAGTTGCTTGGACAACGTGTTAACCAAAGAGGTATTGCCCTCCTTCATCGCCAGGCGCATCCGTTCGAGAATGGCCAGCGGTCCGCGCTGCCCGGCCTCGGCCCAGACGCCGAACAGTTTATTGCAACTTTCGGGCAGAGAATGCCCATTGAGCCAGATTTCCTTTGCGCCGTCCCAGGCCGCCTGCTGCTGCCCCGTGGCCCATTTGGCATAATAAAAATTACAGCGCGCGGACACCGGTTTCGGCGGCTGCGGGCTGAAAACCAGCAGGCTTTGCCAGTCCTGGCGCTGGGCCAGTTCATTGACATAGCGTGAGGCCAGGGAGCGCGCCGGCGGCAGCGTGGGATTGGCGTCGATAAAGGCCCTGATCTGCTCCATTCCCGCCTGGGAGAGGTCTTGCGATAATGCCCGGTATTGCAGATAAGGATAAAGAGGATAATCGGTCAGGGTCGGCATTAGCTGCGCCACCACATCCATTTGGTTGCTGTCCCAGGCCAATTTCACCTGCTGGTAGCGCTGGCGCTGCGCGTCGATTGAATCCGCGCGCGCAAAACCGCTCACGGCGATCAGACCCAGACCCAGATATAGCGCCGCGCCCACGTTTTGCCATTTGTCCACCTTGACCATATCCACTCTATCCTCAGCGTAATCTCTTGATTGTCCGCCCCATAACGGGCTTATGACCAATCCGGCCGCAGCCTGATGGTAGCGGGGTGCTGTCACCATGCTAGCTAAGCCGCCCGGTCTATGCCAGCGGCAGGTGCAACTATCGTCTTTATTTTCGTCGTTAACCATTTTTTAGCACTAAGCGTCCAATATCGCGCAACCCCAGCGGCAATAACGGCCATAGCCATGGCGCCTGCCAACATTCGGCGCGCGCTGGATCACAATGTTGATTTTTATACCCCGATCGCCGCTTAATCCGCTATACCGTTTTCAGGTACTGCGCTACCCTAATCTGCTAGAACCGCACAATACCCTCCCTGCCGTGGCCTTACGCATTTAAGGCCAGGCGGAACAGCGGCAAAAAACCAACGTTACGTTAACGAGTATCTGGAAATGCCGATCGCGTTCGTTAAAAATGGTGATGTTAGTCATGGGAAAGAGAGCCATGCTCCTTTCTATCGACCTAGGGTAAACGCCATACTATTTTACGGCATTGGCGTAACATCAACCACATCCGCTCTTAAAACCAGCATGTTTCATGTCCATGTCAAGCCTTTGCCGTAAGGTGAATTAAATTGAAAGTAAAAAATAATCTATTATTTATTTTTTTTAGCCTCCTGATTTTTTCTATACTGTTTTTAACCCTGTTAACTAACGGCATGTGGACCGGCCATGATTGGGTTGCTCATTTCCAGCGGATGATTTCATTAAATAACGAACTGGCGAATAACCAATACCCGCCCTTGTTCGATTATTGGTCAAAAGGGCAGTTTGGGTATTCCTGGCAACTTTTTTACCCACCGCTGACATCGCTATTGTTTTTAATCGCCAGCGCGCTCACTTTCAACAGTCCTGATATCATCATTCAAATGAAAACCGTGTTTTTCATTATTATGGTGATTGCGTTCGCCGCCAGCTTCTATGCTGCCAGGCGCGAGCATAATTCAGTCCCTGCCGGTTACCTGTGCGCGTTTCTTTTCATCAGCTCCGGCTATTTTTTAACCAATATTTATATTAGATTCGCCCTAGGCGAATGTCTGGCCATGGCCGTTATGCCATTATTTCTGCGCGGATGCAGTTCGCTTATCAGCGATCGGGAAGACCGATGGCTGATTCCTTTTTCCGCGCTGATGATCTTTTTATCCAATATTCCGAGTCTTATCGTCACCGCGATATTTTTTATCTTGTTTTTTATCATTAACTTTAAAGCATTGCTTAGCAAAGATAATGTGCGTTTCTTTATTATCTCCGCGTTGTTTGTTCTCTCGCTCAGCGCGTTCTACTGGGTGCCGCTGTTATACCATATGCACTACTCAGATATATTCGCCACCAGCGGAAAACTGCTTAAGTACGAAGACCTGCTAAAATTCAGCAGCGGCTTAATCGAAACGCTATTGTCGCTGCCTTCGACTTACGGGGTGTCCAACCCGGGCATGTTCCTATCCATTGGCGTAATACAATTGATCTTAGCGCTGTTTTATCTCAAATACGGCCGTTCCCCGTACGCCAAGAAAATGATCATCGTGGCGCTGGTTTTTATCTTTGCCACCACCCATTTTATTCCCTGGAATTTAATACCGGACAGCGTGCCCATTTTAAAATTGATGCAATTCCCCTGGCGGCTGCTGTCCTGCGCCACGGCGATTGTGGCCCTGTATACGTCCGGCATGCTGGCCGGCCAACTGCCGCGCAAGCGCGCGCTGGTGTTCGCCGTGGTATTGTTCAGTATCGCCGGTATGTACTTGCCGGTAAAAAAAGCGGTTACCCACCGTTTTCTGCAGTTGGATACCAGCTCGTTATATGATGACTATCTTAATAACAGTAATATCCGGCCGGTGAATTTCCGCCACCTGGAAAAGAATGACTTCGCCTTTTTCGTCAATAAACAGGCCCCCATCGTCAGCACCCGCTTCGTCAACGGGTATCCTGAGTTGCAGATCCGGGCCGATGGCGAACAGGTGGCGACGCTGCCCTATATTATGTATTCCGGTTATTACCTGCTGGTGGATGGCAAACCCACCGACACCGTCCGGCTGGACAACGGCCTGGTCGGCGTCAGGCTTGGCGCGGGCGAGCATACCGTCAGGCTGGCCTATCGTCGGTCCATCGTGGTTATTCCGGGCCTGGTAAGTCTGCTTTCCCTGGGCGTTACGGCGTTTTTCTTCTCCCGCCGCCGCCGTTCCCAAGCCAGCGCCGCGCTGGCGGAATGAAAACCGCTCCCCGGCGTTGACATCGGCGCCGGGCATGTGGCCCAATTGCTCCTATCAGCAGCCCCGCGCGCCGCGCGGCGTTTACAAACGCCGGTATGGTGCGGCCTGGAGGAAGGGGCTAATATCGTGCCAGGTCAACCGCCGGCGGGATTGGTGGGATTGCCCGTTGAAACCGGCTAAAATAGCCTTGCGCACAGCCTTGCGCTTAGCCATGCACTACCCGCACCGCTAACCGAATATGGCGAAAATGCCCCATAGATGTCCCTTAGATGCGCTATACCGGCACGGGACATACACGACACCCAATACAAGAGGCTTATAGCAACGTGGCTCAATACGTCTATACCATGCATCGCGTCGGCAAAATCGTTCCGCCGAAACGCCATATTTTAAAAGATATTTCACTTAGCTTCTTCCCCGGCGCCAAGATCGGCGTGTTGGGCCTCAACGGCGCCGGTAAATCCACCCTGTTGCGCATCATGGCGGGAATCGATACCGAAATCGAAGGCGAGGCGCGGCCGCAGGCCGGCATCAAAATCGGCTATCTGTCGCAGGAACCGCAGTTGGACTTGCAACAAACCGTACGCGAAGCCATTGAAGAAGCGGTGGGTGACGTCAAGCAAGCCCTGACCCGCCTGGATGCGGTATATGCCGCCTACGCGGAGCCGGACGCGGATTTCGACAAACTGGCCAAAGAGCAGGGCGAACTGGAAGCCATTATCCAGGCTCACGACGGGCACAACCTGGACAACCAGCTCGAACGCGCGGCAGACGCGCTGCGCCTGCCGCCGTGGGATGCCAAAATCGCCACCCTGTCCGGCGGGGAACGGCGCCGCGTGGCGATTTGCCGCCTGCTGCTGGAAAAACCGGACATGCTGCTGCTTGACGAACCGACCAACCATCTGGATGCGGAATCGGTCGCCTGGCTGGAACGGTTCCTATTGGATTACGAAGGCACCGTGGTCGCCATTACCCATGACCGCTACTTCCTCGACAACGTCGCCGGCTGGATACTGGAACTGGACCGCGGCGAAGGCATTCCCTGGGAAGGCAATTACTCCTCGTGGCTGGAGCAGAAAGACCAGCGCCTGGCGCAGGAAGCTTCGTCAGAAACGGCCCGGCGCAAATCCATAGAGAAAGAACTGGAATGGGTACGGCAAAATCCCAAAGGCCGCCAATCAAAAGGCAAAGCCCGCCTCGCCCGTTTTGAAGAACTTAATAATGTGGAATACCAGAAGCGCAATGAAACCAGCGAACTGTTTATTCCGCCCGGACCACGCCTGGGCGACAAAGTCCTGGAAGTGGAAAACCTCAGCAAATCCTATGGCGATCGCCTGCTGATCGACAAACTGTCCTTCTCCATTCCCAAAGGGGCGATTGTCGGCATTATCGGCCCCAACGGCGCCGGTAAGTCCACCCTGTTCCGCATCTTGTCAGGCAAAGAACAGCCGGACAGCGGCAGCGTCACCCTGGGTGATACCGTACAACTGGCCTCGGTGGATCAATTCCGCGACAGCATGGACAACAGCAAGACCGTATGGGAAGAAGTCTCGGGCGGGCAGGACATCATGCGCATCGGCAACTTTGAAATGCCCAGCCGCGCCTATGTGGGCCGGTTCAATTTCAAGGGCGTGGACCAGGGCAAACGCGTCGGCGAACTGTCCGGCGGCGAACGCGGCCGGCTCCATCTGGCCAAGCTATTGCAGGTAGGCGGCAATATGCTGCTGCTCGATGAACCGACCAACGACCTGGACGTGGAAACCCTGCGCGCGCTGGAAAACGCCCTGCTGGAATTCCCGGGCTGCGCCATGGTCATCTCCCATGACCGCTGGTTCCTCGACCGCATCGCCACCCATATCATCGACTACCAGGATGAAGGCAAAATCGAATTCTTCGAAGGCAACTTCACCGAATACGAAGAATGGAAAAAACGCACCCTGGGGGCGGAAGCGCTGCAACCCCATCGCATCAAATACAAAAAAATGTCCTGAAGCCACTGAGCAGCGGAGCGTCCCCTGGGCGCTCCGCCCGCCATCACCGCTCACCGCGGGCCATGTTAAAAGGGGACAAACCTACCGCTACCGCTGCCCCAGCAAATTCCCCACCAACTCGACGCATTGCAGAAAACGCCGATCGTAATCGGGCACATCAATCCGCACAAAAGGAATATGATTGCTATCGAGCAAATCTTCCAGCATCTGCTGGAAACCGTCGCGATCCGCCGGATTGCCCAAACTGCGCAACCCGTCCGCCACCCATGGCGTATTATTCTTCAATAAAATAACCAAATCAAAGCGATACTCATCGATCATGGCCTGTACAAAAGGATGTTCCCGGCCGTGATAGCGTTTGCAAAACGCCTGGCTGGTCACAAAATCAGTATCGATAAAAGCCACTTTATTGGCATATTTTACCGCAAAATCAATATACTGCGCCTGCCCCAGCGCTATCTTGTCATAATCCGAATACTGCAGCGCCATTTCGTCGCCGCCCAAATGGGAGAACACATATTCCCGCCCGTACTCCCAGGCGCTGGTGGTATTAAAAATATTCGCCAGCTTATTGACCATGGTGGACTTGCCGCTGGATTCCCCGCCGATAAGCGCCACGGTACGCACGAAAAACGGCTTAACCTCGGTGGGAATATATTCCCAATAACGAAACGGGTCCTGGCGGATCTGCTCGCCGCTGATGGACATAAATGACCGATTGGGATCAATCAAAACGGTTTCAATGCCCAAATGCTCGCGATAGCTCGCGGCATCCTGCGTTTCGCTGGTGTAAATAAACCCCGGCTCTATCCCTTTCTCATTCATAAAAGACTGAATGCCGCGGCTCCAGACATCCCAACCATGGGGATAAGGCTCCATGCCCTGCTCGTTAAAGGAATGGATATGGATATTCTTCTGGTATTTAAAGGTTTGCAGCAGCCAGCGCAGCCGGTCGCTCACCGTCGGCTGCTGCGACATGGCGCTATTCTCAAATAGCTGGCGATCGCGCGGTTCGTCGTAGCCGAGGATAACGTGCAGCTCATCCACCTGGCTGCAGGCGCGCTGGATAAGATAGATATGCCCGGTATGCAACGGATAGAATTTACCGAAAATCACGCCGACTTTCTTTTGCCGCCGTGGAAACTCCAGGCCGAGAAAGCGGTGGATAGCCTCCAGTTTCTGCGCGCTGGGGCTCTTGATTTTAGCGTTAAGCAGCTGGCTGAGATAACCCTTGGTCATACCGCAAGCCTCAGCGACCTGCTGTAACGTACATCCTTGTTGTTTTATCGCACTCTTCAAATAATTGAATGACGACATCGGCTTACCTCTGCTGGCTTAATCAATAACATGGCATAACGTGCCGGCCACTACCCCTGGTTATTCCAGCTCGGCCAGAATATCCAGCGCATCCGCCAGCTTTTTCACGCCGAAGATCTGCATATTGTCCTGGGCTTTTTTCGGCACGTTGGCAAACGGCACTATGGCGCGGCGAAAGCCATGCTTGGCGGCTTCGGCAATCCGCTCCTGGCCGCTGGGCACCGGGCGGATCTCGCCGGCCAGCCCCACTTCGCCGAACACCACCAGATCCCGGGGCAGCGGACGATCGCGCAGGCTCGACACCATGGCCAGCATTAGCGCCAGATCGGCGCTGGTCTCGGTCACCTTGACCCCGCCCACCACGTTGACGAAGACATCCTGGTCAGCCATTTGCAGGCCGCCGTGGCGGTGCAGCACCGCCAGCAGGATGGCCAGCCGGTTTTGCTCCAGGCCCACCGCGACCCGCCGGGGGTTGGCCAGCATCGAATGGTCCACCAGCGCCTGGATTTCAACCAGCAGGGGACGTGTTCCCTCCCATACCACCATGACGCTGCTGCCGGGGGTCATCTCCTCGCCCCGGCTAAGAAATATCGCCGAAGGATTGCTGACTTCCCGCAAACCCTGTTCGGTCATGGCGAACACCCCCAGCTCATTCACCGCGCCGAAGCGGTTTTTATGGCTGCGCAGGGTGCGGAAACGGGAATCCGCATCGCCATCGAGCATGATTGAACAGTCGATGCAGTGTTCCAGTACCTTGGGGCCGGCCAAAGAGCCGTCCTTGGTGACGTGGCCGACCATTAATATCGCCACGCCCTGGGTTTTGGCGAAGCGCGTCAGGTAAGCGGCGGTTTCACGCACCTGCGCCACGCTGCCGGGCGAAGACTGGATATCCGCCATATGCATCACCTGGATGGAATCAATTACCATCAGGCGCGGTTTTTCCTGGGACGCAATCAGGCAAATTTGCTCGATGCTGGTTTCCGACAGCATATTCAGGCCGCCGGTGGGCAGCGCCAGCCGGTGGGCGCGCATGGCCACCTGCTGCAATGACTCCTCCCCGGTGACATAGAGGGTATTCATTTGCTCGGACAGCTTGCACAGCGTTTGCAGCAGCAGGGTGCTTTTGCCGGCGCCGGGACTGCCGCCAATCAAAATGGCGCTGCCCGGCACGACGCCGCCGCCCAGTACGCGGTCGAACTCTTTAAAACCGGTGGAAAAACGCGGCAGCTCTTCGGGGCTGATATCCGCTAATTTGCGCACCCGGCTGACGCCGGCCTCGCCTGAGTAGCCGCTAAAACGATCGTTGCGGGCCGCCGCGGGCGACGACGACGCCACGCGCACTTCGGTAATGGTATTCCAAGCCTCGCAGGCGCTGCACTGCCCCTGCCAGCGGGGATACTCCGCGCCACATTCATTACAGACAAACGCCCGTTTCGCCGCTTTAGCCACATACACCTCGGAAATTAATCGCGCTGCTGAATTACCACTGCCTGCGCCGCCGGTGGCACAGTACCGTCCATACATCCCGTGCGCTATGCCCCAAGCTCTAAACCGATAGCCCGCGGCCGTCCGCTGCGGTATCCGCCCGCGCGCCTAGCGATCTTCGTTTTTCAGATTGCCGCTTAGGATGCACAAAACGCCCAGTAAGTCCGCGTGGCGGATAATGACTTTACTCTGTTGATTCACCTTGGGCTTGGCATGGTAGGCAATGCCCAGACCTGCCGATTGTAGCATCAATAAGTCGTTGGCACCGTCGCCGATGGCCACCGTCTGGTGCAAGGGTATCGCCAGCCGCTCCGCCAGCGCGTTCAATTCCCGGGCCTTATAGGCGGCATCGACAATCGGCCCGATCACCTCGCCGGTCAGCTTACCGTCGCGAATACCCAACTCATTGGCGGCAACAGAAACCAGCCGCAGCCGATCGCGCAGATACTCGGCAAAATACGTAAACCCGCCGGAAGCAATGGCGATATGCCAGCCCAGGCTTTGCAATTTGGCGACCAGGCCGGTCAGGCCTGGCATCAGGGGCAAGCCGTCACGGACCTGGCGCAGGATCTCCGCGTCGGCGCCCTTAAGGGTGCCCACCCGGTGGCGCAGGCTGGCGGCGAAATCCAGCTCGCCGCGCATAGCGCGTTCGGTAACCGCGGCAACCTGCGCGCCCACCCCCGCCAGTTTGGCGATTTCATCAATACACTCAATCTGGATTGCGGTAGAATCCATGTCCATGATCAGCAGGCCGGGCGCGCGCAGATGGGGCGTTTTACCAAAGGGCGCCACGTCCAGGCCCAGATCGTGGGCCAGCTGCGTCGCCAGGGCGGTTAACGGGCCGGCCAACCTGACCACCTGGTAATCTTCGATATGCCAGGCGGCGACGATCACCAATGCCGTCTCCAGTCCGCGCTGGAAGCGGGCCAGGGTAGGTTTATCCAGGGATTTGCCATACAGCAGCCAACCGGTGTGACCCGCGCGGTAATCCAGCGGCATCACTTCATCGCCGCTTAACGACAGCGGCAAACCGGGCCACTGGGAGATCCCCGCGGGGAGATCGCGGTATGTCAGACTATTGGACATCAATCGCTCCTGTAGGCGTAAAGAGTGGTCATGATAAAACAACGCGCATCAAGCTATCCTATCGTCGGCGCTTCTGGCAACATAAAGCGTCCAAAATAGTAAAGGAATCACATGGTACGGGCCAGAGTCTCGTTTCGCTTACATCGCACCGCCATCGTTCTGATCTGCGTGACGCTGCTGGTATTTCTGATGCAGGGCGCATCCTGGTTCAGCCTGAGCCACCAAATGGCCCGCTCGGCGCAGGTGGATGAGCTGGCCGATACCTTAATCCGCCAGCTCGCGGGCCAGCTGGCGCCGCTAATGGCGGAAAACGATGACAACGCCGCGCCAATCCAGGCCGTGCTGGATAAGCTTACGCAGGGCAGCCGCATCCTGGACGCCAGCGTATATGGCATGGACGGCAACCTGATTGCCAGGGCGGGGGAAAATATCAGCGTCCGCGACCGCCTGGCCATTGAGCGCCAGCGCGCCGGCAGCTATTTTAACCACCAGTTGGTGCAGACGATTACCGATAAAGACGGCCCCAGCGGTTTTGTGCGCCTGACCCTCGATACACATGTTTTGGAAACCGAAGCCAAACAGGTGGATAACACCACCAACCTGCTGCGCCTGATGATCCTGCTGGCATTGGCCATCGGCATTATCCTGGCTCGCACCCTGCTGCAAAACCGCCGCAGCCGCTGGCAGCAATCCCCCTATCTGCTCACCGCCAGCACGCCGCTGGCCGAACGCAAAGGGGACGAAAACGAAGACGAGACGCCCGCCTCCGCGCCGACCGTCCCCCCGGAGAAATAAGCGCGGGCGCAATACCCGCTGGCAGCCCGCGCCCGTTTTTTTCAATGGCGATGGTTCAGTCAGCATCCCCGCGCAGCACCGACTCCAGCGCGATTTCTATCATCTCGTTAAAGGTGGTCTGGCGGTCGGCCGCGCTCAGGGCTTCGCCGCTGCGGATATGGTCGGAAACGGTACAGATGGCCAAGGCCCTGGCGCCGAACTCCGCCGCCACGCCATAAATCCCCGCGGCTTCCATTTCCACACCGAGGATGCCGTATTTTTCCATCACGTTAAACATATCCGGGTCGGGGGTATAAAACAGATCCGCGGAAAATAAATTGCCGACCCGGACATTCACCCCCGCCGCCTTGGCCGCATCCACCGCGTGGCGCAGCATGCCATAATCGGCGATGGCCGCGTAGTCGTGATCTTTGAAGCGCATGCGGTTGACTTTGGAATCGGTGCAGGCGCCCATGCCGATCACCACGTCGCGCACATGGACATCGGCGCGCACCGCCCCGCAGGACCCGACGCGAATAATCTGTTTCACATCGAACTCGGTAATCAGCTCCTTGGTATAAATCGAGCAGGAGGGTATGCCCATGCCGTGGCCCATAACTGAAATGTCCCGGCCTTTATAGCTGCCGGTGTAGCCCAGCATGCCGCGAACATTATTCACCTCGCGCGGCTGGGTCAGGAAGGTATTGGCGATGTGCTGCGCCCGCAGCGGATCGCCGGGCATCAGTACCACATCCGCAAAATCGCCTCGTTCGGCATTGATATGGGGCGTCGCCATGGTATTTTTCCTTGTGATAAATAATGGATTTTTGTTGCCCGCCCCTTACCGGGGCGGCGGGGTAAAACGCCGGGAGAAATCCCAATCACACTATGGCTTTGCCATAGTCCATGGGGGATAACCCGAAATAACGCGCCACGGTCTGGCCAATATCCGCGAAAGTCTCTCGATGCCCGTAAGATCCCGCTTTAACCTTAGGGCCGTAAATCAGCACCGGGATATGCTCGCGGGTATGATCGGTGCCCCGCCAGGTGGGGTCGCAGCCATGATCCGCCGTCAGGATCAGCATATCCTCGCCGGTGACGCGTTCGAGCAATTCCGGTAAGCGCCGATCGAACAGCTCCAGCGCGGCCGCATAGCCGGCGACGTCGCGGCGGTGGCCATAGGATGAATCAAAATCGACAAAGTTGGTAAATACGATAGTCTTATCACCCGCCTGATCCATCTCGCGAATGGTGGCGTCGAACAAAGCGTCCAGGCCGGTGGCTTTGATTTTTTTCGTGATGCCCACCCCGGCGTATATATCGGAAATCTTGCCCACCGACACCACCTGGCCGCCCCGCTCTTCCACCAGCTTTTGCAAGACGGTGGCCGATGGGGGTTCGACCGCCAGGTCGTGGCGGTTGCCGGTGCGCTGGAAGTGGCCGGCTTTATCGCCGATAAACGGCCGGGCGATCACCCGGCCGATATTATAGCCGCCGTCGGTAAGCAGCTCGCGGGCTAGCTCGCACAAATCATAGAGCCGCTGCAAGCCGAAGGTCTCTTCATGGCAGGCGATTTGGAATACCGAATCGGCCGAGGTATAAAAAATCGGCTTGCCCGTGCGCATATGCTCCTCTCCGAGCTGGTCAAGGATCACCGTGCCCGACGAATGGCAGTTGCCGAGATAGCCGGGCAATTCGGCGTGTTTGACCAACTGGTCCAGCAGTTCCTGCGGAAAACTGTTTTCCTGGTCCGGGAAATATCCCCAATCAAACATCACCGGCACCCCGGCTATTTCCCAATGTCCCGACGGGGTGTCTTTGCCGGAGGAGATTTCGCTGGCATAGGCGTAGGCGCCGATAATGTCGGCGTGCTTATCCAGACCCGGCGCAAACCGGCCGGTGGATTCTTCGCCCGCCAGCCCAAGGCCCAGGCGCGACAGGTTGGGCAGATGCAGCGGGCCGCTGCGGCCCTGTTCAGCCTCCCCTTGCGCGCATCGCTGCGCAATATGACCCAGGGTATCCGAACCGCTGTCGCCGAATTTTTCCGCGTCGCCGGCGGCGCCGATACCAAAAGAATCGAGCACCATAATGTAGGTACGTTTCATTGTGTTCTCCTGCTGAGCGACCCGGCCCGCGAAGTGATTGCCCCCGGGGCCGCATCATAGATAATCGTGTCGGCCGGCACGGGTTTCCCAGTGGTCCGGCAACCGGAACGCCGCGGTTTATACCAGACTTACAGGCCGGCCTCAATGCGGCGGTAAATCACCGGCAGCGCCTGCGGCGCCTGCGCCGCAATCGTTATTGCGCCGCGCACCGCCTCCGCGGCCTGCATCCAGCTCTCCTCGCTGGCGGCGTGAATAATGGCCAGGGGCTGTCCGGGCTGCACGGCGTCGCCCAGACGCACCATATCGGTCAACCCCACGCTGTAGTCAATGGCGTCGCTGACGCGCCGCCGCCCGCCGCCCATGGCCACCACCGCCATCCCCAGTGCGCGGGTGTCCATGGTATCGATATACCCGGACCCGGCGGCAAACACCGGCTTGCTCAGGGTCGCCATCGGCAAATAGCGATCGTAGCGATCGACAAAATCGTTCGGTCCGCCCTGGGCGGCGACCATGCGGCCAAAACGCTCCGCCGCTTCGCCGTTATCCAATACCTGTTGCAGCCGGGCCAGCGCCTGGCTGTCGTTGACCGCCAGGCCGGACGTCACCAGCATTTCGCAGCATAACGCCATCGTCACCTCGAACAGGCGCGGATTACGCTGCTCGCCGGTAAGAAAACGCACCGCCTCGCGCACCTCCAGCGCATTGCCCGCGCTGGAGGCCAGGACCTGGTTCATATCGGTCAGCAATGCCGTGGTTTTGCATCCCGCGCCGTTGGCGACGTCGACGATGGCCTTGGCCAGCGCCTCGGACTGTTCGACGTCCGGCATGAAAGCGCCCGAGCCGACCTTTACATCCATCACCAGCGTGTCCAATCCCTCGGCCAGTTTCTTGGCCAGTATCGACGCGGTAATCAGCGCGATGGAATCCACCGTGGCGGTGATATCGCGAGTGGCGTAAAAACGCTTATCCGCCGGCGCCAGGGAGTTGGTCTGGCCGATAATCGCCACGCCCACCTCCTTGATCATGGTGCGAAAGGTACGATCGTCGGGAAAGATATTCAACCCGGGAATGGCTTCCAGTTTATCCAGCGTGCCGCCGGTATGGCCCAGCCCGCGGCCTGAGACCATCGGCACATAACCGCCGCAGGCGGCGATCATCGGACCGAGCATCAGCGAGGTGACATCGCCCACGCCGCCGGTGGAGTGTTTATCCACCACCGGGCCGCCCAAATCGCTGTTTTTCCAGTTCAGCACATGGCCGGAATCGCGCATCGCCAACGTCAGCGCCACGCGTTCAGCCATATCCATATCATGGAAAAAGATGGTCATCGCCAGGGCGGCGATTTGCCCTTCGGAGACGGTATTATCGCGTACGCCGTTAATAAAAAAGCGGATCTCGTCTTCACTCAACGATCCTCCGTCGCGTTTTTTGCGAATGATTTCTTGTGCCAGGAACAAGGTAACCCCCTGCATGCCAAAAAGCGGGCCAGGCCCGCAGAACGGGAATAATCCCTACGGACTCATATTTCAGACGGCGAAAGGATCAATAACCGTTGCCCGTTTCATGCGCATCCTGGCCCAATACGGTAAGCAGGCTGGTCAGCAGGCTTGAAGCGCCGAACCGGAAATGGCGCGCGTCGGCCCAGTCCGGCCCCATGATGCGATCCGCCAGCGCCAGATAGGACGCGGCTTCCGCCGCTGTGCGCACGCCGCCGGCCGGCTTCACGCCCACCTGGGTCCCGACGCCCTTATCACGGATGACCGATAGCATGATTTCCACGCTTGCCAGCGTAGCATTGACCGGCACCTTGCCGGTGGAGGTTTTAATGAAATCCGCGCCGGCGTCGATGGCGATTTCCGCGGCCAGGCGAATCAGCTCCGGACGGCGCAGTTCGCCGGTTTCCAATATCACCTTGAGCAATACCCCGCTGGAGGCGCACAGCGCTTTGCAGGCGCTGACCATATCGAAACCCAGCTGTTCATTACCGGCCATCAGCGCCCGGTAGGGCAAAACCACATCCACCTCGTCCGCGCCGTAGGCGATGGCCGCACGGGTTTGCGCCAGCGCGATGTCGGCATCGTCGCCGCCATGGGGGAAATTGGTGACCGTGGCAATACGGATATCCGGCGTATCCTGCCGTTGCAGGGCCTTGCGGGCAACGGGGATAAAGCGGGGATAAATGCAAATGGCGGCGGTATTGCCGGCCGGACTTTTCGCCTGGCGGCACAGGTGTATTACCCGATCGTCGGTGTCGTCGTCATTGAGGGTGGTAAGATCCATCAGGCTCAGCGCGCGCCGGGCCGCAACGGTTAAATCAATCATAATACTCTCCAACTTTTCGGTCTGGTCAACGTAAACCGAAGATGCAAAAGGGGCGTTACGGGCAAAGCGGTAACGCGCCGTATCGTTGGCGAGCGGACTTGGTTCCATGAAGAAAGACCCGGAACCATACGGCCATCCGGGCGTCAGAGATCCTTCTCACCGCATAAGCCTGTATCAAAGACGCAGGGCAACAACCGCCCTGCCTTACGCGCTGAGTCTATTTTTTCACACTTGGGGCAAATAAGCTGCCTGAGCATCGAGAATTATGCGTCCGATCCCGATTATCTGCGTAATAATCCCGCTATTGGCGGGCCAGGCCAAAGAGATCGAGGCTATTACGGTAGATTATATCGGCAATCTGCTCCGGCGGCTCGGCGCGCAATTCGCATAACGCCTGAAAAGTCAGCAACACGCGTTCCGGTCGATTGGGTTGGCCCTGGTAACCGGCCACGGGCATATCCGGCGCGTCGGTTTCCAGCAATAGCCGCTCCAGCGGCAGGCGCGCCATCACCTGGCGGGTTTTATTGGCGCGCTCATAGGTGATGGTGCCGCCGACGCCGATATAAAACCCCAATTTAATGAAGGCCTCCGCCTGTTCGTAACTACCGGCAAATCCATGTACCACGCCGGCGCGCGGCAGCCGGCGCTGGCGCAGCATCATCGCCAGCCGATCGTGGGTGCGCCGCGAATGCAAAATCACCGGCAAGTCATAACGGGCGGCCAGTTGCAGTTGGGCGTCCAACAGCGCCGTTTGCCGCTCCATCTGCGGGTCGGCCATGTAGTTATCCAGGCCGATTTCGCCGATGGCCACCAGCCGCGGATGAGGTTGTCGTAAATACTGTTCCAGCAGCGCCAGGCCAGCCTCGTCATGCTGGGCGATGGCAATGGGATGCATGCCCAATGCGGCATACAGCGCCGGATGACCATCGGCCAGGGCCATTACGCCCGCAAAACGCCCGGACTCCACCGCCGGCACGATAATCCGCCGCACGCCCGCTTGGGCCGCGCGCCGGATGCTGTCGGCCTCGGCGCCGCTAAACGGCGGAAAATCAAAATGACAGTGCGTATCGATAAAAACCGGCGTGGTCATGGTATTTATCCCAGGTGGCGCCAACCGTGTCCCGTCCTGGTCATCAATATACGGTTCAGGCGTGAATCGTCCAATGATGAATTGACGCATTTAGGCGGCGAGCAGGAAAAAAAGCGGCAGGAGGTGCGGGGAGGGAATAAAAAAATCAACCTAATATTCCGGATAAAACGCATCAATGCAATTTATCCGGCTTCTGCATAGGGGGTTTCACGGCGTCCTTGGTTCCGGCCTGCGGCGCGGCGACCTCGGGTGCTGACTTGCCGTAATCTTCCTGCATTACCCCGGAAAGGTAGTGGTTGCTTCCCGCAACCCAGGCGCAGTCGTCATCAAACCACTCCGCCCATAATAACCACATCTGGCTTTTCCACTGCTTGAATTTGCCAAAAACGACGTCGCTATTCATATCCCCTCCGGAAAGCAACCTACTTGGTCACCACATTACCGCAATAACATTACAGAAATAATGTTAGCGCAATAATGCTGCAGGAATATCCCACCGCTGCCGGCTACCTGCCGCGACGGCCGGTAAACAGGCTGATCAGGAACAGAATGATACCGACGACGAATACGATTTTGGCGGCCCATGCAGCCGTACCGGCCAAACCGCCAAACCCTAACGCTGCCGCTATTAAGGCAATAACCAGAAAAATAATGCCCCAACGAAACATAAGCTTCTCCTTACCCAAATGATGAAAATACAATTCTCGTGTTACCGGAGGAAGGAATAAGCAGCCTCCTATCGAACCGGTTTAATACTATTTTTGCCGTGCACAATAATCGGAGCGAATCGCCCTGGAGGCCATTCACTCCGAAACATCTTGATTAGTATTTAAGGTCGTTTTTAACGCTTTTCACACCGTCGACCGCTTTGGTCACGTTTTCAGCACGGGCCGCTTCGTTGGCGCTTTTTACGGTGCCGCTAAGCTGTACTACGCCGCCGGTGGTTTCAACTTTCACCGTACGGGACGGAACCAGGCTATCGGCCAGGAGTTTAGCTTTCACTTCGCTGGTAATGGCCGTATCGCTGGCGTAGGTTTTCACCGAAGCCTTGTCGGTTCCTTTCACGTGCAGCTTGTCGCTGACCGACGTAACGCCTTCCACGGTTTTGGTAGCGGCTACGGCACGTTCTGCCTGGGTCTGGCTGGCGACAAAACCGCTTAGGGTAACCACACCGTTATTGGTCACTACCGAAATATCGTTACTATTTACGGACTTGTCGCCCACCAGCGCACTTTTCACTTTTGCGGTGACGGCACTGTCGCCCATGTAGTTTGACGCGGTTTTCATCGAATTATCGATTTTCGCGCCGGTGCTGTTGGCCTCGGTCTTGATAGTGTCGTTAGCCATGGCGGTGGTGCCTGCCAGGATAGTACCCAATACCAGTGCCGTAAGCGTTTGTGTCATCTTGATCTTATTCATGGATGTTTCCTTTTTACCGTCCACCCGAATCAGGGTGTTATTGCCACAAATGTGACCTGTCTAACTGCTGTCGGATACGTCCCGGCAAGCATCTAAAAAAATCAGACTGTGCAGCCTGGATCAACAACGCGTGGCGCTGCGATCAACCGTCAGGAAAACCGCCGGTACTGAAAAATCCTCAAGGGATATTTCCATTGGAAGGAGAAAAAATATACTCATTCCATGTTAAGCAGGTTATCACGCTGATTTTAACGGTTTTATTAGCTTATTTAACCGTTTCGTCAGAGACAATTTAACTATAGACCAGAAATAACAAATTGCATGGTTTACCGGTAAAAAATCGCCAAATCCGATGAATAAGCAAGGATTTAGGACATTTCTGTAGGAGGGGTGTACTGCGCAGCGATAGGCCCGCAGGCCTGATTGCACGGGAAGCAACCCGATGGCGGCCCTGGTTTTACCGGCGGAAATACCGGTAACGCCAGGCGAATGAATAAAAGTTGCCAGCGGGCCGCCTGCCGGGATTCACTCCCGGTGGGCATTAATGTTCGCGGGTTTTATGGAAACTCACGTCCGGATAGCGTTCCTGGGTCAAATTCAGGTTCACCATGCTCGGAGCGATATACGTCAGGTTATCACCGCCGTCCAAAGCCAGGTTCAGCTCGTTCTTGCGCTTGAATTCCTCAAGTTTTTTCACATCCTGGCATTCTACCCAGCGGGCGGTGGAAACATTAATCGACTCATACAAGGCTTCGACGTTGTATTCGCTTTTAAGCCTGGCCACCACTACTTCAAACTGCAATACCCCGACCGCGCCCACAATCAGATCGTTATTGGTGATAGGACGGAATACCTGCACCGCCCCCTCCTCAGATAGCTGGACCAGCCCTTTGAGTAATTGCTTTTGTTTAAGCGGGTCGCGCAGGCGGATACGCCGGAACATTTCCGGGGCGAAGTTCGGAATACCGGTGAACTTCATCTCTTCGCCCTGGGTAAAGGTGTCGCCGATCTGGATGGTGCCGTGGTTATGCAGCCCGATGATATCGCCGGGATAGGCTTCTTCGATATGCGAGCGATCGCCTGCCATGAAAGTCAAGGCATCGGCGATAAGCACATCTTTACCGGTTCTTACCTGATGCAGCTTCATGCCGGTTTCATAGCGTCCGGACACCACGCGCATAAACGCCACGCGGTCGCGGTGCTTGGGGTCCATGTTGGCCTGGATTTTAAATACAAAGCCCGTGAACTTCTCTTCATCGGCCTTCACGACGCGGGTATTGGTCTTGCGCGGCATCGGCGGCGGCGCCCAGGCGACCAGTCCGTCGAGCATATGATCGACGCCGAAGTTGCCCAGGGCGGTGCCGAAAAATACCGGAGTCAATTCACCGCGCAGGAAAGCCTGCTCTTCGAATTCATGGGAGGCGCCTTGCACCAATTCCAGCTCTTCGCGCAGCTGCGCCGCCAGATCTTCGCCGATGGCCCGGTCCAGATCCGGATTTTGCAACCCTTTGACGGTGCGCACTTCCTGGATGGTGTGCCCTTTACCGGTCTGATAGAGATAAGTTTCATCTTTATACAGATGGTATACGCCTTTAAACAGCTTGCCGCACCCAATGGGCCAGGTGATGGGAGCGCAGGCGATGCGCAGCTCATGCTCCACTTCATCGAGCAGTTCCGTCGGGTCGCGGATATCGCGGTCGACCTTGTTCATAAAGGTCAGGATCGGCGTATCGCGCAGACGGGTGACTTCCATCAGCTTACGGGTACGATCTTCGACCCCTTTCGCGGAGTCGATCACCATCAGGCAGCAGTCCACCGCCGTCAAGGTGCGATAGGTATCTTCCGAGAAATCTTCATGCCCCGGGGTATCAAGCAGGTTTATCAGGGCATCCCGATAAGGAAACTGCATTACCGAGGTGGTAATGGAAATACCACGCTGTTTTTCCATTTCCATCCAGTCGGATTTGGCGTGGTGGCTGGACCCCCGCCCTTTCACCGTTCCGGCGGTAAGAATGGCGTGCCCGAACAACAGCACTTTTTCGGTAATGGTGGTTTTACCGGCGTCGGGGTGCGAAATGATCGCAAAAGTGCGCCGGGCCGCGACTTCCGCGGCGATGGAGGCATTCTTCATCTTCTGTTTCTCGATGGGTACATAATCAGTAAAGGCTGAATCGCTGGTGCTAGATTCTACATGCAGAAAGAAAGCATTGATAGTGCGCAGATAATGGGATCAGCCAAGGGGCAACGCCATGATAATAGCGTCTTCGCGCCCCGCGGCGGCGGGGTAATAATCGCGCCGCACCGAAACATCGTTAAAGCCGAGGGATTGATATAACGCGATGGCGGGCAAGTTGGATTGGCGCACTTCCAGCCACAGGGTCAGTATGCCGCGGGTTTCAAGTTCGGCGATGAGATGCTCAAGCAGCTGGCGCCCCAGCCCGCGCCGCTGAAAATCCGGATGCACCGCAATATCGAACAGCGTCGCCTCGTCCAGCACGGTTTGGGTGATGGCGAAAGCCGCCATGGCGCCGTCGGCGGTGAGCTTGAGGTTCAAATAGCGCTCGCCCTGGTTGGTGGCGAAGGTTTTCGCTGTCCACGGAAACGCATGGCTGGCCTGTTCTATATGCCAGGCGGCGGTCAGGTCAGAGACCGTCAGGGAAGAAATCTGATTCATGATGACAAATTTGCTGCCAAAGATTACGCTTGGCCGCGGCGTCAGCAAGCAGCTCGGCCAGCGGCGGCGTAGAGAGTGAAATGCCGGACAGTGAGCGCGTCGCCGCGACGCCCAACCACCAGCAGTGGCAGCGGGTATCTTCCGGCAGCATCGCCACCTGTTCAGGCGTAAGTTGATATAACGCTTGCGGGGTCAAATCGAGGCTGCGCGCCACATCGTCCAGCAAGGGATGGTTGCCGGGGGGCAAGGAGCTGGCGATCAGCACCAGCCGGGTTTCCGGCGGCAGAACGACCGCGACCTCGCCCAACAGCGCTCCTGGGCGACGCAGCGTCCACTGGGTAATGCCCAGTTGTCGTAGTTGCCAGTCGCGTCGTAAAGTCATACTTATCCTGTCAGCGGTTGGTATTGCGCGGCGGTTTTGCGCGTCGCGGTTAATCGCGTCATTTTACTCATTGGGCGGTCCGCAAATCCACCAATGCGACCAAATCCATCGAACATCGGGCAATAAAGCACTATACTCCCCGCTCGGATTAATGAGGAGCCTTTGTCGCATGTCAGTTTTAACACCAGCCAGTGAAGTCATACTTCGTCACGACGATGTTTTTTTGGATAAGCGGGTATTGTTCGCCGGTGATGTGCAGGACCTGTTGCCCGCCGAGTTCGAAGCCCAAAGCGTGCGCGTCCACACCGCCTGGTATCACCACTGTCTGGCGCTGCGCGACAAAATGGACGAACAGTCCGTGCAATACGGCCTGGTGGCCGAAGCCGATTTTGTCCGCGAATGCGATACTTTACTCTATTTCTGGCCGAAAAATAAGCCGGAAGCCCAGTTCCAACTGGAGAACTTACTGTCGCTGCTGCCCATCGGCAGCGAAATTTTCGTGGTGGGCGAAAACCGCAGCGGCGTACGCAGCGCCGAGCAAATGCTCGCGCCTTATTGCCCGCTCAATAAAATCGACAGCGCCCGCCGCTGCGGCCTGTATCACGGCCGGTTGGAAACGGCGCCGCAGTTTAATCCCCAGTCCTACTGGAATGAATATCAGTTGGACGGAATTACCGTGAAAACCCTGCCGGGCGTATTCAGCCGCGATGGGTTGGATAGCGGCAGCCAACTGCTGCTGTCCACTTTTGATAAACCGCTCAGCGGCGCGGTGGCGGATATTGGCTGCGGTACCGGCGTATTGGCGGCCGTG